>NZ_JBIAIY010000004.1:232069-586285 GCF_042871665.1 Micromonospora sp. NPDC005686
GCTCACGGCCCTCGCTGCGCTCGGTGCGTTCGCTCATGCGGTGCTGGCTGGGCATGCGCTCACGGCCCTCGCTGCGCTCGGTGCGTTCGCTCATGCGGTGCTGGCTGGGCATGCGCTCACGGCCCTCGCTGCGCTCGGTGCGTTCGCTCATGCCAGGACCACGGACCGGGTGAGGTGGCGGGGCGCGTCCGGGTCGAGGCCGCGGCTGGTGGCGAGCGCTACCGCGAACCGCTGGGCCAGGATCAGGTCGGCCATCGGGTCGACCGGGTTGCGGCCGGCCGACCAGCTCGTCAGCACCGTGCGCCAGCCGTGCGTGCGGCTGTGCACGAACGCGGCGCCGGTGGCTGCCACGTCCTCCGGCAGGCCGTCCGGGATCTCGCCGAGCGCCCACACGAGACGGCCGGGCGCGGCCACCGAGATCGGTCCGTGCCGGTAGTCCATGGCCGGGTACGCCTCGGCCCAGAACGTGGCCGCCTCGCGGCACTTCAGCGCGGCCTCCTGGGCCAGGCCGACGGTCCAGCCGCGACCGAGGAAGGTGACCTGCTCGATGCCGGCCGGGTCGATCGGCAGCGGGGCGCGTACGGCCACCTCGGCGTCGGCGGCCAGGCGGCCCAGGTCCTCGCCGAGGTGGGCGCGCAGCAGCGCGAGCGCTGTGGTGGCGAAGCGGGTCTGCACCACGGCCCGCTCGTCGGCGAAGGGCAGCGTGACTGTGGCGTCGGCGAGCGTGACGGCGGCCGAGTCCGGGTCGCCGACCAGGACCGTGGTGGGGATCCGCCCGCGCAGCGCGGTGAGCAGGTCGAGCACCTCGGTGGTGGTGCCGGAGCGGGTGATCGCGATCAGCCGGTCGTAGTGGCGGCCGGCCGGGAACTCGCTGGCCTGGAAGGCGTCGGTCTCGCCCTGGCCGGCGGCCTCGCGCAGCCCGGCGTACGCCATGGCCATGAACCACGACGTGCCGCAACCGACGACGGCGACCCGCTCGCCGGGGCGCGGCAGGTGCTCCGCGACGGTCGGGGCGAGTCGCGCCGCCTCCCGCCAGCAGTCGGGCTGGCTCGCGATCTCCGCGTGCACGTACGCCATGACAACTCCTCGCCGGGGGAGACTTTGCGCAATACGGCGCGATACGGCCGCCTTTCGCGCGCCATTCTGCGTGAAACCCTGCGGTCGTGGCAACCGTCCCCCAGTTCGCGCAGCGCAGGGTTTTGCGCGGACCCATTTTCGCGCACTAGTGTGCACGCAACCGATCACCGTTCACGCACAACTGGGGAGGCCCCGCGGTGGACCGCTACGCGCGCTGGAACGCGCTGCTGGAGATGCTGACCAACAGCGGCCGGGTCAGCGTCGAGGAGGCGGCCGAGCGGCTGGATGTCTCCCAGGCCACCATCCGGCGTGACTTCGACCAGCTCGCCCAGCAGCAGATGATCACCCGTACCCGGGGTGGCGCGGTCGCCAACGGCGTCTCCTACGACCTGCCGCTGCGCTACAAGACCGCTAAGCACTCGGCCGAGAAGCAGCGGATCGGCGCGGCGGCCGCCGCGCTCGTGTCGCCGGGCACCGTCGTCGGCCTCAACGGCGGCACCACGAGCACCGAGGTGGCCCGGGCGCTGGCGGTCCGTCCGGATCTCAACACCAGCGCCGAGGGCGCCCAGCTCACCGTGGTGACGAACGCGCTGAACATCGCCAACGAACTGCTGGTGCGTTCGCGGATGAAGGTGGTGGTGGCCGGCGGCGTGGTCCGGCCCAAGTCGTTCGAGCTGGTCGGCCCGCTCGGCGGGGCGCTGCTGCGCGAGGTCACGCTCGACGTCGCGCTGCTCGGCGTGGACGCGATCGACCCGCAGCTGGGTGCCGCCGCGCACCACGAGGGCGAGGCGGCCATGAACAGCCTCATGGTTGCCCGGGCCAAGCGGGTCGTGGTGATAGCTGATTCCTCGAAGCTCGGCGGGCACGCGTTCGCGCGGATCTGCGCGGTGGACCGCGTGGAGACCCTGGTGACCGACTCCGGCGCGTCCCCGGAGGTGGTGGCGGCGTTCCGCGACGCCGGCGTACACGTCGTCTGCGCCTGACCTCACCCGACACGCCGACGCTGCATACCGGGTATTGCCTTCTGATGCATACCGCGTATGGTGTCGCTGACGCCTACTTATCGGGGGAGGTCAGCTGTGTCGGCTGTCCTGGAGATCGAAGGTCTCCGCAAGACGTACCGGAGCCGGAAGCGAGGGGTCCGCCACGCGCTCGACGGCTTCGACATGCGA
This sequence comes from Micromonospora sp. NPDC005686, assembly GCF_042871665.1. Taxonomy (NCBI): domain Bacteria; kingdom Bacillati; phylum Actinomycetota; class Actinomycetes; order Micromonosporales; family Micromonosporaceae; genus Micromonospora; species Micromonospora sp. NPDC005686. The sequence goes on from NZ_JBIAIY010000004.1 coordinate 234,319, forward strand.
GTGGAAGCCGGCCAGGTGCACGGCTTCCTCGGTCCGAACGGCTCGGGCAAGACCACCACGCTGCGTACGCTGCTCGGCCTGATCAAGCCGAACGGTGGCCGGATGGCCATTCTCGGCCAGGAGCTGCCGCACTCGCTTCCGGCGGTCGCCGGGCAGGTCGGCGCCATCGTGGAGAGTCCGCAGTTCTTCCCGCACTTCTCCGCCCGCGACACCCTGGGCCTGCTCGCTCAGGCCGGTGAGCTGCCCAAGCAGCGCGTCGACGAGGTGCTGGAGCTGGTCGGGCTGCGCGACCGGGCCGGCGAGCGGGTCAAGACCTACTCGCTCGGCATGAAGCAGCGGCTGGCGGTCGCCTCCGCGCTGCTCAAGAACCCCAAGCTGCTGATCCTCGACGAGCCGGCGAACGGCCTCGACCCGGGCGGCATCCGGGAGATGCGCGGGCTGATGCGGGAGCTGTCCGAGGCCGGGATGACAGTGGTGCTCTCCAGCCACATCCTCGGCGAGATCCAGCTCATCTGCGACTCGGTCACGATCATCTCGCTCGGCCGCCGGGTCGCGTTCGGCCCGGTCGACCAGGTGCTCGCGGCCCACTCCCAGGGCGCCGTGCGGGTACGCCTGGAGGCGGTCAGCGACCTGCCCCAGGCCGCCGACGCGCTCAGCCGTGCCGGGGTCCGCGTCGCCGCCGAGCCGGACCACCTGATGCTGTCCGGCGTGGACAAGCCGGCCACCGTCAGCCGGCTCCTCGCCGAGCAGGGCCTGTACGTCAGCGAGCTCACCCCGGTCGCTGTCGACCTGGAGAGCGTCTTCCTCGAACTGACCGCCACCGCGCCGATCGCCGGTCAGCACCGTCAGGTCGACCAGTCCGCGAAGGTCGACCAGACCGTCACCGCAGGAGGTTGGGGCGCATGAGCCTGTTCGTCACCGAGCTGCGCCGGCTCGGCAAGCGCCGGGTCACCCGGCTGATGCTGGTCCTGCTGGTGCTCGGCCTGGCCACCGTCGCGACCGCGTTCAGCTTCTCCAGCGAGAAGCTCTCCCCGACGGTGGTGGCGGCGGCGGAGGCCGACTCCCGGGCCCAGTACCAGCAGGCGACGGAGCGGTGGAAGCGTTCGATCACCGAGTGTGAGGCTGCTCAGGCCCGCGGCGAGCAGACCGAGGAGGAGTACGGCCCGAACTGCGGCAAGGACTACCAGCCGCAGCCGGACATGTTCGACCCGAAGTGGAACCTGCCGTACCAGTTCGACTTCCGGGCCGAGTTCCCCCTCTTCATCGCCGTGTTCGCCGCCTCCGTGGCGCTGTTCGGCTTCATCGTCGGCGCCTCCTTCGTGGGCGCCGAGTGGAACACCGGCGGGATGATGAACCTGCTGCTCTGGCGGCCGAAACGGCTGACCGTGCTGGGCACGAAACTGGCCGCCCTGCTCGCCACCGTGTTCGGTCTGACAGTGGTGCTCGGCGCCCTCTGGACGGCGGCGTTCTGGCTGATCGCCAGCCAGCGCGGCAGCACCGCGAAGATGACCCCCGGAGTGTGGCAGTCGATCGGGCTGGACGGGCTGCGTGCGCTGGCGATGACGCTCCTCGTGGCGGCGTTCGGGTTCGCGCTGGCCTCGCTCGGCCGGCACACCGCGATGGCGCTGGGTGCGGCGGTGGGCATCTTCGCGGTGAGTGAGATCGGCATCCGGATCGCGGTGGCGGTGCTCGGGGTCCAGTTCGGTGACCGGTACGTGCTGTCCACGTACGCCCAGTCGTGGTTCCTGAAGCAGGCGGAGCTGTTCGACTACGACACCTGCCAGTTCTCCCAGGGCGCCTGCGAGCCGGCCACGTACATGGTCACCTGGCAGCAGTCGGCTGTGGTGTTCGGCGTGGCCCTGCTCGGCGCGGTGGTGGCCGCGTTCTGGACGATGCGGCGGCGGGACATCGCCTGACCTGGTCCGCGCCGCCGGCACCGCCCGGCGGCGCGGACCCCGCGTCCGATGCGGCCGGGGGGGGCGGCCCTGGTTACGCTGGGGCTCCCCCGGCCGGCGCGCTCCGCGCGCCGGTCACCCGCCGTCGGAGAGGAGCACCATGTCCGCCGACGCCTCGCAGCGGGCCGCCGTCGACCGGTCCGACCCGCCGGGGCCCACAGCGGGTACGCGCCACGCGGGCGGGAGCGTTCCGCCACCGCGCACCGCTCCTCCCGTCGAGTCCACAGCACCGCCGAAGCCGGACGCGCCGTCGGAGTCCGCACGACCGGTCGAGCCCGGATCGCCCGTCGAGCCCGGATCGTCCGTCGAGCCCGGATCGTCCGTCGAGTCCGCCGCGCCGGTCGAGCAGGCCGGGCCGGACGCGGCAGACGTGGGCGCTGCGGCCGGTGCGGGCGCGGCGCCGGCCGGCCTCACCGAGCGCGAGCGGCGGATCCTCGCCTTCGAGGCGCAGTGGTGGAAGCATGCCGGCGCCAAGGAACAGGCCATCCGGGACACCTTCGGGCTCTCCGCGACCCGCTACTACCAGCTGCTCAACGCCCTGCTCGACCACCCGGCCGCGCTCGCCGCCGAGCCGGTGCTGATCGGCCGGCTGCGCCGGCTGCGTTCGTCGCGCGCCCGTAGCCGGCGACGCTGACAGGCGTCACTTCTCGTACGTGCGCAGCCCGTTGCCGATGGCGAAGAACGTCGGCGCCCACTCGCCGATGAAGATGCCCCAGCGGTCCGCCCGCGCCACCCCGGCGCGCTCCATGTGCTTGGAGAGGAACCAGCTCGTGACCGAGAGGCCGATGCTGACGAATCCGGCGAGGTAGGCGTGCTCCGCCCGGATGCCACCCTCGTGCAACCGCTCCAACATCTCGTACCCCCCTGTCACCGGGACCGACCCCCGTCACCCCCGACGCTACCGAAGGTCCGGAGATGATGACGCACGGTTGCCGCGATCGGGGTCGGCGGCGGCACAAGCGCACCGACGACGCCTCGGCCGTGTGCTGCGAGTTCGATCCCCCGGCCGTGACCACGCTCACCCCGGAACGACCGGTCGGATGACAACGCAGCGTGAGGCGGAAACACCCGGGGGTACGACCGGACGAGGCGGTCGGCCGTAGCGGCAATCCCTCCCCAAAGCGGTGGACGACTCGGACGGGCGGGCGGCAGACTGCGGACGTGACGGGTGCGGTACGGCTGGAGCCGGTGAACGAACGGAACCTGGAACCGTTGCTCTCCGTAGCGGCGGCTGAGGCGGAACCGGATGACGTCATGCCTCCGGTGGACGCCCCGGCGGGCTGGTCGCTGGCCCGCCGCGACGCGTTCCGCGAGTTCCACCGCGCCAGCCTCGGCGGGCTGAACGGCCCCACCGGCACGGCCATGTACGCGATCGTCTCCGGCGGCGAGGTGGTCGGCGTGGTGCGGATGACCCGCCGGGACGAGCCGGGAACCGTGGAGACCGGCATGTGGCTCGGCCGGTCGGCGCGGGGCCGGGGCCTGGGCGTCGCCGCCCTGCGCCAGTTGCTGAACGCCGCCGCCGCGGCCGGGATGCACACGGTGGTCGCGAACACCACGCCGGACAACGCGGGTGCGATCTCGGTGCTGCGTAAGTGCGGCGCGGAACTGCGTACCGAAGACGGAAGGCTGCACGCCCGGATGTCGCTGGACTCCGCCCTGCCGATCCGCTGAGCCACCTCATCCGGGTTCCTCCTGCTCGACGCCGCCTCGGTGGGCGGTCTCGCGCTCGTGTGGAGACGTTTCTCCGATGGTCTGACGGGTAGCCCGCGTCTCCGGGTCCGCGACTTCCCGGGAGCGCGAAGGAGAGCGGATGAGAAGCGGAGCACGGGTGGCGTTCGCCGTCGGGTTCGGCTACCTGCTGGGTCGCCGGAAGAAGATGCGTACCGCGTTGACGCTCGCCACGGCGGTCGCCGCCGGGCGGGCCAGCCGGCACCCCGGGGGCCTGAAGCAGCTCGCCGAGGACCTGATGGCCGCGAGCCCGCAGTTGCGCAACCTCGGTGGGCTGGGCCCGCCGCTGGTGGCCGCCGGGCGGGCGGCCGCGACCGCCGCCGCCGGCAACGGCATCGACGCCATCGGCGGACGACTGCGCGGGGGCGCCGACGCGTTGCGCCGCAGGACCGGTGCCGACCGGCCGGCCGGCGAGCGTTCCGCGCCGGCCGCCGAAGGTGCCGCACCGGGGAAGGAGCGTTCCGCGCCCGATGAGGAGCCGGAGCTGGACGACCAGCCGGTGCCGGCCCGAGCCGATCGGGGGCGGTGAGCCGTGGCGACGAGCAGCCTGGCCGACCGGGCCCGCGACCAGATCGGCGCCGAGCTGCGCAACCTCGCCGCCGCGCTCGGTGAGCGGGCCGTGCAGGTGGTCGCCGACCGGGTCACCGACGCCACCGGGCGGTTGAGCGAGTACGCGAAGCGCGACGGCGATCCGGGCCTGGTGGCCGCCGCCACCGGCGCGCACCGGCTCGCCGAGGGCGCCTCCCCGGTCAAGGCGATGTTCCACGCCGGCCTGGCCGGCGGTAAGGAGAAGCTGATGACGGCGCTCGGCGTGCGCAGGGGAGGCCGGGAGGGCGGCCGTACGGCCAGGGTCACGAACATGGTCGAGGCCATCGAGGTCGGCGTCCCGGTCCGGGTCGCGTACGACCAGTGGACGACGTTCGGCGACTTCCCGAGTTCCCTGCCGCAGGTCGAGCGGGCCGACTGCGACGCCGACGAGAGGATGACCTGGACGGCGCGGATGCTCTGGTCGCACCGGAGCCGGCAGTCCACCATCGTCCGGCAGATCCCGGACCGGCTCGTCCACTGGCGGTCCACCGGAGAGAAGGGCTCGGTCGACGGCACCGTCAGCTTCCACGAGGTCGCCCCGGAGCTGACCCGGATCCTGGTCGTGCTGGAGTACCACCCGCGCGGCCTCGTCGAGCACACCGCCAACCTGTGGCGGGCCCAGGGCCGCCGGGTCCGGCTGGAGCTGAGGCACTTCGTCCGGCACGTGATGACCCGGACCGTGCTCGACCCGGACGCGGTCGAGTGCTGGCGCGGTGAGATCGAGGACTCCCGGGTGGGCAGGGACCACGCGACCGCGCTCCGGGAGGAGCGAGGCGACGCCGGGCCGGCCGACGACGAGTACGCCGCCTACGACGCGGGCAACGACTTCGGCGACGACGAGTACGCCGGCCAGCCGGTCCGGTCGGCGGCGGAGCGTTCCCGCGACCGGCCGGCACGCGGGCGCCGGGAACCCGGACGCCGCCGCCGTGTCCCGGAGCCGCCCCGCCGCCCGGCCGCGCGCCGCCGCGGCGAGAGCTGACCGGCCGCTCGGCGAGCCGGCCGGTCGCTACCGGCCGGCGGCGTACGACTCCAGGCGCGCGAGCTGCACCGGGTCCAGGGAGGGCCGGACGCGGGCCCGGGCCGCCTCGACGTGCGCGGCGGTCACGGTGCTCGCGTGCAACGACTCGCGCATGGCGGCGAGCGCCGCCTCCCGGATCAGCGCGGCGCAGTCGGCCGCGGAGAAGCCGTCCAGCTCGGCGCCGAGGGCGTCGAGGTCCACGTCCGGCGCGAGCGGGACGTCCCGCGCGGACGCACGCAGGATCTCCGCACGGGCCGGACCGTCCGGCGGGGGCACGTAGACCAGGCGTTCCAGCCGGCCCGGACGCAGCAACGCCGGGTCGACCAGCTCGGGGCGGTTGGTCGCGCCGACCACCACCACGTTGCGCAGTGCCTCCACCCCGTCCAGTTCGGTCAGCAGTGCCGCCACCACCCGGTCGGTCGTACCGCCGTCGGTGGCCTGCCCGCGTACCGGGGCCAGCGCGTCCACCTCGTCCAGGAAGACGAGCGTGGGCGCGGCCTGCCGGGCACGGCGGAACAGCTCCCGGACCGCCCGCTCGCTCTCACCCACCCACTTCGAGAGCAGCTCCGCGCCCTTCACCGACAGCACGTTCGCCCGCCCGGAGCCGGCCAGCGCGGTCACCAGATAGGTCTTGCCGCAGCCTGGCGGGCCGTAGAGCAGCACGCCGCGCGGCGGCGTCACGCCCAGCCGGGCGAACGTGTCCGGGTAGGTGAGCGGCCAGAGCACCGACTCGGTGAGCGTCTGCTTGACCTCGTGCAGCCCGCCCACGTCGTCGAGCGTCACCGACGCCAGCTCCAACGTGGAGGCGGACATCGTGGTCGGCCGGACCACCTCCAGCGCGGCGGTGAAGTCGGCCATCGCCACGCTCGGCGTCTCCGCCGTCTTCTGCCGCAGCGCCGCGCGTACCCCGGCCTCGCGGACCAGCGCCGCCAGGTCCGCCGCGACGAACCCGGGAGTGCGGCCGGCCACCTCGTCCAGCCGGACGTCACCGGCCAGCGGTACCTCCCGGGTCAGCACCGTCAACTGCTCACGGCGCAGCGACGCGTCGGGCAGCGGCACGGTGATCCGCAGCGCGAGCAGGTCCGGGCCGCGCAGCGCCGGGTCCACCGCCTCGGGGCGTCCGGTCGTGCACACCACCGCCACGCCGGCGCGCAGCGTCTCGGCCGCCACCTGCCGGAACACGGTGGCCAGCGGACCCGGCTCGTCGGCCGGGGCGATCGCCTCCACATCGGTGACCAGCAGCACGGCGGGGCCACCGGCGCGTACCGCCGAGGCCGCCTCGCGCAGCCGGCCCGCCGCCGCGTCGTCGGTGAGCGTGGCCAGCTCCGGCGCCCAGAGCGGCCGGACGCCCGCGCCGACCCGGGCGGCGACGGCACGCACCAGCGCGGATTTGCCCGATCCGGCCGGGCCCTCCACCAGCACGCCGAGCGAGACGGTGGTGCCGAGGCGGCCCAGCACCTCGCGGTGGTGGAAGCCCAGGTCCAGCAGTTCGGTCAGCTCCTCGGCCTGGGCGCGCAGGCCGGGCAGCTCGTCCACGTCGGGCGCGTCCTCCGGGCCGAGCAGGCCACCGGCGGGTCCCGTCCCGGCCGGGGTGGCCGAGGGCGCGGAGACCCGAGCGGTGGAGGCCGGGGACGCGGGGCCGGAGCCCCGGGTGGCGGGGCCGTGTTCCCAGCCCACCACCGTGTCCATGGTGACGAGCGCGCCGACCGCCGGCTCGGCCGACACGACGGTGAGCAGCGTGCTCGTCCAGGCGTACCCGACGGAACTGGCGAGACTGCGCCGCGCGGCCTCGATCAGGCCGCGCACGGCGGCGTCCGGGAGCACGTCCTGCGGCAGCAGCGAGACGTCGTCCCCGGCGGTGACCACCTTGCCCAGCAGCGCGAGCCGCAGCATCTCCGGCGGGACCGCGGCGATCACGGCGGCCGGGCCGGACAGGGTGAGCCGGCGTGCCGGGGTCGCTGGTAGCGGGCTCACCGTGACCTGGCCGCCGGCCCGCAGTCCGAGGTTGCCCAGCAGCAGGTCGTCGGCGTGCAGCAGGGCGCCGCTGGTGCTCGCGGCGGCGGCGGCGGCGATGCCGGCCGTGACCCGGCGGCCGGTCAGGCGTACCGGATCGCCCGGGCGCAGCGCCAGCGCGGTGAGGACCTCGGGGTGCAGGCGCACCACGCCGCGGCGGGCGTCGAGCGCGGCCGGCCGCAGCGTCGCGGTCAGGGTCAGGTCGGGTTCGGCCACCCGCCGACAGTAGCCGCCCCGATCATCAGGTGCCGGGTCGGCGCGGGCCCCGGTCGTCCAGCAGTGAAGGGTCGCGCCGGATCATCTCGGCCAGCCGGGCCGCCGGGTCGGACTCCAGCGAGTCGTGGCCGGGCGCGGGCACCGTCTTCACCGACATCGGCCAGGCCGGTGGCGGCGCGGGCGGTGTCGCCGGTCCCACCGTCACCGCCGCGCCGGACCAGGAGACCCGCAGTGGGTACGCCTGCTCGCCCAGTTCCACGCGCAGCGTCACGGCCAGCCCGGGGTGCTCGGCCACCACCCGGCGGACCGCCTCGGCGACCTCCTCGACCGGGTCACGCCGCACCGGCGCGTCTCCACCCCGCAGCCGGTACGCGCCGTGCCCCGTCCGCCCCTCGCCCGGCTCGTCCGCCGCCTCCGCCGGCACGTCCCGCTCGGGCGTCCCGGCCGGCTCGCCGGCCAGCGGTGCCCGGCGGCGCATCGCCTCCTCGCGCCGTGCCATCCGGGCCAGTGTCTCGTCCAGATCACCTCTCATGGCGTCCACCCCTTCGCCAGACAACGGATCGAAACGGCTACCGGTTCAGCCTGCCCGGGATCGGGTCGCCCGGTCCAGCGCGCGGTCGAGGACGACGAGCAGGGCGTCCCGTACCGAGAGGCGGTCCCGGGCGTCGAACTGGACCAGCGGCACCTGCTCGCCGATCGCCAGCGCCCAGCGGATCGACGGCAGGTCCAGGGCCAGCCGGCCGTCGAAGGCGTTGACGCCCACCGCGAAGGGCAGCCCGGACCGTTCGAAGAAGTCGATCGCCGGGTAGCAGTCGTCGAGCCGGGCGCTGTCCACCACCACGAGCGCGCCGAGCGCGCCCCGGGACAGGTCGTCCCACATGAAGCCGAAGCGCGCCTGGCCGGGCGTGCCGAAGAGGTAGAGCTTCAGGCTGCGGTCGATCGTCACGCAGCCGAAGTCCATGGCGACGGTGGTGGTGGTCTTTCCGGCGACCCCGCCCGGGTCGTCGATGCCGATGCCGGCGGTGGTCATCTCCGCCTCGGTGGTCAGCGGCGCGATCTCGGAGATCGCGCCGACGGTGGTGGTCTTGCCGACCCCGAAGCCGCCGGCGATGAGGATCTTTACCGGGATCGGCGGCCGGGGTGCCGGCACCCGGCTGACGATCGGGGCCGGTTCGGCCGGCGGCGCACCCGGCGGCAGGTACGGCAGCGGCATGCTGTGCGGGGGTGGCGTGGCCCGGCCGATCAGCGGTGCCGGGCCGCCGTAGCGGCCCGGGGCGCTGTTCGCGGCCGGCCCGCCCGTGGCGGCCGCCGGCCATTCAGGAGATCGCACGAAGTCCATCAATCACTCGCAGGATGATGTCGGGATCGAGGGCGTCGTCGACGTCCGCGACGTGCACGTCGAGATGGCCGGCGGCGCGAAGGTCGCCGACCAGCACCCGGGTCACCCCGAAGTGCATCCGGGTCCGGGCGGAGATCTCTGCGACCGAGACGGGCTCGGCACAGATCGCGACGATCGCCGCCAGTTCCGGGGCCAACCGGGCGGTCACCGCCCACGAGGTGCTGCCCGGGCGAGCGGTGACCTGGGTCTCCAGGCCGATCGCCGGGTCGCCGTCCACCCGCCCGGAGGTCAGCACGAAGGGGCGTGGGCCGGTCGGCTCCCCGTCGCCCGCGTCCGGCTCCGGCACCGGAGCGGACGCGCTCAGGAAGGGGCGGATCCGGATGCCGGGTTCCGGCTCCGGGTCCGCGCCGGCGGCCCCCGGGATCATTGCTGTACGGCGTTCTTCAGCTCGGCGATCAGGCGGGGACTCAGCGCGCCGCCGGCCCGGCCGGCGAACAGCGTCATCTCGTACGCCACGGTGCCCAGGTTGGCGGTGCGGTCGGCGACGACGCCGAGTACCGAGCCGCTGCTGATCGCGCTGATGAGCAGGTACCCCTCGGCCATGTCGACGATCACCCGGTTGAGCGCGCCGAGCGCGTACCAGCTCGCGGCGCCCCCGGCGAGGCTGGTCATGCCGGAGACGACGGCGGCGAGCCGTTCCGCGTTGGACCTGTCCTTGATCGCGGACATGGCCATCAGCAGCCCGTCCGAGGAGACCGCGATCGCCTCCATCACCCCGGCGGTGCTGGAGGTGAACGAGTCGAGCAGCCAGTTGAAGGTGCGCGCCTCGGGACTGAGGTCCCCGGTGGTGCTCTGTTCGACGTTCTCGTGGAGGTAAGGGCTGGTCACCGTGATGGGTCCTCTTCGTAGCGACGGTCGGTACTGACTTCGCGCAGAGCACGGGCGACGCCCGCCTCGAACTCGCTGATCCGGTTGCGGACCTCGACGGGATCGCCGGGGTCGGAACTGGTGGGGGGCACGGACTGCGTCGGCGCGACGGACAGGTTCGCGCCGGGCACCCGGCGGCTGAGCCGGGGCCGTTCCGCCGCCGGGGGTGTGTCGCCGACGTCGCCCTGGGCCCGCCGTACCCCGTCCTGGAACTCCTCGACCAGGGCCCGGACGCTCGACGGATCCGCCGGCACGCCGATCAGCGGACCGCCGGTGGCCGGACCGGCCGGCGCGGCGGGCGGGGCGGTCGGCAGGTTCGCGCCGGGTACCCGCTGCCGGATCGGCGACCGGGTGCCGGGCCGGCCGGCGGGCGGGCCGACCGGGTTCGGCCCGGTCGGCGCCGGCATGGCCGGCGGTGACCCGGCCGGTGCCGGCGGGCGGGCGCCACCCGGCGGCGGCGCGGGCGCCGGCCGGTGCTGTGGCGCGGGCCCGGGACGGTGCTGTGGTACGGGCCTGGGACCGTGCTGCGGGGTGAGCCCGGGACCGTGCTGCGGTGCGAGAGCCGGGCCGGTGGGCGGCGGGACCAGGGCCGGGCCGGTAGGTGGCGGGGCGAGCGTCGGCCCGGCGGACGGCGCCAGGGCCGGGCGGGCGGCCGGCGGGGTCCGGGTCGGGCCGGTCGCCGGCCCGGTGGCCGGGGGAGCGGCCGGGGCCGGGCCGACGACCGGGTTCGGCGGGGCGACGTGCCCGGCACGCGCGGCCGGGCCGGCCGGCGGTACGGCCGACGGCGGCCAGACCGGCGGCGGACCGCCGCCGGGCTGCCCCGGCCCCTCGGCCGGTTCTGCCTCGTCGTCCTGGTTGCCGAAGGCGTTCCACGGGTCACCGCTGGACATGCTGCGGGTGGCCCGGCTCAGCAACTCGACGTCGAAGCCGGCCGGGACCTCGACGGCCGGCGGCTCCGGCTCGCGGGCGCCGGGCACGGCGGCCCGGCCGGCGCTGACGCCGACCGGCTCGGGGCGGCGGATCACGAGCGAGGCGGCCGGGATCTCCAGGGCGGCCGTGACGCCACCACCGGGGGTGTGGCTCAGCCGGGCGCGCCAGCCGTGCCGGCGGGCCAACCGGCCGACCACGAACAGGCCGAGCACCTCGGTCGGGGCGAGGTCGAGGCGTTCCCGCCTGGTGAACCGGGCGTTCTCCTCGACCATCCGGTCCTCGGTGAGACCGATGCCGTGGTCGACCACGACCAGCCGGGCTCCGCCGTCGGTCAGCTCACCGGTCACCACCACGCGGGTGTGCGGCGGCGAGAACGAGGTGGCGTTCTCCATCAGCTCGGCTAGCGTCAGCACCAGGTCGCCGACGATCGCGGGGGCCGCCGCCACACCGGGCGCGACCTCCACGTCGACGCGGGTGTAGTCCTCGATCTCGCCGAGCGCGAGCCGGACCACGTCGGCCAGCGGGACCGGCGCCACGTGGCCGTCCGAGCCGGTGGCGCCGGAGAGCACAACCAGGCTGCCCGCGTTGCGGCGCAACCGGCTGGAGATGTGGTCCAGCCGGTAGAGGTGCTCCAGGCGGCCCGGGTCGGTCTCCTGCCGTTCCAGCCGGTCGATGAGCGCGATCTGGCGGCCGACGAGGTTCTGCGTACGCCGGCCGACGTGGCCGAACATCTGCGCCACGTTGCGCCGGCCGGCGACCTGTCGCTCGACCAGCCGGGCGGCGGTGTGCTGCACCCTGTCGAACGCGCGGGCCAGGTCGCCGATCTCGTCCCGGGCGCTGACCTCCACCGGGTCGAGGCGTACCGGGGGGACGGTCTCGGACTCGTCGTCGGCGACCCGGGTCAGCTCGGCCTCGGTGACCCGGGCGACCCGCTCGGCGGAACGGGTGAGCCGGCTCAGCGGCCGGGCCACCGTACGCGCCACCGTCATGCTCAGCAGCACCACGACGAGCAGGATCGCCGCCGCCGCGAGGCTGACCAGCCAGGCCGCGGTCAGCGCCTCCCGTTCCCGGGCGCGGGTCTCGGCGATGACGTCCGCGACGACCTTCTTCTCCACGAACTGGCCCAGCGTGATCATCGAGCGAGCCGAGGGGAACAGCACGTCCAGTGGCACCGGCGCGATCGCCGCGTCCGGGTCGCGGAGGCTGTCCACCAGGAACGTCGGGCTGGTCCGGGCGGCCACCGCCGCGTCGTCCAGCTCGGCCACCTTGAGCTGCTCGGGCGTGATCAGCTTGCGGAACCGCCGGTTGTCGACGTTGAGCCCCGCCATGCAGGCCACGAACGACCGGGCCACCAGCGGGTCGCCCGTCGCCTTGACCAGCACGATCTGGGTGGTGCACGAGCTCAGGGCCTCGTCGACGCGCAGCAGCGAGTCCAGGGCGAGCACCTGCCGTCCGGCCGCGGTGTCGGTGTTCACCTTGAAGGGCAGCCGCAGCGCGTCGATCAGGGCGGTGTCGACCTCGCCGAAAACGGTCAGGATCTGCTGCGGCGTGGCCCGGCCGCCGAGCGTGGCGTTCCGGACGTCCTCCAGCCGGCGTATCTGGTCGAGGCTCTCCCGGACCGGCGCCGGCAGCGGCTCGGCGCGCAGGTCGGCGACCCGGTCGTCGACGGTGGCCGACTTCTGGATCAGCTCGGTACGGCTCACCCGCCGCAGCAGCAGCCCGATCGAGAGCAGGCGTTCCTGCTGGAGATCCTGGACCAGGCTGCCGACCCGGCTGGCGATGCGGACGGTCTCGGCGGTGTCGGCGGCCTGCCGGGCGGCGGACACCCGGTCGATGACCACGGGTACGGCCAGCCCGACCATGCTGAGCAGCGGGATGATCACCAGCAGGGCGAGCTTGCCCCGGATCCGCAGACTACCGAGCAGCATCGAACGGCCTCCACCCGTCGGTGTCGATGCCGCGCCCCACCGCGACCGGCTGGCGGTCGGTCTCGGGTGCGGTGAGCGGCGGGTGGACCGCCGGCGCGGCCTCGGCCGGCTCCCGGCGTGTCGCGGCCGCGCGGGCCCGGCGTAGCGCGGCCACCTGCAGCGCGACGATCCCGGCGATGAGCAACAGCGCCGCTCCGGCGGCGATCCGGCCCAGCAGCCGGTCCCGTTCGAGGGCGTCGAGCCGGTCCCGCAGCAGCGCGTCGAGCTGGTCGAGGATGACCGTACGGAGCTGCTTGGCGGCGTTCTGCGCGTTGAGCCCGGCGCGGGTGAGCTGGTCGGTGCCGGGCGCGGACCGGCTGGCGCCGGGCGCCGAGTAGACCGAGAACGTCTCCAGCGAACGCTGGTAGGTGTCCAGCGGGGTGAGCACGTTGGCGCCCAGGTCGGTGCTCTCCGAGTTGTCCACCGCCGAGCGCAGGTCGGCGACCAGGTCGGTGGCGGGACCGAGCGCGGCGACCCGCAGCTCGGCCAGCTCCGCGCCCGTCCGCACGCGTTCGTCGGCGGGACGCTTGGCGGCCAGCCGGCCCAGGTCGACGAGCCGTCCGGCCAGCACCGTCGCGGTGGGCAGGTCGCCGCCGATGCCGTCCTGGAGGAAGAACGAGTCGGCGCGGGGGTCACGGACCAGGCCGGAACTCTCCCGCACCTTGCCGTAGAGGGCCAGCAGCAGGTCGGACGCCTCGCCGTAGGCCCGGTACGCCGCCTCGGGGTTACCGATCCCGCGATCGGGCAGCGACTCCAGCTTGGCCCGCAGCCCGGCCCAGCGTTCGTGGGTGCGCAACTCGTCGCCGACGGCGTTGTCCACCTCAGCGACGCCCTCGATGGCGGCGGCGAGCGAGGCGCGGGACACGGTGCCCTCGGCGACGGCGATGGCCTGGGCCTCCACCAGGGTGTCGGTGATCGGCCCGAGGGCGCGCAGGTAGCGGACGCCGAGCCGTTCCCGGCTGGCCAGCTCGTGGTCGTCGGCGTAGTCGCGCTCGGCCTGGATGAAGATCAGCCCGAGCGGGGCCAGCAGCGCCAGTGCCAGCACCAGGGCGAGCGTACGGCCCGGTACGGCGGGCCGCCGACGGACCCGCGACGCGGGGACTGTCATGGTGTGTCTCCTCCGGCGACGGCGGGGCGGTCGGTGCGCCGGGAGGTCGCCGTACGCAGTCCCGTGCACCGGACCGGAAAATTAGTCGAACCGGACGCGGGTGTGACCTCGGCCGATGAGTCGGCTTAACGTCAGTCCACTCCGGGTGACCCTGTGTCAGGGCGAAAGGCACGTAGCGTGCGATCGTGTTGCCGAGAAATGACATCGGCGATGGTTTGCGTCGGTAGATGTGAATTCACATGATCCGAATACGTCTCGCTGGGATGCTCTGGACCTTTGGCGGATGAGGGACGCCGCGCGACGAACGGTGCAACCGGACAGACGTACGGCGGATCTCAGCGAATGCTCAGCCACCGGCCCGTACCGTGTGGCGCATGAGATCAACCGCCGCGCGGCTCCGGCGCGCCCTGGCCGGCCATCCGCGCCGCACCGTCGCCGCAGTGGTGGTGGTCGTTCTCGTCGCCGCCGCGCTGGTCTGGACGGCCCGGCCGCGGGGCGCGGACTTCCGGACCGAGTCGACGTTGGTGACGGTGCGTTCCGGGCCCTCCGGCGACGAGCCGGTCGATCTGGACACGACGCTCTACCTGCCGGCGGACGCGTCGGCGTCGAAGCGGGTACCGGCGGTGCTGCTGGCGCACGGCTTCGGTGGCACCAAGGATTCGGTCCGCTCCGACGCCGAGGACCTGGTCGCCCGTGGGTACGCGGTGCTCACCTGGACCGCCCGCGGCTTCGGGCGCAGCGGCGGCCAGATCCACCTGGACAGCCCCGACTACGAGGTGCGGGACGCGCAGCGGCTGCTCGACCGGCTGGCCGAGCGTCCGGACATCCGCCTCGACGCGGCCGGCGACCCCCGGGTCGGTGTGGTCGGCGGCTCGTACGGCGGCGGCCTCGCCCTGCTGCTGGCCGCGCAGGACCAGCGGATCGACGCGATCGTCCCGATGATCACCTGGAACGACCTGCCCCGCGCCTTCCTGCCGGAGAGCAGCGGCCGGCAGCCCACCGACGGTGTGTTCAAGAAGGGCTGGGCCGGCATCTTCTTCGGCGGCGGCGGGAACGCTGGCTCCGGCCCGGCCGGGCTCTCCGGCGCCACCGCCGCCGCGCCGGAGGGCGCTCCCGAGTCGGCCGGCCCGCCGAGCCCGCAGCCGGGCGCCGGACCGGGCACCGGTTCCGGTCGCGCGCCGGGTGGCGCCGCCGACCCGGCGTGCGGGCGCTTCGCGGCCGACGTCTGCGCCGCGTACCTGCGCATCGCCACCACCGGCCGGGCCGACGCGGCGGCGGTCGAGCTGCTGCGCCGGTCGTCGCCGGCCGGCGTGCTGAATCGGATCAAGTCGCCGACGCTGCTGGTGCAGGGCGAGGCGGACACGCTGTTCCCGCTGGCCGAGGCCGACGCCAACGCCCGGGGCATCGCCGCCGCCGGCACGCCGGTGCGGGTCGCCTGGTTCACCGGCGGCCACGACGGCGGCTCCGGCCCCACCTCCGACTCGGACCGGGTGAAGTTCCTGACCGCGCAGTGGCTCGACCACTACGTCAAGGGGGACGGGGCAGCGCCCGGCGACACGTTCACGTTCTCCCGGATCGCCGGGTTCGACGCGCTGGACCGGGGCCTGGTGGCGACCGGCTTCCGTACCGCCGACTATCCGGGGCTGGCCGGGCAGGACCGCCGCGAGGTGACGCTCGCCGGCCCGCCCCAGCCGGTCGCCGTACCGCCGAACGGCAACCCGGCGGCGATCTCCTCGGTGCCGTTCGCGGGCGCGCTCGGCTCGCTGCTGGACGGCGTCGCCGGTGACATCCCCGGCCAGCACGCCCGGTTCGAGTCGGCGCCGCTGGACGCGCCGGTCGACGTGGTGGGCGCGCCCACCGTGCGGATCAGGGCCGCCTCCGCGACCGGCGAGGCGGTGCTGTTCGTGAAGCTCTACGACGTCGACCCGCAGGGCGCGGCCACGCTGCCGTCCGGCCTGGTCGCGCCGGTGCGCCTGACCGGCCTGCCGGCCACCGTCGACGCGGCCACGCCGGTCACCGTCACGCTGCCGGGGATCGTCCGGCGGGTCGAGGCCGGGCACCGGCTGCGGCTCGTGGTGGCGACGTCGGACCAGGCGTACGCCTCCCCGGCCGAGCCGGCGGTGCACACGGTGGCGCTCGCCGACGGGCCGCTGACGCTGCCCACAGTCGACGCCACGCCGATCCCCACCACGGCCACCGTGTGGCGCTGGGCGCTGGCCGGGCTGGTCGCCGCGATCGTGCTCGGGCTCGTCGTGGTCGTGCTGCTCACCCGCCGCCGGCACCGTCGCCAGGACGACTCCGTGCACCCGGAGTACGCGGGCGTCCCGCTCGCCGTACGCAACCTGCGCAAGGAGTACGCGGACGGCTTCGTCGCGGTCTCGGATGTGGACTTCGAGGTGCACCCCGGCCAGGTGGTCGGCCTGCTCGGGCCGAACGGCGCGGGCAAGACCACCACGCTGCGGGTGCTGATGGGGCTGACCCAGCCCACCGCCGGGGAGATCTACGTCTTCGGTCACCGGCTGGTGCCGGGCTCGCCGGTGCTGTCCCGGATCGGGGCGCTGGTCGAGGGGCCGGGCTTCCTGCCGCACCTGTCCGGCCTGGACAACCTCAAGGCGTACTGGCGGGCCACCGGGCGGCCGTGGGAGGACGCGCACTTCGACGAGGCGCTGGAGATCGCCGGCCTGGGCGACTCGGTGCACCGGCGGACGAAGAAGTACAGCCACGGCATGCGGCAGCGGCTGGCCATCGCCCAGGCGATGCTCGGCCTGCCCGAGCTGCTGGTGCTGGACGAGCCGACGGACGGGCTGGACCCGCCGCAGATCGCCGAGATGCGCCGGGTGCTCCAGCGCTACGCCACCGGCGGACGGGCGGTGCTGGTCTCCAGCCACCTGCTGGCCGAGGTGGAGCAGACCTGCACGCACGCGGTGGTGGTGAACAAGGGGCGGATCGTGGCGTCCGGCCCGGTGGAGGAGATCGTCGGCGAGTCGCCGAGCGTGCTGTTCGAGGTGAGCGACCCGGACGCGGCGCGTACGGTGCTCGACCGGCTCGACGGCGTACGGGTGCTGCCCGACGACGACGGCGGGCTGGTGGTCGACACGAACGGCACCGCCCGCAGCGAGGTGGTGGCCGAACTGGTCCGCGCCGGTATCGGGGTGGACCGGGTGGTGCCCCGGCGCCGCCTGGAGGACGCGTTCCTCGCCCTGGTGGGCGAGAACTCTCGGGGAAGCGGGGACCGGTGATGGCGGGTTCGTCTGTGGCATCGTCGCCTGGCGGCGGCACGTCCGGCACGCCGGCGCTGGGCGCGGGCGGCGCGGCGGCCGGTTACCGACCCTCGGCCACGCTCCCGTTCGGCGCGGAGTTCCGGCGGCAGGCGTCGCGCCGGCGTACCCAGCTCGCGCTGGGGTTCATGGTGCTGCTGCCGCTGATCATCCTGGTGGCGTTCCAGTTCGACGCCGGGGACGACGACGGCGGCGGGCGCGGCGAGTTCTCCAGCCTGGCCGACCTGGCCACCTCGGGCGGGCTCAACTTCACCCTGTTCTCGATCCTGGTGTCCGCGTCGTTCCTGCTGGTCGTGGTGGTGGCGCTGTTCTGCGGTGACACGGTGGCGAGCGAGGCGAGCTGGGGCAGCCTGCGCTACCTGCTGGCCGTGCCGGTGCCCCGGGCCCGGTTGCTCGCGGTGAAGCTGGTCGTGGCGCTCGCGTACTCCGGGCTGGCCCTGCTGTTGCTCGCCGGCACCGCGCTGCTGGCCGGCACCCTGCGGTACGGCTGGAAGCCGCTGAGCAGCCAGGTCTCGGCCGAGCTGGCGCCGGCCGACGGGTTGCTGCGGCTGCTCGGGGTGCTCGGCTATCTCGCGGTGGTGCTGCTGGTGGTGGCCGGGCTGGCGTTCCTGCTGTCGGTGACCACCGATGCCGCGCTCGGCGCGGTCGGCGGGGCGGTGCTGCTGTGGATCCTGTCCAGCATCCTGGACCAGATCACCGCGCTGGGCGGGCTGCGCAACCTGCTGCCGACCCACTACAGCAGCGCGTGGCTGGGCCTGCTGTCGACGCCGATGCAGACCGACGACGTGGTCAAGGGCGCGTTCTCGGCGGTCGTCTACGCCACGTTGTTCTGGGGCCTGGCCTTCTGGCGTTTCACCCGCAAGGACGTCACGAGCTGAGGTGACCGGCGGGGTATCCCTGGAGCGCTGCCGCCCATATCATGGGAGCGTTCCCAAGCAATTGTCCCGCCTGCAAAGAAATCGATACACATGGATGTGTGTGATCGTCATCCTGGGGTTTGTCAGATACCCGTCCCAGGAGGTCCCACATGATTCCGTCCCAGCTCAGCGGCCCGGCCCTGTCCCTGTTCCGCATGGTGGTGGGGGTGCTGTTCCTATGCCACGGCGCCGCGTCGATATTCGGCGTCTTCGGCGGCAACCAGGGCTCCGGCGCGGCCGTTCCGTTCGCCACGTGGCCCGGCTGGTGGGCGGCGCTGATCCAGCTCGTGTGCGGCGCGCTGGTGCTCGTCGGCCTGTTCACCCGGCCGGCGGCGCTGCTCGCCTCCGGCTCGATGGCGTACGCGTACTTCGTGGTGCACCAGCCGGACCACCTGATGCCGATGCAGAACGGCGGCGAGCTGGCCGCGATCTTCTGCTGGTCGTTCCTGCTCGTGGCAGTGCTCGGCCCCGGGAACTGGGCGCTCGACGCGTTGCTGGCCCGGCGTCGCGCCACCACCGCCGAGCCCACCGCGGTTCCGACGGCCTCCGTCCCGGCCTGAGCCGTCACCGGCGAGCCGGGGGTCCGGTACGGCAGCGCCCGTACCGGACCCTGGTTCTACAGCGGGTTGACCGGCGGGGTCGTGGGCGGCGGTGGGGCGGCCGGCGTGGGCGTGCCGGTGGCCGGGCCGGGCTTCTGGCGCTTCCACGCGCTGACGCCCAGCCGGCCGGTGTTGCCGAGGTCGATCGGCCCGTCCAGGGCTACCGGGTACGCGGGCCTGCCGGTCACCGGGGCGACGTCGAGTTCGGTGCCGTTGGTGGCCACCACTGTCGCGTCGGTGACCAGGTTCCGCCAGATCAGCGCCGCGCCGGCCCGCTCGCCGGGGGCCAGCGCGATCCGGGTGGGCGGGTGATCGAAGCCGGAGGTGATCGGCTTGGCGCCCGGGATGATCCGCACCTTGATCGGGTCGCCGTCGGCGTCCCGGAGCGTGACCGCCGGATAGCCGCGCAGCTCGTACGGCCGGTCGCCGCAGTTGACCAGTTCCAGGCCCATCGCGCGCAGGCCCATCGCGGCGCTCACCCCGCTCTCGGTGATCGCGATGCCCTCCGGGGAGCAGGTGGCGGCGGGCGTGTGGTCGGCCGTGGGCGCGCCCGGCCGCGGCGGAACCGTGGTCAGCGGGTCGATGCCCGTGGGCGGCGGGTCGGGCAGCCTCCCGTCCGCGGGCCCCTGCGTCGGGGCGCAGGCGGCCATCAGCGTCACGCCGGTGAGGGCGCCGATCAGGCGCGCCGGTCTCCGCATCCGGCGATCATGCCACTTCGCCGCGCTCGGCGAGGACCGCATCGAGCAGGCCCGGGTAGATGCGGTCCATTTCCTCGCGGCGCAGCCGCACGTAGCGGGTGGTGCCGGCGACCCGGGTGCGGGTCAGGCCGGCCTCGCGCAGCACCTTGAGGTGCTGCTCGCCCTGCTGCTGGCCCGCGAGGGGGTCACCGCCCTGGCCACCCAGCGGCGCGGCGTCGAGGTGGTGCTCCTCGGCGCCCTCGGCTTCGCCGGGTTCAACACGCTGATGAACCTCGCCCTCGGCCACGCCGCACCGCAGCAGATCGCGCTGTTCGCGGCCACCGTGCCGCTGGTCACCCAGTTCGTCCGCTGGGCGCGCGACGGCGTCCGCCCCGCGCCCGGCGCTGCTCGGCATCTCGCTCGTCGCCCTGGTCGGCCGCCGTCGCGGGCATGCTCGCCATGCTCGCCGCCAGCGCCGTCGCCGACCTCACCGGGCGCCAGCACGCGCCGGCCGCCGCCGACCTCGCCGCGATCGCTCCCCAGCTCGCGTACGCGGTGCTGGTCGCCGCCGTCCTCGCTCGGCAGCGGTGACCACGACGGCGCCCGAGCC
The DNA here is from genome assembly GCF_042871665.1 of Micromonospora sp. NPDC005686. Classification (NCBI taxonomy): domain Bacteria; kingdom Bacillati; phylum Actinomycetota; class Actinomycetes; order Micromonosporales; family Micromonosporaceae; genus Micromonospora; species Micromonospora sp. NPDC005686. Next base: position 254,189 of record NZ_JBIAIY010000004.1, read on the forward strand.
GCCCGCGGTGGCGGACCCGGTCGCGGTGGTCGGGCGCTGAGCGGCCCACAGCGTGGGATCCCGAGGTGGCACGGCCGTGAGCAGCGCATAGACTCGGCGGCACAACTGAATACCTCATCCAGAGGGGCTGAGGGATACGGCCCGACGACGCCCCGGCAACCACCCGCACGCTCGACGACGAGCGACGGCGGGCAGGTGCCAATTCCGTCCCCGCCGCACCCGGCGATGCGGGGAAAGATGAGAGGAAATCCTCGACATGACGTCGACGCTTCCCGTCGCCACCGGCATCGACACCACCCTCAGCCCGGCTCGCGCCCTGGTCTGCCGTGCCTGTTCGGCGCGCTACCCGCTCGCCGCGCAGCACGCCTGTTACGAGTGCTTCGGGCCGCTGGAGGTCGACTACGACAGCGCCGCCCTGGCCGCCGTCACCCGCGAGCAGATCGAGGCCGGTCCGGACAACATCTGGCGGTACGCGGCGCTGCTGCCGGCCGGTCAGGACCCGGCCACCCGGGTCACGCTCGACCCGGGTCTGACCCCGCTGGTGGCCGCCCCGCACCTCGCGGCCGAGTTGGGGCTCACCGCGCCGCTCTGGGTCAAGGACGACAGCGCGAACCCGACCCACTCGTTCAAGGACCGGGTCGTCTCGGTGGCGCTCACCGCGGCCGGGGCGCTCGGCTTCACCCGCTACGCCTGCGCCTCCACCGGCAACCTCGCCAACTCCGTCGCCGCGCACGCGGCGCGGGCGGGCGTGCCGTCGATCGTCTTCATCCCCGGCGACCTGGAGCAGGGCAAGGTCGTCACGACCGCCGTCTACGGCGGCGACCTGGTCGCCATCGACGGCTCGTACGACGACGTGAACCGGCTCTGCGGCGAGCTGGTGGAGACCGACGAGTTCGAGGACACCGCGTTCGTCAACGTGAACGTGCGGCCCTACTACGCCGAGGGCTCCAAGACGCTCGGCTACGAGGTGGCCGAGCAGCTCGGCTGGCGGATCCCGGCCCAGGTGGTCATTCCGATGGCCAGCGGTGAGCTGCTCACCAAGATCGACAAGGCGTTCACCGAGCTGGTCGAGATCGGGCTGGTCGAGGCGCCGGCCAGTGGCTGGAAGGTGTTCGGCGCGCAGTCGGCCGGCTGCAACCCGATCGCCACCGCGCTGCACGGCGACACCGACACGATCACGCCGGTCAAGCCCACCGGCATCGCCAAGTCGCTGAACATCGGCGACCCGGCGGCCGGCCTGTACGCGCTGGAGGCGGTGCGGCGTACCGGTGGGTGGATGGAGTACGCCGACGACGACGAGATCCGGGCCGGCATCCGGTTGCTCGCCCGTACCACGGGTGTGTTCGCCGAGACCGCGGGCGGGGTGACCGTCGCGGTGCTGCGCAAGCTGGTGGAGTCGGGCCGGCTCGACCCGGCCGTCGAGACGGTGGTGTTCAACACCGGGGAAGGGCTGAAGACGATCGACGCGGTAGCCACCCAGGTCGGCCCGACGCACCGCATCAAGCCGTCCCTGCGCGCGGCCCGCGAGGCGGGCCTGCTGTCCTGAGGTCCGTCCACTCGGCGGGTCGGCTGGTGGCGCGCACCACGACATGCCACTCCCGCCGCGTCGGAGTCGTGACCGGGAGGCCGAGCGCCACCCGGGCGCAGTAGGCGCCCTGCTCGCGCAGGGACTGTGCCAGGGTGGTCAGCCCGCTGGGAGCGGCGGCGTCGCTGTCGTCCCAGCCGGTCACCGCGAGATCTTCGGGCACGCGTCGACCGGCGGTGGCGGCGGCGCGCAGCGCGCCGAGGGCGAGTTCGTCACTCATCGCGGCGATCGCGTCCGGCGGATCGCCGCTGGCCAGCAGTTGACCGACGAAGGCCTCGCCCTCGGCGCCGTGGTTGATCGGGCAGACGGCCAGCCGTAGCTGGTCCGGTGGACGCCCGGCCTCCGTCCAGGCGTCGCGGAAGCCCTGCCACCGGCGGCGGGTCACCGGGAACCGCGCCTCTGTCTTGTCGTTGCCGGTGAGCAGTTGGCGGACGCGTCCGCGATCGAGTGGAAAGCCGAGCACGAGTGGGCGGCGGGCCCGCGCGAAGGCGACCCGGCCGATCGCGACCGCCGCGGCGCGGTCGTCGATGCCGACCACCGGCATTCCCCGTCCCTCCGGGCCGGCATGGATCACGGCGGGCAGGCCGGTACCGGCCACGGCGTCGAGGACCGGATCGTCGTCGCTGGTGGTCCAGACCACGTAGCCGTCCACGGCGGCTTCCGCGACCCGCCGGAGGTCGGTGCGGGCGCCGGTGATCGGCACCAGGGCGAGTCCGACACCCTCGGCGGCGCACACATCGGCGACGCCGGCGAGAAAGCGCGCGGCCTGGGGGTCCTCGAAGGCGTAGGTCAACCGTTCGCCGAGCACCACACCGACCGTGCCCGCTCGGCCGCGCCGCAGGGAGCGGGCGGCCGGATGCGGCCCTGGATAGCCCAACCTGCCCGCCGCGGCGCGGACCCTCGCGGCGGTCGCGGCGGAAACCCGCTCGGGTCGTGAGTAGGTATAGGACACCGTCATCGGCGAGACGCCGGCGGCCCGGGCCACCTCGCCCATCGTGGGCCGCCGTTTGGGGTTGTCGGCGGCGCGGTTCATGTCCACACTGTAGCTGTGTATCGATACACAGATCGGCGGCGACCGGCACCTGTCCGCGCCACCGCGCCGGACACGTTCGTCCGGGACGCGCCGACCGTGCTGTCCTACGCGGTCCTGGCCTGCTTCACCTTCTGGCTGTACGCCTTCGCCCCGGCAGTGACGCTGTTGCGCGCCGAGTTGGGCTTCTCCTACTCGGTGCTCGGGCTGTATCAGGTGTTCTGGTCCGGCGGCGCGGCGCTTGCCGGTGCCGCATTCGGATGGGCCGCGCGCCACCTCGCACGCGGCGCGCTGCTGTGGGGGTCGGCAGTGGCCACCGCCGTCGGCGCGGCGGCGTTCACCCTCGGTGGCGGGGTGCCGGCCACCCTGATCGGTGCCGGTGTCTTCGGCACGGCGGGCACGATGCTGCTCGCGGTGGTCCAGGCAATCCTGTCCGACCGGCACGGAAACCGGCGGGACCGGGCGCTGACCGAGGCCAACGTCGGCGCCGGCGCCTCGGCGGTCCTCGCCCCGCTGGTCCTCGGCGGGGCGGTGGCCCTGGCGTTGGGCTGGCGTGTCACCTTCGCGCTGCCGGCGGTCGTCCTGGTAGCGCTCTACCTGGGCTACCGGCGTCAACCTCTGCCGCCGGCGACCGGGCGCCGGGCCGTCGGCGGAGCCGGACGGTTGCCGGTGGCCTGCTGGCTGTTCGCCGTGCTGACCGCGGTGAGTTCGGCAGTCGAGTTCTGCCTGGTGTACTTCGGACCGCAACTGCTCCTGGACATCGGATTGTCCGCAGCCGCCGCCGGCACGGCGCTGAGCAGCAACCTCCTCGGCATCCTGGTCGGGCGCCTGATCGGCGCACGGGTCACCCGACGCCCGGGCCGCAGCGTCACCCTCCTGTACGTCTCCCTGGCGACGACGTTCGTCGGTGTCGTGCTGTTCTGGGTGACCGACCGGCCGGCCCTCGCCATCGGCGCGCTGTTCCTGTCCGGGCTGGGGATCGCCAACCTCTACCCGCTCGCGCTCGCGCTCACCCTCGGCACCGCCGAGGGGCAGGAGGACCGGGCCAACGCCCGTACGCAGTTGATCCTCGGCGTGCTCGCCGCCGCGTCGCCCTACCTGCTCGGTAGCCTGGCGGACCAGCGTGGACTGGCCGCCGGCTTCGTGGTCGAACCGGTGCTGATCGGGGGCGGTGCCCTCCTGCTGTGGGCCGGACTACGCGCCCTCCCCTCGGGTGTTCGGTCAGTCGCGGCTCGCCCGGACGGGGGATCGGACAAGATCGGTGGGTAACCGGCGATGTGCGGTGAGTGCGAGAAATCCACCGAGCGGGACTTGACGACAGGAACCGGACGGCGCAAGATGCTTCGTGCGGGAGGGCATCCGCCGGAGAATTTTCAAGTTCTCGCGACCCAACGCCGGAGGCGTTGTGTGGACGTCCCTCCCGACCAACGTCCGAAGGGGCCGGCGGAAACCGCTGGCCCCTTCGCTGTGTCCGGTGCACGCTCGACGCCATGGCCCTGACCGTGACACCGCTGGACCCCACCGACCTGCCGGCGCTCGACGCGGCGTACCGGATCGAGGTCGCGGCGCAGGCCGTCGACGAGCCGGATCTGCCGCCGCCCTGTCGGCGGCGCTTCGATTCGCTGCTGCGGCACCCGATGCCCGGCATCGACGCGCGTTGGCTGGTGGCCCGGCTCGACGGGACCCCGGTCGGCTGGCTCCGGCTGTACCTGCACACGCTCGAGAACACCGAGAACGCCAGCGTCGAGCTGGTCGTGGACCCGACGTACCGGCGGCGGGGCATCGGCCGCGTGCTGCACGAGCACGGGGTGCGCCTGTTCCGCGAACACGGCGGCAAGCGCCTCGTCGGCTCCACCGGCGCGGCGTTGCCGGGCGAGGAGGAACGGGTGTTCCCGGGCGCGGCGTTCGCCGTCGCGGCGGGCGCGAAGCCGGCCCTGGCCGACATGCGCCGCCGGCTCGACGTCACCGCGCTCGACCGCGACCGGCTGGCCGCGCTGGTGAGCGGGGCCCGTGCCGCCGCCACCGGCTACCGGACGGTGCGCTGGGGCGACCACACCCCCGAGGAGTACGTCGCGGATGTCGCCTACCTCCAGGGCCGGCTGCTGCTCGACGCCCCGATGGGCGAGCTGGAGTGGGAACCGGAGCAGCGGGACGGGGCGCGGTTGCGGGACGCGGAGCGGGCGCTGGACGTCCGGGGCGTACGGCGCTACAACACCGGGGCGGTGCATGAGGCGTCCGGCCGGTTGGTCGGCGTGACCCAACTCACCCTGGAGGCCAGCAGCACCGGGCACGCCTGGCAGGAGATCACCCTGGTCGACCCCGGCCACCGTGGCCACCGGCTGGGCCTGCTCTGCAAGGCCGAGAACCTGGTGCACACGCTGGCCCACGAGCCGGCCCTGCGGACCGTCGACACGTGGAACGCGCTGGCGAACACGCACATGGTCGCGATCAACGACCAGCTCGGATTCCGCCCGGCCGCCGGTTCCGTCGACTGGCAGTTGACGATCTGAGTTGTGACACGCCCCTACTGATCTGGTGCCTTTCTGTTGCATGATGGCGGGCATGACGGAGACCCCGCACCCCCTGTACGACAGGCACCGCGAGACCCTCGACCGGGCGCTGACCGCCATCGCGGAGCGCGGGTACTGGTCGGCCTACCCCGAGTCGCCCAGCCCTCGCGTGTACGGCGAGACCGCCGCCGCCGACGGCAAGGCCGCCTTCGAGGCGTACCTGGGCGGGGACTTCCCGCTCGACCAGGCCGGTGACGGCACCACGGTGGCCACCGAGGTCAGCCCGTTCGGGCTGGCGCTGGACGTGCGCTACCCCCACGCGAGCGCCGACCAGCTGGTGTCCGCCGCCGGCACCGCGCTGCCCGCCTGGCGCGACGCGGGCCCGCAGGCCCGGGCCGGCGTCTGCCTGGAGATCCTGGACCGGCTGCACAAGAACATCTTCGAGCTGGCCAACGCGGTGCAGTTCACCAGCGGCCAGGCGTTCGTGATGGCGTTCCAGGCCGGTGGCGCGCACGCGCTGGACCGGGCCCTGGAGGCGGTCGCCTACGCGTACGCGGAGATGACCCGTCACCCGGGGACCGCCGGGTGGGAGAAGGCCGCCGGCAAGGGTGACCCGCTGCGGATGACGAAGACGTTCCACGTCGTGCCGCGCGGTGTCGCGCTGGTCATCGGCTGCAACACGTTCCCGACCTGGAACTCGTACCCCGGCCTGTTCGCCTCGCTCGCCACCGGCAACCCGGTGGTGGTGAAGCCGCACCCGCGCGCGGTGCTGCCGCTGGCGATCACCGTGAAGTACGCCCGTCAGGTGCTCGCCGAGGCCGGGTTCGACCCGAACCTGGTGCAACTCGCCCCCGAGACGGACGGCGAGAAGCTCGCCACCACGCTCGCCCTGCACCCGGCCGTGAAGATCGTCGACTTCACCGGCTCCACCGAGTACGGCGACTGGCTGGAGGCGAACGCCCGGCAGGCCGCCGTCTACACCGAGAAGGCCGGCCTGAACACGGTGGTGATCGACTCCACCGACGACTTTGCCGGGCTGTGCCGCAACCTGGGCTTCACGCTCACGCTCTACAGCGGCCAGATGTGCACCACCTCGCAGAACCTGCTGATCCCGCGCGACGGCATCGAGACCGACCAGGGGCACAAGAGCTTCGACGAGGTGGCCGCCGGGATCGCCGGCGCGGTCGCCAAGCTGACCGCCGACCCGGCCCGGGGCGTCGAGCTGACCGGCGCGATCGTCAACGACGGCGTGCTGGAGCGGCTGGAGGAGGTCACCAAGGTCGGCGAGCCGGTGCTGGAGTCGCGCACCGTCGGGCACCCGTCCTTCCCGGGCGCTGTGGTGCGTACGCCGACGGTGGTGAAGCTGGACGCCGCCGACACTGCGATCTACTCGCGGGAGTGGTTCGGCCCGATCTCGTTCGCCATCGCCACCGACTCGACCGAGCACAGCCTGCGCATCATGCGCGAGACGGTGGGGGAGAAGGGCGCGCTGACCGCCGGCGTCTACTCGACCGACGAGGCGGTGCTGGACGCGGCCGAGGCGGCGGCGATCGACGCCGGAGTGCACCTGTCCTGCAACCTGACCGGTGGGGTGTTCGTCAACCAGTCGGCGGCGTTCTCCGACTTCCACGGCTCGGGCGCGAACGCGGCGGCCAACTCGGCGCTGACCGACGGCGCGTACGTGGCCAACCGGTTCCGCATCGTGCAGAGCCGCCGGCACGCCTGACCGGAGGGGCCCCTTCTCGACGCCTCCGGTAGGGGAGGGGCCCCTTGTCGACGCCGCGCCGGGTCAGGCCGGGCGGCGCATCTGGAGCTCGTGCAGGCCGGTGATCCGGGGGTGCGGCACGCGTACCCCGGTGTCCACGAAGCCCAGCTTCTGATAGGCCCGGTAGGCGCGGTCGTTGCCGGCCACCACCTCCATCATCAGCTCGGGCCGCCCGCAGGCGCGCGACCAGGCGGCCACCTCGTCGACCAGCGCCGCGAGCAGGCCGCTGCCCCGCCGGGCCGGCGTCACGTAGACCGCGTAGACGAGCGTCAGGCCCGGCTCGTCCGGTGCGGCGGTGCCGCCCGCGTGGCCGACCAGGCGACCGCCCGGGTCGGCCACGAACTGCGCGATGTGGTCGCCCCGCGAGACGGCCGCGATCCGGGCCGCGAACTCGGTGTGCGGCCGCGCCGCGGCCTCGGCCACGGTCTCCAGGAACGCCAGCGGGGAGTCGGCCAGCATCTCCAGCCGGAGCGCCCGCATCCGGGCGGCGTCCTCCGGCCGGACCCGGCGGACGGTGGTCGTGGTGGTCGCGCTGGTCATGCCGCATGCATACCGGACGGCCCCCGCGGGTGTGCGACAGGCCCGGGTACGGCCCGGAATATGCCCGATTTGTGGTCGTGCGCCGTCGTCACGCCTCGTGTAGCGTGCGATTTCGGTCACCGAATTCAGCGTTACCGATCGCTGAGCCCGGTGCGCCACCGGTGCCGGTCCGCCGGCTTCCGGGTCTTGGAACGCCGCGCAGAGTGAGGAAGTGCACCGTGGCACAGGGCACCGTGAAGTGGTTCAACGCCGAAAAGGGCTACGGCTTCATCGCCGTCGACGGCGGGCAGGACGTCTTCGTCCACTTCTCCGCGATCGAGATGGACGGCTACAAGGCGCTCGACGACGGCCAGCGGGTCGAGTTCGAGATCGCGCAGGGGCAGAAGGGTCCGCAGGCCGAGCACGTCCGCGTCATCGCCTGACGTCCGCCCGCCGGGCGGTTCCGCAGCCGGGTCCGCCGATCGGAGGGCTGTGGAGCGAGCGCGCACAGTGGAAGATCGGGAGCCGTTCCAGCCGTAGCCGCTGAGGAGGGCCCTTGTCCGATCTGCCTCCGCCGGATCCCGCCGAACCGACGCCGTCCGGCCCTCCGGCCGACCCGACCGCGCCCCCGCCTGCAGGTCCGGTGTCGTCGGACGCCGCTGGAGGGTCCGCGCCCGACTCCGGCCGGACCCCGCCCGCCGACCCGTGGGCCGGTCACACCGGCCACACCCCGGCCGTCCCGCCGCAGCCCGGGTACCAGCCGCCGCAGCCCGCCGCCCCGAACCTACCCGGTCAGCCCGGCCAGCCCGGGTGGACCGCCCCGGGCGGCCCTCCCTCGCAGGGCTGGAACGTGCCGCCGGGCTGGGGCGGCCCCGCATATCCGATGCCCGGGGCGGCGTACCCGGCGCCGGCCGGTCCCGGGGCGTACGCCGGTTGGCCTTCCGGCGTCGACCCGCAGGACCCGCTGGTCAACCCGCCGCATGCGGGCATCGGTCCGTGGTTCGCCCGCTGCGCCGCCGCGCTGCGGCGTGGCTGGCGGCAACTGCTGCCGATCGTGCTCCTCTGCCAGGTACTCCCGGCGGCGGTGATCAGTATCATCTCGCTCGTCCTCCCGCCCGACGTGGAGCTGACGACCGGCGCGGGCGGCGCACAGGCGCTGCCGACCGGATTCTGGGGCCAGCTCTCCGCCTTCTACGGTGCGACGTTGTTCGCCGCTCTGGCGTTCGGCGCGCTCCAGGCGCTGGGCTGGGCCGCGGGCGCCTGGGTGGTCGCCCGGCAGGCGGCCGGCCAACCGGCCGGGTTGTCGGCGGCGCTCCGCTACGGGCTGCGCCGCGCGCTCGGCCTCTGGGGCTGGACCATCGTCGACTCGCTGCTTGTCACGATCGGCACCTGCTTCTGCCTGCTGCCCGGCATCTACCTCACGTTCGCGCTGGCCCTGTTCGGCCCGGTCTACCTGTTCGAGCGGGTGGATCCGATCGGACGGGCGTGGCGGATGTTCCACAACCGGTTCGGCATGGTGCTGGGCCGGGTCGTGCTGGTGATCGGAGCGGTGCTGGTGGCCACCGTTGTGCTGGACGCCGTGCTGCGCAGCATCAGCGTGACGGTGTTCGGCGTCGAGCCGATGGGTGCCGTGGGCACCGCGATCGGCGCCGTGACGCTCGCCGTGTCCGGTGCCCTGCTGGCTGCTCCGGCGTACCTGGCGCAGCAGGTCGGACTGGTCGTCACGTACGCCGAACAGCGGGCTCAGGAAGGCCCGGTGAACGCGGCCCAACTGGCGGCGGAACTCGGCTGAGCGGGGCTGTCGTGCTTGCACTCGGCTAGGGAGAGTGCTAAACAAGTCATTGGCACTCGCGTACGGTGAGTGCCAGAAGGTCGGGGCGGTAGGGCCACGGTCGCGCCGGTGTCCGAAGGGACGCCGGAGCGGTACGAGGCCGGTCGTCGCGGGCTGTCCGGCCCGACCGAGGAGAGACGTCGTCGTCGCCAGGTGGCGACGTCCCCAAGGTGCGTACACCAGACGGCCCATCCGGGCATCCCGGGTGGCCCGTGAGTGTCCAGGAGGGCAACGCCGTATGGCCAAGATGATCGCGTTCGACGAAGAGGCACGCCGCGGCCTCGAGCGGGGCATGAACCAGCTCGCCGACGCCGTAAAGGTGACCCTCGGCCCCAAGGGCCGCAACGTCGTGCTCGAGAAGAAGTGGGGTGCCCCCACCATCACCAACGATGGTGTGAGCATCGCCAAGGAGATCGAGCTCGAGGACCCGTACGAGAAGATCGGCGCCGAGCTGGTCAAGGAGGTCGCGAAGAAGACCGACGACGTCGCCGGTGACGGCACGACGACGGCGACCGTCCTGGCCCAGGCCCTGGTTCGTGAGGGTCTGCGCAACGTGGCCGCCGGCGCCAACCCGATGGCCCTGAAGCGGGGCATCGAGGCGGCCGTGGCCAGCGTCTCGGAGGAGCTGCTCAAGCTCGCCAAGGACGTGGAGACCAAGGAGCAGATCGCCTCCACCGCCTCCATCTCCGCCGCCGACCCCAGCGTCGGCGAGATCATCGCCGAGGCGATGGACAAGGTGGGCAAGGAAGGTGTCATCACCGTCGAGGAGAGCAACACCTTCGGCCTGGAGCTCGAGCTCACCGAGGGCATGCGCTTCGACAAGGGCTACATCTCCGCCTACTTCATGACCGACCCGGAGCGTATGGAGGCCGTCTTCGACGACCCGTACATCCTGATCGTCAACAGCAAGATCGCGTCGGTGAAGGACCTGCTCCCGATCCTGGAGAAGGTCATGCAGTCGGGCAAGCCGCTGCTGATCATCGCCGAGGACCTGGAGGGCGAGGCCCTGGCCACCCTGGTGGTCAACAAGGTCCGTGGCACCTTCAAGTCGGTCGCCGTCAAGGCGCCGGGCTTCGGTGACCGCCGCAAGGCCATGCTGACCGACATCGCCATCCTCACCGGTGGCCAGGTCATCAGCGAGGAGGTCGGCCTCAAGCTGGACGCGACCGGCCTGGAGATGCTGGGCCGCGCCCGCAAGGTCGTGGTGACCAAGGACGAGACCACCATCGTCGACGGTGCCGGCGACGCCGACCAGATCCAGGGCCGGGTGAACCAGATCCGGGCCGAGATCGACAAGAGCGACTCCGACTACGACCGGGAGAAGCTGCAGGAGCGTCTGGCCAAGCTGGCCGGCGGTGTTGCGGTGATCAAGGTCGGCGCGGCCACCGAGGTCGAGCTGAAGGAGCGCAAGCACCGCATCGAGGACGCCGTCCGCAACGCGAAGGCCGCCGTCGAGGAGGGCATCGTCCCGGGTGGTGGCGTCGCGCTGGTGCAGGCCGGCAAGACCGCCTTCGACAAGCTGGACCTGGCCGGCGACGAGGCGACCGGCGCGCAGATCGTCAAGATCGCGCTGGACGCCCCGCTGCGGCAGATCGCCGTCAACGCCGGCATGGAGGGTGGCGTCGTCGTCGAGCGGGTCCGCAACCTCGACCCGGGTCACGGCCTCAACGCCGCGACCGGCGAGTACGTGGACCTGCTGGCCGCGGGCATCATCGACCCGGCCAAGGTGACCCGTTCCGCGCTGCAGAACGCCGCCTCGATCGCCGCGCTGTTCCTCACCACCGAGGCCGTCGTGGCGGACAAGCCGGAGAAGAACCCGGCCGCCCCGGCGGGCCCGGGTGGCGGGGAGATGGACTTCTGAGTCCAGCTCCACCCAGTACGCCGAAGGGGGCGGGCCGCGTCAGCGGTCCGCCCCCTTTCCGCGTACGCGTCAGGTGGGCAGCCGGCGCTGGTTGCGGCGCTTGTGCGCCCGGTCGTACGGCGGCGGCAGCCGCCTCGGCTCGTCCACCGGCTGCCGTGGCTCCTCCACCGGTTGCCGGTCCGCGCCGGCCAGCTCGGCGAGCTGCTCGGCGTCGCCGATGTCGAGCCGGTCGAACGGGAGCTGGCCGGGACGCTCGTCGGCCGGTTCCTCGGCCCGTTCGTCATTCGTGGTCATGCGCCGCCTCCTCTGCCCCGACCGTAGAACCCGGTCGATGATGAAGGAGGCCGAATGGCGCTATTGGCGTCTATGCGCCGTTGATGGCTTTCCGGTAGAGGAAGAACACCCGCTCGATCCGGGCCCCGGCCGCGTTCGAGTAGAACGGCACCGGTCCCACCCAGCCGATCTGCGCCGCGCCGACCCCGGCCGCCGCCTGGTCACGCAGGCAGCGGCGCAACAGCACGCCGCCGATCCCGGAGCCCTCCGACTCCGGTGCGGTGCCCATCGGTCCGAACCAGCTCGGCCGGGCCGACCCGTACGCGGCGAACCCGAGGATCTCGCCGTCGCGCTCGGCGAGGTGCGCGCCCGCATCCGGCCGCCCGACCGAACCGGCCAGCTCGCCGTCCCAGGCGCCGCCGAACGTGGACCTGGCGAACGCGGCCAGCGCCGGCAGGTCGTCCGGGGTGGCACGGCGTACCGTCACGCCGCGCCCGGCCAGCCGCTGCTCGGCGGCCTCGGTGGAGCGCAGCGCCGCCGATCCCTCGGCCAGGCCGGCGGTCATGTTCCACGCGGTACGGTCCTGCCGGTAGCCCAGCCGCTGCGCCGCGCAGACCGCCGGCGTGTAGCGCACGTCGATGCCCGGCCAGGCGTAGTGCGGCGGGCTCCCGGCGAGCAGCACCTCGGCCGCCCCGAGCACGCCCAGCCGCCGTTCCGCCTCGTCCAGCAACGCCTGGCCGACGCCCTGGCGGCGTTCCTGTGGCGCGACCGCGACCAGGTCGACGTGGCCGACGCGCGGATCGGCCGCCGACAGCGATCCGACGAGTACGCCCACCAGCGCGCCGCCGCGTACCGCGCCGAGCACCACGACCGGCCGGTGCGCCGCCGCGCGCCGGGTGAGCGTCTCCAGGATGTCCGGGGCCTCGGCCGCGTCCTCGGGCAGGTCGAGCGCGTGCCGGCAGAGGTCGACGACGGCCGGCGACGGCTCGGGCGGCAGCTCGGTGATCTCCACGTTCATGGCTGCCGACGGTAGCGCCCGCAGCCGGGCGGCGGGTGCCGGACCTGGTGTGACGCGGTCATCTGCCGGCTCGACTGACGCCGCCGGCGAGCCGTGGTGGCCGGCGTGACCAGCCGGCCACCACGACTCACGCTCAGCGCAACCTGCCGGTGACGTGGGCGGCCCACTGCCGCTCGAACTCCTTGTACGAGACGCCGAACAGCTCCTGGGTCAGGGTCTCGACCGACTTGCCCCGGTAGTTCCCGACGACGAACTGGAAGAGTTTCTGCTCACCGTACTTCCCGGCGATGTAGTCCATTGCCGCGTGACCCAGCAGGTAGTGGTAGTTCAACCGGCCCGGGGACGACGCATCCCAGACCCCGTTGCTGGGCAACGACACCTCGCCGCGATCCGCGCGTAGCTGTCGCCTTCCCTCCGGGATGCTGTGGTTCGTCGTCCACGGCTTGGGGGAGTAGGCCATGTACTCGGCGAACCCCTCGACCGTCCACATGGACCGCTCGGATCGGTGCGGGTTCTCCTTGTCGACGGCGACGAGGGTTGCCACCATCGAATGGGCGAGCTCGTGCCGGAAGATGATCGGCGGGCCGTCGGGATGCGCGCTCGTGAAGTACGAGGTCTTCAGGTCGATCACCACCCGGCTGCCGGCGATGAGCGGGCCGTCGAGCCGTTCCAGCTTCGCGTCGTACTCGGCGGTGCGCATGCCGATGGAGACGCCGGCCTCCGTGGGTGGCTCATCTTCGATACGCCACAACGACCCCAGTTCCTTCCGGCCCTTCACGAGCGAGACGACGAATCCCGACGGGATCTCACCCTCCACTCCGGCGGCCTTCCAGGCGTCCATGTTCTTCACCGCCGCGGCTTCGACAGCCGGTGCGTGACGCCGGGCCTCGGCGCGCAGTGATCCGTCGACGATCAGCACCGTGTGCTCGGTCTTCTCGACGTGGACGGTGTCCCACTTGTCCCAGGGGGTGGGGTAGAAGTCGTCATCCGTCGCCTTGAATCGCGCCGGAATCTTGTCGATCGCGGTGACCTTGAGCGGGCCGTCCTTCACGTCCTGAACGACCTTCCAGAAGTACCTCCGTTCGACCGGCGCACGGTCGTACTCACCGATCCGGTGGAGGAACCCCAGCATCAGGTCGAAGGTGAAGCCCGCGCCGAGTGGCTTGACCTCACCCAGGCTCCTGTTGGCGAACGTCGCCTCGCTGAACGGAATCTTGGTGAGGTTGTGGAACACCCGGGTCTGGTCGGCGATCAGTTTCTTGTCGGCCGGGTCGAAGGGCGCCAGGAAAGCCTTGAGATCCCGGTCCTTCAGCGCCCGGGTGTGCTCGGCCAGCAGGCTGTCGACCAGCTCCCGCTTGACCGGGTTGTCCCTCTCCTCGCGGGCGGCGATGCGCTTTTCGGTCTGCTGGTGGCCCCAACTGCGCAGGGCGAACGCGCCGCCGACGCAGAGCAGCACGACCGCCATGAGCGAGGAAAGCGTGATCCAGATCCAGCGCTTCGACTTCTTGCGCGGTGGCGGCCCGGGACGGTACTGGCCGGGCGGACCATACCCGCCGGGGCCGTACGGGCCGGGCATGGCCGGCGGTGGGCCGTACTGGCCCGGCGGCCGACCCGGCGGCGGCCCGTACGGTCCACCCGGACCCGGACCCGGACCCGGACCCAGAGGCGGAGGCGGGTAGGCCCCCGGCGGGGGATGGGCACCGGGTGCCGGATACGCGCCAGGTGGCGGGTACGCACCCGGGTGCGGGTACGCGCCGGGCGGCGGCGGATGGGCAGCCGGACCGTGCGGGGCGGCCGGGTGCGGTGGGGTCGGTAGGTGTCCCTCGGTCATTCGCTCAGTCCTTGCTCGTCTCCGTACCGGCGAGGGACGCGCGAAGACACAGCACCGTCCCCCGATCGGTTGCTTCAGATCGCACCTGTTGTTCCGCCCGGTGCCAGGCGTCGAACGCCGCGAATCCACAGGCGTCAGCCGGCCGCGCAGCGCGTCGGCTGACTAGTGGTGCCGGCCGGTGCCCTCGACCCGGTCGCCGGGCGTGCGGCGGCTGCGGGTACCCGGGTGCTTCGCGGCGGCGTCCGCCGTCAGAGCCGGACCGAGCCGGCTGGGCAGTTCCCGCTCACGGTGCCTGGCCCGGATCGTCGTCGCTGGAACCGCCGCATGTTTCCCCCGTTGTCGTCGATGTCAGCCACCGGTCCGATCTGCCGACGGCCGGGTGCTGGAGTGCCCACATGATCAGCGGGGCGCCGTCCACTGTCAAGAGTGCTGCCGCGGTGACGACGTGTGCTCACCCGGCGCGGGCCGCGCGCACCGCCGCGTACGCGTCGACCAGCCCGGCGCCGGAGACCTCGCCCGGTCCGCCGCACGCGTCGGTGGGCGACGGAACCGGCCGGGCGGTGTCGCGCAGGATCGCCCGGGTCCGCTCCAGGTCCCCGATCAGCGCCGGGTTCGCCGACCACATCAGCGCCACCACGCCCGCCACCTGCGGGGTCGCCATTGAGGTGCCGCTCAGTGCGGCGTACCCGCCACCCGGCATCGCCGAGACCACATCGGCGCCCGGGGCGACCAGGTCCGGCTTGGCCCCACCGTCCGGGGCCGGGCCGCGGCTGGAGAAGTCGGTCACGCGGCGCTGCCGGTCCACCGCCCCGACGGTCAGCACGTCCGGGTAGGGCGCGGGCGGGTCGACGATGGAGCCGCACGAGGGGCCGGTGTTGCCGGCGGCGGCGACCACCAGGATGCCGGCCGCGGTCAGGGCGGCGGTCGCCGGTCGCAGTGCCCCCGGGTCGCAGCCCTCCACCGGCGGGCAGCCCCACGAGTTGGTGAGCACGTCCGGAGCGCGGGAGGGACGGCCTTCGGTGAGCGGGTTCCCGCCCGCCGGGAACGGGGCCAGCATGAACTGGAGGCAGTCGAGGTAGCGGGCCGGGCTGCCCATGTTGCGGTCCAGGTTGACGCAGCCGACCCAGCTCGCGCCCGGCGCCACGCCGATCCCGTCCCGGCCGACCGCGCTGCCGAGCGTGTGGGTGCCGTGGCCACCCCGGTCGCCCGGGGCTCGGCGGCCCTCCCAGGGGTCGTACCAGGAGTCGTCGCCGCCCCGGAAGCCGCCCGCGAGGGCCGGGTGCCGGCCGTCGACACCGGAGTCGGAGCTGCCCACCACCACGCCCGACCCGGTGACCCCGAGGTCCGACCAGACGCGGTCCGCGCCGATCAGCGAGATGTTCCAGGCCGGACCGGCCGGGGCCGGCACGTCGCCGCGCGCCGGTGGGGCGAGCGCGGGCAGCGGGCGCAGCCGCTGGCTGACCAGTACCCGGGCCACCTCGGGACGGCTGGACAGCCAGGCGCGCACCGCCGGCCCGCCGTCCGTCTCGATGGCGTTGACCAGGTAGTACGGCGTCGGATTCAACCCCATCCGGGTCAGCGTGCGGCGCAGGTCGCCCTGCGTGCGGTCGGCGGTGGCCACCAGCCGCCGGTAGACCTCGCCCGCCCGGGCGTCCCGCCCGGCCCGGCCCGGCGTCCCGGCCGGCAGGCCGGTCAGGCCGGCCTGCTCGCGCAGCACCACGAGCAGCCGCTCGCCGTGCAGCCCGGGCTGGCCGGGGACCACGTACACCACGGCGACGGCGGCGAGCAGCGCGGCGACGGCCAGCGCGGCCGGACCGCGCCGGGGCGCGCGGGCGCGGGACCGGGCGAGCAGGACGCCGTACCCGACGGCCAGCAGGACCGCGACGGCGAACGCCACGCCGGTGCCCACCGCGACCCAGAACGGCAGGTCGCGGACCGTGGACAGCAGGAGGCTGATCTCCTCCGGGTCGGTGAAGGCGAGCGGCCCCACCAGGGCGAGCCCGACCAGCCAGCGCACCGGCGCGGGCCCGGCCGGCCGGCCCGCGTTGCGGGCCGCCGCCTCCAGCGCGGCCAGCACGAAACCGAGCGGCGGCAGCAGGACCAGCGCCGGCAACTGCACGCCCGACTGCCCGGCGCCGGCCGCGAGCGGGGTCAGCGCGACGCCCGCGACCAGGCCGCCGACCAGCACCAGCCGGGCCGGGCCGGGCCCGAACGCGGCCCAGAAACCGGTGCCGAGCAGCGTCCCGGCGAGCGCGCCCAGCGCGGCGGCGACCAGGCCGGCGAGCAGCGTCTCCAGCGTCCCGCCCAGCGCGCCCACCCACGCCCAGGGCAGCAGCACGGCCAGCCCGGCGGAGATCGCGAGCAGCGACACCGGCCCGAACCGGCCCTCCGGGACCGCGTCCACGACGACCGGTGGCCGGACGCGGCCGAGGCGGGCGGCGACGAACGCGAGCACCGCGACGGTCACCGCGAGCGCGGCCAGGTACGCCTCGTGGTGCACCGGCGGGACCGCCCGCAGCAGCGTGGTCGCCCCGAGCGCCACCACGGCGGCGGTCCAGGCCCGGCCGGTCGCCCGCAGCGCGGGGGAACGCGGCGCGAGCGCCAGCGCCAGCGCCGGGGCGCCGGCCAGCAGCACGGTAGCCACCGCGACCACCGGCCAGGCCACCACCGGCCGGTCCGCGCCGACCACCAGCGCCACCTGGTCGGCCAGCCAGCCGATGATCTGGCCCGGCACGGTGAGCAGCACGATCCACACCCCGGTCGCCACCGCCGCGACGACCGGCCACGGCCCGTTCTCGCGCGGTGGCGGCGGCGGTACGGGGAGAAGCGGCGGACCGGTCAGCATGGTCATCACGGTACGGCCGGGCCGTGTCACCGCGTGCCCGAGACGGTTACCGTTGACTGGTGCGTGATCCGAGTGTGTCCCGATCCACGGCCGGCCGGCTGTCCGCCGAGCGCCGCGCCGACGACCTGCGCCGGCTCCGGGCCGAGCGGTTCGACGTGCTGGTCATCGGTGGTGGCGTGACCGGAGCGGGCGCCGCGCTCGACGCCGCGTCCCGAGGGCTGAAGGTCGCCCTCGTGGAGGCGCGCGACTACGCGGCCGGCACGTCCAGCCGGTCCAGCAAGCTGATCCACGGCGGCCTGCGCTATCTGGAGCAGCTGGAGTTCCACCTGGTCCACGAGGCGCTGACCGAGCGCGGCCTGCTCGCCACCCGGCTCGCCCCGCACCTGGTCCGGCCGGTGCCGATCCTGGTGCCACTCCCCGCCGAGGGCGGCGCGGCCGACCTGCCCCGGCGGTTCTTCCGCCGCTCGTACTACGGGCTCGGCGTGGCCGCGTACGACGCGTTCGCCGGGGTGTTCGGCGGCGGGCGGGGGATGCCGCTGCACCGGCACCTGACCCGTGAGGGCGCCCGCCGGATCTTCCCCAGCCTGCGCCCGGACAAGCTGGCCGGCGCGATCCGCTACTACGACGGTCAGGTCGACGACGCCCGCCTGGTGGTGACGCTGGCGCGCACCGCGGCGAGCCTCGGCGCGACGGTGGTGACGAGCGCCCGCGCGGTCGGCCTGATCCGCCAGGCCCGGGAGGTCACCGGCGTGCGGGTCCGCGACCTGGAGGCGCCCGGCGGCTCGCCGGACGCCGAGTTCGAGGTACGCGCCCGCACCGTGATCGCCGCCACCGGCGTGTGGAGCGACGACATGTCGCGGATGCTCAACGACGTCGGGCTGCGCCCGAAGCTGCGGGTCCGCGCCTCCAAGGGGGTGCACCTGGTGGTGCCCCGCTCGGCGATCGTCGGCGAGACCGGCCTGATCCTGCGTACCACGAAGAGCGTGCTGTTCGTGATCCCGTGGGGCGGGCACTGGATCATCGGCACCACCGACACGGACTGGCAACTCGACAGGTCCCACCCGGCCGCCACCGCGAGCGACATCGACTACCTGCTGTCGCAGGTCAACACCGTGCTGGACCGGCCGCTCACCACCGCCGACATCGAGGGTGTCTACGCCGGGCTGCGCCCGCTGCTCGCCGGCGAGGCGGACTCCACCTCCAAGCTGTCACGTGAGCACGCGGTGGTGGAGCCGATGCTCGGCCTGCTGCTGGTAGCGGGCGGCAAGTACACCACCTACCGGGTGATGGCCTCCGACGTGGTCGACCGGGCGATGCACCGGCTCGGCCGGGCCCGCCCCTCGCGTACCGCCGACCTGCCGCTGCTCGGCGCCGACGGGTACGCGGCCATGTGGCGGGACCGGGCCGACCTGGCCCGCCGGCACGGGGTGGCGGTCGGGGTGGTCGAGCACCTGCTGGAGCGCTACGGCACGCTCACCCTCGACCTGCTCGCCCTGGTCGACGCCGATCCGCTGCTCGGTTCGCCGCTGGCCGGCGCACCCGAATACCTGGCCGCCGAGGTGACGTACGCCGCTCGCGCCGAGGGCGCGCTGCACCTGGAGGACGTGCTGACCCGGCGTACCCGGATCTCGATCGAGACCAGCCACCGCGGCCTGGAGTCGGCGGAGCACGCCGCGGAGCTGATGGGCGCGGTGCTCGGCTGGGACGCGGCGACCCGGGACCGGGAGGTCGCCCACTACCGGGCGCGGGTGCTGGCCGAGCGGGAGTCGCAGCTCATGCCGGACGACATCGCTGCCGACGCGGCTCGCCTCGGCGCCCCCGACGTACGCGGGTTCGCGGCCGACCGGGGCACCGACGGCACGGGCGTCGAACTTCCGGCCTCCCCCAGGTAGGGGATCCCCGACTAGAACATCTTGCCGGGGTTGAACAGCCCGGCCGGGTCCAACGCCGCCTTGATCGCCTGGTGCACGCGTACGCCCACCGGGCCGATCTCCTGGGCCAGCCAGTCCCGCTTGAGCAGCCCGACGCCGTGTTCCCCGGTGCAGGTGCCGCCCAGCTCCAGCCCCAGCCGCATGATCTCGTCGAAGGCCCGCCGCCCGCGGGCCAGGCTCGCCGGATCCGCCCGGTCGACCACGATGTTCGGGTGCATGTTGCCGTCGCCCGCGTGGCCGACCACACCGATCGGCACCTGACACGCCTCGGCGATCCGGGCCACCCCGTCGAGTAGCTCCGCGAGCCGGCCGCGCGGCACCGCCACGTCATCGATGACCAGGCCGCCGTTGCCACCCGGAAACGTCTGCGCCGCGAACCGCTCCATCGCCGGGTGGGCCAGCCGCCGAGCCTGGAGCAGAGCGGCGGCCTCGGTCGCGTCGGTGGCCGCGTAGACCTCGTCGGCGCCCGCGGCGGTGCACACCTCGGCCAGCCGGGCCAGGTCGTCGGCCGCCCGAGGGCCGGTGTCCACCGCCGCGAGCAGCAGCGCCTCGGCGTCCGTGCGCAGACCCATCGGCCGGTACGCCTCGATCGCCAGCAGGTGGGTGCGGTCCAGCAGTTCCAGCAGGCTCGGGGTGAGCCCTCGCTCGGCGATCCCGGCGACCGCGCCACCGGCCGTCGCCACCGTGGGGAAGACCGCGACCAGCGTCAGCGACTCCTCCGGGGCGGGACGCAACGCCACAGTCACCTCGGTGATCACACCGAGCGTGCCCTCCGAGCCGACGAACAGGCGGGTCAGGTCGTACCCGGCGACGCCCTTCGCGGTACGCCGCCCGGTGCGCAGCACCTCGCCGGAGGCGAGCACCACCTCCAGGCCCAGCACGTACTCGCTGGTCACGCCGTACTTCACGCAGCACATGCCGCCGGCGTTGGTGGCCACGTTGCCACCGATGGTGGACGACTCCCACGAGCCGGGATCCGGCGGATACCAGAGGCCGTGCTCCCGTACCGCGCGGGCCAGCGCCGCGTTCACCACGCCCGGCTGCGCCACGGCGATCCGGCCGACCGGATCGATCTCCCGGACCTCGTCCATCGCCGTGGTGCTCACCACCAGCGCACCGGCCATCGCGTTGGCCGCGCCGGCGAGTCCGGTCCGCGCACCCTGCGGCACCACCGGCACGCCGTGCCGGCCGGCCGCCCGGACCACCGCCACCACCTCGTCCGTGCTGCGGGGACGCACCACCGCCAGCGGGGTACCCGAGTCGCACAGGTCGGCCTCGTCGCGCTCGTGCCCGGCCAGCAGATCCGGATCGGTCAGCACGGCGGCGTCGCCGAGCGCGGCCCGCAGGTCGTCGAGGAGGGGATGGGCGGCCATGCCGGGAAGGCTACCGGCGTACCGTCTGTTGCCGTGCTCTACCTGGACCCGCCCACCGTGCCCTGGCGTGGCCGGCTCTGGTCGCACCTGATCAGCGACGTCTCGTACGCCGAGCTGCACGCGTTCGCCGAGCTGCTCGGCGCGCCCCGGCGCGGCTTCGACCGCGACCACTACGACCTGCCCGCCGAGCGGTTCCGGGCGGCGGTCTGGCTGGGCGCCACGGTCGTGCCGTCACGGGAGATCGTCCGGCTGCTGCGGGACGCCGGCCTGCGCCGCCCGAAGCACCGCGTCTCAGGTGAGCGCGGCCAGCTCCCGGGACAGGTTGGCCCGGGCCCGGACCTCCCAACGGGCGTGCGGCTCGGGTAGCCGGTAGAGCGCCGGCAGGGCGAGCAGGTGCCGCAGCACGGCGGCCCGGCCGGCGCGGAAGTCCGGCTCGGGCACGTGTGCGTACTCCGCGCGGATCGCGGCGGCGTACCTGTCGTAGCGCTCCGCCGGGGCGGCGAGCACCGCCAGGTCCGCGTCGCAGAGCAGCGCGCCGTCCGGGTCGTCCGGCCCGACCACGTGACCGGCGGTGAGCAGCACCAGGCGGCGAACCCCGGTCACCGTCGCGGCCGGGAGGCCGGCGGCGGCGAGCAGCTCGGCGGCCAGGTCGGCGCTGGCCCGCTCGTTGGCGTCGCCCGCCGCGCGCGGGTCGTAGACCGCGTCGTGACACCACGCCGCCAGGCGGACCAGGTCGGGGTCGCGGGCCCGACCGGCGTACGCGTCGACCACGTCGAGCACCGCGCGCAGGTGCGCCTCGTCGTGGTAGCGCCGGTGCGGCTCCCGCCAGGCCGCCAGCAGCCGGACGCCGGCCCGGTCGACCGCCGCCGGACGGGTCGCGCCCGCCGCCCGTGCCGTGTCCCGCCACCGCGCCGTCAGGTCGTCCATCGGGTGCAGTCTGCCGCACCGGGCGGCGGACCGGGGATTCAGCGGGTTCGTCGCGGGTAGTACCCGCCATGCCCCGGGACCGACGTCTGCCGTTCCTTCGTCGCGGCAACCTGCGTGCAGAGTCGGCCGACCGCGACGGGCAGCGGATCGCCTCCGCCGTGGAGGAGCTGCGGCGCCGGGGCAAGGCCACCCTGCACGACCGGCTGCACCGGGTCCGCACCACGTTCGGCCTGGCGGTGCAGGCCGGGCTCGCCGCCGGCCTGGCGTACCTGGTCGCGCACCGGCTGCTGAAGAACCCGCAGCCGGTTTTCGCGCCGATCTCGGCGGTGGGCACGCTCGCCGCCTCGGTGGGCCAGCGGTTCCGGCGTACGGTCGAGCTGATCGTCGGCGTGGCCGTCGGCGTGCTCGTCGGGGACGTGCTGATCTACTTCGTCGGCACCGGGGCGTGGCAGCTCGCGCTCGTGGTGACCTCGGCGATTCTGCTGAGCATCTTCGCCGGCGCGAGCGTGTCCATCGTGATCCAGGCCGCGGCGACCGCGGTGCTGATCGTGACGCTCAGCCCGTCCATGGAAGACCTTGAGTTCCCCCGCTTCGTCGACGCGTTCCTCGGCGGCGGCATCGCGCTGCTGGTCACCGCCGTCCTGTTGCCGCTCAACCCGCTGCGGGTGATCAACCGGGCCGCCCGGCCGGCGCTGGACCTGCTCGCCGACCAGCTCGACGCGGGCGCCGAGGCGCTGCGCAACCGGGATCGGGACGCGGCACAGCGGGCCCTGTTCCGGCTGCGCGAGAACAAGGGGGAACTGGCCGCGCTCGCCGAGGCGATCGAGGGCGCCAAGGAGACGAGCACGCTCTCACCGGCCCGGTGGCACCGGCGCGGCGAGCTGACCCACTACGCCGAGGCGGCCGACCCGATCGACCGGGCCATGCGCAACAGCGGCACGCTGATCCGCCGCGCGGTCACGATGATCGAGGACGCCGAACCGGTCCCCGGGCCGATGCCGGACGCGATCGGCCACCTGGCCGAGTCGGTACGCCTGCTCCGGCAGGAGTTCGCCGCCGGGCAGGAGCCGGAACACGCGCGGGAACGGTCGCTGCGCGCGGTGAGCGAGGCCGGCCGGGCGTACGCCGACGGGGTGGGCTTCTCCGGCAGCGTGGTGATCGCCCAGGTGCGCACTACCGCGAGCGACCTGCTGGTGGCGTCCGGTATCGAGCAGGAGGAGGCGAACCGGCTGGTCCGGCAGTCGTTCGGCGAGAACCGACAGGCCGAACCCGCCGCCCACCCACCCACAGCCCCTCCAGTCGGCTGACCCCATCGCCGCGGACCGGGGCTCGACGCCGGCGCTCGTGACCTGTCCGGAGCGCAGCCGTCGCGATGAGCCCGGACCAGTGGGTCGCGGGTGACTACGCTGACCGCATGGCCGACACCCCATCCGGCGGAGCCCTGCCGCCGTCCGCTCCCGCCGCCCCGCCGCCGGGGGCGCCGACGCCCCGGATGCCGCTGCGCCGGCTGGGCTGGCGGCGCTTCCTCGCGCTGGCCGGTGTGGTGCTGCTGATCGCGGCCGGCGCGTTGTTCATGGTGTTCACCCTCGGCGAGAGCCTGGGTGCCGAGGCGCTGCTGGTGGGCGTGATCGCGGCGATCCTGCCGGTGCCGGTGCTGGTCTCCTGCTTCCTCTGGCTCGACCGGTACGAGCCGGAGCCGCTGAAGTACCTGATCTTCTGTTTCGCCTGGGGCGCCTTCGTCTCCACCGCGATCTCGCTGCTGGTGAACACGGCGGCCGCGGGGCTGTTCGACGACTGGGGGCTGCCCGCCGCGCTGACCGCGGTGCTGGTCGCGCCGTTCATCGAGGAGCTGACCAAAGCGGCCGGCCCGCTCCTGGTGCTGATCTTCCGGCGCCGGGAGTTCTCCGGGATCACCGACGGCCTGGTCTACTGCGGGCTCTCCGCGGTCGGCTTCGCCATGGTGGAGAACATCCTCTACCTGGGCGGGTACGGCTACCGCACCGGCGTGGAGCAGTACGGACCGGCCACCGGCACGCAGCAGGTCATCGCGATCTTCATCGTCCGGATCCTGCTGTTCGGCTTCGCCCACCCGCTGTTCACGTCGATGACCGGTGTCGGGCTGGGCGTCGCCGCGCGTACCGCCGACCGGCGGGTACGGGTGCTCGCGCCGCTCGCCGGGCTGCTGCTGGCGATGATCCTGCACGGCACCTGGAACCTGCTGCCCTCGCTGGCCCAGGCCACCGGGGAGACCGTGATCGTGCTCTACGGCTACATCGGCGTGATGGTGCCGATCTTCTTCGCGATGGTCGGGCTGGCGGTCTGGCTGCGTGCCTGGGAGGGGCGGCTCACCGAACGCACCCTGCCGGACTACGTACGCGCGGGCTGGCTCACCCCGCCCGAGGTGGCGGCGCTGGGCAGCCTGGGCCGGCGGCACGCGGCGCGTACCTGGGCGCGGCGGGTCGCCGGTGACGGCGGGGTACGCGCGATGCGCGGTTACCAGTTCGCCGCGACCCGGCTGGCGCTGCTGCGCGACGGGATGCGCCGAGGACTCGACCGCAAGCCCGCCGAGCGGGAGCGGACGGCACGGGAGGAACGGGAGCTGCTGGACGCGATCACCGCGTACCGGTCGTTCTTCGTCGGTCGTGACCCGCAGGCGCCGGTCGGGGTGTGGGACGGTCAGCGCTATCACCTGCGGTTCCCGGACGGTTCGCAGCGTCCGGTCGAGGCGCCGGACGACCCGGTGGTGCCGATCCCGGTGGTGCTGGCCCCGCCGCCCGCCTTCCCGCCGGGCGGCTACGGCCCGACCGGCTGGCCCGGCCCGGGTGGTGGTTACGGCCCGGGTGGCGGTTACGGCCCGGGTGGCGGTTACGGCCCGAGCGGCCACGGCCAGGGCGGCTGGCCGGGCGCGGGCCACGGTCCGGGCTCGCCCTGGGGACGCTGACGACGGTCGCCGAGGGGCCGGTCAGCTCATCAGGCCGGTCAGGAAGTCGCCGAGCCCCTGGGCGATGGCCATCAGCGCGGCCCCGATGCCCTTGAACACCTGCGCCGCCCCGTCCGGCCGGAACGCCATGAAGTAGATCAGGAACGCGAGGAATCCCCAGGCGAGGATCTTCTTGATCACTACCGGCATGGTGTCCCTCCCCAGGGCGCGCTGAGGTGCCTGGGCTTCCCGCCGGGCAGCGCCGCAAACGGCGGGAGGCGCCGTCGGAGGGAGGAAGGGCTACAGGTAGAGACCGGTGGAACCGGCGGCGGCGCTCTCCACCCGCTCGGCCGCCACGGCGTGCACGTCCCGCTCGCGCAGCAGCACGTACGCCCGCCCGTGCAACTCGACCTCGGAGCGGTCGTCCGGGTCGAACAGCACCCGGTCGCCGGACACGATCGCGCGGACGTTCGGCCCGACGCCGACCGCTGTGGCCCAGGCCAGCCGCTTGCCCACGGCGGCCGTCGCGGGGATCACGATGCCCGCGGTGGAGCGGCGTTCTCCCTCAGCGCCCTCGGTACGCACCAGCACGCGGTCGTGCAGCAGGCGGATGGGCAGCCCGGCGTCGAGACTCTGGTCGGCGGTCACGCGAAGACGCTACCGCGTGGCCGTCCGTCGATTCCGGCGTGGTTGGTGAGAGTGCCGGGCGGGCAATGTGTGGCCGAGTCGCCCTAGGGTGGGCGTACGGACGTGTCCTGTGCCCCCTGCGACCCGGTGGGCCTGATTTTGCCGGAGGTGCGCTTGAGCCGCATGGAGCGGATGCGCGGACGGCTCCGCCGTGCGTACGAGTCGGGCCGGGAGGCGGCCCGGACCCGGCGAGCAGCCGCCGCGGAGCCGGTGGACGGGGGCGTGGCCTCGCCCGCCTCGCCGGGGCCGGCCGCCTCGCCGGAGGCGACCGTGGTGGGCGTCGAGCCGCCGGCGGCGATGCACTCCTCGACGGTCAGCCGGGACGACATCGAGGTGCCGCACGCGCTGCGCATCTCCGCCGCGTGGTGCTGGCGGCTGATCGTGATCGGCATCGTCACCTGGGCCCTGATCAGGATAATCGGCACGATCAGCATCGTGATCATCCCGCTGACCGTCGCGCTGCTGCTCTCCGCCCTGCTCGCACCGGCGGTCGGCTGGCTGCTCAGGGCCCGGCTGCCCCGCTCGCTGGCGACCGCCGTGGTGCTGGTCGGCGGCCTGGCCGGGGTGGTCGGCACGCTCACGCTCGTGGTCAACGAGTTCATCAAGGGCGTGCCGGAGCTGAGCCAGAAGTCCTCCGAGGGCGTCCGGCAGATCCAGGACTGGTTCAAGACCGGGCCGCTGCACCTGTCCGACAGCCAGCTCGACCGCTACATCAACGAGGCGCAGAACTGGATCAACGGCAACACCGAGCGGTTCACCAGCGGTGCGCTCAGCACCGCCGCCACGCTCGCCGAGGTGCTCACCGGCGCCGTCCTGGTCCTGTTCGCCACGTTCTTCTTCCTGCGCGACGGCAACAACATCTGGCGGTTCCTGGTCCGGCTGCTGCCGGTGGCCGCCCGCTGGAAGGTCGACGACGCCGGTCGCGCGTCCTGGGCGACACTCGGCGCGTACGTGCGAGCCACCGTTCTCGTCGCCTTCATCGACGCCGTCGGCATCGGCATCTTCCTGGTGCTGTTCGACATCCCGTTCGCGTTCCCGCTGGCCGCGCTGGTCTTCCTGGGCGCGTTCATCCCGATCGTCGGAGCGTTCCTGTCCGGCGTGGTGGCGGTGCTGGTGGCGCTCGTCGACAGCGGCCCGGTGACCGCGCTGATCATCCTCGGCGCGGTGGTCGGCGTGCAGCAGGTCGAGGGCCACGTGCTCCAGCCGTTGATCATGGGCCGGGCGGTGGCCATCCACCCGCTCGCCGTGATCATCGGTATCGCCGCCGGCGTGGTGCTCGCCGGCATCGCCGGCGCGCTGGTCGCGGTGCCGCTGATCGCCGTGATGAACACCGCGGTGCGGCGGCTCGCCGCGCGTACCGTGCCGGACACCCCGCCGGACGCGGTGGTGGTCGCCTCCCAGGCGCCCTGACCAGGCACTACTCGCCGACGCCCGCGTCACCCCGCCCGGGGAGGCGCGGGCGTCAGCTCTTGGCGAGCCGTTCCAGCGCGCCCCGGGCCACCTCCGGCCGGGTGGTGTACCAGAACGGCGGCAGGGAGCGGCGCAGGAACGGGCCATACCCGCGGGCCGTCTCCAGCCGCGAGTCGAGCACCGCCACCACGCCCCGGTCGCCGGTGGCCCGGATCAGCCGGCCGACACCCTGGGCCAGCCGGACCGCCGCGATCGGCACGCTCACCGCCGCGAAACCGGAGCCGCCACCGGCGTCCACCGCCGCCGCCCGCGCCGCCGCCAGCGGCTCGTCCGGGCGGGGGAACGGCAACCTGTCGATCACCACGAGCTGACACGCGTCGCCCGGCACGTCCACCCCCTGCCAGAGCGACATCACCCCGAACAGGCAGCTCTCCCGCACCTCGCGGAACCGGCGCACCAGCAGCGGCAGTGCCTCCTCGCCCTGGAGCAGCACCGGCAGGTCGGTCCGCGCGCGGACCAGCTCCGCCGCCTGCTGCGCGGCCCGTCGCGACGAGAAGAGCCCGAGGGTACGACCACCGAGCGCCTCGACCAGCGCCAGCAGCTCCTCACCTGCCGGTCCGGGCAGCCCGGAGACGCTGGGCCGGGGCAGGTGCGCTGCCACGTACAGGATGCCCTGCCGGGCGTAGTCGAACGGCGAGCCGACGTCCAGCGAGCTCCAGCCCGGCCCCTCGGTCGCCGGTACGGTGCCGATCGATGCCCGGCTGCCCTCGGTGGCGGCCACCGGCGGCGTGCCTGAGGCGCGGCCGGCGGCGGCAGCGGTGGCGATCGCGGCGGCGGCCGGGGACGGCGGTGCGGGCGGTGGCGCGTCCAGCCCCAGCGCCCGGGCCACCGTGTCGAAGCGCCCGCCCAGCGCCAGCGTCGCCGAGGTGGCGACCACAGTGCGCTCGTCGTACAGGTGGGTGGCGAGCGTGCCCGCCACCGACAGCGGCGCCACCACGAGCGCCCGGCGGCTGCCGTTGTCCGGCTTCTCGACCCAGGCGACGTCGTGGTCGGCCTCCTCCAGCAGCCGCTGGGCGGTGGTGGACAGCTCGTCCAGCACCGCTTTGGCCTGCTGCTTGCGTACCGGATCGGGGTCGTCGGCCTTCACGTCGCCGATCGCTTCCAGCGCGGCCCGGGTCGCCGAGTCAAGCAGCGTGCACGCCTCGCGCAGCGCGGGCGGCAGACCGGCGGTGAGGCGCCCGGCCGGCGCCTCGGCCAGCCCCACGGCGAGCGCGTCACCGGCCTCGGTGAGCCGCTCGGCCACGTCGGGGCGCAGCAGCGGCCGGGCCCGCCGGGTGGACCTGTCGATCAGCTCCGGCACCAGCTCGGCCTGTGCGGCCGACGAGACCCGGTCGGCCAGCTCGTGCGCCTCGTCCACCACCAGCAGCTTGTGCGGCGGCACGATGTGCCGCCCGGCGAGCATGTCGACGGCGAGGAGGCTGTGGTTGGTGACCACGATGTCGGCCTCCCGGGCCCGGGCGCGGGACGCCTCGGCGAAGCACTCCTGCCCGAACGGGCAGCGGCTCGCCCCGACGCACTCCCGGGCCGGCATGGAGACGCTGCGCCACACCTGGTCGTCCACGCCCGGGTCCAGCTCGTCCCGGTCACCGGTGGCCGTCTCCTCGGCCCAGTCGCGCAGCCGCTGCACCTGCTTGCCCAGCCGGCCCGCCTCGCCGAGCCACTTGGTGCCGCCGTTGCCGGGACGTGGCGCGTCGAACAGCGCGTCGTCCGGCTCGTCCTCGACCGAGCTGTCCAGCCGGGCCAGGCACAGGTAGTGGTGGCGGCCCTTCAGCACGGCGAAGGTGGGACGGCGGCCCAGCACCGGCTCGACCGCGTCGGCCAGCCTCGGGAGGTCGTGCTCGACGAGCTGGGACTGCAACGCCAGCGTGGCGGTGGAGACCACCACCGGCCCGTCCACGGTCAGCGCCGGAGCGAGGTAGGCCAGGGACTTGCCGGTGCCGGTGCCGGCCTGCACCAGCAGGTGCTCACCGGAGGTGATGCTGCGCTCGATCGCCTCGGCCATCTGCTCCTGGCCCGGCCGGGCCGCGCCGCCCGGAACCGCGCCCACCGCGGCGGTCAGCAGCTCCCCGGCACCGGGTCGGTTGCTCCGGCGCTTCCTCGGGACGGCCGGGCCGGTGGCGGTGCGGGACGGGGTCACCGTGCGACCGTACCCGCCGGCACCGACCGGGGTCCGGCCGCTCCGGCGGCGTGGCGGGACGGTGGGTGGCGTCCGGTTACTTCCCGATCGCGTGGCGTGGCCGGAATCGGTTAGGGTGCCAGGCATGCCGAGCGACGTGGTCCGCGTGATCTACCGCAAGTACGACGGCAGCGCGCACCGCGACTACCCGGCCCGCCGGCTCGCCGAGGACGACCTCGGCGTCTGGCTCGGCGTGCCCGCCGGCACCGAGTCCGTCTACCACGGCCGCCCCTCGGTCGAGCAGATCCCGTTCGTCCTGCTGGTGCCACATCACGGCTGGTGGACGGGCATGTTCAACCCGCCGCCGCGCACCAGCGAGGTCTACTGCGACATCGCCACCCCGGCCCGCTGGGAGGGCGAGGACACGGTCCACCTGATCGACCTCGACCTGGACGTCGTGCGCCGCCGCGAGACCGGCCGGGTCGAGTTGCGCGACGAGGACGAGTTCGCCGAGCACCGGGCCCGCTGGGGCTACCCGGACGACGTGGTGACCGAGGCCGAAGCCGCGGCCCGCTGGCTGCTCGGCGCGCTCGGCGACGGGACCGAGCCGTTCGCCGCGTCGTACCGGAAGTGGCTGGCTCTGGTGGTCTGAGCCGGCTCACCAGCGCGGCGGCCAGACGGCGTCCGGCCCCAGCGGCGGCAGCTCGCCGACCTTGTCCGGGTTGAGCTGGTTGAAAACACCGGTGATCCGCCCCTCGTGGACGGCGAACGAAGTGACCGTCCGGATGGTCCGTCCGTCCCGGTAGGGGACCTCCGACTGCCAGCCCAGCGTGCCGTCGACCACCACTGGCCGGATCCGCAACGCGCCCCGCGTTCGGGCCTGGGTGACCAGGCCGAGGATCAGGCGTCCGGCCGCCTCCGCGCCGACCACCGGCCGGCGGGCCGCCGGGAAGTGGCCGCCGGAGTCGCCGATCGCCACCGCGTCCGGGGCGAGCACCCGCACCAACTGCTCCAGCTCGCCCGACTCCACCGCCGCGACGAACGCGTTGAGCACCCGCCGCTGTTCGGCCAGGTCGGCGGTGTGCCGGGGCGCGTCCGGCCCCTGCACCGCCCGGCGGGCCCGGGACGCGAGCTGGCGCGCCGCCTCCGGGGTCACCGCGAGCACGTCCGCCACGTCGGCGAACGGCACCGTGAACACGTCGTGCAGCACGAACGCCACCCGCTGCTCCGGCGTCAGCCGTTCCAGCACCACCAGCAGGGCGGTGCCGAGCTGGTCGGCCCGCACCGCCCGCTCGGCGGGGTCGGGCGCGAACCCGTCCGCCGCGGGGGCCGCGGTCACCACCGGCTCGGGGAGCCACTGACCGGGGTACGCCTCCCGGCGCACCCGGGCGGAGCGCAGCACGTCCAGGCAGATCCGGGAGCAGGTGGTGACGAGCCAGCCCCGCAGATCGCGTACGCGGGCGCGTTGCTCCGGGTCGCTCAACGCCCCGGAGAAGCGCAGCCAGGTCTCCTGCACCGCGTCCTCGGCCTCGCTGCGGCTGCCGAGCATCCGCTGCGCGATTGCCAGGAGACGCCCTCGTTCCGCCTCGAACTCCCCCGTACGTGCGTCCACCCGCCCATTCTCCCGCCCTTCCGCCCGCGACGGTGCCCCGCCCACGCTCGTCGATCTTGCATTTGCTGCCCCGACAAAAGTTACTTTCCGGGCGCGACAGGGTCCGCAACCGCAAGATCGACGGGCGCGGGCGGGCGGGAACGGGCCGAGGGGGCGAGGATCGGGGGATGAGTGAGGTGGTGGGGCCCGAGGGCGGGCGCATGCGGGAGTTGCTGCGGGTGGCACCGGGGCCGGTGAACCTGGCGGCGATCGACCCCCGGTCGACGCCGGGGTTGCCGGCGGCGGCCGGTCGCGGGGCCGCGCGCAAGGAGTGGGCGAGGGCTCAGGTCGAACTGGTCGGCGCGGAACTGGGGCGGCAGCAGGAGATGCTCTACGCCTCGGCGCAGGGCGCCGCCGGGCCGGGGAGCGCCACCAGCGCGCCGGCTCAGGCGGACGCGGGACTGGAGGGGAACCGGCCGCGCCGGGTGCTGCTGGTGCTCCAGGCCATGGACTGCGGCGGCAAGGACGGCACCGTCAAGCGGGTGGCGGGCGCGATGAACCCGCTGGGGCTGCACATCCGCTCGTTCGGGCCGCCGACCGAGGAGGAGTTGCGGCACGACTTCCTGTGGCGGGTCCGCCGGGCGCTGCCGCCGCCCGGATACGTGGGGGTGTTCAACCGCTCGCACTACGAGGACGTGCTCATCGCGCGGGTCGAGGGTCTGGTCGACGAGGCGACCTGGCGATCCCGGTACGAGATCATCAACGATTTCGAGCGGGAACTGACCGAGCAGGCGGTCACAGTGGTGAAGGTCATGCTGCACATCTCGTACGCCGAGCAGGGCGAGCGGCTGATGGAGCGGCTGACCGACCCGACGAAGTTCTGGAAGTACAACGCGAGCGACCTGGACACCCGGGCCCTCTGGGGCGAATACCAGGCCGCGTACGCCGAGGCCATGGAGCGTTGCGGCACGGAGGCCGCGCCGTGGTTCGTGGTGCCGGCGGACCGCAAGTGGTACCGCGACTGGGCGGTCGCCCACCTGTTGCGGGAGACGTTCGAAGGGTTGGATCTGGGGTATCCGCCTGCCGATTTCGACGTCGAACGGGAGCGTGACCGGCTACGGAACCAGCTCGGCGGGTGATCAGGTGAACGGAAGGTGAACGACCGGTGAATCGGGTCTGACCGGGGGTGGGCCGATCGAGACTCGGTTCGACGCGGTCCCTAGCATGCGCAATGCAGACGCCCCGGAGGGCGACGGCCACCCTTCCACCGACACGACGAGGTCCGTGCTGTGAAGTTTTCCTTCCGTCCCACCGAGGGCGCTTTCTACGAGCTCTTCACCAGGGCCGCACAGAACCTGGTG
The DNA here is from genome assembly GCF_042871665.1 of Micromonospora sp. NPDC005686. Lineage (NCBI taxonomy): Bacteria > Bacillati > Actinomycetota > Actinomycetes > Micromonosporales > Micromonosporaceae > Micromonospora > Micromonospora sp. NPDC005686. The sequence goes on from NZ_JBIAIY010000004.1 coordinate 285,633, forward strand.
AAGGGGACCGACCTGCTCAACGAGCTGGGCCTGCCCGGCGCCGACGTGCAGTCGATCAGCGAGCGGCTGACCGACATCGAGCACGACAGCGACCAGATCACCCACGAGCTGTACAAGAAGATCAACTCCACCTTCATCACGCCGTTCGACCGGGAGGACATCTACCGGCTCGGCTCGCTGCTCGACGACGTGATGGACCACCTGGAGGCGGTCGGCAACCTGCTCTACCTGTACGGCCTGACCAAGCTCCCGTCGCTTCCGCGCGAGCTGCACGAGCTGGTGAACGTGCTCGACCTGCAGGCCAAGCTCACCGCCGAGGCGATGCCCCGGCTGAAGTCGATGAAGGATCTCGAGGACTACTGGATCGAGTGCAACCGGCTCGAGAACGACGGCGACCAGGCGTACCGGATGCTGCTGGTCCGCCTCTTCTCCGGTGAGTACGACGCGCTCACGGTGCTGAAGATGAAGGAGGTGGCCGACGAGCTGGAGGCCGCCTGCGACGCCTTCGAGCACGTGGCCAACACCGTCGAGACCATCGCGGTCAAGGAGTCCTGATCCAGTGACACCCGAACTCATCGCCGTGCTGGCGGTGATCGCGGTCGCCATGGCGTTCGACTACACGAACGGCTTCCATGACGCGGCCAACGCGATCGCCACCAGCATCTCGACCCGGGCGCTGACCCCCCGGATCGCGCTCGCGCTGGCCGCCGTCGGCAACTTCGTCGGCGCGCACTTCGGCGCCGGGGTGGCCAAGACGGTCGGCGACGGGCTGGTGACGTTGCCGACCGGGGTGGAGAGCCTCGGCGTGGTCTTCGCCGGCGTGCTCGGCGCGATCATCTGGAACCTGATCACCTGGTACTTCGGCCTGCCGTCCTCGTCCTCGCACGCCCTCTTCGGCGGCCTGGTCGGCGCGACCCTGTTCGCCGCCGACGGCATCGTCCAGTGGGGCACCATCATCGAGAAGGTCCTCGTCCCGATGGTGCTCTCGCCGGTGGTCGGCCTGATCCTCGGCTTCCTGGTGATGCTGGCGATCATGTGGCTGTTCCGGAAGGGCCAGCCGGGCAAGCTCAGCCGTGGCTTCCGGTGGGCGCAGACCGCGTCCGCCGCCGCCATGTCGGTCGGTCACGGCATGCAGGACGCCGCGAAGACCATGGGCATCATCGTGCTCGCGCTCTACACCGGCGGTTTCCAGGAGAGCAAGACGCACATCCCGGGCTGGGTCTTCTGGACCTCCGCCGCGATGCTGGCGGCCGGCACGTACGCGGGCGGCTGGCGGATCATCCGGACGCTCGGGCGGAAGATCATCGACCTCGGCCCGGCGGAGGGCTTCGCGGCCGAGACCGTGGCCAGCGCGGTGCTCTACTTCAACGCGCTGGTGCTGAAGGCGCCGATCTCCACCACGCACACGATCACCTCGGCGATCATGGGTGTGGGCTCGACGAAACGGCTCTCCGCGGTGCGGTGGAACGTGGCCGGCAACATCGTGATCGGCTGGATCATCACGTTCCCGGCCGCCGCCGCCATCGCCTGTTTCACGTACCTGCTGGTCCGGCCCTTGTTCTGAGCGACCTGACGCCGAGGGGTTCCCCGCAGTGGCGGGGACCCCTCACGCGTAGGAGACGCCGATCCGGGCCTTGATGTCGTCGATCAGGCCCATCACCTCAAGGGTGACGGCGTGTGGCACCAGCGGGCTCTCGGTCAGCCCGGCCGCCAGGCAGCGCTGCACCTCGATCGCCTCGTACTGGTAGCCGCCGCCGGTCAGGTCCGCCGGGATGGTCTCCGGGTCGGCGCCGGCCCGGTGCAGCACCGCGTGGGCGGGCCGGAAGAACAGCTCGGGCAGGTCGATCCGGCCGGTCGTACCGGTGATCGACGCGGTGATCGCTGTCGCGCCGACCATGCCGCAGCTGAGCGTCGCCACCGCGCCGGAGTCCCAGCCGAGCACCATGCCGGTGTTCTCGTCCACCGCCTCCGGGGTCAGCTTGGCCCACGCCTGCACGTGCTGCGGCACGCCGAGCACCAGGTGGGCCAGGCTCAGCGGGTAGACGCCGAGGTCGAGCAGCGCGCCGCCGCCGAGCGTACGGGCCCGCATCCGGTGCTCCGGCGGGAACGGGCCGGCCACGCCGAAGTCCGCCCGTACGTGCGTCACCTCGCCGATCGCGCCGTCCCGGATCAGCTCCAGCACGCGCAGGATCAGCGGGTTCGTCCGCATCCACATGGCCTCCATGAGGAACAGACCCCGGGCGCGGGCCGTCTCCACCAGCTCGGTGGTGGTCGGCAGGTCCAGCGTGCACGGCTTCTCCACCAGCACGGCCTTGCCGCCGGCCAGGCACGCCAGCGCCGCCTCGTGGTGCGCGGCGTGCGGGGTGGCCACGTAGATCACGTCCAGGTCCGGGTCCGCGGCCAGTTCCGCCCATGAGGCGTACGCCCGCGGCACGTCGTACCGCTGCGCGAACAGCTCGGCGCTCTCCCGGGTACGCGAGCCGACCGCCACCAGGTCGGCGTCCGGCACCAGCCGCAGATCCTCGGCGAAACGGGTGGCGATGTTTCCGGTGGCCAGGATTCCCCAACGCGTCATGCCCGGCACGCTATCCCCTGCAGCTCCGCCGCCGGCAGGGTGATCCACCCGTCGGGACGGCTCAGCCGCGGGCGTCGGCGGCGGCCCGGGCAGCCAGTTCGATCATCGCCCGCCGCGCGGTCAGGGTCGGCTGGTCGGGTTCCAGATGCGCGTACTTCGCCCATGCCCCGGTCGAGCCGTCGAGCTGCTCGCGCAGGATGTCGGCGTGCCCCGCGTGCCGGCCGGTCTCGGCCAGTACGTGGACCATGACGTTCAACAACTTGACGTCGGGGCGGGGCCACCACGGCACGTGGCCGGGGGCGTCGATGGCAAGGGCGTCGATCGTCGCGTCCGCGTGCTCCCATGCCCGCCGGTAGCGGCCGATCACCTCTTCGCGGGCCTCGCGCTCGCTCACCCACATGTCGGTACCGTCCGGATCCGGTTCGTCCCACCGGGGCAGGGGCTCCGGGAACGGCCTGCCGAACACCTCGCCGAAGTACCGGGCCTCGACGAACGACAGGTGCTTGACGAGGCCGAGCAGGTTGGTGCCGGACGCGGTCAGAGGGCGGCGCACGTCGTACTCGGACAGCCCGTCGACCTTCCACAGCACCGCCTCGCGGATCTGACGCAGGCCGTTGTGCAGGTATTCCTTCGCGAAGTCGTCGATCACTGTCACCACCCTGCCAGGCACGACCGGCGGCCGCTGCCCCGCGCTTCCTGCGGCTTCTGACGCTGCTCCCGAACGGCTCATGTCACGTCGATCGAACACGGAACGTGAAGATGGCGCAGCGTGACGGCGATTGCTTCTCTGTTCGCCAGGACGGGGCACCCAAAGGCAATCTAACGGACATAAACCCACGATCCCTCGCGGCTGGGTCGATGCCCTTCCGTCCCCTTTGCTCTGCAGCCTCATGCGCACCGCACACGGAGGGTTGCCATTGCGGATTCGGCTGCAGAGCAAAGGGCGCGGAAGGGTGCCCCTGGGCGGACGGAGAGAACTACGCATCGTGACCAGGCAGCCCGCGCTCGGAGCACGTGTGTCCCGTGCGCCGACGGGAACCGTCGCCGACCGGACTGCTGGGCGGGAACTAGGCTCGGCGCATGACGATCGACGGCTTCGCCGCACCCCCCGCCCTGGTGGAGCACGCCCGCCGGTTCCGGGCCGAGGGCGCCGTACCGGCCGTGCCCCGGGTCGCCGCCACAGTGCTGCTGCTCCGCCCGGCCGGCGACGGGTTCGAGGTCTACATGATCCGCCGGGTCGCGGCCATGACCTTCGGTGGCATGTACGCCTTCCCGGGCGGCGGGGTGGACCGCTCCGACTCGGAGACGCACCTCGACTGGGCCGGCCCGGACCCGGCGGCGTGGGGGGAGCGGCTCCGGCTCGACCCGGCCGCGGCGCAGGCGGTGGTGTGCGCCGCTGCCCGCGAGGTCTTCGAGGAGGCGGGCGTGCTGCTCGCCGGCCCCGACCCGGACACTGTGGTCGGCGACGTGAGCGGCGACGACTGGGAGACGGCCCGGCAGGATCTGGAGGGACGGCGGGTCGGCTTCGCGGACCTGCTGGCCGGGCGGGGCCTCACGCTCCGATCCGACCTGCTGCTGCCGTGGAGCCGGTGGATCACCCCGGAGTTCGAGCCGCGCCGCTTCGACACGTACTTCTTCGTCGCCCTGCTGCCCGAGGGGCAGCGGACCCGGGACGTCTCCGGGGAGGCCGACCACACACTGTGGCTGCGCCCGGCGGACGCCCTGGCCCGGGCGGAGGCCGGCGAGCTGACCATGCTGCCGCCCACAATGGTCACGCTGGCCGAGGTGGCCGCCGCCGGCGACCTGGGCGGTGTGGCCGGCGCGGCGGCGAAGCGTGACCCCGGCGTCCCCGTCATGCCGCACCTCGACCTCTCCGACGTGGAGGCGCCCCGCTTCCGTCTGTCCTGACGGTCAGCCGGCGGCGCGGAGGTAGCGGGCCGCGATGGTACGTAGGAGAGCGGCCAGTTCGGGCGGGTCCTCGACGGTGAAGTCGAGGTCGAGCAGGCCGAGCCAGACCGCGATGGTCTCCAGCCGGTCGGCGCCGGTGTGCAGGAGACAGGCGCTGTCGCCGGCCGGCTCGACAGTGCCGACGGCCGGATTGATCCGGACCCGGTCCACCACGTCCCCGGGCAACTCGCGCGCCGCGAACCGGGGGCCGGTCGGGGTACGCGGGGTGAGCCGGTCCACCCTGAACGTGCGCCAGTCGTCCCGCGCCGGGTCGAAGGCCACGAGGTACCAGCGCCGGCCCCAGTTCACCAGCCGGTACGGCTCGACGTCCCGCCGATCGGCGGTCCCGTCGTGCCGGACGTAGTCGAACCGCAGCCGCTCCCGGTCTCGGCAGGCGGCCCCGATCAGGCTGAGGGTCCCGGCGTCCACGGTCGGGCCGGGCTGGTCGTGCGGCACCCGGATGGTGTGGGTGTGCAGGGCGGCGACGCGCCGGCGCAGACGGTGGGGTAGCACCTGCTCCAGCTTGGCCAGCGCCCGCAGGGATGTCTCCTCGATGCCGGCCACGCTGCCGCCCGCGGCCGTGCGCAGCCCGACCGCCACCGCCACCGCCTCCTCGTCGTCGAGGAGCAGCGGGGGCAGGGCCGCACCGGCGCCCAGCCGGTAGCCGCCGACCGCGCCCCGCGTGCCGTGTACGGGATAGCCCAGCTCGCGTAGCCGCTCCACGTCGTTGCGCACGGTCCGGGTGCTCACCGCGAGGCGCTCGGCCAGTTCGGCGCCAGTCCAGTCACGCGGGGTCTGCAACAGCGACAGCAGGCGCAGCAGCCGTGCGGAGGTCTCCAACATTTCTCGAATCCTGCCAGTTCATTAGGAACGGAATATTCCTAATTGGCTCCTACGTTCCTGGGCATGGCAGACAACACAGCGATCGTCCCGTTCCGCATCGATGTCCCGCAGGCCGACCTGGACGACCTCGCCGACCGGCTCGCACGGACCCGCTGGGCCGAGGAACTACCCCCCGACCCCGAACCGGCCGCCCCCGCCGGCCCGGTCGCGCCCGGCTGGGAGTACGGCGTTCCGCTGAGCTGGGTACGGCGCCTGGCCGAGCGCTGGCGCACCACCTACGACTGGCGGGAGTGGGAGGCGCGGCTGAACGCGTACCCACAGTTCACCACCGAGATCGACGGGCAGCGGATCCACTTCCTGCACGTCCGCTCGCCCGAGCCCGGCGCCACCCCGCTGATCCTCACCCACGGCTGGCCGGGCACCGTCGCCGAGTGGCTGGACGTGATCGGTCCGCTGACCGATCCGCGGGCGCACGGTGGCGACCCGGCCGACGCCTTCGACCTGGTCATCCCGTCGGTGCCGGGGTTCGGCTTCTCCGGGCCGACCCGGGAGCGCGGCTGGAACCGCTACCGGGTCGCCCGGGCCTGGGCCGAGCTGATGCGCCGCCTCGGCTACGACCGGTACGGCGCGGCCGGCAACGACCTCGGCGCTTTCGTGTCGCCCGAGGTGGGCCGGGCCGACCCGGAGCACGTGCTCGGTGTGCACGTCACGCAGATCTTCTCCCTGCCGTCCGGCGATCCGGCCGAGCTGGCCGCGCTCACCGAGGAGGAGCGCGGCAAGGTGGCGTTCGCCGAGTTCTTCGTGCAGCGGCAGGGTGGCTACGACAAGCTGCACTCGACCGCGCCGCAGAACGTGGCGCACGCGCTGGCGGACTCGCCGGTGGGCCTGCTCGGCTGGCTGGGCCAGCTGATGGGGGATCAGATCGACGTCGACCACGTGCTCACCCACACGACCGTGTACTGGCTGACGAACACGGCCGCCTCGGCGGCCCGCTACTACTACGAGGACGCAGAGGTGGTGCACCCGACGCAGAAGGTGAACGGACGGGGAACGGACATGCCGGAGCCGACCACGGTGCCGCTCGGTCTCGCCAACTTCGCCTGGGACTTCCAGTCGATCCGCACGCTCGCCGAGCGCGACCACAAGAACATCGTCTCCTGGCGCACGTACGACCGGGGCGGGCACTTCGCGGCCCACCAGGTGCCCGACCTGCTCGTGGCCGACCTGCGGCAGTTCTTCGCCGCACCGCTCAGCCGAAGCGGCCGGTGATGTAGTCCTCGGTCTTCTTCCGGGCCGGGTTGCTGAAGATCTTCTGGGTGTTGTCGTACTCGATCAGGCGGCCCGGATCGCCGGTCTTCTCGATGGAGAAGAAGGCGGTCCGGTCCGACACCCGGGCGGCCTGCTGCATGTTGTGCGTGACGATGATGATGGTGAACTTGTCCTTGAGCTGGAACATCAGGTCCTCGATGGCCAGCGTCGAGATCGGGTCCAGCGCCGAGCAGGGCTCGTCCATCAGCACCACCTGTGGTTCGACGGCGATGGTGCGGGCGATGCAGAGCCGCTGCTGCTGACCGCCGGACAGTCCCGCGCCGGGCTTGGCGAGGCGGTCCTTCACCTCGTCCCACAGGTTCGCCGAGCGCAGCGCCTTCTCGGCCGCCTCCTCCAGGATCGGCTTGCGCCGTACGCCGTTCAGGCGCAGCCCCGCCACCACGTTCTCGAAGATGCTCATGGTGGGAAACGGGTTCGGCCGCTGGAAGACCATGCCGATCATGCGGCGGACCGCCGTGACGTCCACGTCCCGGTCGTAGATGTCCTGGTCGTCGATGGTGAGGTTGCCCTCGACCCGGGCGCCGGGCAGCACCTCGTGCATCCGGTTGATCGACCGCAGGAAGGTGGACTTGCCGCAGCCGGACGGCCCGATCAGGGCGGTGACGGTCTTCGGTTCGACGGTCAGGTTGATGTTCTCGATCGCCTTGAACCCGCCGTAGTAGGCGGTCACGTTCGTGGCTTCGATGCGCTTGGCCATGGTGGCGGTACCTCCGGGGTTCATCGGCCGAGCCGGTTGCGGCGGGACAGCAGCTTCGCCGCCACGGTGAGGACGAGGACGAGGGCGACCAGGGTCAGCGCCGCCGTCCACGCCCGTGCCGGCGAGTACCTCGACGCCTCGCCGGCCTGCTGGTAGACGAAGAGGGCCAGCGACGACTGGTTGTTCTCGAACGGGTTGAAATTGATCGCCGCGCCGCCGCCGGCGACGAGCAGCACCGGCGCCGTCTCGCCGGCGGCCCGCGCGATGGCGAGCATGATGCCGGTGACGATGCCGGGCAGCGCGGTCGGCAGCACGACCCGCAGGATGGTCTTCCACTTCGGCACACCCAGCGCGTACGCGCCCTCGCGCAGCGGCGCCGGCACCAGCCGGAGCATCTCCTCGGTGGAGCGGACCACTGTGGGCAGCATCAGCACGCTCAGCGCCAGCGCGGCGGCGAAGCCGGAGAAGCCGGGCCGGCCGTCGTTGAACCACGGCGAGACGATCAGCACCCAGAAGGCCAGCACGAACAGGCCGGTGACGATCGACGGGATGCCGGTCATCACGTCCACGAAGAAGCGGATGGTGAACGCGAACCGGCCCCGGCCGTACTCGACGATGTAGATCGCGCAGAGCACGCCGAGCGGCACCGTGATCACTGTGGCGATGCCGACCTGCTGCAACGTGCCGACGATCGCGTGGTACGCGCCGCCGTTGGCGTCCCGCGACCCGATGTTGTTCATCGAGGTGCCGAAGAAGTTGGCGTCCAGCCGTTCGGAGCCCTTGCTCACCAGCGTCCAGACCACCGAGGCCAGCGGCAGCACCGCGAGCACGAACGCGGAGTGGATCAGCGTGCTCCAGGTCCGGTTGCGGGCCGACCGGCGGCCCTCCACCGCGTTCGCCGCGACGAAGAGACCGGCCAGGTAGAGCAGCGCGCCGACCACCACGACCAGGACCGGGCCGCCGATGCCGGCGCCGTACACGATGCCCGCCGCGAGCAGCAGCGCCGCGACGGCGATGGCCGGAGCGGCGTACGCGGGAAGCCGCCTCGCCCGCAGCGTGGCCGGCTGGGCCGGCGGGCGCGGGCGGCGGGGGGCGAGGGTGGTGGTCATGCGGCCGACTCCGTGAACTCGCGCCGCCGGTAGATGATCGCCCGCGCGGTGATGTTGACGATCAGCGTGATCGCGAACAGCACCAGGCCGGAGGCGATCAGCGCGCCGCGGCCGGTGTCGTTCGCCTCGGCGAACCGGTTGGCGATGTTGGCGGCGATCGAGTTGCCGCCGCTCTGCAGGATGTTGAACGAGATGGCGTACGTGGAGCCGAGCGTGAGCGCCAGCGCGATGGTCTCGCCCAGCGCCCGGCCCAGGCCGAGCATCACCGCGGCGATGACGCCGGGCCGCCCGTACGGCAGGACGGCGGTGCGGATCATCTCCCAGCGGGTGGCGCCGAGCGCGAGCGCTGCCTCCTCGTTGGCGGTCGGGGTCTGCCGGAACACCTCGCGGGACAGCGAGGTGATGATCGGCAGCACCATGATGGCGAGCACCACGGAGCCGAGCAGGATCGAGTTGCCGTACGGGCCGTCGCCGAAGATCGGGATCCAGCCGAAGTACCTGTTCAGCCAGGCGGACAGGTCGGCGACCGGCTGGGCGAGGTAGTCCCGGCCCCACAGGCCGAACACGACGCTCGGCACGGCGGCCAGCAGGTCGATCAGGAAGCCCAGGCCGTTGCCGAGGCGCCGGGGCGCGTAGTGCGACAGGTACAGGGCGATGCCCAGCGCGACCGGAACGGCCATGAGCAGCGCCAGCAGCGAGCTCAGGACGGTGCCGAAGGCGAGCGCGCCGATGCCGAACTGCGGCGGGTTGTCGTTCGGGAACCAGCCCTCGAACGTCCAGAACGACTCGGTGTTCGCCCGCAGCGCCGGGACGGCCCTGGCGACCAGGAAGATCGCGATGGCCGCGATGACCACCAGGACCGTGGTGCCGGCGGCCAGGGTCAGGCCGCGGAACGCCCGTTCCGCGCCGAAGGCGCGGGCCCGGGGGAGGGCGCCGCCGCCGCCGAGGCCACCGTCGGGGCGGCCCGGGTTGCCGGGGCGCTCGGCCACACGCGCCGAGGCACCGGTGGGTCGCTCGTGGCTCGTGGCCACGAGGTTCCCGCCGGTGCCGGCGCCGGCCGAGCGCTGAGGGGTGTCACCCATCTGCTCGCTCGCTTCGCGTTGAGGAGGTGTCGGTCGGCGCGTCAGGAGAGGCTCTCGACCGCGGCCTCGACCTTGGTGCGGACGGTCTCGGGCAGCGGCGCGTAGCCCAGCTCGACGAGCTCCTTCTGCCCCTCGGCGCTGGCGGCGTGGCCGAGCAGGCCCTTGACCAGCGGCAGCTTGTCGGCGGCGAGGCCCTTGCCGCAGACGATCTCGTAGGTCGCCAGGACGATCGGGTACGCCCCGGCCTCCTTGGTGTTGTAGTCGATCGACATCTTCAGGTCGTTGCCCTGACCCTCGAACCTGGCGCCGGCGATGGTCTTGCCGGCCGAGTCACCGGTCAGCTCGACGAACTCGCCGTTACCGTTCTTGATCTTCGCCATCTTCAGATCGGAGTTCTCGGCGTACGACCACTCGACGTAGCTGATGGTGCCGTCGGTGCTCTTGACCTTGCTGGCCACACCGTCGGACTTGGCCGCGCCGACGCCGCCCGGGGCCTTCCACGCCTTGGAGTTGCCGAGCGTCCAGTCCGCCTCGGCGGTCTTCGAGAGGTACGTGGTGAAGTTGTCGGTGGTGCCCGACTCGTCGGAGCGATGCACCGCCTGGATCGCTGTCGACGGTAGCGTGGCGTCCGGGTTGTCGGCCTTGATGGCCGCGTCGTCCCACCTGGTCACCTTGCCGGCGAAGATCTTCGCCAGGGTGGCCGGGCTGAACTGGAGGTTGTTCGCGCCGCTGACGTTGTAGACCACGGCGACCGGGCCGATCACCATCGGTAGGTTGAGCGCCTGGCCGCCGGTGCACTTGGCGTCGGCCTGCGGCTGCTCCTCCGGCTTGAGGGCGGAGTCCGAGCCGGCGAAGTCGGCGGTGCCGGCGATGAACGCCTGGATGCCGGCGCCCGAGCCGCTGGGCTCGTAGTTGATCGTCGAGCCGGCGCACTTCTGCTGGTAGGCCTTGATCCACTCGGCCATGGCGTTCTTCTGGGCGGAGGAGCCCTGCGCGTTCAGCGTGCCCGTGGCGCAGTCCACCGCGGCGGTGGAACCGGAGGCGCCGGCCGGCTCGTTGTTGTCCGAGCCGCAGGCGCTGAGCCCGAGAACCGCGGTAAGAGCGAGACAGGCGATGGCGCCGTGCCGCTGGAGCTTCACTTCAGGGTGTCCCTTCACGTCTTTGGTCAGGTCGCCCGGAGTGCCGGGGGCCGGCGCTGACCGGCTGACACGAAAGGTAGGAGGGCCAGGTGGACGGTTCGCCGGACGCAAGTGAACGCACGGTGAACACGTTCAGCCGACGAGATGGCCGTCCGCTGAGGGAGGGTTGTCCATGTCGTGAACCAGCGGCCCGGCATCGCCTGTGGCGATTTTCCGGGGCAGGCGAGCGCTCAGCCGAGCTGGTAGTTGACGTGCGCGGACCAGCGGGCGAAGCCCAGCCGCTCGTAGAGCGCGACAGCCGCGGCGTTGCTCTCGTCCACGTAGAGCATCACCCGGTCCAGCCCGCGCTCGTCGCGCAGATGCGTCAGGCCGGCGGCGGTGAGCACCCGGCCGAGCCCGCCCCGGTGCGCGGACGGGTCCACGCCGAGCACGTACACCTCGCCGATGCGGGCCGAGCCCGGCCGCTCGTGCACCTTGGTCCAGTGGAAGCCGAGCAGCCGCCCGGTGGCGGAGTCGACGGCGAGCAGGAAACCGGCCGGATCGAACCACGGCTCGGCGATGCGTACGCGCAGGTCGTCGAGCGTCCACTTGCCCTGCTCGGGGTGCTGGGCGAAGGCGGCGTTGTTCACCGCCAGCCAGGCCTCGTCGTCCGCGCCGGGACGGAACGCGCGCAGCGTCACGCCGTCCGGCACGACCGGCGCCGGCAACTCGGCGGTGAGCGGGCGGCGCATCTGCCAGAGCACCCGCGCCCGGGAGAAGCCCAGGTCGACCGCCAGCGCGGCGGCCGACGGGTGGTCGCCGTGCGCCCAGGCGCGCAGCGGTCGGGACGCGGCGGCCACCACGCCACGGGCCAGCGCCCGCCCGGCGCCCCGCCGCCGGTACGCCGGATGCACCACCATCTCCACGCCGACTCCGTCGGCCGGTGCGGTGGTGTCGAGGTGCGCGTACCCGGTGAGGGTGCCGTCGGCGGTCCGGGCGGTGAGGTGCACGGCGGGCGCCTCGGGGTCGCGCATCCGCAGCAGCACGTGCTCGTCGAGCGGGTCGGCGCCGTCGGCGTCACCGGCGGCGCGGGCCAGCGCCAGCACCTCGGCGACCTCGTCCGGCGTCAGCCGGTCCGCCCGGTCGATCCGATCGGCCGCCGGACCACTCGTCGGGTCGGTGCTGCTCATCTGAGTCACGGTAGCGGGCGGCGGGCCGTGGTTCGCGGCGCACGACGACGGCGATCAGTGGCGCTCGTCACGGCCGGCCGGCGGGCAGCGGCTCCAACTCGAACCGGGCCAGCAGTTCGGGCAGGAGGTCCTGCAGCGCGCTGACGGTGCCGGACCGGTCCCCGCCCGCGTCGTGCATGAGCACTATCGCGCCGGGCCCCATCTGCGAGCGGACCGTCGCCTCGATGGTGGTGGCGCCCGGCGCCTTCCAGTCCGACGGGTCCACGCTCCAGTGCAGTGGGGTGAGCCCCAGATCGGCGCAGGCCGACATGACGGAGGGCGTCCAGGCCCCGCCGGGCTGGCGGTAGTACGCGATCCGCGCGTCCGGCGCGGCGGCCACTATCGCGTCCCTGGTGCGCAGCAGGTCGGCCCGGATCGTCGCCGGGGATCGCCTGCCCAGGTTGACGTCGTGGCTCCAGGAGTGGTTGCACAGCGTGTGTCCCTCGGCCGCGATCGACCGGACCAGGTCCGGGTGGGCCTCGGCGTTCTCGCCCACGACGCAGAACGTCGCCTTTGCGCCGTACCGGGCCAGTAGCGCGAGCACCTGCGGGGTCCAGCGGGGGTCGGGGCCGTCGTCGAAGGTCAGCGCGACGCGGGACGAGCCGGTAGTGATCAGGGAGCCGTACGGGCCGTCGCCGCCGGGCTCGTCCGGCGCGGCGTCGGGGCTCGGCCGGGCGCTGGCCGTACCGCCCGGGAGGCCGGTGCTGGGGGGTTGGTCGCCGTAGCTCGGGCCGTTGAGCGTGGTGGCGACTCCGGTGTCGGAACGGTGCGGTTCCGGCACCAGGCTGCGGCCCAGCGCGAACGCCGAGCCGAGCAGGCCGGCCAGTACGACGGTCACGAGCCCGGCGGCGCGCAGCGTCGAGCCCCGCATCAGCGGCACCGGCCGTTCGTCGCCCCCGTGTTCACCGCACGCACCGCCCCCCTTAGCCCGACAATTCCGGCAGCCAGGATATGGCTGACTGGTCGGGCAAAAAGGGCGTATGAGAAAAGTGCCCTCTAGTGGGGTGGGGCGTGGGCGGTCAGACCGGCAGCGGGGCGGGCTCCGACTCCGGCAGTGAGCGCGACGGCGGGACGACGAACTTGTAGCCCACCTGGCGGACGGTGCCGATCATCGACTCGTACTCCGAGCCGAGCTTGGCGCGCAGCCGCCGCACGTGGACGTCCACCGTCCGGGTGCCGCCGAAGTAGTCGTAGCCCCAGACCTCGCGCAGCAACTGGTCCCGGGTGAACACCCGCCCGGGGTGCTGGGCCAGGAACTTCAACAGCTCGAACTCCTTGTACGTGAGGTCGAGCGGCCGGCCCTTCAGCTTGGCGGCGTACGTGTCCGGGTCGATGTTGAGCTCGCCGGCCCGGATCGAGCCCCCGGCGCCGGCGGTGGCGTTGCTGAGGCGGCCGACCGCCAGCCGCAGCCGGGCCTCCACCTCGGCCGGCCCGGCACCGGCCAGGATCACGTCGTCGACGCCCCAGTCCGCGTTCAGCGCGATCAGCCCGGCCTCGGTGACGACCGCGACCAGCGGTACGCCGAGCCCGGTGGCGTGCAGCATCCGGCAGGTGGCCCGCGCCTCGCTCAGTTCGGAGCGGGCGTCCACCAGGACGGCGTCCGGTGTCGGGCCGGACACCAGCGTGCGGACGTCGCGGGGTGCGGTGCGAACCGAATGCGGCAGCAGGTCGAGTGCCGGCAACACCGCCGACGGCTCACCGGCCCGCGCGGTCACGAGCAGCAGGAGCTCCACGATCACCTCCGTCCCGGCGGCCTCTCGGCCGCGCGCGACCAGCAACACGCCCGGGGGTGCGGGCGGCACTGTGAACTTGCGTGGGTCCCGGCGTCGTCGACGGGCGGGTAACGGCCTGAGCGTAACCGATGGACCGGCCGTCACCTTCGCGCGATTTACCGTTTGCCCTTTCTGCCCTTGATCGCGCCGCAGGTTTTAACGTCGCCGAAACCGGGACCTCTGCCGAGCCGCCCGGGTCTGGCACGATCGGGGCGTGTCTCCCTCCACCTCGCGCGACACCGGTCGTGAACCGTGGGCCGACGACCCGTCCGCCGGGCCGTCCGGCCCCGCCCGTGTCTACCCGCCCGCGCCGCGTACCGGCCCCGCCGACGAGGAGGGCGGCCGGCCGGAACGCAAGGGCCCGCGCCGGCTGCGCAAGGGCGGCCCCAGCCGGCGTCCCGACGACGAGCCCGAGGAGGAGCCCGAGGAGGAGGTGCCGCCGGTCCCCGTCCGCCGCCCTCTCGCGCTCACCGTGGCCGGCTTCGCCGCGCTGCTCGGCGTCGGCCTGGTGCTCGGCGCGCAGACCGCGGGCCCGGGGCACCGGCTGCCGTTCGCGGTGATCATCTTCGGCGTCCAACTGCTGTTCGTGCTGGCCTGGACGATGGCCATGCGACCGCCCGCGCTGCTCGTCGTCGCGCTCGTCAGCGCCGGCACCGCCGTGATCGCCGACGTCGCCGCCGTGCAGTCGGACCTCGCCGGCCTGGCCCCGCTCGGCTACGCCGCCGCCGGCGGCTTCCTGCTCGGCGTGCTGGGCCAGCTCGTGCGGCGGGTGGACCGGGTCCGGGTGACCGACTCGCTCGGCGGCACGCTGCTCATCGTGGTGGGCGTGGTCGCCTTCGCCACGCTCATCGTGCTCAGCCGGATCCCCAAGGGCACCCAGGCGATCACGGTCTGCCTCACCGCCGCCGGGGTGGCGTTGCTCGTCGCCCGGCTCACCGACGCGGTCGCGCCGTGGCCCCGGCTCGCCCCGCAGGTGCCGCGCGGCGCGGCCGGCGTGGTCGCCGGCGCCATGATCGGCACCCTCACCAGCGCCGTGCTCGGCAGCTACCTGGTCGGCTTCACCCCGACCAGCGCCGCCCTGGTCGGGGTGGTCAGCGCGGCCACCGCCGTCCTGGCGGACCTCGCGGTGGGGTACGCCGAGGCGGGCCGGCTGATGGCCGGCGAACCGCCGACGATGTGGGTGGCCCGGCACATGCAGGGGCCGCTGGGCGGGTTCGCGCTGGCCGCGCCCGCCGCGTACGCCATGTGCGTGCTGTTCCTCTGACGCGGTTGGGGAGGATTCGCCGCGGGTAAGTACGGTTGCGCCGCGAGCGCGGTGACGGCGGCGAGGACAGGAGGCGGCGTGGCAGAGGCGTATCCGGCGGAGGGCCGACCCCGGCGACGGGGCCGGAAGGTGCTGATCGGCTTCCTCGTCCTGCTGTTGGTGCTGGCCGGGCTGCTCGTCGTCGCCGACCGGGTCGCCGCCGGGGTGGCCGAGCGTGCCATCGCCGACCAGGTCCGGCAGGAGGTCGCCAAGCAGGACGCGCAGTCCTCCGCGCCGCAGGTCGAAGTGGCCGGTTTCCCGTTCCTCACCCAGGTGCTCGACGGCCGGTACGAGCGCATCTCGATCCAGCTCACCGACGTGCGCGGCAACGTGCAGGGCGACGCGGTGGAGGTGCCGAAGCTGGACGTGGACGCGCGCAACGTGACCGCGTCGCTGGACACGCTGCGATCCGGCCGGGGCGACGTGGTGGCCGAGAGCGTGGACGGGCGGGGCACCATCACCTACGAGAGCCTGGCCAAGCTGCTGGACCGGCCCGGCCTGACGCTGGGCGAGCGCAACGGCAAGCTCGCCGTGACCGCCCCGGTCGACGTCCTGGGCATCAAGCTCACCGTCAACGGCACCGCCGACGTCACGGTGGCCGGCAACAAGGTGGCGCTGCGGTTCAACGACCTCACCGCCGAGGGCCTGCCGAACCTGCCGCTGGCCCGGGCCGCGCTGACCCGGTACGCGCAGGGCATCTCGATCGACGTGCCGCTGCCGGAGCTGCCGTTCCAGCTCAACCTGCGCAAGGTGGAGCCGAAGCCGGAGGGCCTGGTGGTCACGGCGGACGCGGCGAACGTGCCGATCAACTCCGCCGGCTGAAAGCCGGCCTGCAGATCAACTCCGCCGGCTGAGAGCCGGCCTGCCCTCAACTCCGCCGGCTGAGAGCCGGCCCACCGTCGATTCGGCCTGCTGACCAGGCGGTCAGTCGTCCCGGATGCTGGTCGGCCTGGTGGCACCTGTTGCGTGGGCTGGTAATCTCCCTGCCCATGGGGACCCACCTCACCAAACGGCGCGCGGTCGACCTGTGCCGCGTGGCCACCTGCCTGTGTCGCCCCGTCATCTGACGGCGGGGCTGTCTCCGGCCGCCTGAACGGCGGCCCCAAGGGTCCACGAACCTCCCCTCAACGCCCGGCAGCGGCGCCGTCGCACGTACCCGTGATCCGTTCCTAGCTCTGGGTCCCGCGCGTGGTGCGACAGCCACAGACTTCGATCTCCACGCGTAGGCTCACCAACCATCCTCACCAGGGAGTGATCTGATGAGTCGCGACACCGCACTGGTCTCGGCCGAGTGGGCCGAGAAGAACCTCGGCGCCCCGGGCGTCGTCTTCGTCGAGGTCGACGAGGACACCTCGGCCTACGACACCGGGCACATCGCCGGCGCCGTCAAGCTCGACTGGCGCACCGACCTGCAGGACCAGATCCGCCGGGATTTCGTCAACAAGAGCCAGTTCGAGGCGCTGCTGTCCGACCGGGGCATCGCCAACGACGACACCGTGATCCTGTACGGCGGCAACAACAACTGGTTCGCCGCGTACGCGTACTGGTACTTCAAGCTGTACGGCCACCGCGACGTGAAGCTGCTCGACGGCGGCCGCAAGAAGTGGGAGCTGGACGCCCGTCCGCTCGTCACCGACGCGGTGGAGCGGCCGAAGACGCAGTACGTCGCGCAGGAGCCGGACACCTCGATCCGCGCGTTCCGCGACGAGGTGGTCGACGCGATCGGCACCAAGAACCTGGTCGACGTGCGCAGCCCCGACGAGTTCGCGGGCCGGCTGCTCGCCCCCGCCCACCTGCCGCAGGAGCAGGCGCAGCGGGCCGGTCACATCCCGACCGCGATCAGCGTCCCGTGGTCCAAGGCGGCCAACGAGGACGGCACGTTCAAGTCCGACGACGAGCTGCGCAAGATCTACGCCGACGCCGGGCTGGACGACGGCAAGGAGACGATCGCGTACTGCCGGATCGGCGAGCGCTCCTCGCACAGCTGGTTCGTGCTCCAGGAGCTGCTCGGGCATCGCAACGTGAAGAACTACGACGGCTCCTGGACCGAGTACGGCTCGCTCGTCGGCGTGCCGGTGGCGCTCGGCGACGAGCCGGGGGAGGCCTGATGACCGCCGCCTCCGCCGCCTCGACCGCTGCCGCCGGCTGCGCCGCGCCGGACCAGTCCGCTCCGCTCCCGGCCAGCCTGGACCTGGAGAAGGAGACCGTCATCACCGGCCGCGTGCTGGCCGAGTCCGGTGAGGTCGTGCCGGGCGCGTACGTGCGTCTGCTCGACTCGACGGGCGAGTTCACCGCCGAGGTGGTGACGTCGGCGGCCGGGCAGTTCCGGTTCTTCGCCGCGCCGGGCTCCTGGACGCTGCGCGCGCTGTCCCGCCACGGCAACGGCGACACCGCCGTGTCCGCGACCCGCGGGATCAACGAGGTGACCGTCTCGGTCGCCGCCTGACCCACGCTCTGATCGTGGCCCGCCGCCCCACCGGGGTGGCGGGCCACGAGCCGTTCCAGAGCGCCGAGGCGCGGCCAGGCAGCTCGCCGGTACGTGACACCATTGCCGGGTGACTGCCGTCGAGACGGGCTACGCCCCGCCCACCCCGCCCGGCCCCGGACCGGGCGGGCGACGCCGGCTGCGCTGGCCGGTGGTTGCCACTGTGGCGTGGGCAGTGCTGCTGGCCGGCCTGACCTGGTGGTCGGTGCGCACCGACCCGCCGACGGTCAAGGAACAGCGGTCGCTGGACCAGGCCGGCCCGGTGGTGGACCGGGCGATCGGCGAGCTGACCGCCGCGGTGGGCGGTGCGGGCGTACCGGCGCTCCTGTCGGACCGGCTGGAACGCGGCTGCCGGATCACGCCGCTCGACGACGGCGCCACGCTGGAGCGCGGCGTCGAGGTGGCGATCGGCGGCGACGACGTACGCGCGGTGCTACGCGGCATCGCCGACCGGCTGCCGGCGCAGTGGCGGGCCGGGGTGTCGACGCTCGACGGCGAGCCGCTCCTGCGCGCCGACGCGGGCGAGTTCGTCGTTGTCGAGGGCCGGGCCGGTGGCCCGGGCCGGGTGCTGCTCACCGCCGACACCGGCTGCCGCCCGGTGGGATCCGGTTACCGGGCCCTGTCCGCCGACGCCGCCGCCGAGTCGGCCGTGCTGGCCGCGGCGCTGGGCCGGTGGGGCGGCGCGACCGGCCCGGTCCAGGTGCTGGCCGCGCCCTGCCCGGGCGGCGGGACCGCCCGCACGGTCCGGTCCGAGGCGGCCGCGCCGGCCGACCAGCCGCTGGCCGTCGCGTTCGGCGACGGCGCCGCGCCGGTCGTGGACTCGGCCGACGGATACGCGCGTCCGGGCGACCCGGCGGTGCTGGCGCAGCGGGCCGGCGAGCGGGTCCGGGTGGCGGTGACCACGCCCTGCCCGGTCTGACGTCACTGTCCGGGCAGCGTGAGCGGCGGCGGCGCGGGTTCCTCGTGCGGCTCCCGGCTGCGGCCGAGCGCGTCCACCCGGCCCCAGCGTCCCGGGATGTCGAGCAGTTCCACCCGGCCCATCCCCGGCGGTACGGCCGGGTCGATGATCAGGTGCTCGCCCTGCGGTTCCAGGCCCAGGATCACCCGTAGCAGCAGCAGCGGCGTGCCGGCGGACCACGCCTGCGGGCTGCACGCGGTGGGGTACTCCACCGGGTACTCGGTGAGGTCGCGCGCGTAGCCGGCGAACACCTCGGGCAGCCGCCCGTCGAAGTAGCGCGAGGCGCTGAGCAGGGCGTCGCAGATCCGGCCGGCCTCCTGCCGGAAGCCGTACCGCCACAGGCCCCAGGCGATGATCGAGTTGTCGAACGGCCACACCGTGCCGACGTGGTAGCCGACCGGGTTGTACCGGCCCTGCCCGTCGGCGAGCGTGCGCACGCCCCACCCGGAGAACAGGCGCGGGCCGAGCAGGTGGGCGGCGATCGCCGGGGCTCGGGCCTCGTCGACGATGCCGCTCCACAGCAGGTGGCCGATGTTGGAGGTGAGCGCGTCCACCTGGCGGCCCTGCGGGTCGAGCGCCAGCGCGTAGTACTCCCGGTCCGGGATCCAGAAGTCGCGGTTGAACCGTTCCTTCAGCGCCGCCGCCTCGCGTTCCAGCCGGTCGGCGTACGCCGGGTCGTTCCAGTGAATGCGGGCCATGCGGGCGCCGCGCAGCTTCGCGTCGTACGCGTACCCCTGAAGTTCGCACGTGGCCCGGGGGAACTCGGGCATCTGCCCGTCGGCGTAGGAGACGCCCTCCGGCGAGTCCTTCCAGCACTGGTTCGGCAGCCCGGTCGCCGGGTTGCGGGACATGTACCAGACGTAGCCGGTGCCGAGCAGGTCGCCGTACGTGTCCAGCCAGCTCAACGCCGCACGCGTCTCGTGTTCCAGTTGGCGCACCAGCTCGGCGTCACCGGTCCACCGCTCGTACTCGTCGAGCAGGATCACGAACAGCGCTGTGGTGTCGGCGGCGCCGTAGTACGGCGAGTGCGGCTGCTCCTCGAAGCCGGCGGTCTCGCCGTAGCGCAGCTCGTGCAGGATCTTGCCGGGCTCCTCGTCCCGGAAGTCGTCGACCCGGCTGCCCTGCAGGCCGGCGAGCATGACGATCGTGGGTTTGACCAGCTCCGGCAGGAACGGCAGCACCTGCAGCGAGGTGAAGATGCTGTCCCGGCCGAACAGCGTCATGAACCAGGGCAGGCCGGCGGCGAGCAGCCGGACGCCGAGCGTGATCGACTCGTACCGGAGGGCGGCCAGGTCGTTGAGGCTGCGCCGGTACGCCCCGGCCAGCGGCTCGCAGTCGCAGCCCAGCTTCGGCGCGCGGCTGATCAGGGCGCTCTGTTCCGCGTCGATGTCGTCGGCCGTACGCCGGCCGCCAAGCGGCAGAGCGGCCCGGATGTCCTGGCCCCGGGCGCCGTAGATGACCGTGTCGATGTGCAGCCTGGCGGTCCACTCGCTGTGCGGGCCGACCCGGATCCGGAACGTCATCCCGTTCGCGTCGACGTCGGCCGGCGCGCTGCTCGTCACCAGCGTCTCGCGGTGGAACGCCTGCCTGCGGTAGGTCAGCCGCAGCGCGTTCTCCTCCGCGGTGGGTGTGGTGCGCCCCTTCTTGTCCCGCTTGTGCTTGATCTCGAAGAGGTCGGCGAAGTCGGAGCCGATCTCCAGCCGGAGCCGGAACTCCTTCTCCCGCTCGGAGTGATTGAGCAGGGTCAGTTGCTCGTCGAGGCTGCCGCCGATCGCGCGGGCGCGGATCACCGAGACGTCCGCGTCCAGATAGTGCGTCGGCTCGCCGGGGACCAGGAAGAAGCGCGACTTGTACGACAGCGAGTCGTCGATGGAGAGCGCGTGCAGGCGTTGCCCGTCGAGGGTGAGGAACCAGGTGGAGAGGAACCGGGTGTCGAAGGAGAAGAGCCCGGTGGGGAAGTCGTACGACGGCTCGATGTTGCCGCGATCGTCGCTGACCAGGAACGTGTTGCCGTCGAGAATGCTGACCCGGTCCTTCACGCCGGCCGCCGGACGTGTTCGCGGGCGGTGTCCCGCGGATCCCGTGCGTCGGGCCGGGCCGGCAGGAAGCGGCGGAACGCGAGGAACAGCACGACGTGCCCGCTGAACGTGGCCTCGTTGCGCAGCACCGCTGCCATGCCGTCCTCACGGCCGGTGACCAGCTTCTCGAACAGCTCGGTGGAGAGGGTCAGCACGCCGTCGGCCGGCCGTTGCTCCTCCCGGCTGACCTGGGCTGATCCAGGGCTCAGCGTCACGTACCAGTGCTCGGTGCGGTTGCCGTCGGCCAGATTGATCTGGAGCGTGCCGCCGATCGGGCTGTTGAGCACTGCCGCGGCGCGCGCCGGCATCGACGCGAAGAACCGTTGGATCGCCTCACTCACATTCGCATCGTAGGCGCAATCCGGACATGTCGGGTCAGGATCAGCCCACCGGGCAGAGTGGACAACCTGGCTGGTGGCTCAGTAGACAAGCGCCTGCGCGCCCTCGGCCATCGCCTCCTCGACGAAAACCGCTGCTCCGGCTATGCGTACGCCGGGGATGACGTCGCCCGGGCCGATGTCCCGCCGGGCCGCGCACTGGGTGCAGGCGGTCACCCGGCCGGTGGCCAGGACGACGTGCAGCAGTTCACCGAGCGGCGCGGAGTGCGGCAGCTCGAACGTCTCCGCCCGCCCGGGGAGCGCGAACCAGGTGGACTCACCGGTGAGCCAGAGCGACACCTCCACCCCGGCCGCGGCTGCGGTGGAGGCGACTGTGAACGCCTGGGCGCAGCGTTCCGGGGAGTCCGCGCCGGCGGTGGCCTTGACGACGAGAGTGCGCGCCATGCCGCCAGCATAGGATGGTCCGGATGGTTACCGAGATCGGGTTCGTCAGCCTGCTGGTCGCCGGCTTGGGCGCCCTCGCCGGCGGCCTGGTCTATGTCGCAGTGCGAATCGGTAGAGGTAGATGGTGAGCGCGAGGAGTGAGCCGGTTTTGCGAGCCCCGCAGTCGCGAACGAGGATGGCGCTGTGAACAGTGAGAATCCGCTTCAGCCGCCGTGGTTGAACGCGCCGCCGGTCGACCCGTACCCGTACGAGGAGAGCCACGACCTGCGCGTCGGCCCGAAGCTGCACCCGAGCCTGGACGGGCTGCTGCCGTACGTCGGGGTGTGGCGGGGCCGGGGCCGGGGTGGGTTCCCGACGATCGAGGACTTCGACTACGCGCAGGAGATCCGGATCAGCCACGACGGCCGGCCGTTCCTGTTCTACGAGTCGCGGGCCTGGCTCCTGGACGAGCAGAGCCGCCCGGTCCGCCCCGCCGGCCGCGAGGTGGGCTGGTGGCGTCCGGTGCTCGACGGTGAGCGGGTCACCGACGAGCTGGAGGCGTTGATGACCGTGCCGACCGGCGTGATGGAGCTGCACATCGGCAAGCGCAAGGGCACCCAGATCGAGTTCTCCACCGACGCGGTCGTGCGTACCGCCACCGCGAAGGAGGTCACCGCCGGTGCCCGCCTGTTCGGCATCGTGGAGGGCGCCCTGCTGTACGCCCAGGAGATGGCCGCCGTGGGCCACCCCCTGAGCCCGCACCTCTCCGCCCGCCTGACCCGGGTGGCCGGCTGACCCACCTCGCCGCTGATCCCGGCGATCATGAAGTTGGCGGCGACATATCAGGCAGCCGGCGCCGCCAACTTCATGATCAACGGGGTGGGGGGAAGTGCAGGAGGGTCTGGATGCGGGGGGTCAGGTGGTGCCTGGGGCGGGGGGTTCCGTCCAGGGTGGTCACCTCGACCGGGCCGCGTAGGGAGCTGGTCAGCCAGATGGCCTCGGCGGCGTGCAGGTCGGGCACCGTGGGCAGGTGCTCGCCGGCCGCCAGGCCCAGTTCGGCCGCGCGTTTCAGCAGGTGGTGGGCGGTCACGCCGGGCAGGATTCCGGTCTGTGCCGCAGGCGCCGTGAGGAGACGGCCGCCGCTCAGCCACACCACGTTGGCGGTGGGCCCCTCCAGCACGTAACCGTCGGTCGAGACCCAGAGCACGTCGTCCACGCCGGTCCGTTGCGCCCACCGGCGGGCGGCGGTGCTCAGCGCGTACGAGGTGGACTTCACGCCGCTCGGCAGCCACCCCAGCTCCGGGCGGGACCGGGCGGCCACCCCGAGCGGCAGCGTGGCCACCGTCACCCCGTCGCGCCGGGCCGCCCGGGCCAACGCGGGCACCTCGCCGAGCGTGGCGTACACCGTCGGCGGCCCGCCACCCTCCGGCCCTCGCGTGCAGACCAGCCGCAACGCGCCCTCGGCCTGCGCGGGCCAGCCGGCGCACACCGCGTCCAGCAGCTCGGCCAGCGCGGCGTCCGGAGGCAGCGGCAGGTCGATCACCGACGCGCCGGCCCGCAGCCGGGTCAGGTGCGGCTCCAGCAGCCACGGCCGCCCGTCGCGCAGGTGCAGCGTCTCGAACAGGCCGTCGCCGTGCAGTACGCCCCGGTCGTCGCCGCGCAGCACCGGCTCACCCGCCGGTACGAGCCCTCGGCCGAGCACCGCCACCCGTGTCGCCTCCACCGGCGCAGCGTAAATGGCGTACCCCGGCGGCGGACCGGCCGGCGCGGCGGCCGAACTATGATCGAAGGGTGTCCGAATCCTCCCTCGCGGAAATGCTCCGCTCACGCGGGCTGCGGCTGACGGCGCAGCGGCAGCTGGTGCTCCAGGCCGTCCTGGATCTGGGGCACGCCACCCCGGAGCAGGTGCACACCGCGGTCCGCGAGGTGGCGGCCGGAGTCAACATCACCACCATCTACCGGACGCTGGAGCTGCTGGAACGGCTCGGCCTGGTGACGCACACGCACCTGTCGCACGGTTCGCCGACCTACCACGCGGCGGGTGAGCACCAGCACGTGCACCTGGTGTGCCGGGAGTGCGGGGCGATCGACGAGATCTCTCCCGAGATGTTCCGCCCGCTCGCCGACCAGTTGGCCGAGCAGCGCGGGTTCCAGGTCGACATCGGGCATGTCGCGCTCTTCGGGGTCTGCGGCCGCTGCGCACAGAACGGGGAACGCACATGATCGACATCGCCGGCGCGGTGACCACCGACGCCATCGACGACAAGACCCGGGACCAGCCGGAGCCGGCCCACCGGGCGGCCGGCGTCGGCCCGGTGGCCGCCCACTACGGCGACCCGATGCGCGAGCAGCGCCTCCTGGCCACCGGCGTGGGGCTGGTCGACCGCTCGCACCGGGGCGTGGTCGCGGTGCCGGGCGAGGAGCGGATCAGCTGGCTGCACACGCTGACCAGCCAGCACCTGGCCGCGTTGGCGCGGTGGCAGGGCACCGAGCTGCTGGTGCTCTCCCCGCACGGGCACGTCGAACAGCACGCGATGGTCGCCGACGACGGCGAGACCACCTGGCTGGACACCGAGCCGGGGATGACTGAGGGCCTGCTGTCATACCTGGAGAAGATGCGGTTCTTCAGCCGGGTCGACCCGCGCGACGCCACCGCCGAGCACGCGCTGCTGTCGCTGGTCGGGCCGGAGGCGTCCGGCGCGCTGGACACGCTCGGCGTCACCGGGCTGGCCGGACCCGACGTGGTCGCGGTGCCGGGTCCGAAGTTCCGTTCCGGCGAGCTGCCCGCGCGGCCCTCGGTGGTGTACGACGTCAAGCCGCTCCCCGCTGGCGGCTGGGCCCGGCGGGTGGCGCTCGGCGTCGACCTGCTGGTGCCCCGGGCCGCGATGGACGAGGTGGTCGCCGAGCTGCGGGGCGCCGGGGTGCCGGTGGCCGGGCTGTGGGCGTACGAGGCGATGCGGGTGGCCGCCAAGCGGGCCCGGGCCGGCGTGGACACCGACCACCGGACGATCCCGGCCGAGGTGGACCTGATCGCCCCGGCCGTGCACCTCGACAAGGGCTGCTACCGGGGGCAGGAGACGGTGGCCCGGGTGCACAACCTGGGCAAGCCGCCCCGCCGGCTCGTCCTGCTGCACCTGGACGGCGTGGCGAGCGATCAGCCGCCGGTGGCCGGTACGCCGGTGACGCTCGACGGCCGGACCGTCGGCTTCGTGGGCACCGCCGTGCAGCACTTCGAGCTGGGTCAGGTGGCGCTCGCCGTCCTGAAGCGCAACACGCCCGACGACGCCCGCCTGCTCGTCGGCGAGAGCGCCGCCGCGATCGACGCGTAAGGAAGGGTCCCTTCTCAACGCCTCCGGTGGAGGAAGGGTCCCTTCTTGACGCGGCTCGCACCGGAAATCCTCCGGTCGACCCGGCGTCGGAGGCCGGTCTAGGATCCGGGGCATGACGACAGGGACGTTGATCACGGTTGCCCCCACCGGCGCGGAGTCGGCGAAGGCGGAGGTGCCGGCGCTGCCGGTGACGCTCGACGAGCTGCTGCTGACCGCCAAGGAGTGCGAGGCGCTCGGCGCCGCCGTGATCCACGTCCACATCCGCGACGACGACGCGCGGCCCACGCTCGACCAGGGGCGGCTGCGCGACACGGTGGCGGCGCTGCGGGAGAGCACCGACCTGATCGTGCAGCTCTCCTCCGGGGGCGCGGTGACCGACCCGGAGGCCGCCCGGCTGGCGGTGCTCGACGCCGGGCCGGACATGGCCTCCTGCACCATGGGCACCGTCAACTTCGGCGACGACGTGTTCCTCAACCGGTGGGAGTTCATCGTCGACCTGCACACCCGGATGCAGGAGCGCGGCGTCGTCCCCGAGTACGAGATCTTCGACCTGGGCCACCTCACCGCGTTGCAGCGGCTGCTCGGCAAGTACGGCCTGCCGCACGGCGGGCACGTGCACGTCGACTTCGTGATGGGCGTGCCGGGCGGCATGCCGGGCACCACGGCGACGCTCGTGGCGGCCCAGCAGATGCTGCGCGACCTGCCCGAGGGCACCACGTTCTCGGCCACCGGCATCGGGCGCAGCACCATCCCGGTGATGCTCGCCTCGCTGTCGACCGGCGGTCACCTGCGCGTCGGCATGGAGGACACGGTCACGTACGCCAAGGGTCGCCCGGTGGAGTCCAACATGCAGCTCGTCGCGCGGGCGGTGGGCTTCGCCCAGCTCGCCCAGCGGCCCCCGCTGACCACTGCCGAGGTCCGCACGCTGCTCGGCGTCCCGGCCGCCGCCCGGTAAGCGGCGCAGCGGCCGACGGCCCTGTACCGCCCTGGACGACGTCGCAGGTCACCCCGCCGCCCACCGGGCCCGTTCCGTCGGTACGGTCCATTACGTGGGAAAGACGTACGAGGGCGGCGTGCCGCTCGCCGAGGTGGTCCGGTCCGGCTTCGTGGAGGGCGTCCACCGGGGTTCCGTGGTGGTGCTCGACGCCGCCGGTGAGCCGGTCGCCGGCGCCGGCGACGTCACCTCGCCGATCTTCCCCCGCTCGTCGAGCAAGCCGATGCAGGCGATCGGGATGCTCCGGGCCGGGCTGCCGCTCACCGATCCGGCCGACGTGGCGCTCGTCACGGCCAGCCACGCCGGTGAGGAGTTCCACGTCGAGCGGGTGACCGCGCTGCTGCGCGACGCCGGCCTGACCGAGGACGCGTTGCACAACCCGCCGGACCTGCCGTTCGGCGAGGCCGCCCGGGAGGCGGTGCTGCGGGCCGGCGGCGGTCCGGCCCGGGTGCTGATGAACTGCTCCGGCAAGCACGCCGGCATGCTGCGCACGTGTCTGGCCGCCGGCTGGCCGCTGGACGGCTACTGGCGGCCCGAGCATCCGCTCCAGCGGGGCCTGACCGCCACCATCGAGGAATTCACCGGCGAGCGGGCGGCGGCGGTCGGGGTGGACGGCTGCGGCGCGCCGGTGCTCGCCGTCTCGCTGACCGGGCTGGCGCGGGCATTCCTGCGGCTGGTCAGCGCCGAGCCGGGCACCGTGGAGCGGACGGTGGCGGACGCCATGCGGGCGTACCCGGAGCTGGTCGGCGGCACCCGGGCGGAGGACACCCGGCTGATGCGCGGCGTACCCGGTCTGCTCGCCAAGATCGGCGCGGAGGGCGTGATCGCGGCGGCGGTCCCGGGGGTCGGCGCCGTCGCCCTGAAGATCGACGACGGCGCCGCGAGAGCTCGCACACCCGTCCTGGTGTCCGCCCTGGCCCGCCTGAACGTGCGCGCCCCCATCCTCACCGAGTACGCCGAGCCACCCTTGTTGGGCGGCGGCCTCCCGGTAGGAGCCATCCGCCACGCCTGGTGACCCTCGGCTGCGGCGATCTTGCACTTATCGCCCCGGCAGACTGCCCATTCCGGACGAGCCGAGGGCCACAAGTGCGCGATCGCGCGCAGGAACCACGGTCAGGGGAGGAAGGACAGGAGGGCGGCGTTCGCCTCGGCGGGGCGCTCCAGGGGGAGCAGGTGGGCCGTGTTCGCCACGTCGGGGAGGCGTACACCGTTCGGGGTCTCGTCGGCGATGCGGTCGGCCAGGCGGCGGATGTCGGCCAGGTCGTCCGCGCCGGCGGCGGCCAGCACCGGTGCGCGCAGCTCGCCCAGCCGGTCGATGGCCGGCGGGTCCAGCTCGCCCACCTCGATCGCGCTCAGCGCCTGCTCGGCGGCGAGCGCCCGGCGGTCCATCTCCTCGGCGAACCGGATCAGCTCCGGGCCGACGTCCTCCGGGCGGCGGGTCGGGCCGACCACCCAGAAGCGCACCTCCCCGGCGGCGGTGGCGGTGAGGTCCTCCGGGTCCACGTCCCCGACCAGCTCCTCCCAGAGCTGCTCGGTCTCCTCGGACCACTCATGGCCGGAGATCGCGGCGCCGAACAGGGCCAGCGCCGAAACCCGCTCCGGGTGGGCGAGCGCGGCGTCCACGGCGACCCGGCCGCCGAACGAGCAGCCGACGAGCGCGGCCCGCTCGATGCCCAGCGCATCGAGCAGTCCGATCACGTCGTCGTGGTGGGCGAACGGCGCGGGCGGCAGCTCCGACTCGCCGTAGCCGCGCAGGTCCAGGGCGAGCGCCCGGTGCCGCTGAGCGAGCGCCGGGACCTGCTCGCGCCACATCCGCCGGTCGGCGATGCCGGCGTGCAGCAGCACCACGGCGGTGCCGCTGCCGCTCTCGTCGTACGCGAGCTGGGCGCCGTTGATATCGATCTTGGTCACGGATGAGAACGGTACGGACCGGACATGGGCCCCGCAACCCGCCTCTGGTGACCCTGCTAACTCTGGCTAGCGTTTTGCTTGCAGCAGTTAGCAGCGCGAGCTAGCGTTGAGTCATGGCCACCAGCAAGGACCTTCCCGATGTCGGCGGGTTCATTCGCGACCTGCGGCGCAACGCGAAGATCTCACTGCGTCAGCTCGCCGAGCAGGCCGGCGTCAGCAATCCCTACCTGAGCCAGATCGAGCGCGGGCTGCGCAAGCCGAGTGCTGAGGTGCTCCAGCAGCTCGCCAGCGCGCTTCGTGTCTCCACCCCGGCGATGTACCTGCGCGCCGGGCTGCTCGACGACAAGGAGGGCCAGGGTGTGCTCGCGGCGATCGCCG
The DNA here is from genome assembly GCF_042871665.1 of Micromonospora sp. NPDC005686. Taxonomy (NCBI): domain Bacteria; kingdom Bacillati; phylum Actinomycetota; class Actinomycetes; order Micromonosporales; family Micromonosporaceae; genus Micromonospora; species Micromonospora sp. NPDC005686. Next base: position 313,531 of record NZ_JBIAIY010000004.1, read on the forward strand.
TCGACCCCGAGCTGACCATGGCGCAGAAGCAGTCGCTCACCCAGATCTACGAGACGTTCCGGCGCGAGAACGCCCGCCTGGCCGAGGCGACCGAGGCGGCCACGGCGTCCGAGGCGGTTACGGCGTCCGAGGCGGCCACCACGGCCGAGCCGGGCGAGAAGGCCACCGCGACGGAGGCGGCCGCGAACACCGAGGCGGCCAGCGCGCCGGAGGCCCCGGCGACGGTCGCGGCGGCCGCCACCGGTCTGGTCACGCCGGCGGGCACCCCGACCGAGGCGGTCCTCGAATCGGTGGCCGTCACCGAAGCGGGCGCCGCGCCGGCCCCGACCACCGCCGCCCCTGAGCACACGACCGCCCGCCGGGCGGCCCGGAAGGCCGCCGGTGCGGCCGAAGAGGAGCAGTCATGACCACCCAGCCGAAGACCAACCGCATCCCCGCACCCCTCTACGCCGCCGCCGGCGCCGGTGAGCTGGCCCTGGAACAGCTGCGCAAGCTGCCCACCGTGGTCAGCGGCCTCGGCACCCGGGTCGTCGCCGACCTCGGCGGCAAGGCCGTCGTCACCGGCTTCGAGCTGCGCCAGAAGGCCACCGAGACGCTGAAGACGGCCAACGAGACCGCCACCGGGCTGCGCGAGCGGGCCGTCGCGACCGACCTCGACCAGCTCCGCGGGGCCGCCAACCTGGAGAAGCTGCGCGAGGCGGCGCACATCGAGAAGCTGCGCGAGGCCGCCACCCGCAACGCCGCCGTCGTGGTGGCCGGTGCGTACGCCGCGCAGGAGCGCGCCCTGGCCGCGTACGCCGAGCTGGTCGCCCGCGGCGAGCGGGTCGTCGGCGCCGGGGTGCTGGAGGCCGCCGACACGGTGAACGCCGACATCGAGGCCACCGAGGCCACCGGCATCGACGTGGCCGTGAAGGCCGACGCCGCGACGAAGGCCGACACCGCCGGCAAGGCCGACACCGCCGGCAAGGCCGACGTGGCCCCGAAGCCGGCCGCCACCGCGCCGGCCGAGGTGCCCAGCCCGGCTGAGGTGGCCGAGGCGGTGGCCGCCAAGCCGGCCGCGGTGAAGCGGACCCGCGCCACCAAGGCGACCGCGACCAAGGCCGCCACCAAGACGACCGCCGCGAAGCCGGCCACCCCGGCGGCGAAGCTGCCGAAGACCACGAAGCGGACCCGCCCGGCCGCCGAGTGATCCGTCGCACCAGCGGGACCCCGGACAACGTCTTGTCGGACGTTTCCGGGGTCTCGGCATAAGCTTGCCCCCATGGCCATCGCCGCGCCGATTTTCGCGTTCGCAGTCCAAGACGTGATCCAGCTGATCCTGCTCGTCTTCGCCCTGGTCGTTCAGGGAGTGGCGCTGGTGCACGCGGTCACCCAGCGCGGCGACGGATTCGCCGCGATCGGCACGCTGCCCAAGGGCGGCTGGGTCGCCATCCTGGCGGTCTGCCTGCTGTTGACCCTGCTCGGCTTCGGCCCGATCAGCCTCTTCGGACTGATCGGTATCGCGGCCGGTCTCATCTACCTGCTCGACGTGCGGCCCGGCCTGCGGGACCTGCACGACGGCCGAGGGTCCTGGTGAGAGGTTTCCGCTGGCCCCCGCCGCCGGACGGCGGTCCCCGCACCTGGGGGCCGGGTCCCGGCGCGCCCCGGACCGGGCGGCCCGCGCTGCCGGAGCCGGAGACGGAGCTGGTCGCGACGCCGCACGGCGTGAGCCTGGAGCGCCTGGTCACCGGCACCGGTGAGCCGGTCACCGTGTTCGCGCACGGGCTGGGCAACGGCATCGCCACCACCCGTCCGTTCGGCAGCGGCGTCGCCGGTCGGCGCATCTTCTTCCAGTTCCGTGGGCACGGCCGCTCCGACTCCCCGCCCGGCCCGTGGAGCTATCTGGATCTCGCTCGTGACCTGCGTGCGATCTCGGACCTGGGCGGCGCGACCAGGGCGTTCGGCGCCAGCCTCGGAGCGGGCGCGCTCTGCCGGCTGCTCGCCGAGAGCCCGGAACGCTTCGAGCGGCTCGTCTTCTTCCTGCCCGCCGTGCTGGACACGCCGCGTGGCGAGGTGGCGCGGGCCCGGCTCACCGGCCTGCTCGACGCGGTGGCCGAGGGTGACGCCTCGGCGCTCGCCGACGTGGTGTCGCTGGAACTGCCGCCGTCGGTGCGCAACACGCCCGCCGGCTGGGCCTATCTGCGGCAGCGGCTCGACCAGTTGCTGCGCGACGGGCTCGCGCCGGGTCTGGCCGACCTGCCCGGGCAGGCCCCGCTCGACGACGCCGGGTCGCTCGCCGCGGTCACCGCGCCGGCGCTGGTCATCGCCGCCGCCGACGACGACCTGCACCCGGTCGCCGTCGCCGAACGGCTGGCCGCCGCGCTGCCCAACGCCACACTGCACGTGTACGACCGGCCCGGTGTGCTCTGGACCGAACGCGCCGACCTGCGGGGGCGCGTCTCGGAGTTCCTGAACGGGTAACGTCGCCGTCCATGGGCGTCACACACCACGGCCGTACGCACCGGCTCGACCTCGCCGACCCGACCCTGCGCGAGTGGACGTGCCGGGTGCTGGCGGCCGATCCCGAGCAGGGCATCGTGCTGGACCGGTCCGCGTTCTACCCCGGTGGCGGCGGGCAGCCGCCGGATCACGGGGTGCTGCTCTGGCAGGGCGTACAGACCCGCATCGTCGGCACCCGCAAGGGCGACGACCTGTGGCTGATCCCGGCCGAGGGCGACCCGGTGCCGCCGGTCGGCACCGAGGTCACCGGCGCGGTGGAGGACGCCCGCCGGACCATGCTGATGCGTACCCACTCCGGGCTGCACGTGCTCTGCGGCGTGGTGTTCCGTGACTTCGGCGCGCTCGTCACCGGCGGCAACATGGAGCCGGGCGAGGCCCGGATGGACTTCAACCTGCCCGAGGTGCCGCCGGACTTCAAGGCCCGCATCGAGGAGCTGGTGAACGCCGAGGTGGCCGCCGACCGGTCGGTCGCCGTGCGGGTGCTGCCGCGCGCCGAGGCGCTCGCGCTGCCGGACATCATCCGTACCCAGTCGAACCTGATCCCGCCGGAGGAGCAGGAGGTGCGGATCGTCGACATCGTCGGGCTGGACGTGCAGGCCGACGGCGGCACGCACGTCGCCTCCACCGCCCAGATCGGCAAGGTCCAGGTGGTCAAGGTGGAGAGCAAGGGGCGGGCCAACCGCCGGGTACGCGTGCGCCTGGCGGACTGACCCGTCCGGTCACCGCGGCAGGTGAGCGGCCCGGACGGCGAGCAGCCAGCGTTCCACTGTCTTCTCGTCCGGGCGCTCCGGCAGCGGCGAGCGGATCCGGTCGAACTCGGCCTCGGCGTCCGCCACCAGGGCCTGCGCATCGTCCAGCGCGCCTCCGGCGACCCGTTCGCCGAACGCGCGGAACCAGTCCGGGTCGGCGAGGCGGATCTCCAGCACGCCCGTGGCGTACAGCGCCCGGCCCTGGTGCAGCAGCCGGGCCAGGTGCCGGGCGTGCTTCGCCGAGCGCCGTCGCCCACCGGTGTCCGTCGGGGTGGCGGCGAGCCTGCGGAACTGCTGCGCGGCGTACCCGAGGTAGGCGTCGCGGACCCGGGGCGCGCTGAGGAACGCCGACCGGATGGCGATCAGCTCCTCGCCGAATGCGGTACGCGTCTCGTAGCAGTCGTCGGGCAGCCACATCAGCTCGGTGGCTGTCGGGTTGCCGCTCAGCGCCAGCAGCGCGTACTTGCGGGCCTCGTGCAGGGTGACGTCCGGCTCGGTGGTCACGACCGACTCGCGGGGCGGGCGCAGGCCGTGGAACGCGACCGTGGGCGCGGCGAACACGCCGAGCCGGTCGGTGTCCGAGCCGGGACCGGCCAGCCCGTACGCGACCGAGCCGACGATCCCGGACAGCAGCAGGTGCATACCGGTGATGATCGCCCATCCGGGTCTCCCGGGAAACCGGACTTCCGCTGTCAGGTATCTGTTACACGGTGATCCCATGAACTCACCACTGACCGGAACTGTCGCGCTCGTCGCGGGCGCGACCCGGGGCGCCGGCCGGCAGATCGCCGTGCAGCTCGGCGCCGCCGGAGCCACCGTCTACGCCACCGGCCGCACTACCCGGGAGCGCCGCTCCGAGATGGACCGGCCGGAGACCATCGAGGAGACCGCCGAGCTGGTCACCGCCGCCGGGGGCACCGGGATCGCCGTCGCGGTCGACCACCTCGACCCCGAACAGGTACGCGCCCTGGTCGAGCGGATCGACGCCGAGCAGGGCCGCCTCGACGTGCTCGTGAACGACGTCTGGGGCGCGGACCCGCTGATCACCTGGGAGAAGCCGGTCTGGGAGCAGCCGCTCGACGCCGGGTTCCGCACGCTGCGGCTGGCAGTCGACACGCACATCATCACCAGCCACTTCGCGCTGCCGCTGCTGATCCGCAACCCGGGCGGGCTGGTCGTCGAGGTCGGCGACGGCACCAAGGAGCACAACGACAGCGAGTACCGCCTGTCGGTCTTCTACGACCTGGCGAAGGTGTCGGTGAACCGGCTCGGCTTCAGCCAGGCGCACGAGTTGGCCCCGCACGGCTGCACAGCTGTCGCGCTCACGCCCGGCTGGCTGCGCTCGGAGGCGATGCTCGAACACTACGGCGTCACCGAGGCCACCTGGCGCGACGGCGCGAAGACCGAGCCGCACTTCGTCATGTCGGAGACGCCGGCGTTCGTCGGGCGCGCGGTCGCCGCTCTGGCCGCCGACCCGGACCGGGCCCGCTGGAACGGGCAGTCCCTCGACAGCGGCGGCCTGGCCCAGGTGTACGGCTTCACCGACATCGACGGCACCCGCCCGCACTGGGCCCGCTACTACGAGGAGGTGGTCAAGCCGGGCAAACCGGCCGACGACGCCGGCTACCGCTGACCGGCGTCCTTCGACGGTTCGGTGTAGAGCGCCGCCGCGCGGCGGGCCGCCTCGGCGAAGCGAGCCCGCAGCTGCGGCGGCGCCAGCACCTCCACCTCCGGGCCGAGCGCCAGCAACTGGCTGTACGCCACGTCCACCGACTCGACCGGCAGTCGCAGCACCAGCCGCCCCTGCTCGTCCGGCGGCCCGGCCGCGTCGACGGCCTCGGTGTAGACGAACGGCGCGTCCACCAGGCGCTGCAGCGCCCGCAGCCCGGCCGGGCCGAGCCGCACCGTCACCCGCTCCCGCAGCAGCTCCCGCAGAAACGCGCCGGCCTGCCCCCGCCAGTACGCCCCGAGGTCGAAACCCTCGTCCCGGTCGAAGCCGTCGGCGCTCACCTCGACCGCCACCACCCGGTCCGCCCGGTACGTCCGCCAGGCGTCGCCGACCCGGCCGACCAGGTACCAGACCCCGTTCTTCAGCACCAGCCCGTACGGCGCCAGCGTGCGGGTCACCTCCCGGTCCCCGCGCCGGTAGCGCAGCTCGACCATCCGGTCCCGCCAGACCGCCCGGGCCAACTCGGCCAGTGCCGGCGGCGGCGCGGTCTCCCGGAACCAGCCGGGCACATCCAGGTGGAACCGCTGCCCGGTGCGCGCGGGCGCGTCCCGCAGGCTCGGCGGCAGCGCGGCGAGCACCTTCAGCTCGGCGGCGGCCACCGAGTCGGCAAGCCCCATGTCCCCGGCCGGACCGGGCAGCCCGGCCAGGAACAGCGCCTCGGCCTCGTCCCGGCTCAACCCGGTCAACCGGGTCCGGTAGCCGCCCAGCAGCCGGTAGCCGCCGGCCCGGCCCCGGTCGGCGTACACCGGGACACCGGCGGCGGAGAGCGCCAGCACGTCGCGGTAGACGGTGCGCTCGGAGACTTCCAGCTCGCGGGCCAGCTCGGCGGCGGTCATCGTCTCCCGGGACTGGAGCAGCAGCACAAGCGAGATCAGCCGGGACGCACGCACAGGCCCATTGTGGTGCACCGGCAGATTAGGCTGTGCCGTCGTGAACGCCTCCCGTACCGTCGCGCCCGTCACCGGCGCGGCCACCCGCTTCCTCGGCGGCGCCGGGCTGCTGCTGCGCGGCTTCGGCATGTACGTCCGCAGCCCGAAGCTGATGCTGCTCGGCGTGATCCCGGCGCTGATCACCGGCGCGCTCTACGTCGCCCTGTTCGCCACGCTGCTCTACTTCGTCGACGACCTGGCGGGCTGGCTGACCCCGTTCGCCGACGACTGGTCGTCGCCCTGGCGCGGCCTGCTGCGGGGCGCCGCCGGGCTGGCGGTGGTCGGGGTCGCCGGGCTGGTCGGGGTGCTCACGTTCACCGCCGTCACGCTGGTCATCGGTGACCCGTTCTACGAGGCCATCTCGGAGCGGGTCGAGGACCGGCTCGGCGGCACCCCCGGTGCGGTGGACGTGCCGTTCTGGTCCTCGCTGCGACGCAGCCTCGCCGACTCGCTGCGCCTGGTGGCGCTGTCCGCGCTGATCGGCGTACCGCTGTTCGCGGCCGGTTTCATCCCGGTGGTGGGGCAGACGGTGGTGCCGGTGGTCGGCGCCCTGGTGGGCGGCTGGCTCCTGGCGCTGGAGCTGGTCGGCGCGCCGTTCTACCGGCGGGGGATGCGGCTGCCGGACCGGCGGGTGCGGCTGCGCGCCGACCGGGCGACCGCGCTGGGGTTCGGGGTGGCGGTCTTCCTGTGTTTCCTGATCCCGCTCGGCGCGGTGCTGGTCATGCCGGCCGCCGTCGCCGGGGCCGCCCTGCTGGCCCGCCGCTCGCTCGGCCAGCCGATCGAGGAGAGCTGACATGGACACCGTGCTGATCGAGGGGGACATCACCGCGCAGCAGGTCGACGCGATAGTCAACGCCGCCAATTCGTCGCTGCTCGGCGGCGGGGGAGTGGACGGAGCGATCCACCGGCGCGGCGGTCCGGCGATCCTGGAGGAGTGCCGGGCGTTGCGCGCCTCCCGCTACGGGCGCGGGCTGCCCACCGGCCAGGCCGTCGCCACCACCGCCGGCAACCTGCCCGCCCGCTGGGTGGTGCACACTGTCGGCCCGGTCTTCTCGCCGCGCGAGGACCGGTCCGCGCTGCTGCGCGACTGCTACGCCAACGGCCTGCGCGTCGCCGACGGGCTGGGCGCGACCGGGATCGCGTTCCCGCTGATCTCCGCCGGGATCTACGGCTGGCCGGTCGAGGACGCGGTGGCGCAGGCGCTCACCGTGCTGCACGCGGCCACGCCGGCGCACGTCACCGAGGCCCGGCTGGTGCTGTTCGGCGCCGACACGTACGCCACGGCGGTGCGGGTGGCCGCCGGGCTCAGGTGAGCGTGCGCCGGCACGACCACTGGCTGTCCACCGGCCGGTAGCCGAGCCGCTCGTTGATCGCCAGCATCGGCGCGTTCGCCTCGTCGTTGGAGGTGTACGCGGTCCGCACCCCACGCCGCGCGGCGACGTGCAGTGCGGCCTGCTTGGTCAGCCGGGCCAGCCCTCGCCCTCGGTAGGCGGGCAGGGTGCCGGTGAAGTCCGACCACATCCGGTCCCCGTCCCGCTTCACCAGGCTCAACGCCACGAGTTCGCCGCCCACCTCGGCGACCGTGCTGGCCTTGCGGTCCAGCCCCGGGTTGTCCCAGCACTCGTGCCGCCACAGCTCGAAGTCGAGGGAGTCCGTCGGCACGTCCCCCGGCTCGTCCCGGGACGCCTCCGCGTCGACCCGGTGCACCTGGTGCGCGTCGAGCCCGGCGATCGCCCGCAGCCGTACGCCCGGCGGCGGTTCGGGCATCGGCGGGGCGGGGTCCAGGTCCAGCGCGGAGTAGCGCATTTCCCGGCTGGGGGTGAAGCCGTGCCGTTGCGCGAACGGCAGCGACTCGGTACGCGCGTGGATGAGCACCTGGGTGGTCCCGAGGGTCCGCAGGTGACCGAGCGCGGTGTCGAACAGCGCGGTGCCGGCGCCTTGGCGGCGGTGCTCCGGATGCACGTGCAGCAGGGCGATCTCACCCACGCCCGGTGTGGAGGTCTGCGTGTTGCGGAACGCCGACACCCAGCCGACGATCTGCCCGTCCGCCTCGGCGACCCAGCCGGCCCAGCCCTCACCGGGCGGCGGTTCGGCGATCATGCGGCGGGTCGACACGACGCCGCGCACCAGGTACGGATAGACGAGCGCACGCAACGCCACCGCGGCGGGCGCGTCCTGGGCACGGGCGGGACGGATCGTGGCTTCACTCATCCGGCGGACCCTAGCCCTCGCGTCGGCCGCTCCGCGACCGGTTAACGCGCGGCGGGTGGTTAAGAGGGGCCCCCTGAGCCATTTTCATCCTGCGTATCGGTTGGCTTCGACGTGGTGCAGGACGAGGATGGCCCGCACGATGCCGCTCGCTCGGCGTGGGCAGCAGCGCAGCTTTGTCAGGATTTTCCAGGTCTTCCAGTGTGGCGATGGCGCGTTCGCCGCGGGCGCGGATCTTCGTGTGGGCGCGGTTGACGGCCTTCTGCCGGCGTGACAGCTTCGGCCGGAAGCGGCGTCGCTTGAACGGGGTGCGCGCGCTGCCGCGGGCGCCTTGATAGCCCTTGTCCGCGAAGGTCATCACGTCGGCGTTGGTCAGGGCGTCGATGATGCCGTGGGTGCGGGCGGCGTTCAGGTCGTGCGTCGAGGCGGGCAGCGCGGCCGAGGCCCAGACGAGACGCCCGGCTGCGTCGGCGATGACCTGCACGTTGACTCCGTGACGTTTGTGTTTTCCGGAGTAGTACGGCTTCTGGTTGGCGACCCGGTCGATCGGGATCAGGGTGCCGTCGAGGATTGCGTAGGCGAGCAGCCGGATCCTGGTCATGGCCGTGGCCAGGTCGCCGGCGGTCGCGGCGGGCAGGTCGATGGCCTCGCGGACATCACGCCAGGCGGTCGTGACGCTGATCTCGAATCCGGTGGCCAGGCAGGTCAGGGTGTCGCCGTTGCGCAGGTGGGCCAGGGCGAGCAGGGCTTGCCGGCCGGGGTCGAGGCGTCGCCACCGGGACCGTCGCTGCTGGCGGCGGGTTCGGATGAGGGCGGGCGAGGTGGTTCAGGCTGCGGGTGGACAACGGAATCGCGGCAGGGTAAGACAGCACAGCGAGGCTCCCGGTTGAGGCATCTGATCTTGGCCGATTGCTGTCTTACCGGGAGCCTCGTCCCTGCATAGACACCGGCCTCCCACACCGCCCGTTACCTGCACCGCCACGATGAAAATGGCTCAGAGGCAAGTTGAACGCCGAAAGATCGAGCTGGAACCCAGCCGGCCCTCACCCGGGATCCAACTGGAATCTCTGCCCAGGAACGCGCACCCACAGTCCACACCTGGCGGATATGTCAAGCAATCGTGGACGGCCAGCCATCGACCACCAGCGAGAGGACCGGGAGATCTACCATGACCGCGAAATCCAACTCCGACGCGACGACGCCGGACCTCGGCCCACTCAGCTTCAAACTGTGGTTTCCTCAGTGGGAAACAGTACAGGGCAATCTGCACTGCAGATTCTATGTCACAACGGCTGGATTAACTCAACTGCACGAAGGAAGCGCAGACTGCATGACTCATTTCCTGGCCGATCTCGCGCATCCCGACACGCAGGTCACCGACTGGTGCGTCAACCGGCACAGGACTACATACTTTTCGGATTATCCACACGCCGCCAACTGGCAGGATCGACTGACACTAACCTGGGCCGTCGAGGTTCAAACTGACCTGAAAGCAGATCCCGAGGACGCTGGAACACATTCTCCCGGCCCGCATGGAAGCTATGCCTACGACATTACCTTCGAGGACGAAGATGACGCCTGGGAACGGACACGCGAGCGCGTGCTCGTCATCGCCGGCACCCCTTACGGCACTCAGATCGACGAAGCCTCGCTCAATCTTGGTCAAACCTTACGCGCACTGAGCATCCCGGCTTTCCAGGGAATGACCGTCTTGGACCTGGGCGAACTAGATCTTCCGGAAGATCTACCGCAGGTCGATCACGTCCTCGATCAGTGCAGCGAGAGAGGGCTTTGCACCAACTGGAAGAATCCGGTTCCGCCGTGGGACCGGTGATGCTTTTCGCAACCCACTCTCAATCCACGACAGACGATCGCCGGGTTGGCCTTGTACAGGCGGCCTCGACATCGATGCCACACTCGGCCAAACCGGCGTGGACCGTCTGCACGGCTTCCGATTCGGAAGCGAGCTCCACCAAGTCGGCGATCCAGAAGTCCAAGGCCAGGTGGTCAGCCGTGCCGAGCTCGAGGCTGCCCTTGCTCCCGCCGGTGGCGCTCACCGCGGCGGCCGGATGACACTCCACATTGTTGAGAGCGGCAACGACTGAAGTGTCCGCGCCACGGCCGGCAAAGGGCACCAGACACGCCACCGCCGAGAATGGCAAGGACCGGATCGCAAAGGGCTCGGAAGGCCTCTCCTGGTACGCAGCCGAAGATCTCACAGCCTTCCAACCGTGGAATCATCGACCACTCCTTTGCCCGGCTCGCCCAGGACAAGCCGGGCGGAGGCGGGGACCTACGCACCACGTACGCCAAGTAGGTCGCCTCAGCAAGGTCCCAAGAAACCTGGAGCAAGTTGAGTTCCATCCTGACCAGATCATTGCCGAGGACCCGGGACAATAACCATGGCAGCCGAACGACGTGACACCTACACCGCCATCGCCACACAGGCACAAATGCTTTACGATCAGGGTGCCCCCCCTGGCGAAGCCCTGCGTCAATGCTACGGCGTCGACCTGCCCGATGAGATCTTCATCATCGCCGACTCCGAACTCAGGACACGCGCGCCATCCATCCGATTCCCCATCCAGCCGTGGCGACTGATCCCACGTCCGGGCAGCATCGAGATACCGCGCGAACCGACCGGGTCGGACAGCATCGAGAAGGAACTCTTCCGTCGCGACTCGGACCTGTTTCCGCTGGCCTTCCTGACCAGGAGGGAAGCCCGGCACGGCGACGTCCTGGTCTGCTACCGGATGAGTGAACTCGCGGCCGGCCGCCATACGGTCCACGGAGTCCCCGGCGTGACTTACCGCGTCCCCGCCTCGCTGGATGTCAGATCCGCCCTCATTTCCCTCGGAAGTTCCTTGTTAACTGTCCTGCACGAGTATTTCACGGACATTTTCGAGAGCTTGGAGGCAGAAGCAGACAAGGAACGGGCATGGGGCACGGACGCGATCGACGATGAATCACTCGACCGCGCAAAGGGGTTCGTCGACCTGATCGAGGAGTTGCTGCGCAGAAGCCGCACCTGAGCCATGGGGAAGGCTGATCTCTGTGTCCAGACCGAACGCTCGTGGTCGGGCTCGGCGTCGCGCAGGTTCGCCAGCGCCTCGGCACGGGCCTCCAACGCAGCACAATGCTCATCTTCCGGTGGACGAGAGATCTCTTCTCTCAGCAGGTCTAATACAGAAATACCAAGGTGTTCCAGATCCCCAAAATCAAGGCAAGGATCGGGTGTGGACTACCGCTGCGTGACAGAAGAAACGCCGGCAACGACGCAGGTAAGAAGTGGAGGCTTGGCTCAAGCAGGCCAAGGTCTAATCGAAGCCGGACAACAGTTCAGGAGCTGATCTCAGATCAGAATGTGGCGGAGCTTATCTGCCGCGCTGATGGCGCCAGTCGGCGACTCATCGATCAAGCGCCATTGCGCGAGGAAGGCGACGGTGTCGTCGACGGCAGCCTGGCTGCGGGCGAGTTCAATGTCGCGGGCGCGAGATTTCCTGACATCCTCGTGATCGGCGCTACTGTGCAGTTCGTCGAGGCGTTGCCGCAGCAGCGACCGCAGATCATCTCGCGTCGCCTCAGTCACATCGTTTCGCAATATGGTGGCAAGGCGGAAGGCGATGGCATCCAGGTTCGGCATGACGAGGGCGTGCAGCGGTGGTGCCGACTTGGCGGTTTCACGGATAGCAACGACCAGCGCGTTCAATCGTTGCAGTTCGACGTCCTCCGAGCTTCTCGGATCGAGCCACAACTGCGTACCTGAAACGACGACGGCGATCTTCCGAAAGGTGCCGCGCCGCCCGCGCGACAGGCTGCGGTCGCGATACTGAATCAACAGCGGTTCCAGCGTGACCAGAAGCGCTTCCATGCCGGTCTCGTCAATTATCTGATCGGAGCAGCTGCCCCTGCTCGACTCAGGGAGTAGAGGGGTGTCGCGCAGGCGGTCACGCACCGCTGGCCAGAGTGGCTCGGCCAGGTTGAGTCGGAATATAAATCGATGGTTTCCATCGAAAGCCTGGATCTCCGTCGCGCGCCGATAGGTCCAAATCGCCATTGCTGCCTTCTCTGGGTTGCGGTGTCCCGCCGGGTGGTGACATATGCCCTGAGGTTGTCCGAGATGGGCCCGCGGCCGAGCTCCTTCGAGGCGTATCGGCCAAGGGTAAACGATCGTCGGCCACGGCCCGGTGCTCGGTCGTAAAGTGTTCGATGGCGAGCCTGAACGTGGCGGTTCCGACGCCCCTGATGCCCGCATTCGCAACGTACGGAGGGATGTAGAGGTCCAATGCCAGCGTCGGCAGCGGCTCAGAATCGGGTGTGGGCGTCATGGGTTTCACGTAGGCCTCACCGAGGAAGATGCCCTTGGAAGCCGGCTCGCTGTACCCCACCGATCTTCGCCGCAGGATCGACGTGTAGGCCGAGCGTCCTGTAGGCAAGCCTCGGGTTACACGAAGATGGCCTTCAAGATTGTTTCCCAAGAGCTCCGTGCCTGCGGAAACGGTTCCGGATCGACCTCTTGGATTTCTCGCAGCAGGCGCTGCACGTACCCATCTGTTCGCTCTTCTTCGGGCCCGCCCTGTTCCTCGAATGAGTTGATCTCAAGCTGGATGCGGCGGAGGAATTCGACGAATATGTCCAGCTTGCTGTTGATGAGCCTTGCGCGTCCCCTCCATCCATGAGTGGACGGTGCCTGTGGCTCCGTCGAGGAGGATGATCCCCGCATTCGGTCCTGGTCCGAGGGAAAACATGTCGTCCACTTCTATGACCTCGGATCGTCCGCGCTCCCGGGTGCCTTCTCCTTTGGTGATGAGTCGTCGGTGGATCGCGCTGAGAAAAATCTCGTACCCAACTGCTCTGGTAGGCCGACATTCACCAGCGAATCCGCTGATTCCTGATCTGCTACTCTTCCTTGCAATTGGTTCACGTCTACCTTGAGGCATTTTCATCGTGGCGATGCAGGTCGCGGAAGGCTTTGGTCTGATGTGGACATGGGGCGAGGCTCCCGGTAAGACAGCAGTCGACCAAGATCCGATGCCCCAACCGGGAGCCTCGCTGTGCTGTCTTACCCTGCCGCGATTCCGCTGTCCACCCGAACCCTGAACCACCTCTCCGACCTCATCCGCCGCCACCGCGACCAGCACCGATCACGATGGCGTCGCCTCGATCCCGGCCGGCAGGCCCTGCTCGCCCTGGCCCATCTGCGCAACGGCGACACCTACGCCCGTCTGGCCTGGGGGTTCCAGATCAGCATCGCCACCGCCTGGCGGTACGTGCGCGAGGCCGTCGACCTGCTCGCCGCGACCGCCGATGACCTGAACACCGCGATGGCCAGGATCCGCGTTCTGGCGTACGCAATCCTCGACGGCACCCTGATCCCGGTCGACCGGGTCACCGACCAGAAGCCCTACTACTCCGGGAAACACCGGCGCCACGGCGTGAACCTGCAGGTCATCGCCGACCCAGCAGGTCGGCTGATCCGGGTGTCCGCAGCCCTGCCCGGTTCCACCCATGACCTGACCGCTGCCCGCACCCACCAGATCATCGACACGCTGAGCAGCGCCAACGTGATGACCTTCGCCGACAAGGCATACCAAGGCGCCCGCGGCAGCATCAGGACCCCGTTCAAACGCCACCGCCACCGGCCGAAACTGTCCCGTCGGCAGAAAGCGGTCAACCGCTCACACGCGCGTATCCGCGCCCGCGGTGAACGCGCCAACGCCACCGTCAAAACCTGGAAAATCCTAGCCAAGCCGCGCTGCTGCCCCCGCCGAGCCACCGCGATCACGCAGGCCATCCTCGCCCCTGCACCACGTCGAAGCGGACCGCTACGCAGGATGAAAAAGGCTCCCTGTTATGCGGAATGCGTTAACAGGGGGCCCCTCCTTACGCGGACTCGCGCCGCACCAGTTCGGTCGGGAGCAGCAGCGCCGGCTCGATCCGCTCGCCCGCCGCCATCCGCAGCAGCTGCCGGGTCATCGATCGGCCCAGTTCCACTATCGGCTGGCGCACCGTGGTCAGCGGCGGCTCGGTGTACGCGGCCGTCTCGATGTCGTCGAACCCGATCACCGCCACGTCGTCGGGCACCCGCCGGCCGGCCTCCCGCAACGTGCGCAGCGCGGCGTGCGCCATCAGGTCGGAGGCGGCGAACACGGCGTCCAGCTGCGGGTCGGCGGCGAGCAGCTCACGCATCGCCGCGGTGCCGGACTCGCGGGTGAAGTCGCCGTACGCGACCAGCTCGGGCAGCCCGGCGGCGGCGAGCGCGGCGCGGTAGCCGATCAGCCGCTCGATGCCGGCGACCATGTCCTGCGGCCCGGCGATGGTGGCGATCCGCCGTCGCCCGACCGAGACCAGGTGTTGCACCGCCGCGCTGACCCCGCCCTCGTGGTCCACATCGACGTACGGCACCTCGGCGCCGTCCAGCGGCCGTCCGCTGCACACCACCGGGATGCCGAGGCGGGCCAGCCGGCCGGGCAGCGGGTCCTCGCCGTGCAGCGAGGCGAACAGCACCCCGTCGACGTGCCGGCCGGTGGTGTACCGCTCGACCCGGTCGTGCCCCGCCGGTGAGCCGGCGAGCATCAGCACGAGCTGCTTGTCCGCCGCCTCCAACTCCTGCGCCGCGCCCCGGATGATGCCCGGGAAGACCTGGTCGTCGGAGAAGACCCGGGTGGCCGCCTCGGGCAGCACCAGCGCCACCGAGTCGGTCCGCTGGGTGACCAGGCTGCGCGCGGCCAGGTTCGGGACGTACCCGAGTTCCTCGACCGCGCGGCGCACCGCCAGCCGGATCGGCTCGGCCACCGTGGTCGAGCCGTTCACCACCCGGGAGACCGTGGCCCGGGACACGCCGGCCCGCCGGGCCACCGCCTCCAGGGTCGGCCGTTGTGCCGTCGTCATCCCCGTTCCCACCATTTCGTCACAGCCCGTTCCGGGCGATCACCTCCTGGTACCAGCGTGCGCTGCGCTTGGGTGTGCGCCGCTGGGTCAGGTAGTCGACGTGGACGATCCCGAACCGCTTCCGGTAACCCTCGGCCCATTCGAAGTTGTCCAGCAACGACCATACGAGATAGCCGCGCAGGTCCACTCCGCGGGCGAGGGCCCGGTGCGCGGCACGCAGGTGCCCGTCGAGGTATGCGGTCCGGTCGGCGTCGGCCACCCGGCCCTGTTCGTCGCGGTCGGTGTCCGGGAACGCCCCGCCATTCTCGGTGATCATTAGCGGTAGCCCGGGGTGGTCGGCGGCCACCCGTTCCAGCAGCCGGGTGAGCCCGTCGGGTTCGATCGCCCAACCCATGTCGGTGAGCGGTCCGGCCGCCGGGAGGACCTCGACCGCCCCGGCGGTGCCCGGGTACACCTCGCTGCCCGCGCCGTCGGCCCGCCCGGCCACATAGGTCGGCGCGTAGTAGTTCAGGCCGAGCAGGTCCAGCGGCGCGGCGATCGCCTTCTCGTCGCCGTCGCGGATGAAGTCCGGCGTGGTGAACCGGCTCAGGTGCGCCCGCATGTCCTCCGGGTAGCCGCCGCCGGTCAGCGGGTCCAGGAAGATCCGGTTGTGCAGGCCGTCCACCAGTCGTACCGCCTCGGCGTCGGCCGCGCTGGCGGGGTCGGCGGGTTGCACGTCGGCCAGGTTGAGCGTGATCCCGAGGGTCTGTGCGCCGGCCGCGCGCAACGCCCGCGCCGCCAGGCCGTGGCCGAGCAGCAGATGGTGTACGGCCCGGAAGGCGTCCCCGGCGTCGCGCCGGCCCGGGGCGTGCAGCCCGCAGCCGTACCCGAGGTAGGCCGAGCACCACGGTTCGTTGAGTGTGGTCCAGGTGCGGATGCGGTCGCCGAGGCGGCCGTGCACGGCCAGCGCGTACTCGACGAAGTGTTCGGCGGTCTCCCGGACGGTCCAGCCGCCCCGGTCCTCCAACGCCTGCGGCAGGTCCCAGTGGTAGAGCGTGACGATCGGGTCGATGCCGGCGTCCAGCAGCGTGTCGGTGAGCCGGTCGTAGAAGTCCAGCCCGCGCGGCTCGACCGGGCCGGTGCCGTCGGGTCGCACGCGCGGCCAGGACACCGAGAACCGGTACGCGCGCAGCCCCAGATCGGCCATCAGCGCGACGTCCTCGGCGTACCTGTGGTAGTGGTCGCAGGCCACGTCGCCGGTGTGGCCGGCGTGCACCGCGCCGGGCGTGCGGCTGAAGGTGTCCCAGATCGACGGGCCGCGGCCGTCGTCGCGGGCGGCGCCCTCGATCTGGTACGCGGCGGTGGCCGCCCCCCAGACGAAGCCGTCCGGGAATCGCAGCTCGCTGTTCGCGCTCACGCCTTGACCGCACCTTCCATGATTCCGCCGATGATCTGGCGGCCGAAAACGATGAATACCAGCAGCAGCGGCAGCGTGGCGATGGCCGTGCCGGTGAACACCTGCGACATGTCCTGGTAGTAGCCGTCGGAGAGGGCCCGCAGCGACAGTTGCACGGTCGGGTTCTCCGGGTCGTTGAGCACCGCGTACGGCCACAGGAAGTCGTTCCAGGTGGTCATGAACGTGAGCAGGCCGAGTACGGCGGCGGCCGGGCGCAGCGCGGGCAGCACCACGTTCCAGTAGATCCGCACCGTGTTGCAGCCGTCCATCCGGGCCGCCTCGATCAGTTCGGTGCTGACCGCCTGGCCGGCGTACTGGCGCATCATGAACACGCCGAAGCCGGTGACCAGCGCCGGCACGATGACGGCGGGCAGCCGGTCGTTCCAGTTCAGCTTCGTCATCAGCAGGTAGAGCGGGATCACGCCGAGCTGGGTGGGCACCATCATGGTGGCGACGATGACCAGCAGCAGCGCGTTGCGGCCACGGAAGCGCAGCTTGGCGAACGCGAACCCGGCCAGGGTGGAGAAGAACACCACCGAGATCGTCACGGTGGTGGCCACGATCGCCGAGTTGATCAGACCGGTCAGGAAGTACGCGTCGGTGTTGTCGAACAGCCGGGCGATGTTGGCGCCGAGGTTGCCGCCGGGCGTGAGCGGCGGCGGCACCTGTCCCATCGTGTCGCTGGTGCGGCTGGCGACCACGAACATCCAGTAGATCGGGAAGATCGACAGGACGGCCGAGAGCATCAGCGCCAGATAGGTGAGCCGGCTTGCCGACCAGAGGCGGGTCATCGGGAGACCTCCTTGCGGGAGCCGCCGCCGAGCCGGCGCAGGAGCAGGACGTTTATCGCCGCGACCACGGCGATCAACGCGAACAGCAGCCAGGCGACGGCCGAGCCGTAGCCGAAGTTGTAGTGCGGCGCGAAGGCGTTCTCGAACATGTACATGGTCACCGTCTGGGACTCCCGCAGCGGCCCGCCGCGGATCGCGTTGGTGCCGGAGTTGAACATGCGCGGCTCGGTGAAGAGCTGGAGGCCGCCGATGGTGGAGATGATGACCGCGAAGATGATCGTCGGCTTGAGCAGCGGCACGGTGATGGACCAGAACTGCCGGGCCCGGCCGGCGCCGTCGATCGCCGCCGACTCGTACAGGTCGCGGGGGATGGCCTGCATGGCGGCCAGGAAGATCAGCGCGTTGTAGCCGGTCCAGCGCCAGTCGACCATTGTCGAGATGGCGATCCAGGCGGCGAACCGGTTCGCCTTCCAGTCGATCGCGTTGATCCCGATGTGGTCGAGCAGCCAGTTGATCATGCCGAACTCGCGGCCGAACAGCACCGCGAACACGATCGCCACGGCGGCGGTCGAGGTGACGTTCGGGATCAGCACCGCCATCCGCCAGGTCGTACGGGCCCGCAACTGCCGGTTGAGCAGGTTGGCCAGCCAGAGCGCGGCGAGCAACTGGGGGACCGTGGAGATCACGAAGATGCCCAGCGTGTTCACCACCGAGTGCCAGAAGTCCGTGTCGGCGAGCAGTTGGGTGTAGTTGTCGAAGCCGATGAACGGGTGTTCGGCGCCGAGCAGGTCCCAGTCGTGCAGCGAGACCCAGAACGTGTATGCCAGTGGATAGGCCCCGAAGACGCCGAACAGCAGGAAGAACGGGGCGACGAACAGGTACGGCGAGTACTTGGTGTCGAGCCGGCTGAGCCGGTTGCCCAGGCCGGGACGGGTGGGTCGGGGTGCCGGTGCGACCGGCGGGCGGGCGTCGAGCTGGACGGCCATGACCCGGGACTCCTTTCCGCCGTGCGGGCGGCCCCCGTGGCCGGGTGGCCGCCCGCACGCGCTGCTCGGGTTACTTGGCGGCGGCCTTCTCGGCGTTGGCGACCGCGTCGGTCCAGCCCTGCTCCGGGGAGCGCTTGCCCAGCTCCACGCTGCGGACGGCGTTCTCCACCTCGGTGCGTACGGCCTGGTTCTTCGGTCCCATGTAGACCGGCTTCAGGCTCTTGGCGCCGGTGGCGAAGATCTTGCCGACGGGCGCCTCGGAGAAGTAGGCGTTCTTCGAGTCGACGATCGCCGGGTCCTCCAGCGCCTGCGGCGAAGAGGGCAGGGGACCCTTCGCCTTGAACGCGCCGATCTGACCCTTGGCGCTGGTCAGGAACTTGGCCAGCTCGATCGCCTCGGCCTGGTGCTTGCTCTGCTTCGGCACGGCGAGGAACGAGCCGCCCCAGTTGCCGCCGTTGCCGGGGATCTGGGCGATGTCCCACTTGCCCTTGGCGGCGGCACCCGCGTTGCCCTCGATGACGCCGGTCATCCAGGCCGGGCAGGCGATGGTGGCGAACTTCGACTGCTTGAACGCCGACACCCACTCCTCGGACCAGGAGCCGTACTTGCCGGAGAGCCCGGAGTCGATGATGTCCATCGTGGTGTCGTACGCCTGCTTCACCGCCGGGTTGCCGCCCACGACCAGGTTGTTGCCGGTGTCGTAGTAGCTGTAGCCGCTGCTGTTACCGGCGGTCTGGAGCAGGATGGTGTTGAACGTGTTCGTCGCGGCGTCCAGGAACGCCGCACCCGTCTTCTTCGCGGTGAACTGCTCGCCGACCTTGATGTAGTCCTGCCAGGTGGGCCAGAGCTTGGACACCGCCTCCCGGTCGGTGGGCAGGCCGGCCTTGGCGAACAGGTCCTTGCGATAGCACATGGCCATGCCGCCGACGTCGGTGCCGAGGCCGATGAGCTGCTTGCCGTCGGCGGTGAGCCCCTGGTTCCACTTCCAGTCGAGGAAGTTGCCCTTCAGGTCGGCCGCGCCGTGGTCGAGCAGGTTGACGAAGTTCTGCGGGTTGGCCTTGTACTCGACGAGCAGGCCCTCCTCGATGGCGACCACGTCACCGGCGCCCTTGCCCGCGGCGAGCCACTGGGTGAGCTTCGGCGAGTACTCGTCGAGGTTGCCGCCGGTGCCGCGCTCGACGATCTTCACGCCGGAGTGGCTGGCCATGTACTCCTGGTAGAGATCGGCGTAACCGAACTGGCCGAAGACATCGACGGTGAGCGTTATCGGCCCGTCGGCGGCGGCGTCGTCGTCGCCGCCGCAGGCGGTGGTGCCGAGCAACGCGGTGGCGGCGACCAGGGCCACCGCCGCCAGGCGGCGGCGCGTGAAGGTGAGCATGGCTGTCCTGACCTCTCGGGTCGTCGTATCGGGTGGTGGAGGGCGGTTCCGGAACCAAGAGAGCGCTCTCACGACAGCGTGGGGGAGCCCCGTGGACCTTGTCAAGAGAGCGCTCTCAGCGGTTGTGAAAAAGAAGGAGAGGGGCGGTCGCCGCCCCTCTCCGCCGGGTGCCCCTCGTCAGCCGGCCCGCAGGCCGCCCAGCAGGGCGGGATCACCCGCCACGTCCAGCGCGTCGAAGCTGATCCGGCCCATCAACGCCAGCAGCAGATCGCTCGCCGTGCCGGACACCTGCGCCCGCGCCCGGTGGTCGTCGTGGTCGAGGATCGTCGCGGTGTCCAGCAGCGCGACCCCCTCGCCCCGCAACCGCAGGTACCACTCCTGCGCGGCGTCGGTCGCGCTGAGATGCACCACGCCGTGCCACTGCCCGGGCTGCACGCGCCGTCCCGCCGGCAGCCAGGTGTCCAGCACCTCGCTCACCCCGTCGGCCGCGAGCTTCGCCTCGATCGGATCACCCGCACCGATCGCGAGCTGGGCGTCCCAGCGGTGCACGGCGGTCTCGTGCGCGACCCGGCGCGGCCAGAAGGCCGCCTTCTTCGGCTGGGGCGCGAAGTTCCAGGCCGGCGCCTCCGGATCCGTCGCCTCCAGCAGCGCGCTGACCCGCTCGTACTCCCGCGTGTACCACTGCGCCGCGGTCAGGCCCGCGGGCGGCTCCGGGTCGTGCCGCTCCGGGCGGGTCGTCCCGCCGGCGGTCAGCACGGTGCCCACCCACAGGTAAGCGCGGGTCAGGTGATGAGCGAGGTCGGTGACCGTCCAGCCGGGACAGGACAGCACGGGTGTCTCGGGCGGAGCCTCCGTCACCGCCGTGGCGAAGGCGGGGCCCTCCGCGCGCAGCGCGCCGATCCAGAAGTCCTTCGTGTGGTGCAGTCTGCTCATCGCCATCCTCCCGGGGGTGACCGGGCCACCAGTGGGTGCTCCGGCTACCCCTCAGCCTAGGGTGAAAGGCGTGTCAGACGTCTACGCCGAACCGGCGACTGCCGGCGACCCGACCGATCCGGCCACCCTGGCGCGCTACACCACGCTCCGGCTCGGCGGCCCCGCCGGGCGGCTTGAGGTCGCCGGGGATGCCGCCCAGATCGTACTGAAGGTGCAGGAAGCGGAAGCCCGTGAACAGGCGGTGCTGGTCCTGGCGGGCGGCAGCAACGTCGTGATCGGCGATCAGGGCTTCCCCGGCACCGTCGTGCTCGTCCGCTCCCGGGGGTTCCAGACCGTCGCCGAGGACGGCGACACCGTCACGGTACGTGTGCAAGCCGGCGAGCCGTGGGACGACCTCGTCGCCGCCACCGTCGAACGCGGCTGGTCCGGGCTGGAGTGCCTCTCCGGCATCCCCGGGTCGGCCGGCGCCACCCCGATCCAGAACGTCGGCGCCTACGGCCAGGAGGTCGCCGAGACGATCGTCGCCGTCGAGGCGTACGACCGCACTCGCCGCGAGGTGGTGCGGATCGCCGCGGCGGACTGCGGGTTCGCCTATCGGGGCAGCATCTTCAAGTACAGCGACCGCTGGGTGGTGCTCACCGTCGACTTCCGGCTCACCCGGTCCCCGCTCTCCGGCCCGGTCCGCTACGCCGAACTGGCCCGGGCGCTCGGCGTCGAGGTGGGCGACCGGGTGCCGCTCGCCGACGCCCGGGCCACCGTGCGCGAGCTGCGCGCCGGCAAGGGCATGGTGCTCGACCCGGCCGACCCGGACACCTGGTCGGTGGGCTCGTTCTTCACCAACCCGGTGCTGCCGCTTGAGGCGTTCGAGCAGGTACGGGAACGTGCCGCCGACCTGGGGCAGCCGCCGCACTGGCCGGGCGCCGACGGCACGGTGAAGCTCAGCGCGGCGTGGCTGATCGACAAGGCCGGGTTCGGCAAGGGGTACGCGGGCCCGGAGGGCGTCGCCATCTCCAGCAAGCACACGCTGGCGCTCACCAACCGCTCCGGCACCGCAAGCACTGCCGCGCTGGTGGCGCTGGCCCGGGAAATCCGCGACGGCGTGCAGTCCCGCTTCGGCGTGCCCCTGCACCCCGAACCAGTCCTCATAAACTGCACAATCTGACCCGCTCACCCACCACCCCGGCGATCTTGCGCTTTCGGCCCTCGGCGCGGATGATTCGCCCGCTTTGCCGGGGCAGCAAGTGCAAGATCAACGTCAGCGGGGGGATACGGCGGGCCAGGGGAGGGTCAGGTAGCCGTGACGCCAGGTGCGGGGGGTGTCCTGGATCGGCCAGCCCGCCTCCTTCACCGCCGCGGCCGTACGCAGCCAGCGCTGGCGAGGGCCGAACGGGGCGTAACCGGCGGCCGAGCGCCAGGCGTGTTCCAGCGCCTCGATCAGGTCGTGGATGCGTTCACCCGGCACGTTGCGGTGGATCAGCGCCTTGGGCAGCCGCTCGGCGAGCGTCGCCGGGCTCTCCAGCGTGGCCGGTTTCGCCGACAGGGTGAGCGTGCGCGGGCCGCCGGCGTCCAGCAGCACCCACGAGCCGAGCCGCCCCAGCTCGTCGCAGGTGCCCTCGACCAGCAGCCCGCCTGGCGCGAGCCGCCCGGTGACGGTACGCCAGGCGTCGGCCACCTCGCTCTCGTCGTACTGACGCAGGACGTTGAACGCCCGGACCAGCGCGGGACGCAGTCCGGCCAGCTCGAAGCCGCCCCGGGCGAACGTCAGCCCCGGTGGGTCGGCGGCGGGACGGGCGTCGGCGACGCGTACCGGATCGATCTCCAGGCCGACCACCCGCACGTCGGCGCGGACCCCGGCCGCGAGACGGGCCCGCAACTCGACCGGGGTGACCGGGGTGGCGCCGTAGCCCAGGTCCACCACGAGCGGGTCGGCGGCGGCGCGCAGCGCGTCGCCGCAGGTCTCGACGATCCAGTTGTCCACCCGCCGGAGCCGGTTGGGGTTGGTGGTGCCCCGGGTGGCCACGCCGAGCGGACGCTCCATCAGTGCCTCCGGGTCAGCGACTGCGGGGCTCGCAAGACCGGCTCACTCCTCGCGCTTCACGACGTCCGGTGCACCTTGTGCTGCGCGGCCTGAGCCAGCGGGCGGACCACGAGCCGGTCGATGTTGACGTGGTGGGGGCGGGTCGCGCACCAGGCGACGCAGTCGGCCACGTCGTCGGCCACGAGCGGCTCGGCGACTCCGGCGTACACCGCCTCGGCCCGGTCGGCGTCGCCGCCGAAGCGGACCAGGCCGAACTCCTCGGTCTTCACCATGCCGGGGTCGATCTCGACCACCCGGACCGGCCGGCCGCACAGTTCCAGCCGGAGCGTGCCGGCGATCGCGGTCTGCGCGTGCTTGGCGGCCGTGTAGCCGCCGCCGCCCTCGTAGACCACGTGCCCGGCGGTGGAGCTGACGATGACGACCGTGCCGGTGCCGGAGCGCTCCAGCGCCGGGAGCAGCGCCTTGGTGACGCGCAGCGTGCCGAGCACGTTCACGTCGTACATCCATTGCCAGTCGTCCACGTCGGCGGACTCGACCGGGTCCAGGCCGCGCGCGCCGCCGGCGTTGTTCACCAGCAGCGTGACCGGCCCGGGCGCGGCCTCGGCGGCGGCGGCCAGGCCGGCCACCGACTCGTCCGAGGTCACGTCGCAGGCCACCGCTGTAGCCGCGCCGCCGGCCGCCTCGATCTCGGCGACCAGCGCGGCCAGCCGGTCGGTACGCCGGGCGGCGGCCAGCACATGGAAACCCTCGGCGGCGAGCCGGCGGGCGGTGGCCGCGCCGATGCCGCTGGACGCCCCGGTGACGATGGCGACTGAAGTCATCCGGTCATTGTCTCCCGTCGCCGGGCCGGGCCGGGGGATGAGGTCCGTCACGCCCGGGACCCGGCGGAAAGCATTTCCGTACCCCGATGGGGAAGATGACATCCGGCACACGGGTTGACCGAGAAGCGCCGGTCGTGCGGGACGGCATCAACCGTGACAGAGGGAGCGGACGTGGCGGATTTGCACACCGGTGTCGGTCGTCAGCGAGGTGCCCTTCCGTGGCCGCGGCCCCGCCGTATCGCCACCCTGTCGGTGCACACGTCGCCGCTGCACCAGCCCGGCACGGGCGACGCGGGCGGCATGAACGTCTACATCCTGGAGGTGGCCCGGCGGCTGGCCGAGGCCGACGTCGAGGTGGAGATCTTCACCCGGGCCACCGCCGGTGACCTGCCCCCGGTGGTCGAGGTGGTGCCCGGCGTGTCCGTCCGGCACGTCACCGCCGGGCCGCTGGAAGGGCTGACCAAGGAGGAGCTGCCGGGTCAGCTCTGCGCCTTCACCGCCGGGGTGCTGCGGGCCGAGGCCGCCCGCCCGCCGGGCCACTACGACCTGATCCACTCGCACTACTGGCTCTCCGGGCAGGTCGGCTGGCTGGCCAAGGAGCGCTGGGGCGTACCGCTGGTGCACACCGCGCACACCCTGGCCAAGGTCAAGAACGCCCGCCTCGCCGCCGGGGACCGTCCCGAGCCGAAGGCGCGGGTGATCGGCGAGGAACAGGTGGTCACCGAGGCGGACCGGCTGGTCGCCAACACCCGGGTGGAGGCGCGCGACCTGCTCGACCGGTACGCGGCCGCCCCGGACCGGGTGGCGGTCGTGGAGCCCGGCGTCGACCTGGACCGGTTCCGCCCCGCGACCGGCGACCGGGACGCCGCGACCCGGGCCGCGCGCCGCCGGCTCGGCCTGCCGACCGACGGGTACGTGGTCGCGTTCGTCGGCCGGATCCAGCCACTCAAGGCGCCGGACGTGCTGGTCCGCGCCGCCGCCGCGTTGCGCGAGCGGGACCCGGCGCTGGCCGACGAGCTGACCGTGGTGATCTGCGGCGGGCCGAGCGGCAGCGGCCTGGACCGGCCCACCGCCCTGATCGAACTGGCGCACGCGCTCGGCATCGCCGACCGGGTGCGTTTCCTCCCGCCGCAGACCGGCGCGGACCTGCCCGCCCTCTACCGTGCCGCCGACCTGGTCGCGGTGCCGTCGCACAACGAATCGTTCGGGCTGGTCGCGCTGGAGGCCCAGGCGTGCGGCACGCCGGTGCTGGCCGCCGCCGTGGGCGGCCTGGTCACCGCGGTGCGCGACGGCGTCAGCGGCGTGCTCATCGACGGGCACGACCCGGTCGACTGGGCCCGGGCGCTGGCCCGCCTGCTGCCCGATTCGGTACGCCGTGCCGCGCTGGGCCGGGGCGCCGAACGGCACGCCCGGGACTTCTCCTGGCAGCGCACCGCCTCCGGCCTGCTCGCGGTCTACGGGGAGGCGATCACCGAGCACCGGGCCCGGCTGGCGCGGCGGTGCGGCGACCCGGCCCTGCTGTGCTCCTGGTGACCCGCCGGCCACCGGGCGGCCCCGGTCCGCCGGTCGTAGAGTGGGTGCGATGAGTCGCAGGAGTGAGGTCGCCGCGCTGATCGAGTCCGTCTGCGCGGAGCGTGAGCTGGAGTGGGAGTCCACGGGCGAGGCGTCGTACGCGGTGACGCTGCCCGGCACGCACAAGCTCAAGACGATCTGCAACCTGATCGTGGGTGAGCACGCGCTGCGGGTCGAGGCGTTCGTGATGCGCCAGCCCGACGAGCGCCGCGAGGAGCTGTGGGCCTGGCTGCTCCAGCGCAACGCCCGCATGTACGGCGTCTCGTTCTCCATCGACTCGGTCGGCGACGTCTACCTGACCGGGCGGGTCAACCTGGCCGGGGTCGACGCCGACGAGCTGGACCGGCTGCTCGGTTCCGTGCTGACGTACGCCGACGAGTCGTTCGACAGCATGCTGGAGATCGGCTTCGGCACCGCCATCCGCCGGGAGTGGGAGTGGCGGGTCAAGCGCGGCGAGTCGACGGCGAACCTGGCCGCGTTCGCGCACCTCTTCGAGCCCTCCGCGACTGCCGGTTCGTCCGCCGGAGGTTCGGAGCCCTCCTGACGGGTATGCCGCCCCGCGCGGTGCGGAGCACTGGGACCCACCGCGGGCCGAGGACGGACTGTCGAGGAGCGTGTCCCATGGCTCAGCGCAACAGCTCAGGTCGCGGCACGACTGCGACCCGGACCAAGCGGCAAACCGGCAATCAGACGCCGAACACCCCGAGGGTGTCGGAGTCGGCGATCTCCCGGATGAAGGTCGACGACCTCCGCAGCCAGCTCAAGCGGCGCGGGGTCTCCGGGATCTCCGCGCTGCGGAAGCCGGAACTGGTGAAGACCCTGGCGCGGACCATGCGCGGGGAGGGCGGCGCCTCCCGGCGGAGCACCGGCCCGGCCGGCCGGCCGTCGGCGACCCGCAAGAGCACCGCCGCCAAGAAGACCACTGCGGCGAAGCGGACCACGTCGGCCCGCCGGGGCGCCACGTCGCCGGCCAAGGCCGCGCCGGCCGCACGCGCCACGGGTGCCAGGGCCAAGGCGTCAGGTACGCGCAAGGCGGCACCCGCCCGGGCCAAGGCGACCCCGGCACGGGCCAAGGCGACCTCGTCGCGGGCGACGACGTCCCGCGCGAAGGCTGCCCCGTCCCGCGCGAAGGCGGCACCCGGCCGCGCCACTGCCGCATCCTCCCGTGCGAAGGCCGCGCCCGCTCGGGCGAAGGCGGCTCCGTCGCGGGCGAAGGCGGCTCCGGCTCGGAAGGCGTCGTCCGCCCGGGCGCAGGCAGCGCCGACCCGTGGCCCGGCGTCCAGCCGGTCGATCGGATCGTCGCAGCTCATCACGTCGCTCGCGGACCGGCCGGAGCGTCCGGGCCGGAGCCTGGTCACCCGCAACCACGAGGTGATCCAGCGCTGGGCGCGGGCGCGGGGCGCGAAGCCCGCCACCATCCCCGGTACCGAGCGCGAGGGCCGGCCCGGGGTGCTCACGTTCAACATCCCCGGTTACCGGGAGAGCAGCCGGATCCGCGAGATCAGCTGGGACGACTGGTTCCGCACGTTCGACCTGCGGCGGCTGAACCTGATCTATCAGGAGCAGATGCGGGACGGCCGGCAGAGCAACTTCTTCCGGACCGAGAACCCGAATCGCGAGGACGGCTGAGGTTTACGGGAATGGCGGACGGGAACGCCGTGTTTGCCACTCCAGGGACGACAACAGGGTCAGGCGGGTTTCCGACAGGGCGCTGTGACGGGCAAGACAGCGATCTGGGTTGAATCCGGAATCCGGGCGAACTAACTTTATTGCACCGCGTCACGCTTGTTTCCGTTCGGGGGAGCGGTGGATCGATCAGGTCCGCGCAGGCGAGATGCGAAGATCGGGTGGAGCACACCGTTGGGGGACGGTGCCACCCGTGGAACCGGCGGCGCGAGCGGGCGACGCTTACGGGGGTGAGTGTCGCCCGCCGCCGCCGGGCGTACGGTAGGAGCGCCCATCTCGACGGAGGTCGGGGTGGGCGCTCTGCCGTTGTCTCCCCGAGCCCGTTCAGTCGGTGACGCCGACCGGCTCCGCAGCCGCCGCCCGTAGCGCGGCGACACGCCGTTCCCGGCCCGGCCCGGCGAGCAGGTGCCCGGCGGCGGCCAGCAGGCCCAGCGCGCCCACCACCCGCCAGTGCCGCTCGCCGAGGTGTTCCAGGCTGTGTCGTCCCACCACCGCCGCAGGCCGGGCACACGTTCCTCCAGGAACGTTTCCTTACGGTTCCTTCCCGTACCGTATCCATCCGCCTCGGGGCGGTCGCGTCGGGGCGTACTCAGGAACCGGCGCGGACCGGCTCGGCGGGTCCGGTCGCCGCGGCCTCGGCCGCCTCGGGCGCCGGGGCGGTGACGCTGACCGGCGCGACCGGCGTGCCCACGGCGCGCAGCGCTACCGCGCGGCGTTCCCGGGCCGGGCCGGAGACGAGGTGGGCGACCGCCGCCACGACGCCGATGCCGGCGCAGCCGAGCCAGAGCGCGCTGTTGCCGGCGTTCTCGCGGACCAGGCCGCCGAGGATCGGCGCGGCGGCGCCGGCGAGCTGCCAGGACAGCGAGAAGACGCCCTGGTAGCGGCCGCGCAGCGCGGCCGGGGACAGTTCCGCGATCAGGGTGGCGTTCGACGGCGAGTTGAGCATCTCGCCGACGGTCCAGATCAGCACGGTCAGGCCGTAGAGCCAGACCGTGTCGGCGAACGCGGTGAGCCCGAACCCGGCACCCATCACGAGCGCCGCGAGCGCCAGCACGTGCGAGCGGCTGCGGCCCTTGATGAGCCGGGGTACGAACAACTGGCCGAACACGATGAGCACGCCGTTGAGCGCGATCACCGAGCCGTACGTGGCCGGGCTGAGCCCGGAGTCGCCCATCGCGATCGGCAGCATCGAGATGTGCTGGAGGAAGACGAGCGCGGCGAGCAGGTTGAGCGCGACGAAGCCGAGGAACACCCGGTCGGCGAGGATGGTGCGCAGCGCGCCGGCCGGCGCGTTCATCCCCTTGGTCGGGAGCACGGTGACCGGCCCGCGGGTCTCGCCGACCTTGGCGAAGATGATCAGCGCTGTCACCAGCGTGGTGGTTGCGTTGACCAGGAACAACAGCAGATAGCTGCCCTGGGCGGTGAAGCCGGCGAGCACCGCGGCGCAGGCGAATCCGAGGTTGATGGCCCAGTAGTTCAGCGAGAAGGCGCGCAGCCGGTCCTTGTCCGGCACCACGTCGACCATCATCGCGCCGAACGCCGGGCGGGCCGCCTCGGCGAACGTGCCGAGCAGCAGCGCGCCCACCGCCACCGCCCACAGCGGGCGGGCGAAGCCCAGCGTGACCATCATGCCGGCCGCGCCGACGTGCGCGGTGAGCAGTGTGGGCCGCCGGCCCCAGCGGTCGGTCAGGGTGCCGCCGACTGTGGTGCCGACCGCGCCACCGGCACCCCAGAGGCCGATCACCAGGCCGGCCTGGGAGGCGGAGAAGCCGCGTTCCTGGGTCAGGTAGATGGCCAGGAAGATCAGCACGAACGAGCCGAGGCGGTTGATCAGCGAGCCGGCCCAGAGGTACCAGAACGTCCGTGGCAGGCCACCCGCCGTGTCCTGGAACCAGCCCCGTACCGTCCGCATCCCGACGCCCCCGATTGGTAATGACCGACCTCTGTAAGATGCCTTACAACCTAGTGCTGGGCCGGAGGTGAGGTCACCGGGTTTCCACGTGGTGGTCGTCACCACAGGTCGCCGCGTGCCCCTCGCCCGAGTACGGCAGGATGATCGGCATGACTGCGAGCGAGGGGCCCACCGTCGGGACGCTGGTCCTGCTGCGGCACGGCGAGAGCGACTGGAACGCCAAGAACCTCTTCACCGGCTGGGTCGATGTCGACCTGACCGCCAAGGGGGAGACCGAGGCGCGGCGCGGCGGCGAGCTGCTGCGCGAGCACGACCTGCTGCCGGACGTGGTGCACACGAGCCTGCTGCGCCGGGCGATCCGCACCGCCGAGCTGGCGCTGAACGCCGCCGACCGGCACTGGATCGCGGTGCGCCGGTCGTGGCGGCTCAACGAGCGTCACTACGGCGCCCTGCAGGGCAAGAACAAGAAGCAGACCCTCGACGAGTACGGCGAGGAGCAGTTCATGCTCTGGCGCCGGTCGTACGACACGCCGCCGCCGCCGATCGACGACGCGGACGAGTGGTCGCAGGTCGGCGACCCCCGGTACGCGCTGCTGCCGACCGAGGTGATGCCGCGCACCGAGTGCCTGAAGGACGTCGTCGACCGGATGCTGCCCTACTGGTACGACTCGATCGTGCCGGACATCCTGGCCGGCCGGACCGTGCTGGTGGCCGCGCACGGCAACTCGCTGCGGGCGCTGGTCAAGCACCTCGACCAGATCTCCGACGAGGCGATCGCCAAGCTGAACATCCCCACCGGCATCCCGCTGCGCTACGACCTGGACGCCGACCTGCGTCCGCACGTGCTCGGCGGGACGTACCTGGACCCGGCGGCGGCCAAGGACGCCGCCGCCGCTGTGGCCAACCAGGGCCGCTGAGACGGCGCGGGCGGGGCCTCCTCAGAGGCGGCCCCGCCCGCGGTGCTCAGGCGGATGTGGAACCGGTGATCAGGTAGACCACGTGCTCGCCCGCGTTCACCGCGTGGTCGGCGAAGCGCTCGTAGAAGCGCCCCAGCAACGTCGCGTCGATCGCCGTCTCCACCCCGTACGGCCAGTCGTCGCCGAGCAGCACGCCGAACAGGCTCTTGTGCAGGTCGTCCATCGCGTCGTCGTCACGGTCCAGCTCGGCGGCCACGTCGGCGTCCGGCTTGGCCAGCACCGAGCCGATCTTCTCGGCCATCCGGTCGGCGATCCCGGCCATGTCGGTGAAGACCGGCCGCAGCTCCGCCGGCACCGCCGGGGAGGGGTGCCGGCGCAGCGCCGTCTTCGCCACGTGGTCGGCCAGGTCGCCCATCCGTTCGAGATCGGCGGCCACGTGCAGCGCGGTGATCATCGCCCGCAGGTCGGAGGCCACCGGCGCCTGCCGGGCCAGCAGGTCACAGACCCGCTCCTCCACGTGCCGGTAGAGGTCGTCGATCTCGGCGTCCCGCGCGATCACCGTCTCGGCGGCCGTCCGATCGGCGGTGAGCAGCCCCTTCGTGGCCTGGCGCATGGCCGCGCGTACCGCCTCGGCCATGTCCACCAGCAACTGGCTGACAATCTGCAGGTCGGCCCGGAACTCGTCGCGCATCGTCACTTCCTGGGGTCGGTGCCGCGACCCCGAGGGTACGGCAGAAGCATGTGCGCGCCCCACGCTAGGCCGAACGGCCGGCACCAGGGTGAACACGGATGAACGACGCGGGGCCCGCAGGTGAACTTTGCCGAAAGCGAGAGTGGTTCGTCCCTTTGTGACCGATCTCCGGGTCAACAATGACCCTACGATCGCCGGGTGGAATGGACGGTGGCCATCGCGGTGGCCGTAGCGCTGGTGACCGGGCTGGTCGCCGGGGCGATGCT
This sequence comes from Micromonospora sp. NPDC005686, assembly GCF_042871665.1. Classification (NCBI taxonomy): domain Bacteria; kingdom Bacillati; phylum Actinomycetota; class Actinomycetes; order Micromonosporales; family Micromonosporaceae; genus Micromonospora; species Micromonospora sp. NPDC005686. Next base: position 343,962 of record NZ_JBIAIY010000004.1, read on the forward strand.
GTCCGGACCGGTTGACGAATGGCGGCGCCGGCGGGCGTCGGGGGGCGGTGGGACCAGCCGTGACGCAGGGAGGACGACGATTCCGGACGACCAGCAGGGGGGCCTCTCCGGGCTCGGCCGCAAGACGATCGACTCGCTGCGCGCCGGCGTGGTGGTGCTCGGCCCGGACGACGTGCCGGTGCTGGTGAACCCGGCCGCCCGGGCGATGGGTCTGCTCCGCGCCGGGGCGGCGCCGGGGTCGATCGCGGCGCACCCGTTGATCCGTACCCTCGCCGGGCAGGTCCGCCGCACGGGCGTGCGGCGCGAGATAGAGCTGGACCTGCCGCGGGGTCGCGACGGCGGTGGGGACAACCCGCTCGGCGTGCACCTGCGGGCGATGGGACTGGGCTCCGGCTATGTCTCGGTCGAGGCGGTCGACGTCACCGAGTCGCACCGTCTCGCGCGGGTACGCCGGGACTTCGTCGCGAACGTCAGCCACGAGCTGAAGACGCCGATCGGGGCGCTGCAACTGCTCGCCGAGGCGCTCGTCGACGCCACCGAGCCGGCCACCGGCGGCGCGCCCGACCTGTCCGAGGACCTGGTCGCCGCGCGGCGGTTCGCCGAGCGGATCCAGCACGAGTCGACCCGGCTCGGCCGCTTGGTGCAGGAGCTGCTGGAACTGACCCGCCTCCAGGGCGCCGAACCGCAGCCCGCCCCCGAGCCGGTCTCGGTGGACTGGGTGCTCGCCGAGGTCGTCGACCGCACCCGCACCGCGGCCACCGCGCGCCGGGTCGAAATCGCCGTCGGCGGGCAGCGGGGCCTGACCGTGTACGGCAGCGACAGCCAACTCGCCACGGCGGTGGCGAACCTGGTGGAGAACGCGATCAACTATTCCGCCGAGGACACCACGGTCCGGGTGACAGTGACCGGCGCCGAGGAGCACGTCGAGATCGCCGTGGCCGACCAGGGCATCGGCATCGCCCCGAACGAGGTCGACCGGATCTTCGAGCGTTTCTACCGGGCAGACCAGGCCCGCTCCCGGTCGACCGGCGGCACCGGCCTGGGCCTGGCCATCGTCAAGCACATCGCCAGCAACCATGGCGGCCGGGTCGACGTGTCGAGCACCCTTGGCGGGGGGTCGACGTTCACTCTCCGGCTGCCCGCACGCCCCCCGGACGACCTGGAGACGACACTCGCCTCCGCTGGGATCGAGGCCGGCCCGGCCGCGCTCCGGCAGGTCTGACCACAGGAAGGAAACACCCGTTGAGCCGCGTACTGGTGGTCGAGGACGAGGAGTCGTTCTCCGACGCCCTGTCCTACATGCTCCGCAAGGAGGGGTTCGAGGTCTCCGTCGCCGCGACGGGCCCCGCCGCCCTCACCGAGTTCGACCGGACCGGTGCCGACATCGTGCTGCTCGACCTGATGTTGCCGGAGATGTCCGGCACCGAGGTCTGCCGGCAGCTCCGCCAGCGCTCGCACGTGCCCATCATCATGGTCACCGCGCGGGACAGTGAGATCGACAAGGTGGTCGGCCTGGAGATCGGTGCCGACGACTACGTGACCAAGCCGTACTCGCCCCGTGAACTGGTCGCCCGCATCCGGGCGGTGCTGCGCCGGCGGAGCGCCGAGTCGAACGAGACGGGTGCGCCGACGCTCGCCGCCGGCCCGGTGCGGATGGACATCGAGCGGCACGTGGTGACAGTCGGCGGCGCCGGGGTGCAGCTCCCGCTCAAGGAGTTCGAGCTGCTGGAGCTGCTGCTGCGCAACGCCGGGCGGGTGCTCACCCGGGGGCAGCTGATCGACCGGGTCTGGGGCGCCGACTACGTGGGCGACACCAAGACGCTGGACGTGCACGTGAAGCGGCTGCGCTCCAAGATCGAGCCGGAGCCGTCCGCGCCGCGCTACATCGTCACGGTCCGGGGCCTGGGCTACAAGTTCGAGCCGTAGGCGGGCCTCGTCGATCAAAGGAGTTATGGCGCCGGATCAGCCCCGTCACGCGCCTTTCGCGAGGTCCACAACTCCAAGATCGCGACCCGAGCCGCCTTCGGGGGAGTTTCTCGGCGCCCTAACCCGCCTAGGGCCTGTGTCGAAGTCGGTGTCAGGGCTTGAGTTGTCTGGTGAGGATCTTGGTGTGTCGGTGTTCGAGATGTAGCGAGGTCTCCGGTATCTGGTTCAGCGACCAAGCAGAACCCGAACACCGGAGACCTCGTGGACACCCTAGCGGTGACGAGGCGGCATGATCTGACCGACGCACAGTGGGTGGCGCTGGAGCCGTTGCTGTCCCCGGGGCGTAGGCCAGGTCGGCCGTCGATGTGGACGAAACGGCAGCTCATTGATGGGATTCGGTGGCGGATACGGGTCGGTGGCCCGTGGCGGGACGTCCCGGAGTGCTACGGGTCCTGGGCTGCGGCGTACGCGCTGTTCCGGCGTTGGCAGCGGGATGGGACCTGGGCGAAGATCCTGACCGCCTTGCAGGCCCTGGCTGACGGGGCCGGACGCGTCGTCTGGGACGTGTCCGTGGACTCGACGGTCGCCCGAGCGCATCAGCACGCCGCTGGAGCGCGTAAAAGGGGGATCTGCAGGCCGAGCCACCGGGCGGGGTCACGGTCGAACCGGACGATCATGCGCTCGGCCGCTCACGGGGCGGCCTGACCACGAAGGTGCACCTGGCGTGTGAGCAGGGGCAGAAGCCGTTGTCGATCGTGTTGACCGCCGGGCAGCGCGGGGACAGCCCGCAGTTCATCCCGGTGCTCGACGGGATCCGGGTGCCCCGCCTCGGTAGCGGCCGGCCCCGGACCCGCCCGGACCGGGTCCTCGCCGACAAGGCGTACACGTCGAAGGCCAACCGCCGCTATCTGCGCCGCCGTGGGATCGCCGCGACGATCCCGTCGAAGGCCGACCAGGACGCGAACCGGCGTAAGAAGGGGTCGAAGGGCGGCCGGCCACCGGCCTTCGACCCGCAGCGGTACCAGCAGCGCCATGCCGTGGAGTGCGGCATCAACCGCCTCAAACGCCACCGGGCCGTGGCCACCCGCTTCGACAAACTCGCCGTGCGCTACGAGGCCACCGTCCACGTCGCCGCCATCAACGAATGGCTGTGACCGAATTCGACACAGGCCCTAGCGTTCTCTGAGTGCGCGATCTTGCACTTTGGCGCCTCGTAAACCGCGCGAATGGGACGTTCGCGTGGCCCGTCGGCGGCCGCTTCGCTCCCGTCCAGCCACGCCCTGCCCGAGGGTGTCGATCATGAACTTGGCGGCGCTGGGTGCCCGTTTTGTCGCAGCCAACTTCATGATCAACCCTGTGATGGGTGCCCGGGAGGATCTCGTCGGGGGTGATCAAGGAGTTGTGGTCTCGTGGGCGCCCGGAAGGTGCCGCAAACTCCTTGATCACGGGCGTGGAGCGAGATGCCCGGGCTGGGCGCGGCGGGGATGCACTCGGCGGCGGCCCGGACGGCGGCTGCATCTGGTGTGTGTGGGAGGTGTGGGGCGGGTGTCCGGTTCGGGGGTGGCCAGCGGCACTGTGGTGGCGGAATCGTGGGCGGGCCGGTGGCGTTGTAACCGGGTGACCGACCGAGCAAGGCCACGCCCCCAAGGGCGGCGGCGCCGGGTGTGGGAACAGCCCGGGGCTGCTGGTCGTTGAGTTCGGTTCCGACGCCGTGAACCCGCGCCACCCCGGTGGCGTGAGGCGCCCGGGAATGACGCCGGGCCGCGGGTCGTTGGACATGCTTCCGGCGCCGCGCCGAGGCCCCCGCGCCCTCCGCGAGCAGCCGAGATCCCCCAAGACTTCTTCTGAGCGCCTGACGGTGCTCGCACCCGCGCCGATCCCCCGTCGGTGTGGGCGTCGATCCCCCGAATGGAGCCCTCATCATGAACACGATTCTGCGGAAGAGCATCCTGGGTATTGCTGGTCTGGCTTTCACCGGTGGTGTGTTCGCCGGTCCCGTCGCCGCCCACGCGGCCGACACCACCGCCCACGCCGCGAAGCCGGTGAGCGTGAGCGTGCAGGGCGACAAGCTGATCCCGCACGGTGTGCAGGGCGAGCAGTCGCGCATCGACCTGAACGACGAGCAGACCGCGAATGTGAAGGCGATCATCGCGGCGACGAAGAAGGCCGGCATGGACGAGCGTGCCGCGGTCGTGTCGATCGCCACGGCGTTGCAGGAGTCGAAGCTGGAGAACCTGGGCCACCTCGGCGACCGTAACGACCATGACTCGCAGGGCCTGTTCCAGCAGCGGCCGTCCAGCGGGTGGGGCACGGTGGAGCAGATCACCGACCCCGAGTACTCGACCACGGCGTTCCTGAAGGGCCTGAAGCAGGTCGACGGCTGGCGGGACATGCCGCTGACCAAGGCCGCCCAGACCGTCCAGGTGTCGGCCTACCCGGACCACTACGCCCAGTGGGAGCAGCAGGCCGCCGACCTCGTCGCCCAGCACTGGACCAAGTAAGACCACACACGCCGGCCGGCACCCTGACGGGGTGCCGGCCGGCGGCATGTCCGGGCCGGGCACGGGTCTGACCGTCCGGGCCCCTCCACATCCACACCTGGCCGATTACCACGGCGTGGTTCGGGCCGGGAACGTCGTACGGGCCGCCCTCGGGCAGCACCGCCAGACCGAACCGATTGAAGCCGACCGAGACCGGACCTGCCTGGAGGATCTCCTCCCACCGGTAGCTGCGCACCGTGCGGCCACGGTGCCGCACGAGCAGCCCGACGTCGTCGGCGAGCAGTCCACCGTTGCGCAGCAGCGCCGCGAAGCACACGGGCACCGCGGCCGCCGTGCCCAGACCGAAAGGGCGGGTCGATCGGTCGACACCCCGAACGCGGCCAACCCCGCGGCCAACCCCGCCGAGAGCAGGACACCGGGCCACAGCCGCGACCGCCACAGCTCCACCGCCTCGCCGACCGCCACCACCGCCCGGTACCCCGTCCACGGTGGACTCACACGGGTCGGGTCGCCGCCGGAGCGTGCAAGGGCGGAGCCCTACTCGCTGGCCGGGTGCGGGGCGACCTGACCCTGGCGCAGCCGGGCGGCGCAGAGTTCGGCCAGCTTGGCGTACGCGGGCGCGCCGATCAGCGCGGTCAGCTCCGGGCCGTACGACACGTACATCGGCTCGGCGCCGACGTGCGCGTCGGTGGAGGACGTGCACCACCAGTCGAGGTCGTGCCCGCCCGCGCCCCAGCCGCGCCTGTCGAACTCGGCGAGCGTGGAGATCAGCACCTTCGTGTTGTCCGGCCGCTTGTGCCACTCCTGGTCGCGGCGTACCGGCAACTGCCAGCAGACGTCCGGCTTGTACTCCAGCGGATGCACCCCGTCGCGCAGCGCCTGGGCGTGCAGCGCGCAGCCGCCCCCACCGGGGAAGTCGGCGTCGTTGAGGAACACGCACGGGGCGTCCACGTCGCGGGTGGCGGTACGCCGGGCCGGCGTCTTGCCGTCGACGGTGTCGTTCTCGGTCCAGTTCTTGAACCCGCGCCGGAAGTGCTGCCACGTCTGCGGCGTCAGCCGCTTCACGGCCGCCCGGACCCGCTTCTCGTCGTCGGAGTCGGTGAAGAACGCGCCGTGCGAGCAGCACCCGTCGGCGGCCCGCCCGGCCACGATGCCGTGGCAGCCCTGGCCGAAGATGCACGTCCAGCGGGACAGCAGCCAGGTGAGGTCGGCGCGGACGACGTGCTTCGGGTCGGCCGGGTCGACGAACTCGATCCACTCCCGGGGGAAGTCCAGCCCGACCTCGCGGCTGCGCGGGTCCGCGGGGTCGTCCACCAGCACGTGAAGCTCGATCTGCCCTGTCACTCGGACCAGCGTACGCGCGGTGACCCCGCCCGGCCGTCGAGCCGACGAAACGTGTTGGCCCTAGGGTCTTCCCCATGCGACTGGGTGTCCTCGACGTCGGTTCCAACACGGTGCACCTGCTGGTGGTGGACGCCCACCACGGCGCGCATCCCTGGCCGGCGCACTCGGAGAAGGTGGTGCTGCGGCTGGCCGAGCAGATCGGGCCGGACGGCGCGCTCACCGTCGGCGGCGCGGACGGCCTGGTCAAGGCGGTCGGCATGGCCCGGGCGGCGGCCGACGGGCTGGGCGCCGAGGATCTGCTGGCGTTCGCCACGAGCGCGGTCCGCGAAGCCACGAACGCCGCCGACGTGCTGGCCCGCGTCCGCGACGAGACGGGCGTACGCCTGGAGGTGCTCTCCGGCGCGGACGAGGCGCGGATGACGTTCCTGGCGGTGCGGCGGTGGTTCGGCTGGTCGGCCGGCCGGCTGCTGGCGATGGACATCGGTGGCGGCTCGCTGGAGCTGGCCGCCGGCATCGACGAGCACCCGGATGTGGCGATCTCGCTGCCGCTCGGCGCGGGGCGGCTCAGCCGGGAGCGGCTCGCCGTCGATCCGGCCGGTGCGGCGCCGCCGTCGGCCGAGGCCGTGGAGCAACTGCGGGCGTACGTGGACGCGCAGCTCGACCCGGTGGTGGAGCAGTTGACAGCGGTGGGCTGGGATCGGCCGGTCGCCACCTCGAAGACGTTCCGCACGCTGGCCCGGCTGGCCGGCGCCGCGCCCTCGGGCGCGGGCCTGTGGGCTCGGCGCAGCCTGACCCGTACCGGCCTGAGGCAGGTGCTCGGGTTCGTCCGGCACATCCCACCGGCCCAGTTGCCCGGGCTGGAAGGGGTGAGCGCGCAGCGGGCGCACCAGCTCCTCGCGGGCGCGGTGGTGGCCGAGGCGGTGATGCGCCGGCTCGACGTCGACTGCGTGGACATCTGCCCGTGGGCGCTACGGGAGGGTGTGATCCTGCGTCGGCTCGATCAGCTCGCGCCGATGTGACCGTACGAGCGCTCTGGGTAGCTTTGCGGTTGCTCGTCCCGATGCTTGCTGGCGGTTGGGGCTACGCTCGAAAGCGTGACTTCCCGCGTTCCGGTGCTCCTGTCCACGTCCTCGGTCTTTCCCGAACGGACCGCGGCGGCGTTCCAGCTCGCCGCCGAACTCGGCTACGACGGCCTCGAAGTGATGGTCTGGACCGACCCGGTCAGCCAGGACGCGGGCGCGCTGCGCGGCCTCGCCGAGCACTACGGCGTACCGGTGCTGTCGGTGCACGCCCCCTGCCTGCTCGTCACCCAGCGGGTGTGGAGCCCCGACCCGTGGGAGCGGCTGCGCAAGGCCGCCGAGCTGGCCGAGACGCTGGAGGCCCCGACGGTCGTGGTGCACCCGCCGTTCACCTGGCAGCGTGACTACGCGCGTACCTTCGCCGACGGGCTCGACACCATCGCCGGGCAGTTCGGTGGGCTGCACTTCGGGGTGGAGAACATGTACCCGGTGCGGATGGCCGGGCGGCAGTTCGTCCCGTACGCGCCGGGCTGGGATCCGACCGAGATCGAGTACGCCTCGTACACGCTTGACCTGTCGCACTGCGCGGCCTCGCACAGCGACGCGTTGGCGATGGCCGATCGGATGGGTTCCCGGCTGGCGCACGTGCACCTGGGCGACGGCACCGGCGAGGGGCGCGACGAGCACCTGGTGCCCGGCCGCGGTGGCCAGCCCTGCGCGGAGATGCTGCGCTCGCTCGCCGGGCGGGGCTTCACCGGCTCGGTAGCGGTGGAGGTGACCACCCGGGGCGCGAAGAGCCGCGCGGTCCGCGAGGCGGACCTGCGGGAGTCGCTGGAGTTCGCCCGGGCCAACCTGACCGCGCCCTCGCCCGTGGACGCCTGATCGGGACGCGCCGCCCCGATCAGGCGGCGGGTCAGCTCACCGGGGACAGCGGCTGCGCCGGTACGGCCTGCTCGCCGACAGCGGCCCGCTTGCGGGCCCGGTGCGCCGCCACGTGGGAGCGGGTGGCGCAGCGCTCGGAGCAGAACCGCCGGCAGCAGTTGGACGAGGTGTCCAGGTAGACGTTGCCGCAGCGGTCGTCGGCGCAGACCCCGAAGCGGGCGCTGCCGTACTCGCACAGCCACACCGACAGGCCCCAGACCGCGCCCGCCAGGTATTCGGACGAGACCGACGCGCCCCGGCTGGTCACGTGCATGTGCCAGTCGGAGGAGTCGTGGCCGGAGATGCGCGGCTGCACCGGGAACGCCTCCAGCAGCGCGTTCAGCTCCGCCACCGCCTCGTTGTCCCGGCCCGAGGTGCCGTACTCGAAGACGTCCCGGAGGCGCTTCTGCGCCCGCCGGAAGATCGCGAGGTCCCGTTCGGCGACCTCCTCGCGCATCCAGCCCTGCTCGTCCGAGAAGACGGCCCGCAGACCGTCGAGGTCGTCCAGCCGGGCGTTGACGAGCTCGACCCCGGTCCGGGCGTACGCGTCGAAGTTCACGACACCAACGGTAGACGACTCAGGGCAGACGCGGCGCGTCGATGTAGTGGGGCAGGAACCGCGCGTAACCGTCGGTGATGAGGCTTTCGCTTTCACGCACGCCTGCGCCGGCCGACTCGCCGTCCACGATCCAGCTACCCAGCACCGTCCGGTTGCCCTCGAACTCGGGCAACGCGCGGAACTCCTGGAAGCAGAAGCCCTCCTCGCCGTAGATCCCCGGGTTGGTGATCTCCGTGTCGCCGGTCACGATGCGTACTGATCCGCCTTCGCGACCGAGCAGCGGCTTGGCCACGTACTCGGTCATGCCGCGTGGTGAGTCGAGGTACGCGGGCAGCAGGTAGTCGTGTCCCGGGTACAGCTCCCAGAGCACGGCGAGCAGCGCCTTGTTCGACAGCAGCAGCTTCCAAGCCGGTTCGATCCAGGTGGTGGGCGTACCCGGGTCGAGCGCCGGCCGCCCGTACGGCTCGGCCAGCATCCACTCCCAGGGGTAGAGCTTGAAGCAGGTGGTGATCGGCCGGTCGTCGGCGTCGACGAAGCGTCGCCCGTCCCAGCCGACCCGCTGGATCGGCATGAGCGTCACGTCCAGCCCGGCCTGGCGGGCCGTCTCGGCCAGGTAACCCGCGGTGATCTGGTCCTCGCCCGACTCCTCCTCGGAGGACCAGAGCACGTGCGCCCGCGGCTCGTGCAGCCCGGCTCCGATCTTGGCCCAGGCGCCGACGAGGCGTTCGTGCAGGCTGTTCCACTGGTCCGCATCCGGGCGGGTGTGCTCCAGCCAGTACCACTGCACGATGCTCGCCTCGACCAGCGCGGTAGGGGTGTCGGCGTTGTACTCCAGCATCTTGGGCGGCCCGCTGCCGTCGTACCAGAGGTCGAACCGGCCGTAGAGCGTCGGCGGGGACTCCCGGAGCGAGCGGGCGACCGCCTCGGCGGCCCACTCGGGGATGCCGAACTCGGCGTACCGGTTGCGGGTCACCACGTGCTCGGCGGCGGCCACCGACATCCGGTGCAGTTCCTCGGTGGCCTCCTCCAGCCGGAGCACCTCGTCGAGCGTGAACGCGTACGCCGCCGTCTCGTCCCAGTACGACATGATCTCGCCGTCGGGCAGCTCGGTGTCGACGTACACCAGGCCCTGGGCCCGGATGGTCTCGTCCCAGCCGGGGCGCGGTTTGCTCGCCTCGCGACGCACGTCAGCCGCCGCAGGAGGCGAGGTGGGTGCCGAAGCCGCCGCGCTCGGGCAGCGCGGCGGTCGTCGGGAGCGACTCGCCGCGCGCGCCGGTGGTGGCCGTCGCCGCCGGCACGCGCTGGGCGACGGCGACGACGTCGCCGCCCCCGCCGGCCGGGCCGAGCGCGCAGTCGTCATCGTCGTCGTCGTAACCGTTGTTGCAGCCGGAGAGCGCGAGGGCCAGCGCGGTCAGCGCGCCGAGCTGCACGGAGGCCGAGCGGAGCCGGCGCCGGGGGTGTCGTCGATCCACGTGAACGTTGTAGCCGATCCCCGCCAGCCGGGGGTGCCCGGCCCAGGCCGGAGGAGGGTGCGGGGCGGGCCTCGGACGTACCCGGCGGAGGTCCGGTGATGAGCGTTACGCTCGGCTCATGCTCCGTTCCGTCATCCTCGCCGCCTCCCGGTCCTCCCAGGTGGAACGGCTCGTCGCGACGGCCCCGTTCACCCGGGACGTCGTCCGCCGGTTCGTCGCCGGCGCCGCCACCGACGACGCGCTGCGCGCCACCCGCGAGCTGGTCGCCGACGGCCAAGCGGTCACCCTCGACTACCTGGGCGAGGACACCACCACCCCCGAGCAGGCGAACGCCACCCGGGACGAATACCTGAGGCTGCTGCGCCGGCTCGCCGCCGCGGGGCTCACCCCGGCCGCCGAGGTCAGCGTGAAGCTGTCCGCGCTGGGCCAGATGTTCGACGAGCAGTTGGCGTACGACAACGCGCGGGCGATCTGCGCGGCGGCCGACGCGGCGGGCACCACCGTCACGCTGGACATGGAGGACCACACCACCACCGACTCGACGCTGGACGTGCTGGCCAAGCTGCGCAAGGACCACCCGTCGACCGGCGCGGTGCTCCAGGCGTACCTGCGGCGGACCGAGTCGGACTGCCGGGAGCTGGCCTCGGCCGGGTCGCGGGTGCGGTTGTGCAAGGGCGCGTACAAGGAGCCGGAGTCGGTGGCGTTCCAGTCCGCCCGCGAGGTGGACAGGTCGTACGTGCGCTGCATGAACGTGTTGATGTCCGGCGACGGCTATCCCATGCTGGCCACGCACGACCCGCGGCTGATCGCGATCGGGGAGGACCGGGCACGCTGGTTCGACCGCGACCCGGCCCGGTTCGAGTTCCAGATGCTCTACGGCATCCGCCCGGAGGAGCAGCAGCGCCTGGTCGGCGAGGGTTACACGGTGCGGACGTACGTCCCCTACGGCGACCAGTGGTACGGCTATCTGATGCGCCGGCTCGCGGAGCGCCCGGCCAACCTGGCGTTCTTCGGCCGCGCGGTGCTGTCGAAGAAGTGAAGCGGGCCTGACACCCCTCGTCTGTCCCGAGACAGGCCGGCGGAGACCTCTGGTCCCGCCGGCCTGTCTTCGTCCCGGGACGCTTCTTGACGGCCAAAGCTAACAGCATTAGCTTATTGGCTATGATACTTAGCCAAGTGGCGCGGGACGGCGGCATCATCGCGTACGAGGTGCACGGAACGGGGCCGCTCGTGGTCCTCTCGCACGGCATGGGGGAGAACCGGGCCGCCTTCCGGCACCTGACGCCCCGCCTGGTCGCGGCCGGTCACCGGGTCGCGTCGGTCGACGTACGTGGCCACGGCGACTCCAGTCCGCACTGGCCCACGTACGCCCCCGAGCACGTCGGTGGCGACCTGCTCGCCGTGGTGCGGGCGCTCGGCGGCGGGCCGGCCACGCTCGTCGGCAGCTCGTCCAGCGCCGCCGCTGTGGTCTTCGCCGCCGCCGAGGCGCCGGAACTGGTCAGCGGCATCGTGCAGGTCGGCGCGTTCGTCGGCACCCCGAAACTGAATCCGCTGATGCGTGTCGCGCAGGCGGCAGTACTGCGCAGCCCTCGGCTGTTCGGGCTGTTCCACCGCACGCTGTTCCCGTGCGGGCGGCCGGCGGACGACGCCGCGTACCGGAAGGAACTGGTCACCAGGCTGCGCGGCCGGATGGCCGCGGTGCGCGGGGTGATCGCGCCCGCCGACCCGCACTGGACCGCGCGGGCACCCGAGGTACGCCGGCCGGTGCTGGTGCTGATGGGCACGAAGGACCCGGACTTCCCCGACCCGGGCGCCGAGGCACGGGCCGCGCGGCGGCTGTTCGCCGTCGCCGAGGCCCGGATGATCGCCGACTCCGGGCACTATCCGCACGCCGACCAGCCCGACGCCACCGCCGCCGACCTGGTCGAGTTCCTGGCGGTGACCGGGCGTGCCTAGGGCGGGCCTGACCCCGGCGACAGTGGTGCGGGAGGCCGCCGCGCTCGCCGACGAGGTCGGCTACGAGCGGCTGACCCTTGCCGCGCTCGCGGCCCGGCTCGGCGTCGCGCTGCCGAGCCTCTACAAGCACGTCCGGGGCGTGGAGGCGTTGCACCAGAAGCTGGCCGTGCTCGCCACCGCCGAGATCGCCGACGTGCTCACGGCCGCCGCCGCCGGTCGCTCCGGTGGCGACGCTCTGCGCGCCGTCGCCGCCGCCTACCGGAAGTACGCGCGGCGGCACCCCGGCCGCTACCCGGCGGCCCAGCGCGCCCCCGACCCGGCCGACCCGGACCACCTGGCCGCCGGGGAGCGCGCGGTCGGCGCGATCCGCGCCATCCTGCTCGGGTACGGCCTCGACGGCGACGCCGCAGTCGACGCCATCCGGATGTTCCGGGCCGCCGTGCACGGCTTCGTCGCCTTGGAGGCGGCGGGCGGCTTCGGGCTCCCCCGCGACACCGACCGTTCCTTCGGGGAGCTCGTCGCCGGCCTGGACCGTGCCTACCGCTCCTGGGAGAACCGATGAAGGCGCTGCTGCTCGCCGCGTGCCGCGGTGACGTCGCCCGACCCGGCCAAGCTCGCCGTCCAGGCCGCCTGCCTCCTGACCGGCGCGAGATCTCGGGGCGCGGCGCAACGGCGCGTGACTCTTTCCCGGAACGCCCGATTGGTCGTACCCTTCGCCGGTGACCGACGGCGACGAGCAGCCTCCCGGCCGGACGACGGACGGCGACTCGCCTCGTCCCACCGCCCCCGCGGCCGACGCCGACGCCGACAAACCCCGCGCCGAGGTCGGCGCCGCCGCCGGCATCCCCGCCCCGGCGCCGGACCCGGCGTCACCGTCGCACCCCGTCACCGTTCCGGTGCCGTACCCCGTACCGCCGGCGCAGCCGGGCCCGAGGGCCGTGCAAGGACGGCGGCGGTGGCCGCTCTGGACCGCGCTCGGACTCGCGCTCGGCCTGGTGGCGGGCGCGGTGCCCGGCGTACTCCTGCGGGAGTCGGCGCCGGACGCGGCCGGGCGGACGGCCGCGAAGGACGACCCGGGCACGGCGGCGCAGCGGCGGCTCGGCGAGCGGATGCTCGCGCTGCTGGACCGGCAGGCCGCCGCGCTCGTCGGCGCGGACCGGGCCGGTTTCCTCACGGTCGCCGAACCGGCCGCCCGGCCGGCGCTGACCCGCCGGTACGAGGCGCTGCGGGCGCTGCGCGTCACCACCTGGCGGTCGTCGGCCGACGGGGTGCCGGCGGCGGTCGACGGGAAGCCGGGGGAGTGGCGGTTCGTGGTCACGGTCGGCTACTGCTTCGTGGTGCCGGACTGCGCGCCGAGCACAGTGGAGCTGGGCACGCGCTGGCGGCTGGCAGGGGAGGAGCCCCGGCTGGCCGCCGTGGACCCGTCCGCCACGGACCCGACGGGCGCGCGCCCGTGGCAGGTGAGTGACCTCGCGGTGGCGGTCGGCAAGCGGGTCGTGGTGGCCACCACGCCCGCCCAGCGGCGCCGGCTGCCCGGCCTGCTCGCCCAGGCCGAGACCGCCGCCCGGGCCGCGGACCGTTACGCGGTCGGCGGCGCCCCGCCGGACCGGTATCTCGTCTATTACGCCGGGAAGGGCGAGTGGCAGCGCTGGTACGGCGGCGGCCGGCCGAAGTGGACCGCCGGGTACGCGGTGGGCGTCGGTGGGGGACGGCACGACGTCGTGCTCAACGCCCCGATCGTCACCCCGGCCGGCATCGACGACCTGCTCCGGCACGAGCTGACCCATGCCGCCTCGCTGCCCGACCGGGGCTATGCCGACCGCGCGGACTGGTGGCTGGTGGAAGGGCTGGCCGAGTACGCCGGGGCCGACGGTCAGCCCGTGCAGCGCTACGACGGCCTGGCCGAGGTGCGGAAGCTGCTGCGCGGCGGGTGGTCCGGGCGGCTGGACGCGGTGGCGCCCGCCGACGACGCCAGCGACGATCGGGTCGGCGGCGCCTACGGCGTGGGCTACCTGGCCGTACGCCATCTGGTCGACAGGTACGGCGAGCAGCGGATGCTGGACTTCTACCGGGCCGTGGTCCACCAGGGCCGGCCCCCGGCGCAGGCCGCCGACGAGGTGTTCGGCGACCCGTGGTCGATGCTGCACGACGACTGCGTGGCCTACGTGCGCGGCGTCGTCGGCTGACACGTCGACACCTGTCGACGGGTCGTAGCATGGGCCGGGTGGTCCGCACTTCCTCGCCGCGGCTGCCCGCGGCCCGCCGCCCCCGTCTCGTCACCGCGGTGCTCGCCGTTGTCGCGCTGACCGGCACGACCGCCGCGTCCTGCGGCGACGACGCCCCGGCGGTGGCAGTCGCCCAGGTCTCCCGCGCGCCGGTGAGCGAGGTGATCGATGCTCCGGCCACGGTCACCGCGCGAGCCGCGGCGACCCTCACCGCACCCGCCGACGGCACGCTCACCCGCCTGCGCGTCCAGCCGGGGCAGCGGGTGAGCCGGGGGCAGGTGCTCGCGGTGATCGACTCGCCGTCGGCCCGGGACCGCCTGGCGAAGGCGCGGGACGCGCTGCGTGCGGCGAAGCGCGCCGGGCGGGGTGCCGGCACGGGCGACCTGGGCGGCAGCCGGCGCGGCACCGACCGGGCCGCCGACGAGGCGTTCGCCGCCGCCCGCGCCGCCGCCGGCAAGGTCGGCGACCCGCAGGTGCGCGCCGCGCTGCTGCTCCAGGTCCAGTCGGCGCAGCGGCAGTACGAGTCGGCCGCCCGCGCCGCCGACCGGGCGGTCGCCCAGGTGCAGCGCGGGGTCGCCGGCCTGAACAGCGCCGTCGGCGCGCTGTCGGCCGCGCAACGACTCCAGGCCCAGCAGGCGTACGACCTGGCGAAGGCGACTGTGGACGCGTTGACGTTGCGCGCGCCGATCGCCGGTGTGGTGCAGCCGGGCGGCACCCGGGCGGCCCCGGCCGACCTGGCCGGGCTGCTCGGTGCGGCGGGTGGCGCGGCGGTGCCCGGTCTCGACCCGTCGGCGCTCGGCACGGGCGGGCAGAGCGGCCCGCCACCGGGGGTGGACGACGCGATCCCGGCCGGTGGCCGGGTCACCGCTGGGACCCCGGTGCTCACGGTCGTGGACATCGGCCGGCTCGGCCTGCTCGCCGAGGTGGACGAGACCGACGTGCTGCTGGTCCGGGCCGGGGTGCCCGCGTCGGTCGAGCTGGACGCGGTGACCGGCGCGACGTACGACGCGACGGTGCGGTCGGTCGACGTGCTGCCCAGCAGTTCGGCCCGGGGTGGCGTCACCTACCGGGTCCGGCTCGACCTGGGCGCCGGCCGCCTCGGTGAGGCCGAGGCCGCTCCGGCGCCCCGCCCCGGCATGAACGCCGTGGTGCGGCTGCGGGTGCGGGAGGCGGCCGACGCGGTGGCGGTGCCGGCGTCGGCGGTGTTCTCCGCCGACGGGCGGGACGCGGTCTGGGTGCTGCGCGACGGCCGGGCCGACCGGGTGCCGGTTACGGTCGGCGTGCAGGGGCAGGACCTGGTGCAGATCGTCGACGGCGTACGGGCCGGTGACCGGGTGGTGGTGCGCGGCGCCGACCAGGTGCGCGACGGCCAGGAGCTGCCGTGACCGTACCGGCGATCGAGGCGGTCGACGTCTCGCGCACGTACGAGCTGGACGGGGTGTCGGTGTCCGCGCTGCGCGGGGTGTCGCTCACCATCGATCAGGGCGAGTACGTGGCGGTGATCGGGCCGTCCGGCTCGGGCAAGTCGACGCTCATGCACCTGCTCGGCGGGCTGGACCGGCCCAGCGGCGGCCGGCTGGTGATCGGTGGCCGGGACGTCACCACGCTCACCGCCCCGGAACTGGCGACGCTGCGCAACGAGACGATCGGTTTCGTGTTCCAGGCGTTCCACCTGCTGGCCCGTACGTCGGCAGTGGACAACGTGGCGTTGCCGCTGGTCTACCGGGGTGTCGGGGCGCGGCAGCGGCGGGAGCGGGCGGCGGCGGTGCTGGGCCGGGTGGGGCTCGGTCACCGGCTGCACCACCGGCCCAACCAGCTCTCCGGCGGCGAGCAGCAGCGGGTGGCGATCGCCCGGGCGCTTGTGACCGAACCGGCGGTGCTGCTCGCCGACGAGCCCACCGGCAACCTGGACAGCGCCACCGGCGAGGCGGTGCTGGAGCTGTTGGAACAGCTGAACGCCGAGTCCGGGGTGGCGCTGGTGATGGTGACCCACGACCAGGAGGTGGCCGCCCGGGCGCGTCGGCGGATAGCGGTGCGGGACGGGCTGATCCGCTCCGACAGCGCTCATGATCGACCGCCGTCGGACGGATCCGGCGGACCTGCGACACTGGACCCCGCTCCCAGCGCGGAGCCCCGGTCCGCGTCCGGAAGCGGCCCGGGGCACCCGCCCGGTGGCCCCGGTGGCGCCGCCGGTGCCACCGGGCGCCTTCCGCGAGCCGGGAAGCACCTGCCGGCCGAGGGCCGCCCGCGCGACTCCGAGGACGCCGGATGAGACTTGCCGAGGCGTGGCGGGTGGCATCGGACGCGTTGCGGGCCAACCGGCTGCGCAGCCTGCTCACCATGCTCGGGGTGATCATCGGGGTCGCCTCGGTGGTGATCTTGGTGGCCATCGGCACCGGCACGAAACAGCAGGTGGAGCAGCAGGTCGAAGGGCTCGGCTCGAACCTGCTGCTGGTGGTGCCGGGCCGGATCGAGGTGGGCAACGCGCCGGTGGTGTCGCCGCTGGACCTCGGCGACGCCGACGCGGTCTCCCGGGTGGTCGGCGACCCCGGCCGGGTCGCCGTCACGGTGGCCTCCGGCGCGACCGCGCGGGCCGGCAACCGGTCCGACTTCACCACCGTGCAGGGCGTGCTGGAGACCACCCCGTCGGTGTTCACCCGGTCGCTGTCGCGCGGCCGCTACCTCACCGGGGCGGACGTGGACACCAGCCGCCGGGTGGCGGTGCTCGGCGACTCGGTGGCGCGGGCGCTCTTTCCCGACCGTGACCCGCTCGGCCAGCAGGTCACGCTGGCCGGCGTGCGGTTCCGGGTGATCGGCGTCTTCGCCCCGCTCGGGCAGAGCCTCGGCGTGGACCGGGACGACGAGGTGCACGTACCGGTGACGGCGGCGCAACGGCTGTGGGGCACGCAGCGCATCGACGGCATCGCGGTGAAGGCGCCGGACCGGGAACGGATCGACGAACTCGGCGACCGGATCGTCGCGGAGCTGACCCGCCGGCACCCGGACACCGAGTTCAGCGCCGTCACCCAGCGGCAGATCCTCGGTGTGCTCGGCGACATCCTGGGCGTCCTGACCGGCGTGCTGGCCGCCATCGCGGGCATCTCGCTGCTGGTCGGCGGCGTCGGCGTCTCCAACATCATGCTGGTCTCGGTACGCGAACGGACCCGCGAGATCGGGCTGCGCAAGGCGGTGGGCGCCCGGCCCCGCGACATCGGCGTGCAGTTCCTGCTGGAGGCGGTGCTGCTCACCTCGGTCGGCGGCCTGGCCGGGATGGCGCTGGGCGTGGGCACCGCGCTGCTCGTGGACGCGTTCTCGCCGATCCCGGCGGCGATCACCTGGTGGTCGCTGGCGCTGGCGTTCGGCGTCTCCGCGGCGGTCGGCATCCTCTTCGGCGTGGTGCCGGCGCAGCGGGCCGGACGGCTCGACCCGGTGGTGGCGCTGCGCGCCGAGTAGACGGCGCGTGTCGGCGGCGGATTCGGACGAGGCACCCGTCCGGGCGAAAAAGCCCTGGTGGACATCGGGTGAACGACCGTCTCGCCATGATCAAAGGGTGGAAGGGATCGCGCAGGTCACAGCCGTCCCGCTACCGTACTGGTTACACGCGCGTCGCTCGTCGAGGCGGAAGCACCTGCCCGGTGGCACGCGCCGGGCACGGGAATGGGTCGGTGAGCCATGGCCGGGTCGCAGTCCGACGCACGACTGTCGGATGTCAGGTTCCTGACCGTCGCCGAGGTGGCGACGGTCATGCGGGTCTCCAAGATGACCGTCTACCGTCTCGTGCACAGCGGTGAGCTGACCGCGGTGCGGGTCGGCCGGTCGTTCCGGGTGCCCGAGCACGCCGTGCACGAATACCTCCGGGGTGCCTTCCAGGAGTCCGCCTGAGCCCTCGGCGGCCCGGTCCGCGGAGTGCGACGAAAGGGGCATCGACGGGGGCGCGTTGGTCCTGCTGACGCACTCCGGTTAGGCTGGGCCACGACCGTGATCGCCCTCTGGTGTGCCCTGCCCACCACGCTGGTCCGGTCCGTTGTCCGCAAGCGGTCAGGGCACCACCCCGTGGTGGTGTCCGCCGGTCCGCCCCGCACGTTGCATCGAAAGGCTGTCGTATGGGCTCGGTGGTCAAGAAGCGCCGTAAGCGCATGGCTAAGAAGAAGCACCGCAAGCTGCTGCGCAAGACCCGCGTCCAGCGTCGCCGTCTCGGCAAGTGACCGGGGCCGGGCTCCGGCCCGGCACCCGGCACCACTTGCCAAATGTCGACCCTCGGAGGCTCAGGTGATCAGGCCGTGGACGTCCCGGCTCGATCCCGCCTGCCGCGCTAGGCGCACGACATGACCCCCGGTGACACCTCCGGTGCCCCGGGGGTCGTCGTCGTGACCGGGGTCGGTCGCTGGCTCGGCGCCCACGTGGCCGCCCGGCTCGCCGCCGACGAGCGGATCGAGCGCGTCATCGGGGTCGATCCGTCGCCGCCCAACCCCGAGCTGGCCGACCTGCTCTCCGACGTCGAACGGATCCGCCTGGACCTCGACTCGCTCGGTGGCCTCCTGCTCGACCTCGACGTCGACACGGTGGTGCACCTGGCGCTTGTCACCGCCCCCGACCCGCAGCAGGGCGGCCGGGCGGGGATGAAGGAACAGAACGTCATCGGCACCATGCAGTTGCTCGCGGCCGCGCAGCGCGCGCCCCGGCTGCGCAAGCTCGTGGTCCGCTCGTCCACCGCCGCGTACGGGGTGTCGTTCCGCGATCCGGCCGTCTTCACCGAGGAGACCGAGCCGCGCGAGGTGCCGCGCGGCGGTTTCGGCCGCGACATCCTCGACATCGAGGGGTACGTCCGCGGGTTCCGCCGCCGCCGGCCCGACGTCACCGCGACGGTGCTGCGATTCGCGCCGTTCATCGGGTACGCCGCCGACACCACGCTCACCCGCTACTTCTCCCAGCCAGTGGTGCCCACCGTCTTCGGCCGCGACCCGCGCCTGCAGTTCCTGCACTTCGACGACGCGCTGGAGGTGCTGCACCGGTCCGTCGCCGAGGACCACCCGGGCACCTACAACGTCGCCGGGCCGGGGGTGCTTTCGTTGTCACAGGCCATCCGCCGGGCCGGCCGGGTGGCGGTGCCGGTGCTGGAACCGGGACTGGCCGGGGTCGCCGCGATCGCCCGCAGTCTGGGCTTCGGCCGGTACGGCTTGGATCAGGTGGACCTCTTCGTGCACGGTCGGGTGGTGGACACCAGCCGACTGGAGCGGGAGTACGGCTTCACGCCCCGCTCCACCGCCGCCGCGTTCGACGACTTCATCCGCGCCCACCACGGCGGCGTCGTGGTCACCCGGGACCAGTTGGCCGCCGCCGAGCAGTTGGTGCTGGAGAGCATCAGGCAGGTCCGCTCGACCCTACGGGAGCGTTCGTGAGCAGCCCGGACGAGCGGCGTGACGCGCGCTACGACGTACCGCTGGAGGTGCCGGATCCGGGCGCGGAGCCGGCGCGGCGCAACGGACACCGGCGGGTGACCGCGCCGTCCGTCCGCCCGGCCGCGCCGCCGGACCCGGCGGTGGCCGGTCCGGCCGGGGCCCACCAGCCGGCGAAGAAGACGGTCGCGAAGAAGACCGTGGCGAAGAAGGCGGTCACCGAGGCGCAGCAGTCCGTCGCGGACGCGGCACCGGCCGGGGACGACGTGCCCGCCGAAGCCACCCCGTCCGGGCCGGCCGTGGCCGACCGGCCGGGGGACCAATGGGACCGCAGGGTGGCCAAGGGGCTGGCGTTCCTGCGGCGGCGGCTGGCCGGCGACTACGAGGTGGACGAGTTCGGCTTCGACGCCGACCTGACCGACGTGGTGGTCCACCCGCTGGTCCGGCTGCTCTACCGGGACTGGTTCCGCACCGAGGTCACCGGCGTCGAGCACGTGCCCGCCGAGGGCGCCGGCCTGGTCGTGGGCAACCACTCCGGCACTGTGGCGCTCGACGCGCTGATCCTCTCCACGGCGCTGCACGACCGGCATCCGACGCACCGCTACCTGCGGCTACTCGGCGCCGACCTGGTCTTCCGGATGCCCGTCGTCTCCGGGATCGCGCGCAAGACCGGCGGCACCGTCGCGTGCAGCCCGGACGCGGAGCGGCTGCTCGGCAACGGGGAACTGGTGGGCGTGTTCCCGGAGGGCTTCAAGGGCGTCGGCAAGCTCTACGCCGACCGCTACAAGCTCCAGCGCTTCGGCCGGGGCGGGTTCGTCTCCGCCGCGCTGCGCACCGGCACGCCGATCGTGCCGGTGGCGATCGTGGGCGGCGAGGAGATCTATCCGATGCTCGCCGACATCAAACCGCTGGCTAGGCTGCTCAAACTGCCGTACTTCCCGGTCACGCCGACGTTCCCCTGGCTGGGGCCGCTGGGCATGGTGCCGCTGCCGAGCAAGTGGCTGATCGAGTTCTGCCCGCCGATCCCGACCGCGCACCTGCGTGACGCGGCGGACGACCCGCTCGTGGTGTTCAACCTCGCCGACCAGGTGCGGGAGACGATCCAGCAGACGCTGCACAAGCTGCTCGAACGGCGCCCCGACCCGTTCGGCCCCTGAGCCGGGCGCGCGGGTTCAGGCGTCGCGGTGGCGGCGCCGGTGCAGCGCGAGGCCGGCAGTGACCGCGCCGGCGAGCAGCCCGGCGGCGGCGGTGGAGGGCACGGCGATGCGTACGGCGCGGCGCCCGGTGCGGAAGTCGCGCACGTCCCAGCCCCGCTCACGGGCCTGCCGCAGCAGCGCGGGATCGGGGTTGACCGCCACCGCGCGGCCGACCGCGGAGAGCATCGGCAGGTCGTTCGCCGAGTCGCTGTAGGCGGCGCACCGGGCCAGGTCCAGCCCTTCCACGGCGGCGAGCTGGATGACCGCGTCGGCCTTCGCCGGCCCGTGCATCAGGTCGCCGACCAGCCGTCCGGTGTACGCGCCGTCGACCACCTCGGCCACAGTGCCGATCGCGCCGGTCAGGCCGAGCCGGGCCGCGATCACCCGGCCGATCTCCACCGGGGCGGCGCTGACCAGCCAGACCCGCTCGCCGGCGTCGAGGTGACGCTGGGCCAGGCGGCGGGTGCCGGCCCAGATGCGCGGCGCCATCAGCTCGTCGAAGATCTCGTCGGCGAGACGTTCGATGTCGTCCACCCGCCAGCCCTGGACGAAGGCGAGCGCCGTCTCCTTGGCCTGCGACATGTCGCCCGCGTGCTCGGTGGCGAGCAGCCGGAACCGGGCCTGCTGCCAGGCGAACCGGGCCAGGTCACCGGCGGTGAAGTACTTCCGGGCGGCCAGCCCGCGGGCGAACCAGTAGATCGAGGCGCCCTGCATCATCGTGTTGTCCACGTCGAAGAACGCGGCGGCGGCCGGGTCGGGCGCGACGGTGGTCGCCGGTGCCGACGGGGTCTCCGACCAGCCCGCCGTGTGCCCGTGCGCGTCGGTGCTGACGGTCACCTTCCGGCTCCCGGCCACGGTGACCTCCCTGCCTCGACGACGGCGTGCGACCTCCTCGTCGAGCGTATCCGGCAGGCTGTGACGGCCGGGTGTCCGCCGGGAGAAGTGTGGCGCGGTAGGCGTCCGCCGCTCAGCGGTCGGCCGGGCAGGCGGCCGGAGCGGGCCCGAGCGTGTCGCTGGCCTGCGGCGCGGGCAGCCCGCAGGCGATCGCCTCGCGGAGCGCGTCGGTGCGCTTGCCCGCCGCGTCGAGCAGCGCCAGCGAGCGGCGGGTGCGCTCACGGTCGGCGTGGTCGGGCCGGTCGAGCAGGCCGCTGACCACCTGGCGCTGGCCGGCCAGGAAGGTGTCCACCGCGTCCAGCGCCGTCGGGTCGGAGCGCTGCGCGGCGACAGTGGTCAGCAGGCGTACGCCCTGGCGGGTGTCCGCGTCCATGTCGTCCAGGACGGCGCTGAAGCCGAGCCGGTCGTCGCGCACCGAGGAGGCCTCGTCGAGCCGGGTGCGGGCGAAGTCGAGGAAGAGCTGTCCGCGGCCGATGTCCGAGCTGGCGAGCGCGAGCTGGGCGCGCTCGGTGGAGCGCTTCATGCCGTACAGGGCGTCGCCGGGCAGCGCGTTCTCGCTCGCGGCGGAGATGCCGGAGAGGGCGATGGCCCCGGCGGCCACGCCGACCAGGATCGCGCCCCGCGCCCGCGCCCGGCGGCCGGTGATGGCGGGCAGCAGCGCGCCGCGTACCCCGGTGGCGGTCTTGGCCGGGGCGCCGACGCCCTCGCGCTCGGCGGTGGCCACGAGCATCGCCCGCAGGCCGGTACGGAACTCGGCGTCCACGTCGACGTCGGGCCGGTCGGCGGTGAGCCGGCGGCTCACCTCGACGAGCGCGGTGAGTTCACCGTCCGCCCTGGACCGGACGTGGTGCCGGCGTCCGCCGTTTGCCTCGTCGAGGAGTTGCGCGAAGCGCTCGGCTCGCCGACGGGAGAAGAGGTCGCTGTCCACCGCGGCACCCCCTCTCGCTGGTCACGGCCGGACGGCCGTCGTCGTCACCAGCGACCGGTGGCAGCGTGTGGCCCAGGGCCGACCGGGACGGCCGACCTGACCCGCCGGACCGGGTGGCCCGGGGGACGCCGGGACAACCACTGGTCGCACCCGGAGAAACGGACCGCGCCGGTCGCCGGTTACGGGCGGGGCGGCGGAAGAAATCACCGGGAGTGAGGGGCGAGCGGGGCACGTCGGGCATGCGACACCCCCGGCGTCCGTGCGCCGGGCGGGTGCGCCAGGTCAGGAGTGGAAGCCGTCGGGCAGCAGCCGGGCCAGCGCCCGGACCGCCCGGTACTGGAGGGCCTTGATGGCGCCCTCGTTCTTGCCCATGGAGCGGGCCGTCTCGGCCACCGAGAAGCCCTGGAGGAACCGCAGCACTATGCACTCCTGCTGCTCCGGGTTGAGCTGCTTGACGGCGGTGAGAAGGGCGACGTTCGTGATGTGCTCCACCACCGCCGCCTCCGGGCTGCCCTCCGGCCCGCGGTCCTCCCGGTCGGCGTCCAGGACGTCACCGGTGGTGACCTCCAGCCGGTAGCGTCCGGACTTGAAGTGGTCGGCGACCAGGTTGCGGGCGATGGTGACCAGCCAGGCGCCGAGGTCGCGCCCCTGCCAGGTGAAGCTGCCGATCCGCTTGAGCGCCCGCAGGAACGTGTCGGAGGTGAGGTCCTCGGCGAGCTGGCGGTTGCCGACCCGGAAGTAGACGAACCGGAAGACGGTGTCCACGTACCTGTCGTAGATCAGTCCGAACGCCTCGGACTCGCCGGCCTGCGCGCGCTCGACGAGCGTCCACACCTCGGTCGCCGGGTCGGACGGGTCGGGGCGGCTGGGGAATCCGGTGGCGGGCGCGGTGGCCGGCACGGCGGGCAGGACGGCGGTGTCGCCGGTGGTCACCGCCGGCAGGATGGCGGTCTCGGCGGCGGACGGCTCACTCCCGGTCGCCGCGTCGCCGCGGCGCGCCTGAGCCGGCATGGTCGGGCGGGTCGGGCTGCCCAGGCGGCCGGTCGCGGGCTTCGCGTTGCCGCCGGGCGCCGCGGGCCTGGGTGGCGCCTCGTTGGTGTGGTGCGCGCGGCTGCGTACCCGCCATCCCTCGCCGCGGACCGCGAGCTGGCCGTCGGCGCCCCGGGCGCCGGGGTCCGCGCGCTCGTTGAGCGGGTTGCGCTGGGCCGGGCCGGTGACACCGGATGGTCGTTCGGCGTAACCGAAGGTGGTCACTGTGCCTCCCCGGTCCGAGCGGACGACGACCGCGCCGGAGGACCGGGCGGCACCCGGTCGGGCACGGCCGGGTCGGGACGTGCCGACGCGCGGCAGATCCCCTTGAGGTGCTGGTCCAATGCGCTCAACGGCACGGGGGCCTCCTCGGGCTGAGGGGTGTCGACTCACGGCAAATGGGGTGAGCCGACCCGAGTGATGATAGGGCCAACGTCACCCACGCGTGGCAAGTCCGTTACACAGAGCGGAAGTATTTCCCGCCAGGTCGCACACATGGCGGACCGGTTGTCCGTCGCGGGCGATTGACTTTCGCGCCGGAACCTGGTCTGCAGTGGAAAGCCCTGGTCGGAGCCGATTTTCTTTTCACTCGGCGTGTCGCGGGGCGGTGCGGACGGCTCACCTCGGGCTGACCGCCGGACATCCGTGGAGATCCTCGTCCCGTGGCGGGGAATCCCACGCTACGGCAATTGCAGTCCCATGCGGGGGACCCGGCGGGCGTGTCCGGGCTCGCGCCACCGCTGTTCCACGCGTCCGGGCGCACCCCGGCGTGGCCGAGTCGGCCGTCCTGGGCGTGCCGCACCCGCGAACCGGCGAGACTGTGCGGGCGTACGTGGTCCGGGCGGCCGGCCCGCCGGTGACGGCGGCGGACCTGCTCGCCCACCGCGCGCGTAACCTGGCCGGGTTCACGTGCCCGACCGCAGTCGAGTTCGCCGACGGCCTGCCGTGCTCGGCGATCGGGAAGGTACACAGGACCGAGCTGCGCCCGGCGCCCCCCGGTGCCGTCGCCGGCGCCGACCGAGATCCGCACGGAGGTATCCGATGTCCAGCGACCCGAGGCTCATCCTGATCACCCGGCCCGGCTGCCACCTGTGCGACGACGCCAAGGCCGCGCTGGACCGGGTGGTGGCGGTCACCGGCGACCGCTGGGTGGAGCGGGACGTCACCGGAGACCTGGAGATGGAGCGCGACTACGGCGACCGGCTGCCGGTGGTGCTGCTCGACGGCAAGGAGCACGGCTACTGGCGGGTCGAGGAGGACCGGCTGCTGCGCGATCTGACCACGCCGCAGCTCTAGCCTTAGAGTGCTCGGGTGACGGGTATGCGACGCCACCTCGTGTGGGACTGGAACGGAACGCTCCTCGACGACCTCGACCTGGTGGTCCGGGCCACCAACGTGGCCTTCGCCCGCGCCGGCGGGCCGGCGGTCACCGCGGCCGAGCACCGGGTACGGTTCCGGCGGCCGATCGCCGACTACTACGCCGAGATGCTCGGCCGGGCCGTCGACGCCGACGCCTTCGGCGTGCTCGACCGGGTCTTCCACGACGCGTACCGGGCCGGGCTCACCACCTGCGCCCTGGCCGCCGACGCCACCGCCGCGATCGAGGCGTGGGAGGGCAGCCAGTCGCTGCTGTCCATGTGGTTCCACGACGAGCTGGTGCCGACCGTGCACACGTACGGGCTGACCCCGCACTTCCGCCGGGTGGACGGGCTGCGCGCCACGGTCGGCGGCGGGCACAAGGCCGAGTGGCTGGAGAAGCACCTGGCCGAGCTGGGGCTGGGCGGGCAGGAGGTGGTGCTGATCGGCGACTCGCTCGACGACGCCGACGCGGCCGCCTCGGTCGGCGCGCGCTGCGTCCTCTACACCGGCGGCCTCTCCGACCCGGACCGGCTGCGCGGCAGCGGCCACCCGGCCGCCGACACGCTCACCGACGCGGTGACACTGGCCCGCACGCTGACCTGACCGGCCCGGTCAGGCGCGCAGGTGGGCCAGGACGGCCAGGACGCGGCGGTGGTGGGTGGTCGCGTCCGGGGGCAGGTCGAGCTTGGTGAAGATGTTGCGAACGTGCTTCTCGACCGCGCCGTCACTCACCACGAGCGCCCGCGCGATGGCGGTGTTCGAGCGTCCCTCGGCCATCAGCGCCAGCACCTCGCGCTCGCGCGGGGTCAGCGATCCGAGCGGGTCGTCGCGCCGCCGCCGGACCAGCAGCTGGCTGATCACCTCCGGGTCGAGCACGGTGCCGCCGGCGGCTACCCGGGCCAGGCCGTCCAGGAACTCGTCGATCGCGGCGACCCGGTCCTTGAGCAGGTAGCCGATTCCGCCGCCGCTCCCGCCCGCGGTGTCCAGCAGGTCGTCGGCGTACGACACCTCGACGTACTGGGACAGCACCAGGATCGGCGTGCCCGGCACCCGGCGGCGGACCTCCACCGCGGCGCGCAGGCCCTCGTCGGTGTGTGACGGCGGCATCCGCACGTCCACCACCGAGACGTCGGGCCGGTGCGCCACCACCGCCTCCACCAGCGCGTCACCGTCACCGACGGCCGCCACCACCTCGTGCCCGTACTCGGTCAGCAGCCGGACCAGCCCCTCCCGGAGCAGTACGGCATCGTCCGCGATCACCACCCGCATGGGTCCGGTGTCTATCACGCCTGGACCCGGCACCCGCCCGGCGACCCGGATACCGGGCGCCGCGTCACCGCACGGCGGCCCGGTTCACCTCGGCAGTTCGGCGTGGATCCGGGTCGGGCCGCCGGCCGGGCTGTCCACCTCGAGCGTGCCGCCCGCCGCCCGGACCCGGTCGGCGATGCCGCTGAGTCCGTGCCCCTTGGCCAGGTGCGCGCCGCCCGCGCCGTCGTCGGTGACGGTGATCTCCAGCCGGCCCACCTTCCGGGTGACCTCCACCCGGCAGGCGGTCGCCCGGCTGTGCTTCGAGACGTTCGTCAAGGCCTCGGCCACCACGAAGTACGCGGTGCTCTCCAGCCCCGGGTCGAGCCGTCCGGCGGCGGTGCCCAGGTCGTCGTCCACCGTCAGCTCGGTGGGTACCAGGGCGCGGGCCGCGAGTGCGGCGAGCGCGCTGGGCAGGCCCCGGTCGACCAGGATCGGCGGTGCGATGCCCCGGGACAGGGCACGCAGCTCGTCCAGCGTCTCCCGGGTCTGCGCGACCGCCTCGTCGATCGTCTGCCGGGCGGCCTCCGGGTCGGCGGCGAGCTGGTGGCGGGCCCGGCCGAGGTCCATGGCGAGCCGGACCAGCCGCTGCTGCGGGCCGTCGTGGATGTCGCGCTCCAGCCGGCGCAGCGCGACCGCCTCGGCCGAGGCGGCGGCCCGCTTCTGCTCCTCCAGCGTGATGATCCGCTGCCGCATCTCGGCCACGCCGGTGAGCAGCGAGTACGCCAGCCCGGCCTCGAGCCGGGCGCAACCGCGCGCCACCAGCGGGAGGGTGAACAGGGCGAACAGGCCGATCGCGGTGTTCAGCGTGATCCGCGCCCCGGCGCCGTCGCCCATCCCGAGGAGCTGGCTCAGGTCCTGGTCACTCGCGCCACGCGGGATCGCCCAGTCGTATGTGACGTAGAGCGTGCCGCCCAGGGCCAGCACCCACCAGACCACCAGCAGCACGAATGTGGGCGCCGCCACCAGCAGCCGGACGAACGCGTGCAGCAGGTCGAGCCACGACTGCGCGTCCCGGATCGGGGTGAAGACCCGGCGCCAGAACCCGGCGCCCGGCTCCGGCGTGCGGTAGACCGGGCGTACCCGGGGCCGGTCCAGCACGCCGGCGAGCCGGAGCCGCTCGATGTCGGCCAGCCCTCGGGCCGCGTAGAGGAAGCCGGCGAGGATCGGCAGGCCGAGCGTGGTCACCAGCAATCCGGCGCTGAGTGCGATCCCCACCACTGCCAGCACGAACCCGACGATCGCCAACGGGAGGCCCACGAGCACGTAGGTGGTGTCACGGGCGAGGCGGTGCAGGAGCCCCCGGACGGGGGACAGCGGGGTGGGCGCGTTCAGCGGTATGGCGGTCATGGTTCGAGGCTATGGGCGCGTGAGCCGCCGACCCATCCCGCACGCTGGCCTCTTCGGGGTGGGGTTCTCCCTACTCGAAAACGTGAGACTCGCCTCGCCACGCCGGTCACGGAGCGCTACAGGGCCCGTGCGATTGGTCAGAGAAGTCTGGATTGAGCAATAATCGCCACACGCCGCCGACGGACGCGGTTGATCGATCTTGCGGGAATGGAGGGGCAGGTGAAGGCGCGTCGCGAGCTTTCAAGATCGCGATTTGTGCACCCCTTCACAAACACCTACTCTGTAGTTTCGACGCGCCCTGCTAGCACAGCCGGCAATCTCGGTCGCCAGCGGGAGTCCCGAAACGACCGGCCCCCGTCGCTGGTCGAGGATCGCACCGCACGGAGTCTCATGAGCCAGCACCGTCAACCAGGCGCGCCCGATCGCACCGGTGCCATACCGGCGCTTCCGGACCTGCCCGAGGCGACCGTGTCCCGGCTTCCGGAATACCTGCGTGCGCTGCACGCGCTCGCCGACTCCGGGCACGAGACGGTGTCCAGCGAGGGCCTCGCGAACGCCGTCGGCGTCAACTCCGCGAAGCTCCGCAAGGACCTGTCCCACCTCGGCTCGTACGGCACCCGGGGCGTCGGCTACGACGTCGCGCTGCTGATCGACCAGATCTCCTCGGTGCTCGGACTCACCCAGTGCCGGGCCGTCGCGCTCGTCGGCGTGGGTAACCTCGGTCACGCCCTGGCCGGCTACGACGGCTTCGCCAACCGCGGATTCCGCATCGCCGCACTGCTCGACGCCGACCGGTCCCGCGTCGGCGAGGAGATCAACGGCCTGGTCGTACGGCACGTCGACGAACTGCCCGCCATCGTCGCCGAGGATTCGATCTCGATCGGCGTCATCGCCACCCCCGCCCCGGCCGCCCAGGCGGTCGCCGACCAGTTGGTCGCCGTCGGCGTGACGAGCATCCTCAACTTCGCGCCGTGCGTACTCTCGGTTCCGGACGGGGTCGACGTGCGCAAGGTCGACCTCGCCATCGAGCTGCAGATCCTGTCCTTCCACGAGCACCGCAAGGCATCGCTGACCGCGCTCCCCGCCACGGGCGGGTCCGCCCTCACCGCCCTGCCCGGCGGACTCGCGACAACCGAGACCCAGGAGGCGATCGGCACGTGAAACTGCTCGTCGTCGGCGCGTCCTACCGCACCGCCCCGGTCGCCACCCTGGAACAGCTGGCCGTCCCGCCCGCCGATCTCACCCGCACGCTCGACCGCCTGATCGCCCAGCCGTACGTGGCCGAGGCCGTCCTGGTCTCCACCTGCAACCGGGTGGAGGTCTACGCCGCCGTCTCCGGGTTCCACGGCGGGCTCGGTGACATCTGCGCGGTCCTGGCCGACCAGGCCGGCTGCCAGCCGTCGGCGCTCGCCCCGCACCTCTACGTGCACTACGACGCCGCCGCCGTGGACCACGTCTTCCGGGTGGCCGCCGGGCTCGACTCGATGGTGGTGGGCGAGGCGCAGATCCTCGGCCAGCTCCGCGACGCGTACCACTGGGCCGGTGGCGCCGACTCGGCCGGGCGGCTGCTGCACGAGCTGATGCAGCAGGCGCTGCGGGTCGGCAAGCGCGCACACGCCGAGACCAACATCGACCGGGCCGGGCAGAGCGTCGTCACCGCAGCCCTCGACCTCGCCGCCGACCTGCTCGACGGCGACCTGGCCGGCCGGCCCGCCATGGTGGTCGGCGCGGGCGCGATGGGCTCGCTGGGCGTGGCCACGCTGTCCCGGCTGGGCGCCGGCCCGCTCACCGTGACGAACCGGGGCGCCGCCCGTGCCGTCCGGCTCGCCGAGTCGTACGGCGCCGCCGCCGTGCCGATGGCAGAGCTGATCACCGCGCTCGCCGCCGTCGACGTCGTGGTGGCCGCCACCGCCGCCACCGAGCCGGTGCTCACCCGCGACGTGGTGACCCGGGCGCTGGCCCGCCGGGACGCCGACCGGGGGCCGCTGATCCTGCTCGACCTGGCCGTTCCGCGCGACGTCGAGCCCGGCGTCGCCGAGCTGCCCGGCGTCGAGGTGATCGACATCGACCGGATGGTCACCGTGCTCGCCGACGGACCGGCCGCGGCCGACGCCGCCGAGGTGGGCCGGATCGTGGCCGACGAGGTCGAGGCGTTCCTGAGCTGGCTGCGCGGCGCCGACGTCGCGCCGACGGTGGCCGCCCTGCGCGGCCGGGCCGAGGACGTCGTCACCGCCGAGCTGCGCCGGCTCGGCCAGCGCCGCCCCGACCTCAGCGAGGACCAGCGCGCCGAGGTGGCCCGCACCGTGCACCGGGTCGTGCAGCGGCTGCTGCACCAGCCGACCGTACGGGTCCGCCAGCTCGCCGCCGAGCCCGGCGGCGACCAGTACGCGGCGCTGCTGCGCGAACTGTTCGACCTGGACGTCCCGCAGACGTCCCCGGTCGACACCGTCCCCGACGTGGTCACCACCGACCTCGACGGCCGGCCGTCGTTCGACGCCGCCGACGTCCCGCCCACCGGAGGTGCGCGATGACCGCCCCCCTTCGCCTCGGTACCCGGGGCAGCGCCCTGGCGATGGCCCAGTCCGGCCACGTCGCCGAGGCCCTCACCGCGGCCACCGGCCGCCCGGTCGAGCTGGTCGAGGTGGTGACCGCAGGCGACAGGTCCACCGCCCCGGTCCAGCGGCTCGGCGTCGGTGTGTTCGTCTCCGCGCTGCGCGACGCGCTGACCGCCGGTGAGATCGACTTCGCCGTCCACTCGTACAAGGACCTGCCCACCGCGGCGGCGCCCGGCCTGCACGTCGCGGCCGTGCCGCCCCGGCAGGACCCGCGCGACGCGCTGGTGGCGACGAACGGCCGTACGCTCGCCGAGCTGCCACCCGGCGCCCGCGTCGGCACCGGCGCGCTGCGCCGGATCGCCCAGCTGCACGCGCTGGGCATGCAGCTGGAGGTCACCCCGATCCGGGGCAACATCGACACCCGGGTGGCCCGGGTGCTCGGCCCGGACGCCGACCTCGACGCCGTCGTGCTGGCCCGCGCCGGGCTCAACCGGATCGGCCGTGCCGACGTCATCACCGAGACGCTCGACCCGATGCTCATGCTGCCCGCGCCCGCCCAGGGTGCGCTGGCCGTCGAGTGCCGGGCCGACGACCAGGACGTGATCGAGCTGCTCGCGCTGCTCGACGACGAACCGTCCCGCGCCGCGATCACCGCGGAGCGGGCGCTGCTGGCCACCCTGGAGGCAGGGTGCAGCGCACCCGTGGCCGCGTACGCCGTCCTCGCCGAAGGCGAGCCCACCGACGAGGGCGACGTGAATCAGGAGATCTACCTGCGCGGTGCGGTGATCAGCCCGGACGGTACCCGTGACCTCCGGCTGTCCCGCACCGGAACGCCCGCCGACGCGGCGGAGATCGGCAAGGCACTCGCCGCCGAACTCCTCGAACTCGGCGCCGACTCGATCCTCGGCCAGGACGCTCAGGCCGGCCCGGGGACCCAGCAACTTGGGAGCACAGAATGACCCGCACCCGTAAGCCCGTCGGCCAGATCGCATTCGTCGGGGCTGGACCCGGCGACCCGGGCCTGCTGACCCGCCGGGCGCTGGACGCCCTGGTCGAGGCCGACCAGGTGGTCTACGACCGGGGCGTACCCGAGTCGCTCCTGGCGCACGTCCGCGCCCAGGCCCGGCCCGACGCCGAGTTCAGCCCTGCCGAGGGCGTGCCGGGGGACGTGGCGAAGGTGCTGATCTCCGCGGCCCGGTCCGGGCAGAACGCCGTGCACCTCGTCGCCGGTGACCCGTTCGGCCACGACTCGGTGGTCAAGGAGGTGCAGGCGGTCGCTCGTACCGCCGCGCACTTCGAGGTGGTGCCGGGCGTCGGCCAGGCCGAGGGCGTGGCCACCTACGCGGGCGTCCCGCTGCCGGGCGTACGCACCGCCGCCGACGTCGAGGACGTCACCGCGCTGGACTTCGAGGCGCTAGCCACGGCCGTGGGCCGGGGCTCGCTGGCGCTCGCCGTGGACGCCGGTGACCTGGCCGCCGTCCGGGACGGCCTGCTGGCCGCCGGGGTCGACGGCACCACCCCGGTCGGGGTGACCGGCGACGGCACCGGCGAGACGCAGTACACCACCACGTCGACGGTCGACTCCTTCGTCGCGGCGGCGCTCGGCTTCACCGGCCGGGTGGTGCTCACCGTCGGCGCGGCCGTCACCGACCGCGACAAGCTGAGCTGGTGGGAGAACCGCCCGCTGTACGGCTGGAAGGTGCTGGTGCCCCGCACCAAGGAGCAGGCCGGCGTGATGAGCGCACGGCTGCGCGCGTACGGGGCGATCCCGTGCGAGGTGCCGACCATCGCGGTCGAGCCGCCGCGCACCCCGGCGCAGATGGAGCGGGCGGTAAAGGGCCTGGTCGACGGCCGGTACGCCTGGGTGATCTTCACCTCGGTGAACGCGGTCCGGGCGGTGTGGGAGAAGTTCGCCGAGCACGGCCTCGACGCCCGCCACTTCGGCGGCGTGAAGATCGCCTGCATCGGTGACGCCACCGCCGAGGCGGTCCGCGCCTTCGGCATCCAGCCCGAGCTGATCCCCTCCGGGGAGCAGTCGTCCGAGGGCCTGCTGGCCGAGTTCTCGCCGCACGACGAGATCCTCGACCCGGTCGGCCGGGTGCTGCTTCCGCGCGCCGACATCGCCACCGAGACGCTGGCCGCCGGCCTCACCGAGCGCGGCTGGGAGGTCGACGACGTGACCGCGTACCGCACCGTGCGCGCCGCCCCGCCGCCCGCCGAGATCCGCGACGCGATCAAGTCGGGCGGGTTCGACGCGGTGCTGTTCACCTCGTCGTCCACCGTGCGGAACCTCGTCGGTATCGCCGGGAAGCCGCACGCGCGGACGGTTGTTGCAGTGATCGGGCCCAAGACGGCGGAGACGGCCACCGAGTTCGGCCTGCGCGTCGACGTGCAGCCGCCGCACGCCTCGGTGCCCGACCTGGTGGAGGCGCTCGCCGCCTACGCCGTCGAGCTGCGGGAGAAGCTCGCCGCCATGCCGGCGAAGCAGCGCCGGGGCTCCAAGGTGCAGGGCCCGACGGCCCTGCGGTTCCGCTGACAGGAGGCCCCGTCATGCCGTACCCCGAGATCCGGCCCCGCCGGCTGCGCAGCAACGCGGCCGTGCGGCGGCTGGTCTCCGAGACCCGCGTCGACCCGGCCGAGCTGGTCGTGCCGATGTTCGTCAAGGAGGGGCTGACCGAGCCGAGGGCGATCGCGTCGCTCCCGGGGGTGCTCCAGCACTCCCGGGACTCGCTGCGCAAGGCCGCCGCCGAGGCGGTCCAGGCCGGGGTCGGCGGGATCATGCTGTTCGGGGTGCCGGCGACGCGGGACGAGACCGGCTCCGGTGGCCTCGACCCGGCCGGCGTGCTCAACACCGCTATTCGGGACGTGATCGCCGAGGTCGGTGACTCGACAGTGGTGATGAGCGACCTGTGCCTGGACGAGTTCACCTCGCACGGGCACTGCGGCCTGCTCACCCCCGAGGGCGGGGTCGACAACGACGCCACGCTCGCCGCGTACGCCGACATGGCGGTGGCCCAGGCCGCCGCCGGGGTCCACGTGGTCGGGCCCTCCGGGATGATGGACGGCCAGGTCGGCGTGGTCCGCAAGGCGCTCGACGCCGCCGGGCACCAGGACGTCTCGGTGCTCGCGTACGCGGTGAAGTACGCCTCCGCCTTCTACGGCCCGTTCCGCGACGCGGTGGAGTCGGCGCTGGAGGGCGACCGGCGCACCTACCAGCAGGACCCGGCGAACCTGCGGGAGTCGCTGCGCGAGGTCGAGCTGGACGTGGCCGAGGGCGCCGACATGGTGATGGTCAAGCCGGCGCTGCCCTACCTCGACGTGGTGTCGGCGGTCCGGGCCGCGGTGAACGTCCCGGTCGCCGCCTACCAGGTCTCCGGCGAGTACGCGATGGTCGAGGCCGCCGCCGCGAACGGCTGGATCGACCGGGAGCGGGTGATGCTGGAGACGCTCACCTCGATTCGCCGGGCCGGCGCCCAGATCATCCTCACCTACTGGGCCGTCGAGGCAGCCCGGCTGCTGCGCGAGCGCTACTGACCGCCGCTCGCGGAGTTCTCCGGTTTCGCCTTTTCGTTGTTGGTCGCCGCGCGCTGTCCACAGCCCAAGGCAGTGACTCAGCGTGTCTTTTCGGGTGGCACCACACCCGACCCCTCGCCGACTTTGCTCTGCAGCCATGGGCGCAACGGTCACGAAACGTGAGCGCTGCCGCGGTGGCTGCAGAGCAAAGTCTGCCCTGGTGGTTATCACTGCTCCGGGGGTCGTGGGCATTGTGTCCGCTTAGGTCGGTTTTATGCTGCGGCTGGGTCTATCGCTTTGGCGGTGGCTCTTAACGTCGAGTAAGTGTCACTCTCTGTATGTTCTAGTGGTCGCTGTCAGGCGGAGTTGGACGCCGCGTCCCGGGTTTTCCACAGGGGCGGGGAGCGGGGTTGCCCGGTCGGTGCGGGGGACGGGACCGTGGGCGGCGTGACAGACATCGCCGACACCGAGCCGGAGGCGTCCGCCGCGACCGGTACCGCCACGGGCGCCCGTAGCGGCACCGCCACCGCCACCGCCACAGGCGCGGGCACGGGCACGGGCACGGGCACCGGAGCCTGCGCCGCACCCGGCGTGCCCGCCGCACCCGGCGTGCCCGCCGCGGCGGCGGGAGACGACGGGCCGGCGCTGCTCACCGAGCCGTTCGACGTGCCGTTCCCGGCGCCGGGGATCGTCCGGGCGGTGCGCCGCCGGGGCGACGCCAGCCAACGTGAGCTGGCCCGGTTCGCCCGGGTCCATCCGAGCACGATCGGGCGTATCGAGGCGGGCAGCCTGACGCCGAGCCTGGCCATGCTGTCGCGCATCGTGGGCACGGCCGGCTTCCGGCTCGTGGTCGTCGACGAGGCCGGCCGGGTGCTCAAGCCCATGCGCGACCGGGCCGACCTGCGGGACGGCGCGGACCGGCGGTACCCGTCCCACCTCGACGTGGTCACCGACCCGGAGCCGGGGGAGTGGTGGGCCGACCGGTACGGGCTGGCCCGCCCGCCGGAAACCTTCTATCGCAACCGGGAGGTCCGGGACTGGCTGCGCCGCCGCAGCCAGTGGGAGGTACGGGTGGCCAAGTACCGGAACGTGCCGCCCCCGCCCGACCCGCAGCGGTGCGGATACCGCGGCGGCCCGCCCATCCGCCCATGAGCGAATCGACGGGCCGCCGCGCGGCACACCGCTCAGTCGTCGTTCAGGATCGTTCCGACGCCGGAGGGGTCGACGAGCCGCAGGCCCGGCACCCCGCCCACGTACAGCGTGAGCTTCTCGTCCGCCTCGCGTCTGCGGTCGCCGCGCACGGTGACCGGGAACTCCAGGAAGGTCCGGCCCGCGGCCAGCAGCCGGCAGCCCACGTACGGGTCGTAGTCCGACCCGGCCAGGGCGGTGCCGCCGTAGGTGGCCGCGCAGATCAGGGCCGGTTCGGAGAGCGGGCGGGACACGCTGACGGTGAACGTCATCGCGCGGGTGCCCTTGTCGCCCTCGGTGATCGAGGTGTCCGCCACCCGCAGCGAGGCGCGCGACCGGAACCGGGCCACCTGCGGGTCGTGGTCGCTGGCGCCCCGGTCACCCAGCTCCGGCGCGTCGGTGGGGTAGTCGGCGTTGACGTGCGCCGTCCGTACCTGCACCAGGTCCTTGTGCATCGGGTCGTTGACGAAGAGGTTGTCAAGCGTCTGCGCCTGACCGCTGAAGGTGTACGAGTACGCCGACGCGGGCGCGTCCGCCACCAGGTCGTCCCAGAGGTTGTGCAGCCCGGCGTCGTACAGCGGGGCGAGCTGGTCCGACGGGGTCGGGTTCTGTGCGGTGGCGATCGGATCGTCCGGGCGGGGGAAGACGTTCAGGTCGCCGCCGTAGACCACCCGGGCGTCCGGGTCGCTCGCCTCGACCGCCCGGACGATCGCCGCCCCGTACGCGGCCTGTTCCCGGCGCTGCCCGACCCGGCTGTCCGGACCGGACGAGAAGTGGTTGGCGACCGCCCAGAGCGTGAACCGCTCACTCGATCCGGGCGCGGCCTTCACTGTGAACCGGGCCACCTGCGCCGCGCGGGTGTAGACGTTGCTGCCGTCCACCCCGGTCGACCGGTCCACGTCGGCCGGCAGCACCGCGTTGAACGCCTTCGGGTTCTGGACCTCGGCGTTCGACGGCAGCGCCGCCGAGCGGTACTGGACGGTCGGGGCGGAGCCCAGCAGCGGGTCCGCGGCGGTCGCCTGGGCCAGCGTCAGCCGGTCGGTGCGGTACAGGAACGCCGAGGCGATGCCCCGGGCGTCCGCACCGGTCCGGTCGTACGCGGCGGCGTAGGCCGGGCCGCCGTTCGCCGCGATGGCCAGCGCCAACTCCTGCACCGTGTCCGGCGCGCCGTCGGCGTTGTTGGCGTCGCCGCAGGCGAGGGCGCCGTCGACCACCGAGCAGATGTCCTGGTCCTCGGCCTCCTGCACCAGGATCAGATCCGGGCTGTGCAGCGAGTTGACGATCTGCCGGGCCTGCACGGCCAGCTTGGCGGCGTATGCCTCCGGGCTCGCCGGCACGTAGTCGAACGGCGGGCTGACGCCGGGACAGCCGGTGTTGCCGGCGAAGTCGCAGCCGTCGAACGGATCGTCCCGGTAGTCGTACAGGTTCTCCACGTTGTAGGTGGCGATCGCGACCTCACTGCCGCGGTCGGCCGGCTGCGGCGGGTGGTTCCCGGCCGGGTCCGTGCCACCGGTCAGGGTGAGCTGCTCGGGCTGCACGCTGTACTTGCTGAACGCGTACGAGACGGAGCCGTAGGCGTCCTCGGTGAGCGTGTCGAAGGTGCGCGCCTCGGGCAGCAGCGCCCGGGAATCACCGGCGGTCGCCTTCACGCCGCCGGCACCCAGCAGGATCCGCTGGTTGTTGCCGTTGTCGAAGAGCGTTCCGGGGATGTCGTCGAGCGGGTGGGCGTCCCGGAACACCCGGCGGGCGTACGGGTCGGACCGCTTCATGATCGGGTCCTCGCGGTCCAGCACGTAGATCTCGGAGTCGGCGGTGGAGGAGTAAATGTGCCGGGGCGCGGAGACGCCGCTGCCGGCGCGTACCCGCATCCGCTCGCCCTCGTGCCGCTCCCAGAACAGGTCGGCGGCGGCCGCCTCGGCCGGCGGGGTCGCGTCGTCGACCCGGACGACGGTGTCCACGTCGAGGCCGGAGTCGAGCTTGCGGACCAGCGAGGCGCCGGAGAGCTGGGTCTGGTCGAAGTACTCGGAGACCCGCCCGCGCAGTACGACCTCGTCACCGACGGCCGGGGCGTACCCGCCGATCAGCGTGGTGAACGAGCCCATGAAGACGAACAGGCCGTCGGAGGTCAGCGGGTCGCCGTCCTCGGTGCCGAGCCGGCTCTGGAGGTAGAAGCCCCACTGGTCGGCCCCGGCCGAACTGCGGGTCAGCGACATGCCGGTGATGACGCCGCGTACGTCGTACAGCGTGGAGCTGGTGCCGTTGCCGCTGGCCGGCGCGAGCGGCGACCGGTCGGTGCGACCGTCCTCGTCGTCCGCGGTGCGGCCCTGCACCTCGCCGATCGACAGCACGCTCGTGGCCTGCACGGTGAGCGTGCAGGTGGCTGTGTCGCCCTCGTCGTCGGTGGAGGTCACTGTGACCGCGTAGCCGCCGGCCGGCAGGCCGGTGGCGGTGAGCGTCGCGGTGGCCGTGCCGCCGTCCGCTGCCGCCGGGGTGAACGCGGTACGGCTGATCGAGCCGCTCGCCGGCACCGGCACGACCGAGGTGACAGCCAGGTCGGTGACCGTGTCGTCGGCGTCGGTAGCGGTGACCTCACGGGTCGCGGTGGCGCCCGCCGACAGCGTCAGCGCGCCGCCGCAGGCCACCGTGGGCGGCTGGTCGGCCGGGCCGCCGCCGACGGTGTGGCTGCCCAGCCCGTCGAACGTGTCGGTGGCGAAGCCGGCCCACTGCGCGGCCGGGTCGAACGGGTCCGCCGGGTCGGTGTCGCCGGCCGTCACCGAGGGCAGGCGGCGCAGCGTGTTGTCCGCAGTGCTGGTCAGCCCGCTGCCCCACTCGGTGCCCGGGTCGACGCCGACCTGGCCGAGGGAGTCGACCACCGCGGCACCCTTGCGCAGCACGACCGCGTCGTCGCCGTTGAACAGCGAACCGGAGTACGTCTGGTCGGCCTGGGCGAGGATCGCCGGGCCGGCCGACGAGGCGGCGAAGACGAACACGTCACCGGCGGCGACGGTCCCGGTCAGGGCCACGTTCGTCGAGGTGGTGGCGCCGTTGAAGAAGAGCTGGAGCTGGTAGCCCCCGGCGGCCAGGTCGACCGGGGCGCCGGTGCCGTTGTACAGCTCGACGGCCTTGTTGTTGGACGACCCCTCGACGTATTCGGAGATGAACAGGTCGGTGGGCGCGGCGCTGGCCGCGGTGGGTGCGACAGCGATCGCCGTAAGGGTGACGGCGGCGGTCGCGAGCGCGGCGAGGGTGCGGCGCGGGCGCATGGGGCCTCCACGATGGGTGGACGTGAACTAACGAACGTTAAGGCTCTCGTGGGTGCGCCGTCCAGCCCTGTCGATGACCGGCCGGTGAACGATCAGCGATGACTGTCCAGCCGGTGCACCAGCTTGGCGACGTCCACACCGTATTCGCACCAGTCGCGGTCGGGGCGGTAGCCCAACTCGGCGTTGACCTTCAGCATCGACTCGTTGTCCTGCGCGTTCCAGGTCTGCACCTCGATCACCTCGGGCTCGGCCGAGCGCAGCTCCAGCAGCATCCGCGCCTTGATGGCCCGGTCGATGCCGTAGCCGCGGTGATCGTGGACGACGATCGTGTCGTACTGGTCGGCCCGGGTCGGGTGCTGCGCCGGCACGACCACCTCGGTCAACCCGGCCACCTCGCCGGTCTGCTCGTGCAGCGCCAGCACGATGTACGGCTTCATGCCGCGCCGGTGCAGCGTGGCGAGGCTGTCACGCAGCCGGTCCGGGTCGTAGGAGCTGGGCCGCAGCTCCACGTCGTCGGAGTCGCGCACCTCGGCCTTGGCCCGCGCGTACGCCCCGATCAGCTCGTCCGGCGGGCCACCCGGCCAGAACTCCACGCGGTAGCCCGCGCCGAGCCCGGCGGCCATCTCGGTGAGCGCCGGCCAGTCCACCGAACCCAGGTCGAGCACGCTGCGGGTCTCCACGTAGTCCCGGGTGAAGCCCAGCGACTCGTGGAACCCCACGGCCGGGGTGTCGCCGACCACCTCCACGCCGATCGACTGGAAGCCCTCGTCCCAGACCCGGCGGGCGGCCACCCGCACCAGCTCGCGGCCGACCCCGCTGCGCCGGATCGCCGGGTGCACCAGCACCTCCAGCACGCCGATCCCGCCGAGCAGCAGCACGTGCACATGCCCGAGGATCGCGCCGGGCGTGTCGTCCGGCCCTGTGTCGTCCTGCGCGACCCACGAGATCCGCCGCTCGCCGGGCATCACCTCGGACAGATACTCCCGCAGGGAGCTCTCCCGCCATGGTGGATCCTGCGGCAGATCGGCCGCCAGGACCGCGTTCAGCGTGTCCAGCAGGGACGCGATCTCGGCGGACGACGCGGTCCGGGGATCCCACTCGCGCACCATCACCCGTCTAGCTTGCCGCCAACGGCAGCCGGGGGGAAGGGTTCAGTCCGCGAATGTACGCGAGCCGTCACCTCACGTTGCGGCTGAGCCTGCCGTACTCGTCGGCCTTGTCGAAGACCGCCTGGGCGTACCGACGCACGTCGTTGTAGGAGAGGATGGCGCTCCACCAGTCGCCCGGGATGGTCATGTTCCGGCCGCCCTTGCACAGGTAGAGCCCGGCGGCCAGCGCCGCGTCGTCGATGTCGTGCGGGTTCTTCACGCCGTCGCCGTCGGCGTCCGCGCCGATCTCCTGCCAGGTGGTCGGGATGAACTGCATCGGGCCGAGCGCCCGGTCGAAGACGCGGTCGCCGTCGAGCAGCCCTTGGTCGGTGTCGGGGATGCGGGACCGGCCACCCTGACCGTCGAGCGGCTGCCCCTTGATCTCCGGCAGGGCCCGTCCGTCGGCTTGCAGCGTGGCGCCGTTCGCCGCACCGTGGCGCGACTCGACGTACCCGATGGCGGCCAGCGTGGTCCAGCTCAGCTGGCAGCCGCGGTTGGTCTGGGCGAGCGCCAGCTCGGCGTAGGCGTACGCCTGGAGCGCCACCACGGGGATGCCGGTCACCGCGCTGACCCGCTGCGCCCAGCCGGCGAGCGCGTCGGCCGGACGGCCGGCGGGCAGCACCGGAGCGGTGGTCGCACCGGGCAGTGGCGTGCCGGGCAGTGGCATGCCGGGCAGTGGCATGCCGGTCGGCGCGGCCGTGCCGGGCAGCCCGGTCAGGCCCGGCAACGGAGGCGTGGCGGGCGCCGCGGCGCTCTGCGGCACGCTCTGCGACGGCGTGCCCCCGGCGATCGGCTGCGGCCGGCCGACCGCCGCCGGTACGACCACCGCGCCGGCCGTGGCGGCCGCGGCGACCAGCGCGAGCAGGAACAGCGCGGGCAGCGTGGTGCGCCCGCCGGGCCGCCGGGACCAGGCGCGGGTGGCCCGGGCCGCCCCGGCGGCGACCTGCCCGGGCCGCGCCCGGACGGCGTGTGCGAACGGCATCCGCCGACGTCGCCCGCCGCTCTCGGCCGCCGTTCCCGCCTCCGCCGCCGCCTCGGCTGTCGCCGCCGGTTCGGAGCCCGGCTGCGCACGCCCGCCGTCCGCTCCCGGCTTCTCCCCCGGCTCGGGCTGCGGCTTCCCGCCCGGCGCGGCGTCCGGCTCGACGGTCGGCTTCGCCCCGGCTGCGGGCTGCGGGTCGGCGGGTGACTCCGGCGGGAGGGAGTCGCGGTCGCTGCGCTGACGCGGGATGGACCGGGTGCCGTCGTCGGGTGGCGCGGCGGGTCGCAGGGGCCGGGCCGTCGCTCGCCGTTCGCCGTCCACCACTCGTCGAGTATCACCCATCGGGGTGACGACGTCAGGCCCGGCCGTACGCTTGGGTCATGCCCCGGTACGAGTTCCGTTGCCGCGCCTGCGGCGACACCTTCGAGGTCAACCGTCCGATGGCCGAGGCCGCACGGCCGGCCACCTGCCCGCAGGGCCACGCCGACACGGTGAAACTGCTGTCCACGGTGGCCGTCACCGGCCGGGGCGGCGCCGCCCCGAGCGGTGGGATTCCCAGCGGTGGTGGTTGCTGCGGCGGCTCCTGCGGTTGCTGACTTTCGGGCGTCCGTCCCGCGTGTCGATCGGGGTCTTGCCGTCGGTGTGATCTTTTGGCACCTTGGGGCGGAATCTGCCCAGCCGTTCTCACGATGCGTGACGGCGCGACCATAGGGCAGTATGAACCCGACGTCACCGGGCGGAGGTTCGACGTATGTCCCAAGGACACCACCTCCCCAGCGGGTGGGTGACCTTCGTGTTCACCGACATCGAGGGCTCGACACGGCTGGCCCGGATGCTCGGCCCGGTCTACCGTCCGGTGCTGCACGAGCATCGGCGGCTGCTGCGCGACACCCTGACCGGCACGGACGGCGCGGAGCTGCTGACCGAGGGGGACTCGTTCTTTCTCGCGTTCCCGGACGCCGCTGCCGCGGTCCGCGCCTGCCTGACCGCGCAGCGGGCGCTCGCCGAGCACGAATGGCCCAACCCGGACGCCACCCCACGGGTACGGATGGGGCTGCACACCGGCTACGCCGAGCCCCGCGACGGCGAGTACGCCAGCCCCGAGGTGCACCGGGCCGCCCGGGTGGCCGCCGCCGCGCACGGCGGGCAGGTGCTCTGCTCGGCCGCCACCGCCCGGCACGCCGACCCGCTGCCGGACGGGGTGTCCCTGCTGGACCTCGGTCTGCACCGGCTGCGCGGGTTCGACGACCGGGAGCGGCTGTTCCAGCTCGTCGCGGCGGGGCTGGAGCGGCGGTTCCCGCGCCCGCGTACCGCCGACGCGACGGCACACAACCTGCCCACCCAGGTCACCTCGTTCGTCGGCCGGCAGGCCGAGCGCGCCGAGCTGGGCCGGCTGGTCGAGGCGTACCGGCTGGTGACGGTGCTCGGCGCGGGCGGTGCCGGCAAGACCCGGCTGGCGGTGGAGCTGGCCTCCGGGACCGTCGAGGACTACCCGGACGGCGTCTGGTTCGTCGACATCGCCGCGGTGACCGACCCGGGGCTCGTGGCGTTCGAGATCGCCGCAGTGCTCGGCCTCCGCCCGGAGCCGGGCCGGCCGATGGTCGACACCCTCGTCGAGTACGCGGCGCCGCGCCGGATGCTCGTGCTGCTGGACACCTGCGACGCCCAGACCGCCGCCTCGGCCGACGTGATCGGCCGGTTGCTGGCCGGTGGGCGGGGTGTGCGGGTGCTGGCGACCAGCCGGGAGTCGTTCGGCGTGCCCGGCGAGGTGGTGTGGCGTATCCCGCCGCTGTCGGTGGACGAGGACCCCGACGGTGGGGGGAGCGACGCGGTGGCGCTGCTGCTGGACCGCACCGCTGTGGCCCGGGGCGGACGGGCGCCGGAGCCGGCCGAGCAGGCCGACCTGCACCGGGTGGTACGCCGTCTGGACGGGCTGCCGCTGGCCATAGAGCTGGCCGCGGCCCGGCTGCGGGTGCTCTCGGCCGGGCAGCTGGCCGAGCGGCTGGACGACATGCTGGGCACGCTCGACGCCGGCCGGGAGACGGCGGAGCCGCCGCCGGTGGAGGCGGGCTGGAGCGGCAACCAGCAGGACACCGTCGACCTGGTGGCCGCCGCGACCGGCGCCGCCCCGCCGACCCCGGCGACCCGCGCGGTGCAGCGTTCGGCGAGCGAGCGGCACCTGACCATCCAGGCCACAGTGACCTGGTCGTACCGGACGCTCGGCGCGCGCTCGGCCCGGCTGCTGCGCTGGATGGCGGTGTTCGCCGGTCCGCTGGACCTGCCCACCGTGCAGTGGCTGCTCGACGAGGACCCGCTCGACCCGCTCTCGGTGCTCGTGGACAAGTCGATGGTGCTGGCCGAGCCGCACGCCTCCGGCAGCACGTACCGGATGCTCGACCCGATCCGGGCGTACGCGGCCCGGCGGCTGGTCGAGGCGGGCGAGGAGCAGAGCGCCCGGGACCGGCACGTCGCCTGGTGCCGGCACGCGCTGGACCGGGCGCACCTGGGGCCGGACGGCCGCCCGGTGACGCTCTCCCTGTACGCGCTCGACCCGCTGGCGAACGAGTTGCGGGCCGCGTTGCGCTGGTGCGCCACCGGCGGCAGCGCCCGGTCGGGCCTGTCGCTGGCCGGTGACCTGGACCAGTGGTGGCGGGAGCGCGGGCTGGCCCGGGAGGGGCGGCTCTGGCTGTTCCGGCTCTACGGCCGGCTGGCCGAGACCGGCGAGGTGATGCCGGACGCCGAGCTGGCCGCCGCGTACCACATGCACTCGTTGCACGCGGGCGCGGACGGCGAGTTCGGCGAGGAGCTGCGGTACTCGCAGCGGGCCGAGGCGGCCGCCCGGCAGTCCGGCGACCGGGGGTTGCTGGCCCGGGTGCTGGCCGGACGCGCGGCGCCGCTGGTCGACATGGGGCAGTTCGCCGAGGCGGAGCGGATCTGCCGCGAGGTGATCGACTGGGCGTACGCGCAGGACGTGGTGGGGGACGCGCTGCTGGCCGTCTACAACCTCTCCGAGCTGCTCTGGCGCCGGGGCGCGCTGGACGAGGCGGCCGACCTGCTGGCCGCGGCCCGTCCGGTCGAGGCGTCCCGGCCGGCCGAGCGGGGCGGCCGCTCCGTGGACATGCTGCTCGGGATGGTGGCGCTGGCCCGGGGCGATCTGGTCGCCGCGCACGAGCACCTGCTGGTGGCGTTGCGGTCCCGGATGAGCCACGGCTACCT
The DNA here is from genome assembly GCF_042871665.1 of Micromonospora sp. NPDC005686. Taxonomy (NCBI): domain Bacteria; kingdom Bacillati; phylum Actinomycetota; class Actinomycetes; order Micromonosporales; family Micromonosporaceae; genus Micromonospora; species Micromonospora sp. NPDC005686. Next base: position 387,204 of record NZ_JBIAIY010000004.1, read on the forward strand.
GGGCCGGGCCTGCGACACGATAAACGCGATAGCGGTGCGCTGCGCGCTCGCGGGGGACGCGCTCTCCGCGGCGCGGCTGTTCGGCGCGGCGCAGGCCACCCGGGCGAACCTGCGGGCCACGCCGGGGATCTACGGTCCGTACTGGTCGGCCCGGCAGACGGAGCTGCGCCGGGTGCTCGGGGACGAGGCGTTCGACGCCGCGTACGGCGCCGGTGCGGGGCTGCGGCTGGACGAGGTCGCGGCGCTCGCGCTGCACGTGGAGCACCCGGACATGGCGGCCGACTCGCCCCGGTTCGGCGGGCAGACGCGGGGTTCGTGGCCGGCGTTCGAGCCGCGCAGCACGACGGGCTGAGCCGGGCCGCTGAACGGCTGTGCGGGGAGCCCGCCGGGCGGCGGGCTCCCCACCCGTCAGGCTCGGGCGGCGGCGCGGCGCTCGGCCTCGGCCTTCATCCGGGCGGCGCGGTCGAGGTCGGCCCGGGACACGGCGGCGACCGAGCCGAACACGCTCACCGCCTGGTAGTACGTCCAGGCGAGGCTGTAGCAGGCGGGCCGCACCACCGCGTTGTACGTGGCGCAGACCCGCTTCAGGTCGGCGTAGAAGGCGTTGTCCAGCCGGGACTTGCCGGCGGAGAAGACGCCCATCGCCTTGTGGTTGCGGTAGCCGAAGTCGTGGCGGTAGCAGGAGAGCTTGAAGTTGAACCCGATCGGGTTGTCCGGGCTCGACGAGCAGTAGTCGGTGGACCAGTCGAAGCCGTACTCGGCCCAGGGCGACCGGTTCTGCCGGGCGCTGTTCCAGGCGTTGTAGCTGGACGCGCTGGTCTGCGTCCAGCTGGTCAGGACGGACAGCTTCTGCTGGGTGCTCACCGCGGCGGCGGCCGGTGTGGCCAGGCCGAGCAGTGTGAGCAGGGCGAGTGTTCCGGCGGCGAGGGTGGTGGCGAGGCGACGGGACACGGGAACCTCCGCGGGGGTGGCGTCCGGGATCTCCGGATGTCGACAAGTGTCGATCAAGCCGATGAGCTGCGGCGATGCTTCGGGGAACGGCTCGCTGACATTCGCCCAAACAGACGAATGCCCCCGGGCCGGCGAGGCGGCCCGGGGGCATCCGGTGGAGATCAGCGCACGAAGCGCGGCAGGCTCGCCGGGCTCTCGTTCGCCAGCCGGTCCAGCGCGGTCACGTAGTAGGTGTAGCGGGCGCCGTCGGCAGCTGTGCTGTCCAGCCAGGATTGCACGGCGCCGTCGGTGGCCCGCACGGTGCCGACCAGATGCGAGGCGTCTGCGAAGTCGCAGCGCCCGGCCAGGCCGTGCCCGTCGAACCGGTAGATCGCGTACGACGCGGCGGTGCCGAGCGGCCCCTTGCCGTCTGCCGGCTGCCGCCAGCTCAGGCGTACCCCGTCCGCCTCCCGCTGGGCCTTGGTGACCACCGGGAAGAGCAGCGGCTTACGCGGCAGGTGCGTCATGGTGGGCACCAGCGCCGGCCGGGAGTAGTGCTCGGCGGCGTAGATGTCGGTGGCGCCGAGCCGGTTCGCCCGGACCTGCACCGCGGAGAAGTGCACGTTGCCGAGCACCTCCGGGTACGACCGGTTGAGCGTCAGGTGGTTCGACAGCTCCTGCGGGTTCATCCAGAACGACCCGTACGCCGGGTCACCGCTCTTGTAGTCGGCCTGGCCGATGTAGAGCTGCACCCGCGTACCGCGCACCTGCTCGGCCCACCACGGCACCAGCCGGGCGTAGTCGGCGGCCGGGTACTGGCCGATGTACCAGTAGAGCTGCGGCACGATGTAGTCGATCCACTCCTCCTTGACCCACTTGCGGGAGTCGGCGGAGATGATGTCGTACGACTGCGAGCCGGTGGTGTCCGAGCCGTTCGGGTCGGCCGACGCGTTGCGCCAGATGCCGAACGGGCTGACGCCGAACTTCACATACGGCTTGACCGCCTTGATCTTGGCGTTCATCTCCTGGATCAGCAGGTTGATGTTGTCCCGCCGCCAGTCGGCCTTGTCGGTGAAGCCCCTGTTGTACGCCGCGAACGTGGCGTCGTCGGGCACCTGGTGGGTGCCGCTCGGGTACGGGTAGAAGTAGTCGTCGAAGTGCACGCCGTCGATGTCGTACCGCTTGACCGCGTCCATCATCGCGGTCTGGACGAACTCGCGGACCTCCGGGACGCCGGGGTTGTAGTAGAGCCGGCTGCCGGCGACGCCGGCCGGCGGGTAGGCGAAGACCCAGTCGGGGTGCTGGCGGGCCGGGCTGTCCGGGGCCAGTTGCGACAGGTCGGCGCCGGCGCCGCCGGGCGCGGGCATGGAGACGCGGTACGGGTTGAACCAGGCGTGGAACTCCAGGTTGCGCTTGTGCGACTCGGCGACCAGGAAGTCCAGCGGGTCCCAGCCCGGGTTCTTGCCGCGTACGCCGGTCAGGTATTCCGACCACGGCTCGTACGGCGAGGGCCAGAACGCGTCGGCGGTCGGGCGGACCTGGACCACGACGGCGTTGTGGTTGAGCTTCTGCGCCAGGTCCAGCCAGGCCAGGTATTCGGCCTTCTGCTTGGCCACCTGGTCCGGCGCGGTCCAGGAGTCCTTGCTGGGCCAGTCGATGTTCGTCACCGAGGCGATCCACATGGCCCGGAACTGGCGCTTGGGGGTGGCCGGGTCGGTGACGCAGTCGGTGGAGGGGTAAGTGGCGGTGCTGTTGTCGCCGGGTGCGGCCTGCGCCGGCGTGCCGGCGACCAGCGTGCCGAGCAACGCCGCGGCCAGCGCGGCGGCTCCGAGCCGAGTTGCCTTCATGCGGTGCGGTCCCTTCGTCGGGTCCGGGGGGACAGTCGGTGGCGGGCGTAGCGGCAAGATTCGCCGATACATCCATTCCTCCGGTAGGAAACTTTCATCTATCCGTGCCGGGCGCAAGACCCGGACGGCCGATCGATGTCCGGCTTCGTCCGACCGACCGGATCGTGACGATTCCGATACATGGCGTACGGGATTGGAGCCGAAACGGCTGGGTAGCTCCCCCGGTCACAGACCGCCACCGTGGCGGCCGTACGGCGGGGAGGTGATCAGATGTCGGTCCTGCGCACCAAGCCGATCCAGGACGTGCTCGCCCAGGGCGACGCCGACGGCGAGGACGGCAAGCCGGGCCTGCGGCGCCGGCTCGGCGCGGTCGACCTGATGGGCTTCGGCATCGGCATCGTGATCGGCACGGGCATCTTCACGCTCACCGGCGTCGAGGCGCGCAACAGCGCCGGGCCGGGCGTGGTGATCTCGTTCGGCATCGCCGGCCTGGTCGCGCTGCTCGCCGCGCTCTGCTACGCCGAACTGGCCAGCAGCGTGCCGACCGCCGGCAGCGCCTACACCTACGCGTACGCGACGATGGGCGAGATCGTCGCCTGGATCATCGGCTGGGACCTGCTGCTGGAGTTCGCGCTCGGCGCGGCGGTGGTGGCCCGCGGCTGGTCCGGCTACCTCGCCGACCTGTTCGGGCTGCCCAGCGCCTGGTTCGCCGAGGAGGGCAGCGTCGTCAACCTCGGCGCGATCGGCATCGTGCTGGTGCTCGGCGTGGTCGCCATCGTCGGCATCCGCGAGTCGGCCCGGGTCACCAACCTGCTCGTGCTGGTCAAGGTGGCGATCTGCGCCTTCGTCATCATCGCCGGGGCGTTCTTCGTCAAGGCGGCAAACCTCAGCCCGTTCATCCCGGCCGCCGAGCCGGCCGGCGCCGGGGACGACGGCATCAAGCAACCGGTCACCCAGGCCATCTTCGGGCTGGAACCCTCCGTCTTCGGCTTCGTCGGGGTCCTCACCGCCGCCGCCGTGGTGTTCTTCGCGTACACCGGCTTCGAGGCCGTGGCGAACCTGGGTGAGGAGACCCGCAAGCCCAAGCGGGACCTGCCGCTGGGTCTGCTCGGCACGCTGATCATCTCCACGGTGCTCTACATCGGCGTCTCGCTGGTGGTGGTCGGCATGGTCAAGTACACCGAGATCGACGAGGGCGCGCCGATCGCGTCCGCGTTCCGGGCGGTCGGTGCCGGCTGGGCCGCCGTGCTCGTCTCCATCGCCGCCGTCGCCGGGCTCACCAGCGTGATCCTTGTCGACCTGGTGGCCATGGGCCGGATCGGCTTCGCCATCGCGCGGGACGGGCTCATCCCGCCGGCCATCGCCAAGGTGCACCCGCGCTGGGGCACCCCGTACCGGATCGCCGGGATCATGACCATCGCGGTGGCGCTGCTCGCCGGCTTCCTGCCGCTGTCCGCGCTCGCCGACCTGGTCAGTATCGGCGCGCTCTGCGCGTTCACGCTGGTCGCCATCGCGGTGCCGCTCCTGCGCAAGCGCCGCCCCGACCTGGAGCGGCCGTTCAAGGTGCCGTTCTCGCCGGTGCTGCCGATCATCACCGCGCTGGCGTGCATCTACCTGAGCCTGAACCTGTCGGTCGAGACCTGGCTGCGATTCCTCGCGTGGATGCTGATCGGCGCGGTCATCTACTTCGGGTACGGCCACCGCAAGAACCGGCTGGCCCGTCGCGAGCACTCGGAGACCCCCGAGCGCGCCCCCATCCCCTGAGGCGGGCACCCCGAAGGAAGGGCCCTTCTCAACGCCGGCGCGCGTTGAGAGGGGCCCTTCCTCACCCGCTCACCCCTTCAGGCCGCTGCGGGAGACGCCCTGGATGACGTGCCGCTGGGCGAGCACGAACAGGATCAGCACCGGCACGCTCGCCAGCACCGCACCGGCCATGATGACCGGATAGTCGGTCACGTACGCGCCCTGGAGCAGGCCCAGGCCCGCCGGCAGGGTCAGCCGCTCCGGGCTGAACAGCACGTACACCGGCCAGAGGAAGTCGTTCCAGTTGGTCAGGAACGACAGCACCGCGAGCGTCGCCAGCGCCGGCTTCGACAGGGGCAGCAGCACCCGGCGGAAGACCTGCCAGTGGTTCGCGCCGTCCAGCACCGCCGCCTCTTCCAGCTCGGCCGGGATGGAGAGGAAGAACTGCCGCAGGAAGAACACCCCGAACGCGCTCGCCGCGCCCGGCACGATCACCACTGTCAGCGTGTCGATCCAGCTCAGCTTCTCGGCGATGATGAAGTTCGGGATGATCAGCGAGGTGGGCGGCAGGAACAGCGTGCCCACGATCAGCGCGAACAGCAGCTTGCGGCCGCGGAACCGCATCCGGGCCAGCGCGTACGCGGCCATCGACGCGGTCACCAGCACCAGCAGCGTGTGCAGGCTGGCCGCCAGCATGCTGTTGACGAACCAGCGCAGCACCGGGTTCGCCGCGTTGTCGACGATCTGCTGGTAGCCGTAGGTGGAGAACGGGTTCGGCAGCCAGCCCGGCGGCACCCGCTGCGCGTCGTCGTACGTCTTCACCGACGTCAGCAGCATCCACGCCAGGGGGGTCACGAAGATCGCGGTGATCAGGAGCAGTACGCCGTACCGCGCCACCGCGCGCATGTTCCTCATGTCGTAGCCTCAGTCTTCCCGGTAGCGGAACAGCCGGAAGTTGGCGACGCTCACCACCGCCAGCATCAGCGCGAAGAACACGCTCATCGCGGCGGCCCGCCCGGCGTCGTAGTCCCGCAACCCCTCGTCGACGATCCGCCAGACCACGGTCCGGGTCTGCTCGCCCGGTGCGCCCTGGGTGATCAGGAACGCCTGCCCGAACACGTTCGCCGAGGCGAGGATCGTGGTGGTGAAGACGAACAGCATCACCGGGCGCAGGCCGGGGATCGTGACGTGGCGGAACCGGTCCCAGCCGCCGGCGCCGTCCACCTCGGCCGCCTCGTACAGCTCGGCCGGGATGTCCTGGAGGCCGGCCAGGTAGATCACCGCGTTGAAGCCGCAGGTCCACCACACGGTCACCCCGACCAGCGACACCCAGGCCCACGGCACGTCGGTCACCCAGGGCGTGTCCGAGGGGAGCCCGACCACGCCGAGCAGCCGGTTCACCAGCCCCAGGTTGGCGTCCAGCAGGAACCGCCAGAGCAGGCCGATCACCGCCACGCCCAGCACGTACGGCGCGAAGAACGCGGCCCGGAAGAACGTCCGGCCGGGGAACGAGCGGTTGAGCAGCAGCGCCAGGCCGAGCGGGACGACCACCAGCAGCGGTACGGAGAACAGCGTGAAGATCCCGGTCGCCCGGACGCTGGACCACCAGTCCCCGTAGATCGCCGAGTCGCTGGAGAACAGGTCCCGGTAGTTGCCGATCCCGACGAACGGCCGGTTCGGCAGTTGCAGGTCCCACTGGTGCAGGCTGATCCAGACCCCGAACAGGATCGGCGCCAGGCCGAAGACGCCGAACAGGATCAGGTACGGCGCGAGGAAGAGGTACGGGGTCGCGTGGTTGCCGCGTTCCGTCGCGCCCCGGCGGCGGGGGCGCGCCGCCGGGGGCGGCACGCCGTCGCGCGCCGCCCCGACCTCGATCACGTCCGCCACGGCGGATCAGTTCCCGTACTTCTTGCGGTTGTCCTCGAGCTGCTTGTTCGCCTTCGTCACGCCGTCGTCGAGCGCCTGCTTCGGCGACTTCTTGCCCAGCGCAGCCTCGTTGAACGCGCTGTAGAAGGTCAGCATGACCTCGCCCAGGCCCGGCGCGGCGGGCGGGAACGCGGCGTACTCCAGCTCCGGTGCGAGCGCGTTGACCTCGGCGAGGCCCTTGAACTCGCTGCTCTCGCGGACCGCCTTGCGGGCCGGCACCTGGCCGCCCTTGGCCCAGTCCAGCGAGTGCTGGCTCAGCCAGTTGATGAAGACCTTCGCGCCGGCGGTCTTGTTCGCGTTCGCCGAGCGCTGCTTGACGATGGTGAAATTGTGCGAGTTCGCCCAGGCGGCCTTCTGGCTGCCGATCTGCGGCAGCGGCGCGACGCCCCACTGCACGTTCGAGCTCTTCTTCAGGTCGTTGATCTGCCAGATGCCGTTCCAGTTGAACGCGTTCTTGCCGCTCTTGAATGCCAGGTAGTCGGCGTCCTGGCCGACGTTGGCCGGGGAGTGGCCCTGCTTGATCAGGTCGACCAGCCAGGAGCATGCCTCGACCGCCGGGTCGGAGTTGAACGTCGCCTTCGCCACCTCGGCGTCGAAGAGCGTGCCGCCCCACTGGTGCAGCAGGCTGTAGAAGGTCATGCCGCCGGTGAACTGGAACGGGCTGACCCAGAAGCCCTGCACGCCCGACTTCTTCAGCTCGGTCAGCGCGGCGGTGTACTCGTCCCGGGTGGCCGGCGGCTTCTCCGGGTCCAGGCCGGCCTTCTGCATGACCGCCTTGTTGTAGTAGAAGCCCAGCGGGTGCATGTCCAGGGGGATGCCGTACCGCTTGTCGTTGTAGAGGCCGCCCTTCCAGACCGTCGGGGCGAAGTCGCCCTCGCTCAGCTCGAGGGCCTTCGCCACGTCGTCCAGTTCGCTGATCGTGCCGCGGGCGGCGAACGTGGCGAGCTGGTCCATGTGCATGACCGCGATGTCCGGGCCGTTGCCGCTGGAGACCGCGCCGGGAAGCTTGCTGTAGTAGTCCTCCCACTGGTACGTGACCACGCTGACCGCGATGTTCTGGTGCTCGCCGTTGAACTGCTGGACGAGCGTCTTGAAGATGTCACCGTCGCCGCCGGTGAAGCCGTTCCACAGCTTCAGGTCCACCTTCGGGCCGGTGTAGTCCTTGCCGCCGTTGCCGGCCGCGCCGGAGTTGTCGGAGCTGCTGCCGCCGCCGCAGCCGCTGAGCGTCAGCGTGGCCGCCGCGCCGAGCCCGACGCCGAGGCCGAGCAGGTGCCGTCGGCTCATCTCGTTCTGGATCATGCGTACTCCTTGGGGACGGGATGGAGTATTGCCTGGTCACGACGCCGGCACGAAGCGCAGCAGGTTCCAGGAGGTGGCCGGCAGCAGCACGGAGGCCCGGCCGCCGTCGACAGTGGGCGTGGTGAGGTCCCGGGGCGTGACCCGCTCCGGATCCGCTTCGGTGTTCGTGGCGTCCGGGTCGGTTCCGGCCGCCACCGTGGTGTGCGCCTCGGCCCGCAGGCCGGGCAGGCCGCGCAGGTCCAGGTCGAGCGGGATGTCCTGCGGACCCCTGTTGACCGCGAAGACGGCCAGCTCGCCGCTCTCCTCGTCGTGCACGGCGACGGTGTCCAGCGCGGGCACGTCGCCGTACCGCCGGGTCTCGTAGGTCGGGCCGGTGGGCTCGGTCCGCAGCACGGTGCCGCGGGCGTACCGGGCGGTCAGGGCGAACGGGTGGAAGATGCTCTGCCGCCAGGCCGGACCACCGGTGCGGGTACGGATCGGGGCGATCACGTTGGCGAGCTGCGCCTGGCAGGCCACGCCGATGCGGTCGGCGTGCCGGAGCAGGGTGATCAGCAGGTCGCCCACCACCACCGCGTCGACTGCCGTGTAGTCGTCCTCGATCAGCGCCGGTGCCTCGACCCAGCCGCGCCGGTCCAGGTCGGACTGGAGGCGGGACTGGTACCAGACGTTCCACTCGTCGAAGGAGATCTTCAGCTTGCGCTTCTGTCGCAGCTTTGCGCCCACGTAATCGGCGGTGGCGACGACCTCGGTGATGAAGGCGTCCATGTCGACGGCGGAGGCGAGCAGGCTGGCCCGGTCGCCGTCGGAGGGGTCGTAGTAGGTGTGGGCGGAGATGTAGTCGACGTGCTCGTAGGTGTGCTCCAGCACGGTCGCCTCCCACGCGGCGAACGTGGGCATGCCGCGGCCGGAGCTTCCACAGGCGACCAGGCTGATCGAGGGGTCGATCATCTTCATCGCGCGGGCGGTCTCGGCGGCGAGGCGGCCGTACTCGTCGGCGGTCTTGTGCCCGACCTGCCACGGCCCGTCCATCTCGTTGCCGAGGCACCACAGCCGCACCCCGTACGGCTGCTCGGCGCCGTGCTTGCGGCGCAGGTCGGACAGTTGGGTGCCGCCCGGGTGGTTTGTGTACTCCAGCAGGTCGAGCGCCTCGGTGACGCCGCGGGTGCCGAGGTTGACCGCCATCATCGGCTCGATCCCGGCCTCGGCCGCCCAGGTCATGAACTCGTCCAGCCCGAACTCGTTCGTCTCGATGGTCTTCCAGGCCAGGTCGAGCCGGCGTGGACGGTCGCCGACCGGGCCGACGCCGTCCTCCCACCGGTAGCTGGAGACGAAGTTGCCACCGGGATAGCGCACGACCGAGACACCCAGCTCACGGGTCAGGTCCAGCACGTCGCGCCGCAGCCCTCGCCGGTCCGCTGTGTGGTGGCCCGGCTCGTACACCCCGCCGTAGACGCAGCGCCCCATGTGCTCGACGAAGGAACCGAAGATCCGACGGTCCGCCGGCGCGACCCTGAACGCCGGATCGATCGTGAGCTGCGCGTTCGGCACGATGCCAACCTCTTCCTCGTTGCGGTGGCGAGTGACCGCTGTCACTCCGCTGTCAGTGGTTTCTACAACGTTGTAAGCACCTGTGTAAAGGGGGCAGTTGCGTCGTCGTGACGCGGTACGCTGCGGCCAGCGTTCACCGGGAGGAAGTTCAGTGCGGCACAGGCTCAAGGACGTCGCCGAGCGGGCCGGAGTGTCGGTGAAGACCGTCTCCAACGTCGTCAACGGCTACCAGCACGTGCGCGCCGACACCCGGGCCCGGGTCGAGGAGGCCATCGCCGCGCTCAACTACCGGCCCAACCTGTCGGCCCGCAACCTGCGCAAGGGGCGTACCGGGGTGATCGCCCTGGCCGTGCCCGAGCTGGACATCCCCTACTTCGCCGAGCTGGCCCGGCACGTCGTGACCGCCGCCGCCGACCACGACTGGACCGTGCTGATCGACCAGACCGGCGGCCGTTCCGAGCAGGAGCGCAAGGCCGCCAGCGGGATCGGCGACCACATGATCGACGGCCTGATCCTGAGCCCGCTCGCGCTCACCGCCGACGATCTCGCCGCCCTGGCCGGCCTGCCCATGGTGCTGCTCGGCGAACGGGTCGACCACGGCCCTGCCGACCACGTCATGATCGACAACGTGGCCGCCGCCCGCGAGATCACCGCCCACCTGATCGGGCTCGGCCGCCGCCGGATCGCCGCGATCGGCTCCCAGCGGACCCCCGAGGGCGCGAGCGCCCGGCTCCGCCTGGCCGGCTACACCGCCGCGCTGGCCGAGGCCGGCATCGGCTACGACGACCGCCTGGTGGCGCCCGCACCGGCCTGGCACCGCGCGGACGGCGCAGCCGCCGTGCGGCACCTGCTCACCACCGGGGTACGCCCCGACGCCGTCTTCTGCTTCAACGACACGCTCGCGCTCGGCGTGCTGCGCGCCCTGCACGAGATGGGCCTGCGCGTGCCCGAGGACGTCGCGGTGGCCGGCTTCGACGACATCGAGGACGGGCGCTTCTCGATCCCGACGCTGACCACGGTCGCCCCGGACAAGGAGCGCGTCGCCCGCCTGGCGGTCGAGCTGCTGGCCGGCCGCCTGGGCCCCGACCGCGACGCCCCGCCCCGAGAGCTGGTGGCCCCCCACCACCTGGCCCTGAGAGAGTCCGCCCCACCCCCTCCCACCTAGCCCTCCCTCCCGCGGCGTCCTCACCGCCCGGGCGGTCATGGCGGCGGTGTCGGCCTCCTCGGCTGCCGCCAACCTCATGATCGTCGGAGTGATGCGGTTCGGGCCGCGAGGTCAGTCGAAGAAGCGGGCCAGGTGGGCTGGGGGAGGGGGTGGGGCGTCCGCGGGCAGGGGAGTCAGGTCGGCGAAGATCGAGGCGCCGTCGCAGCCGACATGCAGCGGATACCAGCGTGGGGTGCCCGGTGGTCGCTGACCGCAGATGCCCTTGAACGTCTGCATGTCGAGCAGCCGCACGTGGGTCGGGTCGGCCACCGCGTTGACGTGCCGCCACCAGGGGCTCATCACGTGCAGGACCCCGCCGGGACGCAACACCCGGTGGCACTCGTCGAACAGCGGCAGGAAGTCGATCAGGTGCTCGACGATGTGCACCGCGAAGAACACGTCCACCGAGTCGTCGCGCAGCGGCAGCGAGCCGGCCAGGTTGGCGACCGCGTTCACCCCCGGCGCCGGATAGATGTCCAGTCCCAGATTGCCCGGCCACTGTTTGGTCGCACCGCAGCCCAGGTCGACCGCCACCGGCGCCCGCCCGGCCACGGTGACCCGGCACCAGACCCCGAGTACGCCGGAGAGCCGGCCGATCAGCTCCCGTACCAGCCGCAACTGTTCCGGGTCGGCGACCTCGCCGGTCAGGTGCGCCACCCCCCGGTCGAAGCGCACCTCGACTGCCGTCCCGCGCAGCCGCTCGTCGTGCCGGACCATGTCGGCCCACGCCTCGGCGAGGAAGCCGTCGGTCTGCCGGAGCCGCTCACCCGAGAGCGCGGCCTGCCCCATCGCCACCATGCGCCACCTCCGGCGGCCCGTTACCCCCGTTTGGCCCTCATATGTCCCCGCTCAGGCACCGATCCAGTCCCGCCGCGCGGCAGCCCTCCGGTCCTGTCGCAGTGCCGTCCTCGTCGAAGCCCACGACGAACGGCAGCCGGCGAGCGCCGCCACCCCGCCGAAGGCACCATGGCACCGATCAGCGCGACGCTCGAACCCTTGACCGCCATCCTCAACGAACTCGGACCCACTGCCCTCGACGACGACTACCTCACTCACCCCCGGTGGCATGAAGTCGCCGACGCCGCCACCGACACTCACCATCTGATGACCGGCAGAACCCGCCCAGACACTGACACTGACCGTTACGAGCCGCGCAGGTCCTGCAGTCCGGCCAGGCGCCCTCGTGGGCCGAATGTTCGACTGTTCAGGACTCCGGCAGCGGCAACCAGGGGAGACGATGCGGGAAGACGAACTACGGGATCTGGTCCAGCGCAGCCCGTGGCTGATCCGGGCGCTGGGCGTCGTTCGAGACTCCGGCCTCCCGGACGCCTGGATCGGCGCCGGCGCCATCCGCGACCTGGTCTGGAGCGAGCGGTACGGCGACGGCTTCGACCCCTCGTCGGTGCGGGACGTCGACGTCGTCTTCCTCGATCCGGCGGACCTGAGCCGGGACAACGACGACCAGGCCACCCGGCGGCTGGTGGCAGCCTGGCCGGAGCCTCCGTGGGAGGCGAAGAACCAGGCCGCTGTGCACACCTGGTATCCGGCGAAGTTCGGCGGTGGTTCGGTGGCGCCGTTGCGGACGATCGCCGATGCCGTTGCCACCTGGCCTGAGTACGCCACCGCCGTGGCGACCCGCCTCGACACCTACGGCCAGATCGCGGTGTGTGCGCCGCACGGCCTCGACGACCTCCTCGACGGGGTGTGGCGCCGCAACCCGACCAGGGCAAGCCTGGAGATCTCTCGGGAACGGCTCGCCCGCCACCGCCCCACCGAACGCTGGCCCGGTGTCCGCGTCGTGACGTGAGCCGGCGTTCGGAGCCCGCCGCGCCCTCGTAGCTCAGGGTATAGAGCATCGGTTTCCTAAGACGACGCTCTATCTTTGGCTCCAGGCTCACTGCCTGCGAATTCCTGTTCTGTTTCCAGTTAGTGGCTCGCAACCGCGCGATGCTGTGCTCGCTTGCCGAAGATCAGCAGGACAGGCGTAAGCCCTGATCAGGCCATGCCTCGATCGGGTTGTCCACGACCGCGCCATTAATGCAGCTATTGCGGCTGCTTATTAAGGCCCGCCTTCTGTCAGATGAGCAGATTCGCGCGGCTTGTAGAGGTGCCGAACGTTTGGGTCGGAGGAAACGCAGGGAAGCCAGTGATCAGACGGTCCTTATTCTCATCCGGCGTGTGTGACGCCGAGGGCCGACATCGCGTCGTACACCGCTGTCCGGTGTTCGGCCTCCGTGTCGGTGGACGCTCCTATGCCGCGTCAAGTGGTAGGGGTGGGTGGGTTTTCGAGGCGTCGATAGAGGTCTCGGGCGACGTAGCGTTTGAGGCAGCGTTTGATCTCTCGGTCGGTTTTGCCCTGAGTTCGGCGGCGCTCGGCGTAGGCGCGGGTGTCCTCGGCGCGTTGTAGGCGGGTCAGGACGATGGTGTGCAGGGCGCGGTTGAGTTGGCGGTCGCCGGAGCGGTTGAGGCGGTAGCGGACGGTCTTGCCGGAGGAGGCGGGAATGGGGGCGGCGCCGGCGAGCATGGCGAACGCGGCGTCGTTGCGGCAACGTCCGGGGTGGGACCATGCGGTGAGGATCGTGGCGGCGACGATCGGTCCCACGCCGGTCAGTTGCAGCAGGTCTGGGCGCCAGGACCGGACGATCGTCCGGATCGCCTTTTCGTGTTCGGTGGCTTCGGCTTCGAGGAAGCGGACGCGGCGGGCGAGGTCCCGCAACACGGTCAGGCTGGTGAACACGTCAACGTCGGCGCTGGTGGTGGGGCGTAGTCGGGTGGCGGTGGTGAGCATGAGCCGGGTGCTCTGGCCGCGGAAGCGGGCTCGCACCACCTCCGGGGCGGTGATCACCATCGCGTGTAGTTGCCGCTGGGTGGTGGCGCTGGCTTCCACGGCGGCGCGGCGGGCCGTCAAGCGCATCTGCAGTGCCGCCCGTTCGGAACCGGTCTTGGGCTGTGCCAGCCGGGTGCGGGCCAGGGCGTCGCGGGCGGCGCGTTCGGCGTCGATCGGATCGGACTTCGCTCCGGCGCGACGGGTCGGGCGCTGCGGCCGGTCCAGCTCGACGACCAGCTCACCGGCGTCGGCCAGGTGGCGGGCCAGGCCGGCGCCGTAACCGCCGGAGCCTTCCAGGGCCCAGGCCCGCAGCCCTGAGTGCTCGTCGGCCAAGGCCACCAGCTCGGCGTAGCCGTCGGGGTCAGCGCTCACCGTGGCCCTGGCCAGGACCCCGCCGGTGCGGGTGTCCAGCAGCGCCGCGGTGTGGGTGGCCGTGTGGGTGTCGACGCCAATGACGACCTCGACCAGATCTGCCAGCATGGACATGCGTTCTCTCCTCACCGTGGGGACGCAAGGGTCCGGTCCGGTGCGGAGATGGCAGGACTGTGATGAGACACGCCAGCCGCTAACTGGCGGTCAAGCTCCTGATCAGGCCAAACGTCTCCCGCCGGGCCGGCGCCGGCAGCAGCAGACGGACAAGTCCCGCCAAAGGCACGAAGCCAGTCAGGGTTGGAGTCACCTCTGCTGCTGCCAGCCATCAGCCCATCACCTCCGGGGAGACCCGGCTAGCCTCACAGGCTGACCCGGCTAGCCTCACAGTCAGTGTTGGTGCGCTGTCGGTGATGGTGACCGGGTATGCCGTGAGTGGGGTGGTGCCGGAGTGGGCGACGGTCAGCTCACCTTCGCCTCGCCCCGTGGTGAGGTCGAGGTGGGTCAGTCGCAGGGCGTAGGACGGCACCTGGCCGGTGGCGTAGCCGTCGAACGGCGAGCGGGCGGCGAGCGTGCCGTCGAGGCACCACCACGGTGCCGTCGGTCGCCCCTGCCAGTGGTGGTCGGCGAACAGTTCGTGCCGCACCGACCGGTACTGCCAGGCCAGCACGACCGCGCGCCGCACGCGGGCGTCCAGGCTGCCCAGCCCTTCCGCCCGTCCTGTGGTGGTCAGTAGCGCGGCGAGCCGCTGGCGTACCCAGGGGGCCAGGACCTGCTGCAGCCGGTGCGGCCAGGCCTGCTCGGCGGCCTCGGCGGCTAAGCGCAGCGCCGAGGCCAGCCGGGCCAGGCGGTCATCGACGTCGGGCCAGTGTTCACCGGCGCGACCGGTGTAGTCGGGCAGCGCTGTGGCGTGACGACGAGCCACGTACTCGACGGTGGCCCGCAGCGCCCCTGGCGGCAAGGTCGACATCCTGCGGGCTGTCGCACCACGACCAGTCGCGCTGATGCCTCAACATCTCCCGCGCGTAGGGATCGCGCAGCACTTCCTCGCCGTGGTCACCGTGTGGAGGGCGGGTGGCCGCATCGACTACTTCCGCGGCGAACAGCAACGCTTCGGCGTACCTTGTCGGCGCGGACGACACATCCACCTGCGTCACCTCCCTCTGCGGTGACACGATGCCCACAACCATGGGACTCTCCACGTCCGCTGCGGGCGGCGTTCGCGCTCTGCGAACGGATGTGGGCCTACTGTCCTCTACGTGATGGAGCTACCCCTGGACTCCGCGTTCGTGGTCTTCGACGCCCAGGACTCCGGGTGCGTCTCCTACGGCGTTGAGGTATCCGGACGCCGCTGGTTCGTCAAGACAGCCACCACCGTACGAAGCCGCCGTTCCTTGCGGCGGGCCGCCCGGTTCCACGCCGCGGTCCGGCACCCGGCCATCGTGCGCCCCCAATACGTCCTCGACGGGCCGACACTTGTCTACCCGTGGCATGACGGCAGCGTGCTGAACCACGCCACCGTTCACGGTTCGGACCGCAGCGCCCTGTACCGGTTCCAGCAACTACCCCTGCGCGACGTCGAAAGGGCTATCGGCACCATCCTCGACGCGCACCTGGCCGTCGCCGCCGCCGGCTACGTCGCGGTCGACCTCTACGACGGCTGCTTCCTCTACGACTTCGGCGCCCGTCGACTACACCTGATCGACCTCGACGAGTACCGTCCCGGGCCGTTCACCCTCGACACCGACCGCCTCCCCGGATCCCGCCGGTACATGGCCCCCGAAGAACTCGTCCGCGGCGCCGTCATCGACCAGCGCACCACCGTCTACACCCTCGGCCGCACTATCCACCACCTCCTCGACTCCCCACACGGCTGGCGCGGCTCCCGCCACCAGCAACAGGTAGCCGTCCGCGCCACCACCACGGCACCCGCCGACCGATACCCCGACGTGGCAGCACTCGCCGCCGCCTGGCGCACCACCCTGCCGAACCCGTGACGCGCGCCGACGCCTGTGACAGTGGTGGCGCGCCTCATGAGCGGAAAGATCCGCCCCGGTCGCCCGAGCGAATACGCTCGCGACGTGAGCGGTGACGACCAGTTGCCGAGCCGGCGGCGCAGCTTCGACGAGGACCCGGACAACTACCAGGCGGCCCGGCCGGGATACCCGCCGCGGGTGTACGAGGTGCTTGCCGAGCGCGGGCTGCGACCGGGTGCGCGTCCTGGAGGTCGGACCGGGAACAGGGCAGGTGACCCGCCCCCTCGTGGACGCCGGCACGTCGGTGCTGGCGGTGGAACTCGGTGGCCGGCTGGTGGCCCGGCTGCGAAGCAACCTGACCGGCCAGGACGTGACCGTCATCGAGGGCGACTTCACCACCGTGCCGCTACCCGACGACACCTTCGACCTGGCGGTCTGCCCCACCGCCTGGGCCTGTCTCGCTAAGGGTGTTTCCGGCGATCTTGGTTAGTAGGTTTCAGCGGCTGGGAAGCGGTCGCTGAAGGTGATGGCGAAGGCGTTCAACGCGGGTTTCCAGCGCATCGTCCATCGGGTTCTGCCGTCCCCGGTGGGGTCCAACGATCGGGTCACCAGGTACAGACACTTCAACGCGGCCTGCTCGTTGGGGAAGTGGCCGCGGGCTTTGACCGCCCGCCGGTAGCGGGCGTTGAGCGACTCGATCGCGTTGGTGGAGCAGATGACCGTGCGGATCTCCAGGTCGTAGTCGAGGAACGGGATGAACTCCGCCCAGGCGTTGTCCCACAGCCGGATCACCGCCGGATACCGGTCGCCCCACTTGTCGGCCAGGTCGTCGAACGCCGCCCTTGCCGCTTGCGCGTTGACGGCGGTGTAGATCGGCTTGATATCCCGCTTCAGCTCGTCCCAGTAGCGGCGAGACGTGAGCCGGAACGTGTTGCGGATCAGGTGGATGATGCAGGTCTGCACCACCGTGCGGGGCCATACGTTCGTCACGACCTCCGGCAGCCCTTTGAGGCCGTCGCAGACGCAGAAGAACACGTCCTTCACGCCGCGGTTGCGCAGGTCGGTCAGCACGCTCATCCAGAACTTCGCGCCCTCACCACCCGTGCCGGCCCATAGGCCGAGGATGTCCTTCTCGCCGTCGAGGGTGACCCCGATCGCGGCGTAGAACGGCCGGTTGGCGACCTGCCCGTCACGCACCTTGACCACGATGGCGTCGATGAACACCGCCGCGTAAATCTCGTCCAACGGTCGGTGCGCCCAGTCGGTCATCTCCTCGATGACCTTGTCGGTGATCCGCGAGATCGTCTCCTTCGACACCGACGCCCCGTAGATCTCCGCGAAGTGCGCGCAGATCTCCCCGGTCGTCAACCCTTTGGCATACAGCGACAACACGACCTCGTCGACCCCCGACAGACGGCGCTGCCGCTTACGGACGATCTGAGGCTCGAAGGTGCCGGCCCGGTCTCGCGGCACGTCGATCTGCACCGGCCCGGTGCTGTCGGTCAGCACCGTCTTCGCCCGGGTGCCGTTGCGGATGTTGCCCGACCCGGCGCCGGCCTGGTCGTGTTTTTCGTAGCCGAGGTGCTCGGTCATCTCCTCGTTCAACGCGGTCTCCAGGACCGTCTTGGTCAACTGCTTCAGCAACCCGTCCGGGCCGGTCAGGGAAAGCCCTTGTTCCTTCGCGGCCCGGACCAACTCAGCGGCGGCCTTGGCCTCCGCCGACGGCTCCGCCCGCTTCTTCCGTCCGGTCTGGTCGTTCAGTGTCGCGGTCATCACGGCACCCTCCTCACCAGGCACAACGCCCGGCAGGTCAGGCCGGAAACACCCTCAAATCCACAGACCCCGCGTAGGGCGGCGCGGACTTCCGGGTTGGTGGGGTCGCCGAGAAGGTGACGCAGGCTGCGGTGTCCCCACTGGGCCCAGGGGAGCGCGGTGGCGCGGGCGGTCGCGGTGTCCAGGGCGAGCCGGCTGTTGGTGGGGTCGATGTGCAGGAGCCCGCTGTGCAGGACGTCGATGGCACGCTCGGGCGTGTTGCGGGCGGCGTGGCGCTGGGCCAGGTGCAGACGCTGGGCCATGGCCATCATCGGGCCGGTGATCTGCTTCGAGACGGCCCTCCAGGTGATGTGCAGGTCCGTGCCGGTCGCGCCGACGGTGACGCGTTGGATCGGGCCGAGCGCGTAGGAGGCGGCCTGGGTCGTCTTGCCGGTTGGAACGAGGTGTGGGGTGCGGTGCAGGGCCACCGCGGCCACGGCGTCGCGGATCTGGGACCGCCCCGGGTTGGTTGACTCGCGGGGGTGAGTGGTTCAGGCCGTGCGTGCGGGCCTGTTGATTGTCTCAAACGCGGCCCATCGAGCCGAGCAATCCGTTGCGGTGCAACGCTTTGACGAACTTCCGTGAACGAAACTGGCTACCCCTGTCCGAGTGGACAATAGTGCCGCACGGGTCCCGCAGCCGGACCGCGTTCTGCAACGCCGTGACCGCCAGGGAGGCTTTCATCCGTGAGTCGATGGAGTAGCCGACGATCCTGCCGGAGTACACGTCCTTCATCGCACACAGGTACAGCTTGCCCTCGCCGGTGGGGTGTTCGGTGATATCGGTCAGCCACACGCGGTCCGGCGCGTCGGCGGTGAAACGGCGTTGCAGCAGGTCGTCGTGCACTGGCGGCCCGGCCCGCCTCGTGATGCCTCTGCGTTTGGCGAACACCGACCAGATCCGCTGCTGTGAGCAGAGCCTGGCCACCCGTTTCGGGCCGGCGGTGATGCCGTGGGCGGGTAGTTCGTCGGCGATGAACCGATACCCGAACGCCGGGTCGTCAGCGTGGATGTCCAGGGCCGTGTTGATCAGGTGCGCGTCGTCCCAGTCCCGCTGCGACACCGGATCCTTGCGCCACGCGTAGTAGGCCTGCTTGCTGAACCCCAGCACCCGGCAGGTCACCGCGACGGGGATCCCGTCCGCGGCCAGGTCACCGACCTGCGGGTACGTCATTTTGGGGCGATCTCCTTGGCGAAGAACGCCGCCGCCCTGCGCAGGATCTCGTTTTCCTGCTCCAGCAGCTTGTTGCGGCGTCGCAGCTCCCGCAGCTCCGCCGACTCTGAACTGGTGGTGCCGGGGCGATTGCCGTCGTCGGCGTCGGCGATCTTCAACCAGCGGTGCAGGCACGACTCGGAAATCCCGAAGTCCTTCGCGATCTGGGCGATCGGCGCCTCGCCCTTGCGGGCGACCGCGACCACGTCACGGCGGAACTCCGGCGGGAACGCTTTCGGCATGGCAGACATCCTTCCAGCGAGGAGCACATCCTCACAGGTCAGGAGTCAACCGAACCGGGGGCAGTCCCTACACCGCCAACGGGAAAGGGGCACCCTCACCCGTGGTCTGCGGGCAGTAATCGCCTTGCACGTGATCTTCCACTGGAACAGGCTCGGACTACCCGCCACCACCCAGGCCACCCTCGCCCGAGCGGCCCAGGAAGCCATCTTCGGCCTGCCCGATAAACACCTGCCAGACCCCGGGTAGACGCACCAGAGGAAAGGAGTGGAGGAAGGCACCGTGCCCGACAAGGTGATCACCAGCAAGGTTCTCTGCTACGTCGTGCGGGAAGGGCAATTGCTCGTCTTCCGCCACACCGACTTCAGCTACGAGGAGGTAGGCATCCAGGTACCC
This sequence comes from Micromonospora sp. NPDC005686, assembly GCF_042871665.1. Taxonomy (NCBI): domain Bacteria; kingdom Bacillati; phylum Actinomycetota; class Actinomycetes; order Micromonosporales; family Micromonosporaceae; genus Micromonospora; species Micromonospora sp. NPDC005686. The sequence goes on from NZ_JBIAIY010000004.1 coordinate 406,533, forward strand.
GGCGGCAGCGTCCACCCCGGTGAGGACCCGGCGGACGCGGCGCTGCGCGAGGCCCGCGAAGAGACCGGACTGACCGGCTTCACCGTCGTGCGCATGCTGGGGGAGATCGAGTACGACATTAGCCCGCTCCGCTTCGAGATCCAGCGTCGCCACGTCTTCGAGTTGGCGCTACACGGGACGACGCCCGAGCGATGGGCGAGCCAGGAAGACCACGACGGCGAGCAGGAGCCCACCCAGTTCGAGTGCTTCTGGATACCGTTACGCACGGCGCACGTCCTGCAGTCCGGTCAGGGCGCCCTCGTGGGCCGGTTGTTCGACTGACCGGAGTCCCATCGGCAATCAGAGGAACCAATCGGGAAGAGGAACTGCGCGATCTGGTCCAGCGCAGCCCGTGCTGATGCGGGCGCTGGGCGTCGTTCGGGACTGCGTGGGACCGCAGGGAGCTGGTCTGAGGGAGTCCGGCCCCTCGGCTCGATTATTCTTACCCATCCCGCGCAGATGAGGGATCACCTTGCCGTGGCGCCTGCCTGCGCCCGCCAAGGTGCGGCCGGATCGGCGAGCGTGTCGAGGATGACCTGGCACCAGGTGTGCGCCGCTCCGACCGCGAGGTAACCGTGACGAGGACGCAGCCCTGTGCGGCGTGCGGCGTGGCCGGTGCCCCAGCCCTCGTTGCGCAGTTCACCGAGGCCGAGCGCGATGCCCGACAGCCCGCCGAGGATGCGCTTGACAGCCTGGCTGCCATCCGGCCGCGGTGCGACGGTCTGCGGCTGAAGCCCGAGTTCGCGCTGTGCCCTGTCGATGAGCTGAGGCAGCTTAGTGGTCTTGCCGTCGAACGAGATGCCCAGCTCTTCGAGCACGGTTTTTGCGGTTGCCTCGACCAGTTCCTTCGCGGATCCGATGGCCTGGGCTGGGTCGCTCGGGAGTGCCCTGTTGATTCGTTCGAACGAGTCCAGGATCATCTCCGGGTCTCGCAGCGCGGTCAGCGCCCGTGGCATCGTCGCCGCAGCGGGGAGGGCGCTGTCTGACTTCGGGCTGATCCTGCCCTCAAGGTCGACGTCGAAGCCTTGCCGTTCCATGAACTTGCGGGTGCTCGCCAACGCTTCTGGTGGCATCGCGTCGATCAGCGTCTCGTACACACGCAGAACACGGTTCACGTGGGTGGGATCGGTCCAGTCCACGTTGTCCTCGAACTCACGCCAGAATCCTCGCCGCTCGCTGGTCTCGTCGTTCGGATCACCGGACGGCGTGAACCCTTGGTCCTCCCACATGCCCGCGATCAGCCGGAGGGTGCTGTAGCCGGCGCTGAGATCGCGAAAGTGGCGACGGACGGGTAGCGGCACGAGACTACGGATCGTCACGGTCGCCCAGAGTATCGAGGAACAGGCATCTCGGCGACCTGTTACGACGTGGGTCAACGGCGCCAGACCGAGGGTCTCACTCGCGTCACCAGGATCGTGCGACCTGGCTACGGACCGGTGATCTTCGATGATGTGCGCGGTGTGTGCTCTCCAGCGGGTACCAACCCGGGTGAACCGGTGCCAACGCGGGTCACCGCGGCTGACCGCCGGTCGCAAACCGGGGTTCGTGTGCTCCGGGTGTGGTCCTGGGCTGGGAGAACCGGGGTACGGGTGACGTGGGTGAACGTGGGCCACTCCCTGCCACCCCAGGTGAACCCCCAGGTCGCTAGACTAGGCCCTCGCGCCCTCGTAGCTCAGGGGATAGAGCATCGGTTTCCTAAACCGTGTGTCGCAGGTTCGAATCCTGCCGGGGGCACCACACATCCCACGTCGGCCGATCCGCGGCGCGGTTCCCGCTACGGCCGCAGCGTTCCCGACATGTTGCTGACGCGACCCATCGCGTCGAAGTCGACGCGCAGCACGGAACCGTCCCGGCTCTGTGCCGTCACCGACATCGGGGCCCGATCCAAGCGCCATCCCTCCTGGTGCAGGAACGCCTCAACGGCGACGCGGTGTTCCACCGGGAAGGACTGGAGGACCTGGGCCAGGACGGTCGGCACCCGCTCCGGGCGGACCGGCGCGGTGATCTGTGCCGGGGCGTCGTCGAGGTGGAAGAAGACGGCGCCGCCGGGGTACGGCCCGCGGTAGTAGCAGCGGCCGGTCAGGCCGGACGCCAGCAGGGCGAGCCGGTGTCCGTCGGCGCGCTGGAGGGGGAACGTGGGTTCGGTCAGTTCGGCGACCCCTTGGCGATGCCCGTACTCGCGGAGCCAGCCGGCCAGGTGCAGCACCGCCGGCGGGAGGTTGCTGGCCTCGTTGGCCCAGGCCCACAGCCAGGTGCCGTCGTCGTGGCTTTCGGTGCCGAGGAGCTGGACGCGGTATCGCAGGTCGTCCCCGAATGTCACGGTGCCGTCGGCCACGTTGAGTTGCCATTCACGTTCGCCCAGGAGATCGGCCAGCGCCATCTGACGGGCCAGCCCGGTGCCGACGTGTTCGGCGAAGAGACGATCCAAGGTCGGCATCGCCGCAGTGTGCCAGATCCTTTTTTGGTACGGGGACGGCCCCGCGTCCGGCCGGAGCCGGAGCGCGGGGCCGGCGGGTCAGCGGACCAGCGCTGCCACCAGCGTCCCGATGCAGGCGACGACGGCGGCGATGATCGGACTGAGCGTCTTGATGTACGCCAGGATGATCCGGTGCCGGGCGGTCAGTTCGGCAACGGCTTCGTCCTCGTCCTCTGGCGTCTCGAAGTCTGACCCGTGAGGGATTACAGTCAACGTGACTCCTTCCGTTGCAGCGGTGGAGTCGAATGCGGCGTCCGGTGGCAGCCGGGCGCCGCCCTCTGTGTGAGGCGACGCAGTGCCGTTCGACGTTTCGAGCATCCTCCCGGCGCACGGCTAGCACAAGAGTCGGCATTTCACTGTCGGGTACCTGACAAGCAGATGCATCGCATCGAGAAAATTCCGGTGCCAGCTCTTGCCAAATGCAATTTTCCGTGAAGCAGATCAACCGAGCGTGACTGAGTCAAAGCAGATGGTGAGCAGCTGTGTTGTCAGGCGCGGCGGAGCCGGAGCGCCGCGCCACACGAAGATCGACCGGTAGCCGCCCCGGCGGCTGCTACGTGGACGGCCGGCTACGAGACGAGGAATCCGGTGGAGGGACGGGTCAGGACGCCTGTCATCGGGAAGCGTCTGGTGCCGTTCCACCAGTGCCACACCACGCGGTCGGTGCCGTCGGCGGCGGCGAAGACGTCCATCCCACCGGGGCCCTGGTGGTTGCCCGGGAGGCCGCGGATCGGGTTGAGCCCGGCGTCGCCCGTGAAGCCGAAGAACGGGCGGGACTCGCCTTCACGGACGGGGTTGCAGCGGGTGCCGGGCAGAGGGCTGGCGCCGCAGCGGGCGATGCCGGTGGCGTAGCGGGCGCTGTCCCAGTTGTTGCCCGAGTACATCAGGTACCAGTCCCCGTCGGCGGCCTTCCACATCGACGGGTTCTCGACCACGTGCGTACCGCCGCTGATCTTGGCGGTGTCCCAGGTGATGTCGGTGCTCTTGAGCATGTCCCGGCGGGTGTTCCAGATCGCGCGGCCCTCGCTGTCCGTGCGGACGGTGGAGATGCCGGTCTCGGCGCCGGAGGCGATGGCGTCGTCCCGGTAGGTCACGTACAGGTTGCCGCCGGCCACGAAGGGGTTGGCGTCCAGTGCCCACCGGCCGGCGTCCGGGCAGGCCCACTCGCCCTGGTTCTGGAAGGGGCCGCGGGCGCTGTCGGAGATGGCCCGCCCGATGCACTTCTGCCCGGAGCCCTTGCGGGAGGCGGTGTAGAACATGAAGAACCGGCCGTCGAAGCGCGCGACGCCGGGGGCCCAAACCGAGCCGCCGGGCTCGGCCCAGGCGCCCGGACCGGACGGCAGGGCGTCGTACGAGGCGCAGTCGGCCATGCCGACGTCGTCGCCGGAGCCGTGGACGAGGACGGGTACGTAGAGCTTGCCGGTCGCGCCGCAGCGTGCGCCGATCCCGTCGCCGATGGTAGTGCCGTAGGTGACGTAGGAGCCGTCCCTCGCCAGCAACGTGTCCGGGTCGGCCAGCGGGAAGGTGGACGAGCTGGCCAGCGTGGACAGGTCGTCGGCGGGCGCGGCGACGGCGGGCACGACACCCGCAGTGGTCGCCGCCAGGGCGGTCACGGCGAGGACGACGAGCCCTCCGCGCTTTCGAAGAAATCTCACCGGATTGCCTCCATTGATGAAAGATATTGTCGCCGAAGGCTATCGACGCCCGGCGATGCGGTCAATGGCTCGGGAAGCCGGTCGTCCGGGGGTGGCTCGCGTTACGCTCCGTCGGGACGGCCCTGTCGTCTGCCGGGCCGTCAGGTCGGCGCCAGGACCCGTCGGTACCCTGGCAGGTCCTGGCCTGTCCGCGACGACATGAGGTATTCGTGAACGATCTTCGAGTGGTGGCGTTCGATCTCGACGACACCCTGGCGATTTCCAAGTCCCGGATCGATCGTCGGATGGCGGAGTTGCTCGGCCACCTGCTCACCGAGGTGGACGTACTGGTCATCTCCGGTGGCCGGTTCGAGCAGTTCCAGTCGCAGGTGCTCGCCCACCTCGACCTCACCGAGGAGCAGCGCGACCAGCTGCACCTGATGCCGACCTGCGGCACCCGCTACTACCGCTGGTCCGACGGGGACTGGCGGCAGGTGTACGCCGAGGACCTGAGTGAGGCCGACAAGGCCCGTGTGGTCGCCGCGCTCACCGAGTCGGCCCAGGCGCTGGGTCTGTGGGAGGCGAAGACCTGGGGCGACATCATCGAGGACCGGGGCAGCCAGATCACGTTCTCCGCGCTGGGGCAGTCCGCCCCGCCGGCCGAGAAGTACGGCTGGGACCCGGACGGCGACAAGAAGCGGCGGCTGCGCGACGCGGTCGCGGCGAAGCTGCCCGACCTGGAGGTCCGCGGCGGCGGCTCCACCTCGATCGACGTCACCCGCAAGGGCGTGGACAAGGCGTACGGCATGCGGAAGCTGCTGGAGCACCTGGACCTGAAGCTCGACAACGTGCTCTTCGTGGGTGACCGCCTGGACGTGGGCGGCAACGACTACCCGGTCAAGGCGATGGGCATCCGCTGCGTCGAGGTCACCCGCTGGGAGGACACCGCCGACTACGTCGAGAAGCTCGTCGACGACCTGGTGAAGCGGCGCGCCGAGCGCGCCTGAGCGCAGCACGCGGCAGAGCCCGCCGGTTCGCCCGAACCGGCGGGCTCTGGCGGTATCGACGGCGATGAGGTAGGAACAGCCGAGAGAGCGCTCTCTCGTCCCGCCCACCACCGAACAGGCAGGCAGATGCGATCACCCGACCCCTCCCGCCGCCGTTTCCTCACCCTCACCGCCTCCGCGGCCTCACTCACCGCCCTCGGCCTCCCGGCCGGCGTCGCAGCCGCGTCCCCGCCCGGCCGCCCGGCCCGCGAGCCCGACTTCGGCCCCAACGTCTTCGTGTACGACCCGAGCACGCCGGCCGACGAGATCCAGTCCACGCTGGACCGGCTGTTCACCGCCCAGGAACGCAACGAGATGGGCTTCGACAGGTACGCCGTGCTGTTCAAGCCCGGCCGCTACGAAGTGGACGCCCGGCTCGGCTACTACACGACTGTCGCCGGTCTCGGCGCGCACCCGGACGACGTGGAGATCCACGGTGCGGTCCGGGTGGTCGGGCAGCCGGACCCGAACTCGCCCGCCGGCATCTCCGCGCTCACCAACTTCTGGCGCTCGGCGGAGAACCTCTCGGTCACCCCGACCGACTGGTCGAACCAATGGGCCGTCTCGCAGGCGTCACCGATGCGCCGGGTGCACGTCAAGGGCGTGCTGTGGCTGGAGCCCGGCAACGGCGGTTACTCCAGCGGCGGCTACATCGCCGACTCCAAGGTGGACGGCATCACCATCAACGGCTCCCAGCAGCAGTGGCTCACCCGGGACAGCGAACTCGGCGGCGAGTGGACCAACGGCGTCTGGAACCAGGTGTTCTCCGGCGTGCTCGGCGCGCCCGCGCAGGGCTTCCCCGACCCGCCGTACACCACGCTGCCGACCAGCCCGGTCACCCGGGAGAAGCCGTACCTGTTCGTCGACGCCCAGGGCGCCTGGCGGGTCGCCGTACCGCGCCTGCGCCGGAACACCGCCGGCACCACCTGGGCCGCCGGCGGCGCTCCGGTGCCGTCGCTGCCGCTGTCCGCGTTCTTCCTCGCCCGGCCCACCGACTCGGCGAAGCGGATCAACGCGGAACTGGCCCGCGGCCGGCACCTGCTGCTCACCCCGGGCGTCTACCACCTGGACCGGGCGCTGCGGGTACGCCGTCCGGACACCGTCGTGCTCGGTCTCGGCATGCCGAGCCTGGTGCCGGACCGGGGGGACGCGGCGTTGCGGATCGAGGACGTGGACGGGGTCCGCATCGCCGGGGTGCTCGTGGACGCCGGACCGGTCGAGTCGCCGGTGCTGGTCGAGGTCGGCACCCGGCGCTGCCACCGGTCGCACGCCACGAACCCGATCTCGCTGCAGGACGTCTTCTTCCGCATCGGCGGCCCGTACGCCGGGCGGGCGGTCACCAGCCTGGTGGTGCACAGCCGGCACACGCTCATCGACAACATCTGGGCCTGGCGCGGCGACCACGGCCGGGCCGGCACGATCGGCTGGACCGTGAACACCGCTGCCACCGGCGTGATCGTCAACGGCGACGACGTGACCGCGTACGGGCTGTTCGTCGAGCACTACCAGCGCTGGCAGACGATCTGGAACGGCGAGCGCGGCCGGACCGTGTTCTACCAGAGCGAGCTGCCCTACGACCCACCGAGCCAGGCCGCCTGGCGCAGCCCGACCGGCAACGGCTGGGCCTCGTACAAGGTGGCCGACCACGTCCGCACGCACGAGGCGTGGGGACTCGGGGTGTACTCGTACTTCAACCAGGGCGTGGACATCCGCTGCGACCGGGCGATCGAGGCGCCGCGCCGGGCGGGCGTGCGGTTCCACGACGCGATCACCGTGTTCCTGGACGGCAGCGGCGGCATCGAGCGCACGATCAACGAGGTCGGCACGCCTGTCGTCGGCTCGTACGGCACCAGCCCGGTGATCAGCTACCCCTGACCGCGAGGGCGGCCCGGCCGGCGGCACCAGCCGGGCCGCACCCGCTCACGCCGCGAGCTGGTCGACGCGGGTGAGCACCTGGTCGACGAGCCCGTACTCGCGGGCCTGCTCGGCGGTGAACCAGCGGTCGCGGTCCCAGTCACGCTGGATCTCCTCCAGCGTGCGCCCGCTGTGCTGGGCGATCAGTTCCTGCATGGTGCGCTTCACGTGCAGCATGTTCTCGGCCTGGATGGTGATGTCCGCGGCCGTGCCGCCCATCCCGCCGGACGGCTGGTGCATCATGATCCGCGAGTGCGGCAGCGCGAACCGCTTGCCCGCCGCCCCGGCGCAGAGCAGGAACTGCCCCATCGACCCGGCCATCCCGAGCGCCAGCGTCGCCACGTCGTTCTTGACGTACCGCATGGTGTCGTAGACGGCCATGCCGGCGCTGACCGAACCACCGGGTGAGTTGATGTAGAGGAAGATGTCCCGCTCCGCGTCCTCGGCCGCGAGGAGCAGGATCTGCGCGCAGATCTGGTTGGCCGACGCATCGGTGACCTCGGTGCCGAGGAAGATGATCCGTTCCTTCAGCAGCCGCTCGAAGACCCGGTCGCCGAACGCCGGCTGTCCCTCGTCGAGCATCCAGATGCCACCCATCGCCGCCCACCTCCGTGCCGCCGGTGGGCGGGGGACCGCCCGGGAACCCGGCGGTCTCCAGCGTCCGCCGGGCGCACCCGCGCGGCCCAGGCTTTCTGCCCGGGGCAGATTCGCCCTGGGCAGAAGCTACGCGGCGACCGGCCGCCGACGGCCGGCGCGGGCTCGCCGCCGGGCGACAGTGACGGAGGTACGCGGACGGGGGCGGACGGCCGGGGCGGAGGGAGCCGGCCAGATCCGGATGCCGCCGGAGAACCCGATCGGCGTGGCGGAGTCGAACGCCGGACCGAGTGGCGCCGGCCCGAGCCCGACGGGCCGCAGCGCGCCGCCCACCAGGGGCGTGGCGGTGACCGGCCGGCGGGCGAGGTGCGGCCGGAGCAAGACGGCGGGCCGGCGCGTCACGGGCGGGCGGGGCGACACGGCCGGGCGGCGCGTGACGGACAGCCGCGGCGGGCCGACCCGCAGGTGCGGCCCGGTGCGGGCGACCGGCACCCGGTCGAACCGGGCCGCCGAGAACCCGGGGCCGACCGGGGCGGGACGCTCCCGGAGCAGCTCGTCGCGGGCCTCTTCGAGCAGGTCGGCGAGATGGATTCCGAGCGCCCGGCAGATCGCGGCAAGCACCTCGGAGGAGGCCTCCTTGCGCCCGCGTTCGACCTCGGACAGATAGGGCAGGGAGACGCCCGCGGCCTGGGCCACCTCGCGCAGCGTGCGGCCCTGGCGCAGGCGGATGCGCCGCAGCACCCCGCCGATCACGCGTCGCAGCAACGACATGCCGGTCTCCTCGCGGTCGGGCGTCCCGGACGTCCCCATCATGCCCCGTCCACGCCCCCGGCACCTGCCCGGTCGGCCCCCGTGGTACCGACCGGGCAGGTGCGGATCACAGTCTCACCCGTGACGGCGTCGATGGATGTGACGAAATCCTTACCGCTTGCGGCGACGGACCGACCCTGCCGACCAGCCGGCTCGGGGCGTACCCGCTATCTTGAGGGCGTGCAGGCGACGGTGGCGGAGCGGGACCGACGGTGATCCATTTTCCCGCGCAGCGGCGGGGGCCACTGAGCGCGCTGAGTCTGCGCCTGCTCGCCGCCCTCGGCCTGGTCTTCGCCACGGTGTTCGTGGTGTGGCTCGACCGCGACGGCTACCGCGACGTCGACGAGAGCGGCCTGACGCTGCTCGACTGCTTCTACTACGTGGTGGTCTCGCTCTCCACCACCGGGTACGGCGACATCACGCCGGTCAGCTCGTCCGCGCGCCTGGCCAATGTCCTGTTCGTCACCCCCGCCCGGGTGCTCTTCCTGATCATCCTGGTCGGCACCACCCTGGAAGTCCTGACCGAGCAGTACCGCACCGGCCGTCGCCTGTCGCGGTGGAGGAGAACCGTGAAGGACCACGTCATCATCTGCGGCTACGGCACCAAGGGCCGCAGCGCGGTCTCCGCCCTGCTGGAGAACGGTACGGACAAGGCCAGGATCGTGGTGGTCGAGCGGAGTGGGCCGGCGCTGCGGCAGGCCACCTCGAACGGCCTGGTGACGATCGAGGGTTCGGCGACCCGCTCGTCGGTGCTGGAGCAGGCGCACGTGCGTACCGCGAAGGCGGTCATCATCGCGACCGACAGCGACGACGCCTCGGTGCTGGTGGCGCTCACCGTCCGGCAGCTCACCGCCGGTCAGGTGCGGATCATCGCGGCGGTACGCGAGGCGGAGAACGCGCCGCTGCTCAAGCAGAGCGGGGCGCACCACGTGATCGTCTCGTCGGCCACGGCCGGGCGGCTGCTCGGCCTCTCCACCTCGGCCCCGCCCCTGATCGACGTGGTGGAGGACCTGCTCACCCCGGGTCAGGGCATGGCGCTGGCGATGCGGTCGGCCGAGCGCGACGAGGTGGGCCGCCCGCCGCGTGAGCTGGAGTCGTTGGTCATCGCGCTGGTCCGCCGGGGCAAGGTGGTCACGCTCAACGACCGTGCCGGCGCGGTGATCGAGACCGGCGACATGCTGGTCCACGTCCGGGACGACCGGCCGCAGGCCACCACCGCGCTCTGACCAGGCCCCGCTGAGCGCCGACGGTCAGCAGGCGCCCGGGCCGCCCTCCGCCATCACTTCGCCGCAGGTCGACGACCGGCCCTGGGTGGCCCGTCGCAGCAGGTCGTAGAGCAGGTCCCGCTCGCCGGGCGCCAGCGCGCCGAGGACCTCCTCCTCGGCTCCGGCGAGCGCGCACTCGGCCTCGCTCAGTCGCTTCGTGCCCGCGTCGGTGAGGCGTACCTCGTGCCGGCGGCGGTCCTCCGGGGAGCGGCGGCGCTCGGCCAGGCCGTCCGATTCCAGGTCGTTGAGCAGCCCGACCACGTTCGTGCTGTCGAGCTGGAGCGTGCCGGCGAGCGCCTGCTGGCTGATGCCGCCGGAGTCGCGCAGCACGGTGAGCGCCACCAGGTGGCGGGGGCGCAGGCCCAGCGGGGCCAGCACCGACTCCGAGCGCAGCCGCATCCGCCGGGCCAGGTGGTCGAGCAGGGGCCCGGAGCGGCGCTCGGACTCCTCGACCGGTGCGGCGGACATGTGACCCAGTTTACGCACTCCGAGGAACATCGACCTGCTATAAATAGTTGGTTCTACACGAACGATCGTCGGAGGAGAAACCACCCATGGCACACCTACTGCACGTCGACTCCAGCATCACCGGGGAGCGGTCGATCAGTCGGCGGCTCAGCGCCCGCGCCGCCGCCGCCTGGCGCGCCGCCCACCCGGACGGCACCGTCACCTACCGCGACCTGGGCCAGAACCCGCTGCCGCACCTGAACACCGCGAGCGGCCTCGCGCGCATGGTGCCGCCGGATCAGCACACCCCCGAGCAGCAGGCGTCCTGGCAGCTGACCGAGGAGGTGGTGGCCGAGGTGAAGCAGGCCGACACGGTCCTGCTCGGGCTCCCGCTCTACAACTACGGCGCGCCCAGCAGCGTGAAGTCCTGGGTCGACCACCTGATCGCCCCCGGCATCGCCTACGACCCGGTGACGAACGCCGGGCTGCTCGGCGACCGCCAGTTCGTCGTCCTGGTCAGCCGCGGCGGCGGGTACGGTCCGGGCACCCCGCGCGAGGGCTGGGACCACGCCGAGCCGTGGCTGCCGCACGGCCTGTCCCTGACCGGCCTGGAGCCGCGGTTCATCTGCGCCGAGCTGACCCTGGCCCCGGTCAACCCGGCGATGGCCGAGCTGATCCCGCTGTTCGAGCAGAGCCTCGCCGCGGCCGAGCGGGCCGTCGACGAGCTGTGGGTGCCCGCCTCGGCGGCCGCCTGACCGTGCTGTGTCACAGGCGAAGGGCGGGCCGCTCCACGGGGGAACGGCCCGCCCTTTCGCGTGACGGATTCAGCGGCGGATCAGAGGATCGTCCAGGTGTCGCCGCTGCCGAGCAGCGCGCCGAGCTGCTGCTCCGGGGTCTGGTCGACGCTGGCCCTGGCCGCCGCGACCTGCTCCTGCACCACGCTGTCGTAGGAGGGGCGGTCGACCGACCGGAACACCCCGATCGGGGTGTTGCTCAGGTCCAGGCCGGGCAGCCGGGACAGCGCGAACGCGTACGCCGGGTCGGCCACCGTGGCATCGTGCACGACGATCTGCTCGGCCGGCGTGTTCGCGGTCTCCCGCACCTCCAGGCCGAAGCCGCCCGGCGGGTGGACCACGCAGAACTGCCCGTCCTTGCCGAACGTGATCGGCTGCCCGTGCTCCAGCCGGATCAGGAAGTCGTCGCGGGTGGCCGGCTCCTTCAACGGGTCGAACGCGCCGTCGTTGAAGATGTTGCAGTTCTGGTAGATCTCCACGAACGCGGAGCCCTCGTGCTGGGCGGCGGCCCGCAGCACCGACTGGAGGTGCTTGCGGTCCGAGTCGATCGTCCGGGCCACGAACGTGGCCTCGGCGCCGAGCGCCAACGACAGCGGGTTGAACGGCGCGTCCGCCGAGCCGGCAGGCGTCGACTTGGTGATCTTGCCGACCTCGGAGGTCGGCGAGTACTGGCCCTTCGTGAGCCCGTAGATCCGGTTGTTGAACAGCAGGATCTTCAGGTTCACGTTGCGGCGCAGCGCGTGGATCAGGTGGTTGCCGCCGATGGAGAGCGCGTCGCCGTCACCGGTGACCACCCAGACCGACAGGTCCGGCCGGGACACCGACAGGCCGGTGGCGATCGCCGGGGCGCGGCCGTGGATCGAGTGCATGCCGTACGTGTTCATGTAGTACGGGAAGCGCGACGAGCAGCCGATGCCCGAGACGAAGACGATGTTCTCCCGGGGGATGTTCAGCTCCGGCATGAAGCCCTGCACGGCGGCCAGGATGGCGTAGTCGCCGCAACCGGGGCACCAGCGCACCTCCTGGTCGGACTTGAAGTCCTTGGCGGTGAGCTTGAGGGCGACGGGCTCAGACATTCTTCAGGACCTCTTCCAGCATCGTCTCCAGCTCGGCGGCGGTGAACGGCAGGCCGCGGACCTGGTTGTAGCCGATCGCGTCGACCAGGTACTTCGCCCGGATCACGTGGGCGAGCTGGCCGAGGTTCATCTCCGGCACGACCACCCTGTCGTAGCGGCGCAGCACCTCGCCGAGGTTCGCCGGCATCGGGGCCAGGTGCCGCAGGTGCGCCTGGGCCACCGAGAGCCCGCGCTGACGCAGGCCACGGCAGGCCGCGCCGATCGGCCCGTACGTCGAGCCCCAGCCCAGCACCAGCACCCGGGCGCCGCCGTCCGGGTCCTCCACCTCGACGTCCGGCACCGGGATGGTCTCGATGCGGGCCGCCCGGGTCCGCACCATGAAGTCGTGGTTGGCCGGGTCGTACGAGATGTCGCCGGTCTTGTCGGCCTTCTCCAGGCCGCCGATCCGGTGCTCCAGGCCGGGCGTCCCGGGCACCGCCCACGGGCGGGCCAGCGTCTGCGGGTCGCGCAGGTAGGGCAGGAAGGTGGTGCCGTCCTCGCCGTTGGGCTTCGTGGCGAACTCGACCCGCAGGTCGGGCAGCGACTCCACGTCCGGCAGCAGCCACGGCTCGGAGCCGTTGGCGACGTAGTTGTCGGAGAGCAGAATGACCGGGGTGCGGTAGGTGAGCGCGATCCGGGCCGCCTCCAGCGCCGCGTGGAAGCAGTCCGACGGGGACTTCGGCGCGATCACCGCGACCGGCGCCTCACCGTGTCGGCCGTGCAGGGCCATGTTCAGGTCGGCCTGCTCGGTCTTGGTGGGCATGCCGGTGGACGGCCCGGCCCGCTGCACGTCGACGATGACCAGGGGCAGCTCCAGCGCCACCGCCAGTGAGATCGTCTCGCTCTTGAGCGCCACGCCCGGACCGCTGGTGGTGGTCACGCCGAGCGAACCGCCGTACGACGCGCCGAGCGCCGCACCGACCGCGGCGATCTCGTCCTCGGCCTGCATGGTGACCACGCCGAGCTTCTTGTGCTTGCTCAGCTCGTGCAGGATGTCCGAGGCCGGCGTGATCGGGTACGCGCCGAGGAACACCGGCAGCCCGGAGCGCACCCCGGCGGCCACCAGGCCCAGCGACAGCGCCGCGTTGCCGGTGATGTTGCGGTAGGTGCCCGGCAGCATCCGGGCCGGCTTGACCTCGTACCGGACGGAGAAGTCCTCGGTGGTCTCGCCGAAGTTCCAGCCGGCCCGGAACGCGGCCACGTTCGCCGCCACCAGCTCGGGTCGCTTGGCGAACTTGCGCTCCAGGAACCGCAGGGTCGACTCGTACGGGCGGGAGTACATCCAGCTCAGCAGCCCGAGCGCGAACATGTTCTTGGCCCGCTCGGCGTCCTTCTTGGACACGTCGTGCTCGGCCAGCGCGCCGACGGTCATCGAGGTGAGCGCCACCGGGTGCACCGCGTATCCGGCGAGCGAGTCGTCGTCGAGCGGACTCGCGGCGTAGCCGACCTTGGCCAGGTTGCGCCGAGTGAACTCGTCGGTGTTGACGATGATGTCCGCCCCGCGCGGCAGGTCGGCCAGGTTGGCCTTCAGCGCCGCCGGGTTCATCGCCACCAGCACGTTCGGCGCGTCACCAGGGGTCAAGATGTCGTAGTCGGCGAAGTGCACCTGGAAGCTCGACACGCCGGGCAGGGTGCCGGCGGGAGCGCGGATCTCGGCGGGGAAGTTCGGCAACGTGGAGATGTCGTTGCCCAACTGCGCCGTCTCCGAGGTGAACCGGTCGCCGGTGAGCTGCATGCCGTCGCCGGAGTCACCGGCGAACCGGATCACCACCCGGTCCAGTTGACGGATCTGCTTGGTCACACCCGCACCTCGCTTAACTGAGCGCCGTCACCCTCGCCGGCCCGGCCCGCTCGGATTCTCACGTCAGAGCCTACGTCGCCACGTTAGGGCCACCTTGGCCCAGGTCCGACGTATGGGACTGGAACGGGCTGCTGTATGCCCTGCTTTGCAGCGTTTAGTACCTGGGTCCGTAACCCAGATCACCACACATCCATGATCACCTGTCGGTGACGGGCCGCTCCGGTGCGGTGATGTCGCTGCGGCGGCGCAGCGAGCGGGTCGCCAGAGTCAGCGCGAGCACGACCAGGAGACCGGACACGGCGATCAACGCGATGGCGGCCCCCCGGACCGAGGTGTCGTCACCGTTCCGTTCGCCGGCGGCGGCGAGCACGCCCTGCGAGCCGGTCGGGGCCGGCGCGGCGACCGGCGGCGTGGCGTCCGCCGCGGCGGCGCTGATCCGGAAGCTCATCTGCACCTGCCGGTCCCGCCCGCTGCGCGGGTCGAGCCGGCCGATCACCGCGCCGGACAGCGGTGCCAGCCGCTGGGCCTCCGCCGAGGCGGCGAGCGTCAGCCGTACGCCGCCGGTCCGCCCCGCCGCCAGCACGCCCAGATCGCAGCGGGTCCGGTCGGCCGAGACCGGGCCACAGCCGGGCTCGTCGCCGGCGACGGTCACCCCGGCGGGCAGGAGAACGTCGATCCGGCCGACCGCGTCGACCTGGCCGGTGTTGCCGAGCCGGACGGTGAGGGTCGCGGGAGCGCCGCTGATGTCGAACAGCACCTCCTCGGCGAGCAGCGAGATGCCGGGTACCGGCGGCCCGGGCGGGAAGAGCACGGCGAAGCCCTCGTCGTCGTACGCCGCGCCGCTGACCCCGGGCGCGACGGCGGTGACCTGGACCGACCCGGCCAGGGGCATGGTCCGCCAGGCGTCGCCGTCGACCCGGACCCGGATGGTCGCGCTGAACCGGGCGCCCGGCTCCGCGTCCCACCCGACGCAGCGGTGGTTGCCGCCACCGGCCGGCTCACAGCCCGGGGTGCCCGCGTCGGACAGCCCGGGCGGCAGCGTGTAGCCCAGGCTGATCCGCTCCGCCCGCCCGCCGGTGTTGGTCACCGTCACCCGCAGCTCGGCCACCGTGGCGTCGGCGTTCCAGTAGGCCGGCGGCAGGACCACGTCGCCGGTGTTCACGCGTACCCCCAGGGGGCCGCCGGCCGGCTGCGCCGGAGGGGGCGGTGGGGGCTTGACCGGCGGCGCCACGGGCGGCGGCGCCGGCGCCGTGGTGGCCGGCGCGGCGGTGCTCGGCGCCGGATCGGCGGGCGCGCTCGTCGGCGGCGCGGCCGGCGAGGTCGGGACCGGCGCCGGGGGCGTGGTCGGTGGCGGCGGCGCCTCGGTGGGCGGCGGGGCCGTCGCCGTGGTCTCCGGCTCGCCGGTGGGCGCCGGGTCGCTCGGTTCGCCGCCGGGATCGCCGCCCGGCTCGACCGGCTCGACCACCCGGAGCGCGGCGGCCGGACCCGGGTGGGCGAGCGCTCCGGCCGGTGCCACCGCCACCATCGCCGCGACGAGCGCGGGCGCAAGCACCGCGAGGGTACGGCGGAACGCGGCCCGCCGATCGGGCGCAACGCTGGGGCGGGGCATCTGTCCTCCGGACGATCAAGGGAATCCCATTATTCGGTGACACTTGCCATCGGGCACTAGTCCTGCCAGGAAACAAATTCGTAACGTGTCCGGGGCATCTGGACGAAACCGGTACGCTCCGCTCGTGACCGGATACCTGGGCTCGTACGCCACGCTCGGTCTGCTGCTGCTCGCCGCCGTGCTCTTCTTCGTGACGGCGTTCTCGGCGAACCGGGTGTTACGTCCGAGCCGGCCGGCCGAGCCGTGGGGCAAGCGGGCCACGTACGAGTGCGGCATCGACCCGGTCGGCGGCGACTGGGCGCAGATGCAGATCAGGTACTACGTCTACGCATACCTCTACGTGCTCTTCGCGGTCGAGGCGGTCTTCCTGTTCCCCTGGGCGCTGGTCTTCGACCGGCCCGGCTTCGGCGCCACCACGGTCGTGGAGATGGGCGTCTTCGTGGCGATCGTCGCGCTCGGCATCCTCTACGCGTGGCGGCGCGGCGTCCTGCGCTGGACCTGACCGGCGGGCCGGCCCCGGACCCGGCCCGCTAGGCCAGCCCGCGCCGGGTCGCCGCCGGCGGCCGGTCGCCCCGGATCGACGCCACCATGTCCAGCACGCGACGGGTCTCGCGGACCTGGTGGGCACGGAACACCCGGGCGCCGAGCCAGGCCGAGACCGCTGTGGCGGCGAGCGTCCCCTCCAGCCGCTCGGGCACCGGCAGGTCGAGCGTCTCGCCGATGAAGTCCTTGTTCGACAGGGCCACCAGCAGCGGCCAGCCCGTGCCGGTCAGCTCCGCCAGCCGCCGGGTGATCTCCAACGAGTGCCGGGTGTTCTTGCCGAAGTCGTGCGCCGGATCGATCAGGATGCCGTCCCGGCGCACACCCAGGCCGACCGCGCGTTCGGCCAGGCCGGTCACAGTGCCGAGCACGTCGGCCACCACGTCGTCGAAGGCGGCCCGGTGCGGCCGGGTACGCGGGGCGAGCCCGCCCGCGTGCGAGCAGACCAGCCCGGCGCCGGTCGCCGCGGCGACCCGGGCCAGCGCCGGGTCCGCCCCCGACCAGGTGTCGTTGAGCAGGTCCGCGCCGGCCGCGACCGCCTCCACCGCCACCTCGGCACGCCAGGTGTCGATGGAGACGACCACCTCGGGGAAGGCGGACCGGACCGCGGCGATGGTGTCGACCGTCCGCCGGATCTCCTCGGTCACGTCCACCTCGTCGCCCGGCCCGGCCTTCACCCCGCCGATGTCGATGATCTCCGCGCCCTCGTCCACCGCGCGTTCCACCGCGCGCAGCGCGCTGTCCTGGGCGAAGGTGGCGCCCCGGTCGAAGAACGAGTCCGGCGTGCGGTTGACGATCGCCATCACCACCAGCTCACCGGGGCCGAACGTCCGTCCGCCCAGCCGCAACGCCCCGGTCATCCCCGCCTCCTCGCCGCCGGACCGCACCGGCCGGTCCGACGCTATCCGGTCCCGCCCGCGCCACCCGTGCCGGTACCGCGAGGCGGCCGCATTCGCGGACTGGACGCCTCAGAGGGCTCGCCCGATCCCGCCCCGCATGCCACGATCTCTGCATGGGTGAGGTTTTGCTCCTCTTGGTCGTCGCGCTGACCGTCGCGGCTGTGGTGTTCGGGGTGACTGTGCTGGTCTCCGGCAAGGATCCGGGCCTCACGCCGGCCGAGCCGGACGGTCGGGCCGTGCCACTGCCCGGCAGCCGTCCGCTCGACGAGTCGGACGTGTCAGGCGTCCGCTTCGACACGGCGCTGCGCGGTTACCGGATGAGCCAGGTCGACGCGGCACTGCGCCGGGCGGCGTACGACATCGGCTACAAGGCCGAGCTGATCGGCGTCCTGGAGGCGGAGAACGCGGCCCTGCGGGACGGGCGTACCGAGGACGCCGACGCGCTGCGCCAGGCGCGCGAGGAGGCCGCCGCGACCCGCCCCGAGACCGAGCCGGCGCCCGGCCCGTCCGCCCCGGAGCCGGTGATGATCGACCTGTCCGCGCCGGAGCCGCCGGCCCGGACCGACGCCGACGGGCAGTCGGGACGCGCACCGGCCGAGGCGGGCGTGGCGGAGGCCCCGGCCGCCGCGGCCACCGAGGACACCGTCTCCCCGGCGGGCGGGAGCGCCGCGGGTCCGGCCGACGGCGACCGGGAGCGCGGTTCGGTGGTCCGCTCGGAGTCGGCGTGACCGGCGCCGGCCGACCGGCGGACGACTTCACCGAGGCGTCCCGGCGCGGCGCCGCCGAGGTCACCGCCACGGTGATCGTCGAGGCGCCGGCCGAGCGGGTGTTCGCCGCGCTCACCGCGTGGGAGCGGCAGTCGGACTGGATCCCGCTGACCCGGGTCCGGGTGGTCGAGGGCGACGGCGGCGAGGGCAGCCTGGTCGAGGCGGTCACCACGCTCGGCCCGGCCGTGCTCCGCGACGAGATGCGGGTGGTCCGGGTCGACGCGCCGTACGAGGTCGGCGTGGTGCACTGCGGCAGGCTGCTGCGCGGGCCCGGCGTGCTGCGCTGCACCCCGATGGACCGCGACCGTACGCAGGTGATCTGGCACGAGTGGTTCCACCTGCCGGGCGGGCCGGCCGGCCGGGTCGCCTGGCCGGTGCTCTGGCCCGGCTCGAAGTTCAGTCTCACCCAGGCGCTGAAGAAGTTCGCCCGGCTTGTCGAGCAGGGCCGCCTGCCCTGAGCCGGTCTGTCGGTGGGCTGACCTACCGTGGACGGCGTGACTGACCTGGTGACCGGCGCCGACGGGCTGCCGCGCTGCGCGTGGGGGGCGAGCACCCCCGACTACGCCTTTTACCACGACGAGGAGTGGGGCCGGCCGCTGCGCGGCGACGACGCGCTCTATGAGCGGCTCACGCTGGAGGCGTTCCAGTCCGGCCTGTCCTGGCTGACCATCCTGCGCAAGCGGCAGGCGTTCCGGCACGCCTTCGACGGGTTCCGGATCGAGTCGGTGGCCCGATACGGCGAAGCCGACGTGACCCGGCTGCTGGCCGACGCCGGGATCGTCCGCAACCGGGCCAAGATCGAGGCGGCGATCGCCAACGCCCGGGCCGCGTTGGAGCTGCCCGAGGGTCTTTCCGCCCTGCTCTGGTCCTTCGCGCCCCCGCCCCGGGCGGCCCGTCCCCGGTCCTTCGCCGAGGTGCCGGCCACCAGCCCGGAGTCCGTCGCGATGGCCAAGGCGCTCAAGAAGCGGGGCTTCCGGTTCGTCGGCCCCACCACCGCCTACGCGCTGATGCAGGCCACCGGGATGGTCGACGACCACCTGGCCGACTGCCACGTGAGCGGTGACCGGGCCGGGGTGTGACGGAGCGCCCCGCTCCGGCGTGATGGGATTGGGGCATGACCGACACCGAGCCGCGTACGAGCGGGACGACAGACGGTGCGACCACCACCGGCGCCTGGGGGGTGCTGCTGCCCGCCGAGCGCTTCGAGGCCGAGCGGCTGGTGCACCACGACCTGCTGGAGCTGACCGGGCTGCCCGAGGCGGCCCGCCCCCGGCCCGGCGACCAGGTGGCGGTGCTCGTCGACGAGCCGCTGCGCCTGGTCGCGCTCGGCCGGGTCGCGCCCGCGGTGTCCGGGACCCGGGAGGACCCGGACGATCCGCTGTCCGACCCGGTGGACGGGCCGCTCGTGGTCACGTACACCCGGCGGGTGCTCGACGAGCCGGTGCCGGTCGACGGCCCGGCGCCGGACGGCCCGGTCGTGGCGCTCGACCCGGCCCGCTGGCGGTCGCTGGTCGACCGGCTCGGCCCGCCGCCGGCCCGCAGCACCTGGCTGGTCAGCCTCGACCTGCCGATCGAGGCCGCGTCGCGCGCCGAGGCGGTGCGGATCTTCTGGTCCTACGTGCAGGAGTTGGGCCCGCGGGAGCTGCCGGCGTTCGTCTCGCCGTACGGCGACGAGCTGGCCATGCAGGCGTTCGTGCTGGGCGTCGAGGCCAACCAGGATCCGGAAGAGGACGACTGACCCGCCCGCCTGGCCGGCGCGGTCAGCGGCCCTGGAAGACCGGCTTCTGCTTCTCCACGAACGCCTTCGTGGCGGCCCGGTGGTCGGCGGTGGCGCCGCAGATCGCCTGCGCCTGCGCCTCGGCGGCCAGCGCGTCGGCGAGCGTGCCCGCGTCGGCGATGGAGAGCTGGCGCTTGATCGCCCCGTACGCGACGGTCGGGCCGGCGGCGAGTCGCGCGGCCAGTTCCTGCGCGGTCGGGAGCACCTGCTCGTCGTCGTCCACCAGCTTCGTCAGCAGGCCGAGCCGGCAGGCGTCGTCGGCGCCGACCGGCTCGGCGAGCATCAGCAGCTCGACGGCCTTGGCGTGGCCGACCAGCCGGGGCAGCGTCCAGGAGGCGCCGGTGTCGGCGGCGAGCCCCACCCCGGCGAACGCCATCAGGAACCGGGTCTTCGGGCCGCCGATGCGGAAGTCGGCGAGGAACGCCAGCGAGGCGCCGGCCCCGGCGGCCATCCCGCGCACCGCGGCGATCACCGGCTTGGGGAGGTTGGCCAGCCGGGCGGCGATCGGGTTGTAGTGCGTCCGGACCGTGCCCAGCGGGTCGGCGTCCGCGGTTTCGAGCGTCCGCACGTGCTCGCGCAGGTCCTGCCCGGCGCTGAACGAGCCGCCCGCGCCGGCGAGCACGACCGCCCGGCAGGAGCGGTCGGTCTCCAGCTCGGCCAGGGTGTCCCGGAGCGCCTCCTTGAGCGCCACGTCGAGCGAGTTCATCGCCTTCGGGCGGTTCAGTGTCAGGGTGACGACGGCGTCGGTGCGGTCGACGAGCAGCGGCTCGGTCACGTTCTAACGACCCTTCTGTCGGGCGAGGCGGTTGCTGGCGTCGAGGCACTGCTCGACGTACCGGTCGGCGGCCGGCCGGAGCCGGGCCGCGTGCCGGTCGAAGAAGGCGGCCGCGCTGGTGCCCGGCCAGCGCTCGGGCAGCAGTGCCGGGGGCAGTTGCGGATCCCGGAACAGGAACGTACGCCATGCGTGCACGAGCCGGAACCGGGCTGCGTAGGCGTCCTCGTCGTTGCTGCGCACCGTGATGCCGGACAGCAGCGGCTTCTGCTCGGCGACGAAGCGTTCGTACGCCCGGCCGATCTCGGCCAGGTCCCAGGCGCGGCGGACCACGCCCATCGCGCCGGGCGTGCCCGCCGCGTGCGCGGCGGTGAACCGCTCGAAGCGCACGCCCGCCTCGTCGAGCAGCAGGTCGACGTCCTCCCCCGGGCGGGTGGCCACCCAGGTGCAGTCGTCGAGCGTGCCGTAGCCGAGGAAGGAGAGGTTGGCGGCGAGCCGCTGCCGGTCCCGTCGGGAGGCGGGCGCGGTGAGCACCAGGAGATCGAACCGCCCGTCCCAACTGTGCCGCCCGGTCCGGTAGATCCGGGACGCCGCCTCGTCGAGTCGACGAGCCGCCTTCGGGGTGATCGAATATCCCGGTCCGGACGCGAGCCGGAGCGGTTCCAGCCAGCCCTGGCGGACCATCCGGGAGACCGCGGTGCGTACCGCCGGTGGGGCGATCCCCAACGGGGCGAGCAGCTTGACCAGGGCGGCGACCGGTGCGCGGCCACCCCGGGCCCGGAGGTGGTCGCCGTACAGGTCGAAGAGTGCCGACCGTGCCTGCATGACCGCACATTGTGACAGGCCTATCCAAGATAAGCTAGATGCTGTTACATCAATGCTGCTTCGGTTTGGGTCCGGCGGTGTTCATCAGGGAAAATCGTTGGTCGAGCCTTCCGTGATGTTGCGGATGGCGATGGCGAAGTGGCTGTGGGGCAACTCACCGACCCTGGTGTAGGTCTGAGGGGAGACAACATGGCGGCGATGAAGCCGCGGACGGGCGACGGTCCGCTGGAAGTCACCAAGGAGGGCCGGGGCATCGTCATGCGGGTCCCGCTGGAGGGTGGTGGCCGGCTCGTCGTCGAGATGACTCCCGACGAGGCCACCGCGCTCGGTGACGCGCTGAAGGCGGCCGCGGGCTGATTCGAGGAGTGTCCCGCACGGCATCCGCCGCGCGGGCGGTTCGTCCTACCCTGAGCCACCGGGCTGCCCGGTGGCTCAGGGTCTTTCTCGACGGGTGCGCCATAAAACGTGCCTGTTCACCCCTTTTCGGAGGTACGGTCCAGCGTGCTGGTCATTCGTCTGGTGAGTGGGCCCGCGGGGCCCGACGCTCTCGTCCTGCCCGTCCGCCCCGGAGGGCCGGATTCCCCGGGCTCGTCGGACTCCCCGGACTCGTCGGCCCCGGCGGACTCCCCGGCCCGGCTGGTGTCGACCGACGTGCCGATCGGCGACGACGTGCGGGCCGAGGCCGCCGCCGTGCTGCCCGCCACCCGGCTCACCGGCGCGGCAGGTGAGGTGCGGGAGCACCTGCGTCCCGGCGGCTCACCGGCGCGGCTGTGGCTCCTCGGTGTCGGCGACGGCGACGAGCGCGATTGGCGTACCGCCGGGGCGGCGCTGGCTCGCGCGGCGAAGGATGAGACACAGATCACCATCGCGCTTCCCGGCGAGGCGACGGCGGCACTGCGCGGCCTGGCCGAAGGGCTGCTGCTCGGCTCGTACCGGTTCCGCCTGACCGAGGCCGGCGGCCGGTCCGCCCTGGCCGAGGTGGCGGTGCTCGTCGACGACCCGGAGGCGCTCGCCGGCACGCTCGCCGCCGCCCGGGCCACCGCCGAGACGACCCGGCTCGCCCGGGACCTGACCAACATGCCCTCGTCCACCAAGAACCCGGAGTGGTTCGCCGCGCAGGTGGCCGAGGCCGCGTCCGGACACCCCGGCCTGCACCTGCGGGTCCGTGGCCCGGAGGAACTGGCGGCCGAGGGCTTCGGCGGTCTGCTGGCCGTCGGCGGCGGATCCGCGAGCGGCCCGCGCCTGGTGGAGCTGGACTGGCGGCCCGAGGGCGCGCGTACCCACGTGGTGCTCGTGGGCAAGGGCATCACGTTCGACACCGGCGGTATCTCGATCAAGCCGGTGCCGGCCATGAGGCTGATGCGCAAGGACATGGCCGGCGCCGCCGCGGTGATCGCCGCGACGCTCGGCGCCGCCGAGCTGCGCCTGCCGGTACGCATCACCACGCTCGCCCCGCTCGCCGAGAACATGGTCAGCGGCTCGGCGTTCCGCCCCGGCGACGTGATCCGGCACTACGGCGGGCTGACCAGCGAGAGCACCAACTCCGACGCCGAGGGCCGGCTGGTGCTCGCCGACGCGCTGGCGTACGCCGTCCGCGAGCTGAAGCCCGACCTGCTGATCGACCTGGCGACGCTGACCGGCGCGAACGCGGTCGCCCTGGGCAAGCGGCACGCCGCGCTCTACAGCGAGAACGACAGGCTCGCCGCCGGCCTGCTCGACGCGATCACCGCGGCCGGCGAGCGGGCCTGGCGGATGCCGCTCGCCGACGACTACCTGGAATACCTGGCCAGTGACGTCGCCGACCTGCACAGTTCGCCCGCGCAGGGCGCCGGTTCGGTGGTGGCCGCGCTGTTCCTGCGGGAGTTCACCGGCGACCTGCGGGACCGGTGGGCGCACCTGGACATGTCCGCGCCGTCGTGGTCCGACGACACGCACGGCGAGCTGGTCAAGGGCGCCACCGGCTGGGGCGTGCGCGGGCTGCTGCGCTGGCTGGCGACGCTGGACTGAGTCGGGCCTGGGTCAGGCCTTCACGGCGGCGAGCAGGCCGGGGCCGACCGGCAGCAGCGCGGGCACCCACTGCTCCGACTCGCGGATCGCCTTGATCGTCTCCCGCACGGTGACCGTCTCGACGTCGCGCGCGGCCGGGTCGCTGATCCGGCCGGCCGCCAGCGCGCCGTTGAGCGCGAGCACCCCGCCGGGGCGCAGCAGCCGCAGCGCCGCGTCCACGTACGCGGCGAAGCCGGTCGCGACCGCGTCCACGAAGACCAGGTCGTAGGCGCCGTCCGCGAGCCGGGGCAGCACGTCGAGGGCCCGGCCGGTGATGATCCGGGTACGCCCCGACGGAAAGCCCGCCTCCTGGAACAGCCGTCGGGCGATGCGCTGGTATTCGACCTCGACGTCGATCGTGGTGAGCACCCCGTCCGGGCGCATGCCGCGCAGCAGCCACACGCCGCTCACGCCGGTGCCGGTGCCGATCTCCACCACCGCCCGGGCGTTGCCGGCGGCGGCGAGCAGCCGCAGCGCGGCGCCCGAGCCGGGCGTGACCGCTTCCACCCCCACCTCGTGGGCGAGGGCGCGGGCCGTGCGCAGCACGAGATCCTCGGGGACGAAAGACTCGGCGAAGTGAAGTGCCTGGGCCGTCGAACTGCCGTGACCGGCGACCGTGGCGATGGGACACCTCCGAGGGGCGGACTGGTGCGAGGGGCGGTATGCACTGTGAGCGTAGAGGCGGGCCGGTACCGGCGCAGCCGCGAGTCCGCCGCCGAGTGCTCACCGACGGCAACCCCTGACCCCATCCGCGCCATCCGTGTAATCCTGGATGCGTCCCGCGCGTCACTGTCGTCCGGCTCCGCCGGCCGCCGGCGCGGGGCCAGCGGGACGGAGTGGGAGGCACCGACGTGACCGACGGCTGGGACTGGCGGCGGCCCGGCGGATCGCCGGCACCGGGTGGGCCGGCGTCCGGACGACCGCCGCAGGACGCCCCGGGTCAGGCGCCCTCGCCGTGGTGGTCCGACGCGCTGGCCGACCCCTGGCGAGACCCGTACGCGCCCGCCGCAGTGGTGGTTCCGGCGGCGCCGGCACCCGGTGCGGGGGAGCCGGAGCCGGTCGTCGACCCCGATCTGCCGACCCGGCCAGGGCTGCGCCAGGTGGTGCTGATTTCGCTGGTCACGGCGCTGCTGGCCGGTTCCCTGGGCAGCGCCCTGACGTACGCGTTCCTGCGCGGCGGCGACGTGCCGACGATCGGCGCGCAGTCCGGGCAGGCCCCGGCGCTGGCCCAGCGCAAGCCCGAGTCGCTGGCCGGGGTGGCCGAGCGGGTCCTGCCCAGCGTGGTCACCATCCGCGTGGTCAGCCTCGGCGGCACCAGCGAGGGCTCCGGCTTCGTGGTGACCAGCGAGGGCCACATCGTCACGAACGACCACGTGGTCGCCGACGGCCCGGGCAAGGCCACAGTCGTTTTCAACGACGGCAGCACCGCGGCCGCCACCGTGGTCGGGCAGGACCCGGAGTCGGACCTCGCCGTGATCAAGGTCTCCCGCACCGGGCTGGCCCCGGTGCAGTTCGGCGACTCCGACGCGCTCGCCGTCGGCGACCCGGTGCTCGCCATCGGGTCACCGTTGTCGCTCGCCAACACCGTCACCGCCGGCATCGTGAGCGCGCTGGACCGGACCATGCAGGCCGGTGAGCCGGGCGGGCCGACCCGCTACTACGCGGCGATCCAGACCGACGCCGCGGTCAACCACGGCAACTCCGGCGGCCCGCTCGTCGACGGCGCCGGGCGGGTGGTCGGGGTGAACTCGACGATCAAGTCGCTGGTGGCCGACGGGCAGGAGGCGGGCAACATCGGCCTCGCCTTCGCCATCCCGATCAACCAGGCGAAGCGGATCACCGAGGACATCATCGGCACCGGCAAGGCCCGGCGTACGGTGATCGGCGCCCAGGTCGGCGGCACCGGCGCCGCCGGCGGCGGGGTACGCCTCAACGCGGTCGAGCCGGCCGGCCCGGCGGCGGCCGCCGGACTGCGTACCGGGGACGTGGTGCTGCGGCTGGACGGCCACCCGATGACCGATCCGACCGACCTGGTGGCCCTGGTGCGCAAGTACGCGCCCGGTTCGGTGGTGACTGTCGAGTACCGGCGCGGCTCGTCGCGGCAGAACGCGTCGGTGACGCTCGCCGCTGACGCGAAGTAAGCAGCGGTCACCCCCTCCCGGATGGTCACCTGACGTGCGTAGTCTTGCCCTGACACGGACGAGGAGGCCGCGGTGTTCGAGAACCTGAACTGGTGGGAGATCGGCGTCCTGCTGCTCCTGGCGCTGTTGATCTTCGGGGACCGGCTGCCCAACGTGATCAGCGACGGCCTCCGGATGGTCCGCAACCTGCGCAACATGGCGCGCGACGCCACCGGCGACCTGAGTCGCGAGCTGGGTACGGACATCCAGCTGGAGGATCTGCACCCCAAGGCGTTCATCCGCAAGCACCTGCTCAGCGAGGAAGACGAGCGGGCGATCCGCAAGCCGCTCCAGGGCATGTACGACAACCTGCGCTCGGACGTCACAGGCGTGCACGACGAGCTGAAGGACGTGGCCAAGGCCGCCGACCTGCGCACCCCGAGGGTCGCCACCAGCGCCCCCGCATCCACCCCCGCGCCCCCGGCCCCCCGCCCGTCCTACGACGACGCCACCTGAGCGCCACTCCTTCGCGGTCGATCATGAAGTTGACGGCGCGACACGCCGCTCCGGCGACCGCCAACCTCATGATCGTCTGCTGAAAAGGGGTCGCCCCCTCCCGCTTGGCGGGAAGGGGCGACGGAAGCGGGGGAGCGGCGCGGGCTAGCGGCCGGCGGGCTTGAGGCCCAAGGGCTTGCCGAGCAGGGACTCACGGCGCACGGCCAGGCGGTCGGCGACCTGGAACAGCGCCTTCGCGGCCGGGGCGTCCGGCTGGGCCAGCACGATCGGCTGACCGGCGTCGCCGCCCTCGCGGACCCGGGTGTCCAGCGGGATCTGCCCCAGCACCGGCACCTGAGCGCCGATCGTGCGGGTCAGCGACTCGGCCACCGCCGCGCCGCCACCGGCCCCGAAGACCTCCATCCGGGAGCCGTCCGGCATCTCCAGCCAGGACATGTTCTCGATGACGCCGACCACCCGCTGGTGGGTCTGCAACGAGATCGCGCCGGCCCGCTCGGCCACCTCGGCGGCGGCCGCCTGCGGCGTGGTGACGACCAGGATCTCCGCGTTCGGCAGCAACTGGGCCACCGAGATCGCGATGTCGCCGGTGCCCGGCGGCAGGTCGAGCAGGAGGACGTCCAGGTCACCCCAGTAGACGTCGGCGAGGAACTGCTGCAGCGCCCGGTGCAGCATCGGCCCGCGCCAGACCACGGCGGCGTTGCCGGGGGTGAACATGCCGATCGAGATGACCTTCACGCCGTGCGACTGCGGCGGCATGATCATGTCCTCGACGCGGGTCGGCGCACCGTCGGCGCCGAGCATCCGGGGCACCGAGTGACCGTAGATGTCCGCGTCCACCACGCCCACCGACAGGCCCCGGGAGGCCAGCGCGGCGGCCAGGTTGACGGTGACGCTGGACTTGCCGACACCGCCCTTGCCGCTGGCGACCGCGTAGACGCGCGTCCGCGAACCGGGCTGGGCGAACGGGATCACCGGCTCGGCCGTGGCGCCACCGCCGCGCAGCTTCGACTGCAGCTCCTGGCGCTGCTCCGGGCTCATCACGCCGAAGATGATCTCGACCCCGCTCACGCCGGGCACCGCGCCCACGGCGGCGGTGATGTCACTGCGCAGCTTGTCCTTCAGCGGGCAGCCGGCCACGGTGAGCAGCAGCTCCACCCGGACCACGCCGTCCTCGTCGCGCTCGGCGGACTGGACCATGCCGAGTTCGGTGATGGGCCGGCGGATCTCCGGGTCGTTGACGGTGGCCAGGGCGGCCTGGATCGCGTCGGAGACGGTGCTGACGGGTGCTGACATGCCCGCAATGCTACGTCGCGGGTCATCCGCCACCGCCGCTGGCGGGGGCGGTGTGAGCGATTCGATGACCGGTCAGCGGTCGCGCGCGTAGTCGCTGTCCAGCTCGTCCCGGGGCTCGTCCAGCGGCTCACCGCCGCCCGTCCGCCGGCCCTCGCGCTCCTGGTGCCGCCGCTCCCGCTTGCGCCGCCGCTCGGCCGCCTCGTCCAGTTCCTCACCCAGCCGGGTCAGCTCCGAGCGCAGGAAGTCCCGGGTCGCCACGTCACCCATCGCGATCCGCAGCGCGGCGATCTCCCGGGCCAGGTACTCCGTGTCGGCCTTCTGCAGCGTGGCCCGCCGCCGGTCCTCGTCCATCGCGATCCGGTCCCGGTCCGCCTGCCGGTTCTGCGCGAGCAGGATCAGCGGCGCCGCGTAGGACGCCTGGAGGGAGAGGATCAAGGTCAAGAACGTGAAGGTGTACGGGTCGAAGCGCAGATCCGCCGGGGCCAGCGTGTTCCACAGGAACCAGGCCACCAGGGTCAGCGTCATGTAGACGAGGAAGTTCGCCGTGCCCATGCCCCGGGCGATGCCCTCGGCCCAGCGGCCGAACGTCTCCGCGTCGACTCGGGGCAGCCGCAGGTTTCGCGGGGCGCGTGGCTGGTCCAGCCGGTCGCCCCGTCGCTGATCACTCATCGTCGCCGTCCAGGATTGCGTCGTCGGTGGCGGACGAGGGGATTGCCGCGTCCCGGTCCCGCCAGTCCCGCGGCAGGGAGTGGTCCAGCACGTCGTCCACTGTCACCGCGCCGACCAGCCGGTTGTTCCGGTCCACCACCGGCATGCCGACCATGTCGTACGTGGCCATCCGGCGGGTGATCTCGGGCAGCGGGGTCGACGTGCGCAGCGGGTCGATGTCGTTCGCCACGATGCCGCCGAGCAGGTCGGCCGGCGGTTCGCGGAGCAACTGCTGGAAGTGCACCATGCCCAGGTAGCGGCCGGTCGGTGTGGTCAGCGGGGCGCGGGCCACGAAGACCTGTGCCGCCACCGCGGGGGACAGTTGCGCCTCCCGGATCCGGGCCAGCGCCTCCGCCACCGTGGCGTCCGGCGGCAGGATCACCGGCTCCGAGGTCATCACGCTGCCGGCGGTGCCGGAGGCGTAGCGCAGCAGCTGGCGTACCGGGTCGGCCTCGTTTGGCTCCATCAGGTCCAGCAGCACGTCCTGCTCCGGCAGGGGCAGCTCGTTCAGCAGGTCGGCCGCGTCGTCCGGTTCCATCTCCTCCAGGATGTCGGCGGCCCGCTGGCGGTCCAGCGCGGCCAGGATCTCCACCTGGTCGCGCTCGGGCAGCTCGCTCAGCACATCAGCCAGGCGTTCGTCGTCGAGCGCGGCGGCCACCTCGTTGCGCCGGGAGTCCGGCAGGTCCTGCAGGGCGTTCGCCAGGTCGGCCGGGCGCAGGTCCTCCAGTACGGCGAGCAGGTTCGCCGTACCCCGGTTGTCGCCGACCGTGCCCAGGCCGCGGACCCGGTCCCAGTCGACCTGGTGGAGGTGGCCGCGGCGGGTGAGCCGGCCGGTGTGCTCGCGGACGGCGACCCGGCTCAGCGCCCACTCGCCGCCGCGGCTGTGCTCCATCGCCACGTCCACCACCGAGCCGGCCTGCCCGCTGTCGAGCTGGACCCGCCGGTCGAGCAGCTCCTGGAGCACCAGCAGCTCGTTCGGGCGCTTCTCGAAGCGGCGCAGGTTGAGCGTGCCGCTGCCGAGCACCACCGCGTCCGGGTCGATGGAGGTGATCCGGTTGATGGACAGGAAGATGCGCCGTCGCATCGGCATCTCGGCGACCAGGCCGACCACCTCCGGCGGTCGCTGGGTCGCGCGTATCCGGGCCACCGCGTCCCGGACGCGGCCGACCTGGTCGCCGTTCGGGTCGAAGACGGCGACTCCGGCGAGTCGAGCGAGGTAGACCCGGTTCGGCGTGCTCACGGGCACCAGCCTAAGGGCCTACTCTCTAGCAACATGTCGACCTTGGGCTACGAGATTGTGGACGTCTTCACCGACCGCCCGTTCGCCGGCAACCCGCTGGCCGTGGTGTTCGGCGCGGAAGGGCTGGCCACCGAGCAGATGCAGGCGCTCGCGCTGGAGTTCAACCTGTCCGAGACGGTCTTCGTGCTGCCCCCGACGCAGGTGGGCGCCACCTACCGGGCCCGGATCTTCACCCCGGCCGACGAGCTGCCGTTCGCCGGGCACCCGAGCGTCGGCGCCGCGGTGACCGCGAGCCGGCGTGGGGTGTTCGGCGCCGGCCGGGTAGCCCAGGAGTGCGGCGCCGGCGTCCTGCCGATCGAGGTGACGGCCACCGGCGCGACGCTCACCGGCGGCACGCCCACGCTCGGCCCGGAACTGGATCCGGAGCCGCTGCTGGAGATGGTCGGCCTCACCGGGCCGGACCACGTCGGCCCACCACCCCGGGTCGCCGGGTGCGGCCTTGAGTTCCCCTACCTTCCGGTACGCCCGGACGCGGTGGCCCGGGCACGGTTGAACACGACGGCGGCGCAGCGGTACGGAGTGGAGCACGTCAGCCTCTTCTCCTGGGACGCCGATTCGCAAACCGCGCACGCCCGGGTATTCGTGCCGGGGCTCGGCGTGCCCGAGGACCCGGCGACCGGCTCGGCCGCCCTGGGGCTGGGCGTGTGGCTGGTCGCCAGCGGCCTGCTTCCCGGCGACGGCCGCGCGGAGTACACCGTCCGGCAGGGCATCGAGATCAACCGCCCCTCCACGCTCGACTGCACGGTGACCGCCTCCGGCGGGCTGGCGGTGGGCGCGACGGTCTCCGGCCAGGTGATGCCGGTGGCCCGGGGCGAGATCAGCGTCCCCCCATTCATCGGCTGACCGCCCCGCCCTCCGCCCTCGAACTCGCTGATCACCGCGGGCCGGGTGGGCGGGGTGGGGCCAGCCGGGGTGGGAATGGGGGAGGATGGCGGGGTGAGTGACGAGGTGGACGAGCGGGTGACGCCGCCGCTCGTGGACGAGGCGGTGAAGAAGGCCGCGGTCTGCTGGGTGAGCACCGGCGGCGACCCGGCGTACGCGCTGTGGTGCCTGCCGGTGGAGGGCACGCTGCTCGTGGTCACCGGCCCCGGTGAGCAGGCCGCGCCAGGGCTGGCCGACAGCGACACCGCCGACGTGACGCTGCGCGGCGATCACGGCGGGCGGATCGTCACCTGGCCGGCGCGGGTGACCCGGCTGCGACCGGGCACCGAGGAGTGGGACACCGTCGCGCCGCTGGTCGCGGCGAAGCGGCTCAACGCCTCCGGCTCCGCCACGGAGCTGGTCGAGCGGTGGGCGGCGCGGGGCTGCGCGCTCAACCGGCTCGCGCCCGCCGGCACCGCCGTGACCGGCGCCGACCTGCCGGACGGTTCGCTCAGTGAGCAGGCCCGGCCGGCGCCTGTGGTGCGGGCCGTCCGCAAGCCGTTCCGCCTGCACCGCGTCCGCCGCCGTTGACCGCCGGAAGCCGTTGACGAGGCGGTCAGGCGACGGGGACCGGGTCGAGCAGGCCGAGCACGTCCGTCAGCGAGGCCAGCGACGGCCCGTGGAAGCCGTGGTCGGCGTTGAGCACCATGTGGTCGGCGAGGTCCGGCGCGGCCAACCGGACCGCGCTCAGCCCGGCCCGCTCCGCCCCGGTGAGTTCTTGACTGTCGCCGTCGCCGACGTAGAGGCAGTCGGCGGGCTCCTGGCCGAGCCGGTAACACGCGGCCAGGTAGAGCGCCGGATCGGGCTTGCAGCGTCCGAGCCGTACCGAGAAGACCTGGGCGTCGAGCAGTGGCGCGACGGCGAGCTGCGGCAGGAACGCCGGCAGCTCGTGCGTGCAGTCGCTCACCAGCCCGGTGCGTACGCCCTGGTGGCGCAACGCGGCCAGCACCGGCACCGCCTCGGCGCGTAGCCGGGTGCCGGCTCGCACGGCCCGGTGGCGGGTGGCGACGGCGGCGCGTACCGCCGCGTCGGACGGGTGGACGCCGAGCCGGGCGCACACCCACCGCATCGTCGACTCGGCGTCGCCGAAGGACCCGCTGGCCCGTTCGTAGTAGCTGCTGTCCAGCACCTCCACCAGGGACTCGGTGGAGCAGCCGAGCGCCTCGGCGGTGGCGCGGTGGGCGGCTGCGCGCCGCGCGCCGTGGGTCAGGGTGCCGAAGAAGTCGAACAGCACCGCCTGGAACCTGGGCATGAGGGACGCCTCCGGACGTCTGTCCGGCATCGCCGGGACGCGCACGATCGTAACGGTTCGTTGACGTTGCGTGTCGGTCGGGTGTCGGACTGCTACCCGTCGCGCCGTTCCGGCCACCGCGCGGTCCGTTTTGCACGAAAGTGCTCAGGGTGGGGGCGGACCGGGACGACGCGGCGGAGGCGGGCACCGTCGTCACGCCCTCGGCCGAGTTCCCGCCGCTCGGCGACGAGGAACGGGTGGCGCTCGGCCGGATCGGCGCACGCTGGCGCGGCCCGCGCGACGCGGGCGACCTGCCGGTCGACCCCGCACTCGGGCGGCACGACCACCATCCGGCGCCCACCCGGTTCGGCCGGCTGGCGCCGATCGACATGTTCACCGTCGCGCAGCCGGGCGAGCTGGTCGCCACCGGGGCGGCCGACCTGCCCGGCGGCCGGGCCGGGCGGGCCGCCACCCGGGTCCGCCGGGCCCTGGTCGGGCCGCCGCTGTCCAGCGCGTCGGTGCTGTACGAGCGGATGCGCAAGCTGGTCGCGCTGCCGGTGCTCTCCTCGGACCTGCTCAGCTCCGTGGCGTACGGGCCGGAGGCGATGCTCGCGGTGCTGGTGCTGGCCGGGAGCGCCGCGCTGGGACTGGCCCTGCCGCTCGCCGCAGTGCTCGTGGTGCTGATGGTCGCGGTCGGCCTGTCCTACCGGCAGACCATCCCGGCCTATCCGCACGGCGCCGGTTCCTACATCGTCGCGGGGGACAACCTCGGGCGTACGCCGGGACTGGCCGCCGCGGCCGGGCTGATGCTCGACTACGTGCTGACCGTGTCGGTGTCGGTGGCGGCCGGGTTGCACGCGGTCACGTCGGCGCTACCCGGGCTCGGCCCGTGGACCGTGCCGCTCGGGGTGCTGGTGATCGCCGTGCTGCTCGCCGGCAACCTGCGCGGCGTACGCACCGCCGGGAACATCTTCGTGCTGCCCACGTACGCGTTCGTGGTGGTGCTGGTCGCGGTGCTGGCGGTCGGGTACGCGAAGGCCGCCTCGCGGGGTTTCGCGCCGCTGCCGCCACCCTCGGTGCCCGCCGCCGAGGGCCTGGGCCTGCTGCTGGTGCTGCGCGCGTTCTCCTCCGGTGCGGTGTCGATGACCGGCATCGAGGCGGTCTCGAACGCGGTGCCCGCGTTCCGGCCGACCGAGTGGCGCAACGCCCGCACCACACTCGGCTGGATGGTCGCCATGCTGGTCACGCTCTTCGCCGGCCTGGTCGGGCTGATCCACCTCGACGGCCTGGCGCCCCGGGCGGACCAGACGCTGCTGTCCCAGCTCGGCCGGGTGACGTTCCCGAGCGGGCCCGGGTACGCCATCCTGCAGGCCACCACCGCGTTGATCCTGCTGCTGGCCGCGAACACGGCGTTCAACGACTTCCCCCGGCTGCTGTTCTTCATGGCCCGGGACGGCCACGCGCCGCGCCGGTTCCTGCACATGGGCGACCGGCTGGCGTTCAGCAACGGGCTGGTGGCGCTGGCGCTGACCGCCGCGCTGGTCTTCGTCGCGTTCGGCGGGCACACCGAGCGGCTGATCCCGCTCTACGCGGTGGGTGTGTTCCTCGCCTTCACGCTGTCCCAGACCGGGATGGTGGTGCACTGGCGGCGCCGCCGGGGGCCGGGATGGCACCGCCGGCTCGCGCTGAACGCGGTCGGTGCGGCGCTGTCCGGGCTGGTGCTGCTCACCGCGGCGGTCGCCAAGTTCGCCGAGGGCGCCTGGGTGGTGGTGGTCGCCGTGCCGCTGCTGGTGCTGCTGTTCCGCCGGATCCACAGGCACTACGACCGGCTGCACGGCGCGCTGGCGCTGCACTCGCCGCCGCCCGCGCCGCCCGCCGAGTGCGACGAACTGCCCCAGCAGGTACGCCATCTGGTGGTCGTGCCGGTGGCCCGGCTGAACCGGGCGTCGCTGCGCGCGCTGGCGTACGCGACGTCACTCGGGCGGCCGACGCTCGCCGTGCACATCGCTCCGGCGCAGGACGAGGCGGACCGGTTCCGGGACCAGTGGCGGACCTGGGGCGACCACCTGAAGCTGGAGACGATCGTGTCGCCGTACCGGTCGGTGATCGGGCCGCTCGCGCACTACCTGGAGGCGCTGCACACCGCGAGCCCGGAGCTGACGCTCACCGTGATCGTGCCGGAGGTGGTGCTGCGCCGGCGGCGGTACCGGTTGCTGCACAGCCGCGCCGAGCAGCGGCTGCGGACCGCGTTGCGGGCCCTGCCCGGCGTGGTGGTCACGAGCGTCCCGGTGCACGTGTCGTGACCTCAGACGTCGCGTACCTCGAGCACCCGGGTGGCGGGCGCGGCGTCGCCCAGCTCGGCGCGCAGCGCGGCGCGCTCCGGGTCGACCAGGAACGCGTCCAACCCGGCCCGGGCGGCGAACCGGATGACGTGCACCTCGGTCTCCCCGTCGCCGGTGCGCAGCCGCCGTTCCAACTCGCCGCCGTGCCGGCCGAGCAACGCCAGCACGGCGTCCTCGTACCGCCGCCCGGCCGGCGCGTCGGCGCTCAGGTCGACCAGCGCGACCAGCAGGACCTCGTTCCCCGTCGTCATGGCGTCGAGTGTCCCAGCGGACCGCCGGTCGCGCCGCCCTCAGGCGTCGACGCCGACCGCATTCGCGCTGGCCGTCCAGAGCCGCGCCGCAAGCGCCGGGTCGGCCGCCTTGGGCCGGGGCCGGTGCGGCTTGCGGTCGGCGTAGTAGCCGCCGTTCGTCAGCCGGGACGGGTCCTGGCAGGCGAGCCACACGAGCGTCTCCGCGCCCTTCTCCGGGCTGCGGAACGGCAGCAGCCGCATGCCGAGCGCCACGATCCGGCTCTCGTTGCCGAAGCGGGTACTCACCACACCGGGGTGGAAGACGTGCGCCGGCACCTCCGGCCGGCGCCGGGCCGCCTCGGCGGTGAACAGGATGTTCGCCTGCTTGCTGGTGCCGTACGCGCGGAACGGCCGGTACGAGCGCAACGCGGCGTTGAGGTCGTCCGGGTCGAGCACGCCGCTGCGGTGCGCGTCCGAGCCGGTGACCACCATCCGCCGGACCCGGTCGGCCAGCAGGTTGCTGAGCAGGAACGGGGCGAGGTGGTTGGCCTGCATGCTCAGCTCGAAACCGTCGACCGTGGTGATCGGTTCCAGCACGATCGCGCCCGCGTTGTTGACGAGCACGTCGATCCGGTCGTACCGCTGGCGCAGCCGCTCGGCGAGCCCGCGTACGTCGTCGAGCACGGCGAAGTCGGCGCGGAACAGCTCCGGCTGCTCGCCGCAGCACTCGCGGACGCGCTCGCCCGCGGCGCGCAGCCGGGCCGGGTCGCGGCCGACCAGCACCACCTGGTCACCACGGCGAGCCAGCTCCTCCGCGGCGGCCAGCCCGATGCCCGAGCTCGCGCCGGTCAGCACCACGATCCGACGGTCAGTGAGATCTTCCACAGGTCCATTCACCCCGGTCACGGCACGAGGTTACCGTGGCGTCACCACGCCCTTTGGGATCGTTAAGTTCTCGAAATCCACCGCTGCGTCGGCACCCCCGCTTGACGCTGGAAGGAGCGCATCCATGACCGCTGTCGGTCGTCCCCGCCGATCCTGCCTGGCGGTACCCGGCTCCAGCGTCAAAATGCTCGGCAAGGCCCAGGGCCTCCCCGCCGACCAGGTCTTCCTGGACCTGGAGGACGCGGTCGCCCCGCTGGCCAAGCCGGACGCGCGCAAGAACATCGTGGCGGCGCTGAACGAGGGCGACTGGACGGGCAAGACCCGCGTGGTCCGGGTGAACGACCTGACCACGCCGTGGACCTACCGGGACGTCATCGAGGTGGTCGAGGGCGCCGGGGCGAACCTGGACTGCATCATGCTGCCGAAGGTGCAGAACGCCGAGCAGGTGCACTGGCTGGATCTGCTGCTCACCCAGATCGAGAAGACGCTCGGACTGGAAGTGGGCCGGATCGGCATCGAAGCGCAGATCGAGAACGCGGCCGGGCTGGTGAACGTGGACGCCATCGCCGGCGCCTCGCCCCGGGTCGAGACGATCATCTTCGGCCCGGCCGACTTCATGGCCTCGATCAACATGAAGTCGCTCGTGGTCGGCGCGCTGATCCCGGACTACCCGGGTGACCCGTACCACTACATCCTGATGCGCATCCTGATGGCCGCGCGGATGCACGACAAGCAGGCCATCGACGGCCCGTTCCTGCAGATCCGGGACGTGGACGCGTTCCGGGAGGTGGCGAAGCGTTCGGCGGCGCTGGGCTTCGACGGCAAGTGGGTGCTGCACCCCGGCCAGATCGACGCCGCCAACGAGGTCTACTCGCCGGCGCAGGCCGACTACGACCACGCCGAGCTGATCCTCGACGCGTACGACTACTACACCTCGGAGGCGGGCGGGAAGCTCGGCGCGGTGATGCTCGGCGACGAGATGATCGACGAGGCGTCCCGGAAGATGGCGCTGGTGATCGCCGCCAAGGGCCGGGCCGCCGGCATGTCCCGCACCTCCTCGTTCACGCCGCCCGCGTCCTGACCGCCCGCCGGGCCGCCCCCGCCCGGGGCGGCCCGGCGGCCTCAGTAGCCGCCGTTGCTGCTGGTGGCGGCGCCGATCACGATCACGCCGATAACGATGTAGAGCAGGATGAACGCGGCCACGAGCCCGCTCACGAGCCAGCCCACGATGATCGCCGCCAGGGCCATGCCGTCACCCTGCTCACCGGTCTCCCGGATCTGCCTGCGGGCGACGTGGCCCATGATCGCGCCGATCGGCGCGGTGATGCACGAGACGATGCCGACCAGCGCCAGCACCAGCGCCACGATGGCCAGCGAGTTCGTGGCGGCCGCCGGCATCGCGTAGCCGGGATAGGCGGGCGGGGGGTAGGCGGGCATCGGCGGGGCGTACTGCTCGCCACCGGGCGGGGCGTACGGCGACTTCGGATCCGCGATCGGCGCGTACGGGTCCATCGGCGCGTACGGGTCCGCCGGGCCCGGCTGGCTCGGAACGGCCGGCGGGCCCGACTGCGGCCCGGCCGCCAGCGGGTCCTGCCAGCCGCCGGGCGGTGGGGGATAGGTCATCTGATCATCTCCAGGTACGTGGTCGCGCCCAGGGTAGCCACCCGGCGCGCGACACGGACCTCCCCTTTCCGGCCGCGGCGTTGCCCGTGGGGTCGGCAGCGGGCAGGATCCTCGGCATGGCACTTGACGCGCGTGGGGGTCGGTCGCGACGGGACATCAGCCGGCCGGGGGCGGTGCGGCGCCCGCGCGGCGGCGAGCCGGCCGGCGTCGCCGACTCCGAACGGCCCGCGACGCTGCCCGAACCGGCCACCATGCGCCTGGACGGCCGGGTCGCGCTGGTGACCGGTGCGGGCAGCCCGGACGGCATCGGGTACGCGACCGCGCGCCGGCTGTCCGACCTGGGTGCCCGGGTGGCGATCGTGTCCACCACGAGGCGCATTCACGAACGCGCGGGCGAGCTGGGTGTGACCGGTTTCGTCGCCGACCTCACCGACGAGTCGGAGGTGGGCGCGCTCGCCGACGCGGTGGCCGAGCAGCTCGGCGACGTCGAGGTGCTGGTGAACAACGCGGGGCTGGCCAGCCGGGCCAGCCCGGAGGTGCTGCGTCCGGTGGCCCAGTTGACGTACGACGAGTGGCGCGGCGAGATCGACCGCAACCTGACCACCGCGTTCCTGTGCAGCCGCGCGTTCATCGGCGGCATGGCCGAGCGGGGCTGGGGCCGGATCGTCAACCTGGCGGCCACCGCCGGGCCGGTGAACGCGCTGCCCACCGAGGCGGCCTATGCGGCAGCCAAGGCCGGCGTGGTCGGGCTGACCCGGGCGCTGGCGATGGAGATGATCGCCGACCGGGTGACCGTGAACGCGGTGGCGCCGGGCATCATCCACACCGCGGCGTCCACCATCGTCGAGATCAAGCAGGGGCTCGGTACGCCGGTCGGGCGCCCCGGCACCCCGGACGAGGTGGCCGCCGCCATCGCGTTCCTCTGCTCGCCGGCCGCCTCGTACATCACCGGGCAGATGCTCGTGGTCGACGGCGGCAACAGCGTCCGGGAGGCGCAGTTCCGCTGACCGTCAGTAGCCGCTGTTGTCGGAGTTGGCCCAGAACGCCAGCCCGATCCAGCCGCAGCAGGCCAGCACGGCGAGCGCGGTGAAGATGTAGCTGAGGATCAGGCCCCAGGTGGCGAGCTGGTCGCCGTCCTCGCCGGTCTGCCGGATCTGCCGCTTGGCCAGGTGGCCGCAGACGATGCCGGCGGGCGCGAACACGAAGGCGAAGACGAGCGACAGGATGGCGAGCACGTTCGTGCCACCGGCTCGTGGTCCCTGTCCGGGCGGGCCGTACTGGCCGTAGGGCGGTTGCGGCGCGTACGGCGGCTGGCCGTACTGGGGGTGCTGTTGGCCGTACTGCGGCTGCCCGTACGGCTGGCCGTGCGACGGCGGCTCGTACGGTGACGGTGGCTGCTCGTCACTCACGCGCGCCCCTTTCCCCAGGTCGACGGCCCTTTCTCTTGCGGACGCTACCCGCAGCGGTGAACCTTTTCACAGCGGTTGTGTGGACTGGTCACCTTGGCGCGGCCGGTCCCGGGGCCGATACTGACCGAACGTTCAGTTACCCATGAGTAAGGTGCCGACCCCGGAGGCTGAGATGGCCCGACTCGCCCAGACACCCGGACTGACCGACGTGCAGCGGTCGATCCTGGAAACCGTCCGGGAGTTCGCCGACAAGGAGATCATCCCGCACGCGCAGCGGCTGGAGCACGCCGACGAGTACCCCAGCGACATCCTCGACGGCATGCGCGAGATGGGGCTGTTCGGCCTCACCATCGACGAGGAGTACGGCGGCCTGGGCGAGTCCCTGCTGACCTACGCGCTCGTGGTCGAGGAGCTGTCCCGGGGCTGGATGTCGATCTCCGGCATCGTCAACACCCACTTCATCGTCGCGTACCTGATCTCACAGCACGGCTCGGCCGAGCAGAAGGCCCGGCTGCTGCCCCGGATGGCCACCGGCGAGGTGCGCGGCGCCTTCTCGATGTCCGAGCCCGAGTGCGGCTCCGACGTCTCGGCGATCAAGTCGAAGGCCGTCCGCGACGGTGACAACTACGTCCTCAACGGCCAGAAGATGTGGCTGACGAACGGGGCGTACTCCTCGGTGGTGGCCACCCTGGTCAAGACCGACACCGGGGCCGACTCGGTCTACGGCAACATGAGCACCTTCCTGCTGGAGAAGGAGCCCGGTTTCGGCGAGACCGCGCCCGGCCTCACCATCCCCGGCAAGATCGACAAGATGGGCTACAAGGGCGTCGAGACCACCGAGATGGTGCTCGACGGCGTCACGGTGCCCGCCTCCGCCGTGCTCGGCGGTGAGGAGAAGGTCGGCCGCGGCTTCTACCAGATGATGGACGGCATCGAGGTCGGCCGGGTCAACGTCGCGGCCCGCGCCTGCGGCATCTCGATCCGGGCGTTCGAGCTGGCTGTCGCGTACGCCCAGCAGCGCCACACCTTCGGCCAGCCGCTGGCCCGGCACCAGGCGATCGCCTTCAAGCTCGCCGAGATGGGCACGAAGATCGAGGCGGCGCACGCGCTCATGGTCAACGCCGCCCGGCTCAAGGACGCCGGCCAGCGCAACGACGTCGAGGCGGGCATGGCCAAGCTGCTCGCCTCGGAATACTGCGCCGAGGTGGTCCAGGAGGCGTTCCGGATCCACGGCGGCTACGGCTACTCCAAGGAGTACGAGATCGAGCGCCTGATGCGCGAGGCGCCGTTCCTGCTGATCGGCGAGGGCACCTCGGAGATCCAGAAGACCATCATCTCGCGCGGCCTGCTCAAGCAGTACAAGCAGTAGGGCTCAACGTTCCGCCACGCCGGGGGCCGGTTCCGGTGCAGTGACCGGCAGCCCCACCGCCCGTGCCTCCGGCGTGGTCCGGAACCGCTCGATCGCGGCGATCAGCCGCTCGTCCGGCACGGTCAGGTCGCGCCCGCCGATCACCGGTCGGGGCAACCGCTCCGGCTCCAGACGGAGGTGCACACCGCCGCCGCGCTCGCCGGACCGACCGCCGGGCCACCAACCCCGGTGCGGCGCCGTGCGGCCCGGCCAGCCGGGCCCGCCAGATCAGCCGGCCGGTCCGCCGTGGCCGCCAGTACCGCTGCGCCAGGTGCCCCAGCATCACCAGCCACACCACGTCCCGGACCGCCCCGAGGTGTGACGGGTCCAGCGCGAGGAGGACCCGGCCGCTCACCGCGGCCACCGCCGCGCCGGCCGACAGCGCCAGCAGCCTTCGGGACCAGAGCCCGGCGCGGTCGGGCACCGCGGCAGCCGTTACCGGGCCGGGACCGGACATGCCCGGAAGGGTACGCGGCGCGTGCCGCGTCGTCAGGCGGCCGTTCCGCCGGTTTTCCGGCTCAGCCCGGCGGCGGCCCGCTCGACGATGAGGCACCTGTCCTCGACATAGTCGAGGCCGGCCTCCTCGGCGATCCGGCGTGCCTCGTCCGAGAAGATGCCGAGCTGCAACCACACCGCCGGGGCGCCGATCGCCACCGCCTGCCGGACCACGTCGACCGCGTCCCGGGCCGGGCGGAACACGTCGACCAGGTCGACCGGGTGCGGGATGTCGGCGAGCGTCGGGTACGCCTTCTCGCCGAACAACTCGTCCACAGTCGGGTTGACCGGGATGATCCGCCAGCCGTGCCG
This sequence comes from Micromonospora sp. NPDC005686, assembly GCF_042871665.1. NCBI lineage: Bacteria > Bacillati > Actinomycetota > Actinomycetes > Micromonosporales > Micromonosporaceae > Micromonospora > Micromonospora sp. NPDC005686. The sequence goes on from NZ_JBIAIY010000004.1 coordinate 446,496, forward strand.
CTGCATCTCCAGCGGCACACGGTGCGCGGCCTTGCCCGGGTCACGGGAGGCGCCCACGACGGCGATCACGGCGGAGTCGGCGAGAATCTGCTGAGCGGAGCGCACGGGAAAACTCTAGCGCCGCCGCTCACTCCTCGCCGGCGAGCGTGCGGCGCAGCCTGGCGTACTCCTCCCGGGTGCCGATCGCGGCCCGGTGTTCGGGGTGGGTCAGGTAGTGCCGGATCGCCCCGGCGATCAGCGCGGGCGCGGCGCCCACCTCGCGTACCGCAACCGTCGTGCCGTCCCGGCCCACGCCGCGACCGGCGCGGACCAGGTCCGGCCGGACGACGGGCAGCGAGATCGCCCGGCCGACCTGCCGCCAGCCGACCGGCCGTTGCGGGTCGAGGGCGGCCCAGGGGACGAACCACTGCCGTTCGAGGCGGCGGTGGGTGATCCCCTCCGTGGTCAGCTCGACCCCGGCACCCGGAACCAGCTGACCGCGATGAAGACGATCGCACAGGCGAGGAAGAACGCGGCCAGCAAGGAGTCCCAGCCGTTCCTCCCCGGACTGTCGGCGGTGACGGCCTCGCGGTAGAACGTGAAGCCCACCAGGACGGTCAGGAAACTGACTCCCGCCCGTGGTGGGGCGAAGAACGCCCGCGACTCCTCGTCCACCCGCAGCTCGGCAGTGCTGGGCGGGCGGCGGAGTTCCCGCAGGGCAACGCCGAAGAACACGGCGAGCGGCACCAGGCGGACCAGTGTCACCGGCCCGCCGGCCTCGCCCGCGCGCAGGTCGACAACGGCGGTCAACCATCCGGCGATGAGCGCGACCGCCAACGCGATCCGCTGCCGGCCCAGCGCCGCCCCGAAGGTCTCCCGCATGGTCGGCACGTTAGTCGATACGTACTACAGGAGCGAAAGTTGTTCGCTCGCCGGCGGGGCCGGGGGACCGGCCGGTCGGTTGTCGCCGGCCTCGCCCCGGTGCAGCCCGTGCCGGCGTGCCGCCATCCGCACCCGCGCCGTCACCTCCCGCTGGTACGCCTGCGGCGCGTACGAGCCGGCCTGGTAGAGCTGCCGGTAACGGGGCACCAGGTGGGGGAACTCCCGGGCCAGCCAGCGGGCGTACCACTCCCGGGCGCCGGGCCGCAGGTGCAACGGCAGCGGCGTCACGCTCGCCGCGCCGGAGGCGGCGACGGCCGCGACAGTGGCGTCGATCGACTCCTCGTCGTCGCTGAGACCGGGCAGGATCGGCGCCATCAGCACGCCGACGGAGAAGCCGGCGTCGGTGAGGGTGCGGACCGCGTCCAGGCGGCGGCGTGGGCTCGGGGTGCCCGGCTCGGCCACCCGCCAGAGCGCCTCGTCCACGAACCCCACCGAGTACGACAGCCCGACCCCTGTCACCTCGGCGGCCTGGCGCAGCAGCGGCAGGTCACGCAGCAGCAGCGTGCCCTTTGTCAGGATGGAGAACGGGTTCGCGAAGTCCCGCAGCGCCTCGATGATCGGCGGCATCAGCCGGTAGCGGCCCTCGGCCCGCTGGTAGCAGTCCACGTTGGTGCCCATGGCGACGTGCGCGCCGCGCCATCGTGGGGCGGCCAGCTCCCGGCGTACCAGCTCGCCCGCGTTGACCTTCACGATCACCCTGCGGTCGAAGTCGGCGCCGGCGTCCAGGTCGAGATAGGTGTGGGTGTTGCGGGCGAAGCAGTTGTGGCTGACCACGCCGTTGGCGATGAAGTCGCCGGTGCCGGTGGTGATGTCCCACAGCGGAAGCTCCAGGCCGAGATCCTCGATCGCTGTCACCTGGAGTCGCGCCGCGCACTTGAGCGCCATGCCCTCGATCGAGCGCCGGGCGGTGACTGCCGAATCGGTGAGGTGGAAGAAGCGCAGCCGCTCCGGCAGCCCGCCGGTCAGCCGGAGCTGACGCGCCGCACCCGGGGCACCGGGCACGTCGAGCGCCCACCGGAAGCCGAACCGCTCCAGCGCGCCGGCCGTGCGGGCCCGGCTCTCGTCGTCGGCGACGCTGATCCGGAACACGCCCCGGTGGCACGTGCCGGCGGCGTCGAACATGCCGGCCAGATAGCCGAGCGCCCAGTCGTCGGTGGTCTCGTCGGGCGCCTCGAACAGGCCGGTGACGGCCTCGGCCGGGCCGGCAGTGCGTACCACTGTGGTCGTCGCCCGGCGACCGGCCCGGGCGACTGCGGCCCGCTCGACGGTGACCCCGGCGTCGGTCAGATAGCGCTCGGCGCGGTCCAGCGCCTCCGTCTCGGCGGTGCCCAGCCGGAAGCGGGCACCGAAGCCGGCCCGGTCGTCGTCGCGGATCAGGGCGTGCAGATAGCCGCGGCGGTAGTCGGCCGAGCGTTTCGGCGCCACCGCGAACCGGCCGGTGCCCAGCAGGCGGTTGCGGGTGGTCAGGTGCGGACGGCGTCCGCCGCCCCGCATGGTCCCGGTGACGTGCTTCCAGCCGCGCTCGGTGAGGAACCGGTGGTCGCCGCTGGCGACGAGCGTGGTGCCGTCGGCCAGGGTGACCCGGTAGGCCCGCTTCACAGTGGACCACTTGTCGAGCACTGTGGTGACGACGTAGTGACGGTAGGCGCCGCGCCGGCGGGTGCCGTAGATCCGGTCGCCGGGCTCCAGCTCGCTGATCGCCTTCGTGCGGCCGTCGGCCATCAGGATCGGCGTGTCGCCGCCCAGGCAGTAGACGCACGCGTGCGAACAGCCGCGGTAGGGGTTGATCGTCCACTCGAACGGCACATGCGACCGGCCGGGCACCCGGTTGATGATCGACTTGGCATGGACCTCGTAGAAGGTCATGCCGGCGAAGCCCGGCGTGTCGAACGTGCGGGCGACGGCGCCGGGCAGCGCCAGCGGCAGGGGTGGAGCCGCCGGCGCCGCCCGATCGGGAGTCCCCTCGTCCGGGGGAGCGGAGAGGTTGTCCCAGCGCATGGGAGCTATTCGAACATGTGTACGAATAAAGCGCAAGTGATGCTCCGGACACCCGCGCCGCCGCGCCCCGGGGCGGGTGCAGGATGGAGGCATGGAGACGTCGACCTTCGTCTACGACGGCGACTGCGCCTTCTGCACCAGCTGCGCGCAGTTCATCGAGCGTCGTGTCCCGACCGGCGCCCGAGTGGTGCCGTGGCAGTTCGCCGACCTGGCGGCGCTGGGCCTGACGGAGGCCGAGTGCGAGGAGGCGGTCCAGTGGGTGGGCGCCGACGGGTCCCGGGCCGCGGGTCCGGACGCCGTCGCCCGGCTGCTCGGTGACAGCGGGCCGCTCTGGCGGTTCGCCGGGGCCGGGCTGCGCCTCGCGCCGGTCCGCGCGGCGGCCTGGCCCGCGTACCGCTGGGTGGCCCGCAACCGGCACCGGATGCCGGGCGGCACCGCCGCCTGCGCGTTGCCGCAGGAGGCCCGGGAGCGGCTCTACGGCCCGGCCGGCCGCCCGGGGCCGACCGCCTGACCGGGGTGCCCGCGCTCAGGCTGTCGCCGGAGCGGGGGACGTCGGCGCGGCGGGCGGCCGAGCGGGCGTTTGACGCACGCCACCGGGCGCACCTTCTCCAGGGCCGGGACACTGCTCATCGCACGCCGCCGGCCGGCACCCGGAAGGGCGCCGGCCGGCGGCATGCGGAACGTCAGTGGTTGTGCTCGGCCAGCTTCTTGCGGACGTCGTCCATGTCCAGCGCCTGGACCTGCTCGATGAGGTTCTCCAGCGCCGACTCCGGCAGCGCGCCCGGCTGGGCGAAGACGATCACGCCGTCACGGATCGCCATGATCGTGGGGATGGAGCTGATGTTGAACTTCGCCGCCAACTCCTGCTGCGCCTCGGTGTCGACCTTGCCGAAGGAGATGTCCGGGTGCTTCTCCGAGGAGCGCTCGTAGACCGGGGCGAAGCGCTTGCACGGGCCACACCAGTCCGCCCAGAAGTCGAGCAGGACGATCCCGTCGCGCCCGGTCACCTCGTCAAAGTTGGCCGTGGTCAGCTCAACCGTTGCCATTTGCTCTCTCCGATCACCGCGGATTGTCGTACGTCCGGTGGAACCAGGGTCGGTCCGTCCGAATTCCCGGCGTGCGGGTGGCGAAACGCTGAGCGTCGGGACGGTGACCCTGGGCACATCGAACGCCATCTCTTCACCCCGGCCGTGCGGAACGCAAATGCATGCCGCACTTGCGTGACGGGCCGTGATGGGAGCGTTTCCAAGGAGATCACGCTCAGTGTCCGCTACGCATCGGTAACTTTGGCCCTGACGAGCATCTATGCAGGCTGCGGTGATAGCTTACCGACCGCATGTCGGTTACTTTCAGTAATGTTACGAAAAGATAAATGTGACCTCCGTCTCTGTCGGCGGAGGGTGGTGGTACGGCAGAATTCTTCGCATCAGAGCGTGGGCGGCGGGTGCCGGGGAGGGCCCCGCCGCTCATTGCGTCCGGACCTGGGTGGCCCCCCGGTGTGACATTTCCGCCGGACGAGCGGCCCGCACCTCGCCTTAACAAGCGATAAGGCATGCTGTCCGCACTCCATCGCCGCCCGTGAAGGGGACAAGGATGCAGTTCGGCCGCTACTACGAGGAGTTCGAGGTCGGCGCGGTCTACCGGCACTGGCCGGGCAAGACGGTCACCGAGTACGACGACCACCTCTTCTGCCTGCTCACCATGAACCACCACCCGCTGCACATGGACGCGCACTACGCCGAGTCCGCCTCGCAGTTCAAGCGCAACGTGGTGGTCGGCAACTACATCTACTCGCTGCTGCTGGGCATGTCCGTGCCGGACGTCAGCGGCAAGGCGATCGCCAACCTGGAGATCGAGTCGCTGCGGCACGTCGCGCCGACGTTCCACGGCGACACCATCTACGGCGAGACGACGGTGCTGGACAAGCGGGAGTCGGCCTCGAAGCCCGACCGCGGCGTGGTGGCGGTCGAGACCCGCGGCTACAACCAGGACGGCACGCTCGTCTGCGTGTTCCGCCGCAAGGTCATGGTGCCGAAGAGGGAGTACGCGGCCGCCGCCGTCCCGGACGGCGTCGACCCGGAGCGCCCCAGCTTCCCCGAGCCGCGCTGACCTCGCGTCCGTCCGGCCACCGGGCCTCGTTCCCCGTTCGGCGGGGACGGGGCCCGGACCTCGTGCGGGGGCATATGCTCGGGCCGGAGGTTCCCATGAGCCACTCCGTAGCCGGAGAACCGCCCTCTGCCGGTCGTCGTGCCGCACCGCTCACCACCGCCGCCTACTCCGCGGCGGAGTGGGACCTGCTGACCGACCTGCCGGGCCGCGTCCTCGTCGCCGCCGCCTCACCCGGACCCGGGCGCCCGCCGCGCGGTGTCGCCGCCGGTCTGGCCGGCCTGGACGCGGTCGCCGCCGGCCGGGCGTTCGACAGCGACCTCGTCCGCGCGGTGGTGGCCGCGATCTACGCCCGCCACGACGGGGCCGCCGAGCGGGACGAGCGCCTGACCGACCTGGTCGACCTGCTGGCCGCCGCCCGGGCCGCGGTACGGGTGTTGCGCCGCCGGGCCGATCCGGCCGACTCGGCTGCGTACCGGCAGTGGGTGGAGTCCGTGGCGGCCCGGGTGTGCCGGGCCGGGCACAGCACGCCGAGCCCGGCCGACACGCGTTTCCTCGACCGGCTGGGCGGCGCGCTCGACCTGCGCTGACCGGGGACGACGTCGGGCCGTACCCTCGGCAACCGTGACCGACGACCAGCTCGACGTGGGTGTGGGGCCGTGGCCCGGTGACCCGCCGGCCGACCCGCGCTACGACCCGGAGCTGCTCGCCGCCGGGGACCGGCGCAACGTGGTGGACCGCTACCGCTACTGGCGGCGTGAGGCCGTGGTGGCCGACCTGGACCGGCGCCGGCACGACTTCCACGTGGCGATCGAGAACTGGCAGCACGACTTCAACATCGGCACCGTGGTCCGCAACGCCAACGCCTTCCTCGCCGCCGAGGTGCACATCGTCGGGCGACGGCGGTGGAACCGGCGGGGCGCCATGGTGACCGACCGCTACCAGCACGTCCGGCACCACGCCACGATCGAGGAGTTCGTCGCGTGGGCGCGCGCCGAGCGGCTGCCGGTGGTCGGGATCGACAACCTGCCCGGCTCCCGGCCGATGGAGACGGCGGTGCTGCCGCGCCGCTGCGTGCTCCTGTTCGGCCAGGAGGGGCCGGGGCTGTCGCCGGTGGCCCGGTCGGCCTGCGACGCCCTGTTCTCCATCGCCCAGTACGGCTCGACCCGGTCCATAAACGCGGGCGTGGCCAGCGGCATCGCCATGCACGCCTGGATCCGGTCGTACGCCGGGCCGCCGCCGGACTGAAACCCGCGTGGGTCCGCCACCGGACGGAAATCCCACGCGCCCTGCTTGACGCCTCGCGGGTCCGGGGTGACGGTGAGGGTGTGACTGTCGCGGTGAGTTGTCCGAAGTGCGCGGGGCCGGTGCGCGAGCCGGACCTGATGCACGCCGAGCACCGGTGCGTGCGCTGCGGCCCGGTCGCGCCGCTGCACGTGCCGGAGCACATCAGCGCCGAGATCATGGCCAGCGTGGTGGAGCGGGTGGCAGCCGATCCCGACCCGCCCGACCGGCTCCGGATGCCGCTGTGGTGTCCGTGGCCGCTACCGGCGGGCTGGACGCTCACCGGCGTCGCGTGGGCGGGCGACGAGCGGTCGGGCGTACGGGCCACTCTGGTCTCCTGCGCCGGTCCGGCCCCCCTGGACGGTGGGCCGGCCGATCTCATCTTCGTCGCCGAGGAGCCCGGCGTCGGTCTCGGTTCCCGCTTCGCGGGACTGCCCGGACCCGATCCCGGCCCGCAGGTGGAGGAGGCGCTCACCGACCCCGGCCCTGGTCATCCCGAGCGTCTGCCGCACGCGAAGATCCGGGTAGGTGGCCATCCGACTCCACTGTGGCTCGTCCGTTCCGTAACGGATCGAAGCGCGTACGCCGGCGAGGCTCGGGGAATGTGGCTCCATGCGATAGCCTGGCCGGCGAGCGCGGGTCACCTCCTCGCGGAAGAAGTCGTGCTGCACGACCTCACCGAGTGGACACCGCCCGAACTCGTGTACGGCGCACCGTCTCCGTATCTGCACGGGCGGGCCTGACCGGCTCGCCACGACGGGTCGGAGAGAGCGGACGCAGATATTCACGGTAAGACACCATGCTGATACTCTGGGTGCCGCTGCGGTAAACGGACCCGACGCCGCGCGAGAGGATGGCCCGCTATGGTCAAGAAGGTCCTCACCTGGGCCGGCATCGCATTCTTGATCTTCTTCGTTGCGTACCGGCCAAACTCCGCCGCCGACGTCTTCAAGTCTCTCGGTGGCGGCATCATGGACATCGCGCAGGGCTTCGGCGACTTCTTCACCAACCTCGTCGCCTAGCCGCCGATGGGAAGCCCTTCCGGTCCACCCTTCGACCCGGACGATCCCGACCGGGCGCGACGGGAGCATGACACCGAGCCGATCCCCCGGATCGACCCGGACGACCCGGCCGGTTACGGCCCCGGCCCCTACGCGGACCCGGACGACGCCGGCTACGGCAGCGCCTACGCCGCCGAGGGGCGGTCCGGCCGGGCCTGGGCGCGGGACCCGGACGGCTTCCCCGACCAGCCGATCTCCGAGGAGGAGCTGGTCGGGCTACGGTCCGACGCCACCGGCATGGCGCCCCGCCGGGTGCTGCCGCTGGAGGACGAGCCCAGCTCGCTCGTGGCGCGCTACCTCTTCCCCACCGAGCGCTACCGGGGCGAGTGGAAGCGGCACTGGATCCACCTCACCACGCCGATCATCGTCGGCGTCGCGGCCACGTTCGTGCTCGGCTACCTCTCCGGGTTCCTAGCCGGGCGGGACGTCGGCGCACTGACCACCGTCGCCGTGCTGCTCTGGTTCGCCGTGATGGGCTGGGTCGCGTGGAAGGTCGCCGACTGGTGGTACGACCGGTTCATCCTCACCAACAAACGGGTGATGGTGGTGGCCGGCATCATCACCCGGCAGGTCGCGATGATGCCGCTCACCCGGGTCACCGACATGAAGTACGAGCAGAGCCCGACCGGCCGTGCCCTCAACTACGGCACGTTCGTCCTGGAGTCCGCCGGTCAGGAACAGGCGCTCCGGGTGATCAAGAACCTGCCCAACCCGAACGAGCTCTACCTGCGTGTGGTCGAGGAGATGTACGAGCCGCAGGCGGTCGAGGCGCGGTTGGGCAAGGAAGCCGACGAGGCCAAGGCCGACGACGGGGCCTGAAAGTTTTCGTCCGAACATCGGATGAACTGCACACCTTCCGCCATCGACCCGACCGGCGTGGCCGTGGCATTCTGCCAGGCAGGACGGGGGGAGATGACTGTGGTGAGCAGAGACCCGCTGGAGGAGGAGTTCTGCGAATTCGTCGCGGCCCGGTCCGGCGCGCTCCTGCGCACCGCGTATCTGCTCGCCGGTGACTGGGCCACCGCCGAGGACCTGCTCCAGACCGCGCTCACAAAGACCTACCTGGCCTGGAAAAGGCTCGGCGGGATCGACGCCATCGAGCCGTACGCCCGCCGGGTCATGGTCAACACGTCCACGAGTTGGTGGCGGCGCCGCTGGCACGGCGAGCGTCCCACCGAGGTGCTGCCGGAGCGCGCCGGCGTCGACGAGATCGAGCAGCAACTCGACCGGGATGCGCTCTGGCGGCACCTCCAAGCGCTGCCGGCCCGGCAACGGGCCGTGCTGGTGCTGCGCTTCTACGAGGACATGTCCGAGGCGCAGACCGCCGCGCTGCTGGAAATCTCCCCGGGCACTGTCAAGAGTCAGACCTCCCGGGCGCTCAACACGCTGCGCCGCCGGCTGGGCTCCGAGGCGGCCCTGAGCCTGCCCGCGCCGGCCGACACGCCCGCGGCGACCCCGTCCGCCCCGGCTCCGGCCGGCCGCGCCGTCCCGCCGGCCACAGGCGCCGAGCCGACCCGAGCCCCGGCGCCACGGTCCGCCGCCCGGGTGCCCCGCCCGGTCCCACCCCCGACGCCGGTCCGTCCCGCGCCGGTCCGCCCCGCGCCGGTCCGTCCCGCCGTCCCGATCGCGGCGGAGAGCCGATGAGCGGCACTCGGCACGACTGTGACAACCGGACGGGCAGCCCGGAGCGTCCATTGGTCGTGAGCGACGACGAGCTGGAGCGGGCGCTGCGGGAGACGCTGAACCGCCGCGTCGCCACGTCCCGCCCGCTGCCCGCCGACCCGGCGGGGGAGGTCCTGCGCCGGGCGCGGCGCGCGGGCCGGCGGCGTACGTTCAGCGGCCTGGCCCTGGCCGGGGTCGCCACCGTGTTCATCACCTTCGGGGTGGCCCAGTTCACCGCGCCGGGCGGCGACGGCGGCACCCCCACCGTGGTGCTCGGCGATCCTGCCGTCCTCGCGCCCTCCCCGCTGTCCACCGAGCCGCCCTCGGTCACCCGTCACGGGCCGATCCGCGCCGAGGTCGACCTGCTCGTCGGTGACCGGCTGGACACCAGGGGCGGCGAACGGCGTCAGCTGACCGGCGTGAGCGGCGTCGAACGGGCGCAGCGGATCCACGACGAGGAGGGCTGGCTGCTCACCTCGGCGGCCACCGCCGCCGGCCGTACCCTCTGGTGGGCGCCGGTCAATGGCGCCGCGCCACAGGTCATGCTGGCCGCCGCGGACGCGGTGGCCGTCTCTCCGGACGGGCGCCAGGTCGCCTGGCGGGACGGCCCGGACGTGATCGCCGCCGGTGTGGTCGCCGGTCAGCTCATCGCGCCGGTCCGGACCGCCGCGCCGGAGGGCGCCGTGCCGGTCGGCTTCGCCGGCGACGCCGTGCTCATCCAGCAACCCGGAGGCGGGGGGATGAGCGTCTGGAACCGCGCGCTGGGCGGGCAGCCGGGGCCGGTGAACCCGGACGTACGCGTCGTCTACGGCACCCGGCCCGACGGCCGGGCGGTCGGCCTGGTCACCGCGGGCTCGGACGGTCACCCGTGCCTGGGCCTGCTCGACCCGGCCCGGGACCTCGCTCCGGTGCGTGTCGTGTGCGGCCCGAGACTTGCCGCCGACGGACGCGGCGCCCTCTCCTTCGACGGCCGGTGGCTGCTCGCCAACGGCACGGCGCGCACCGCCCTCCTGGTCGACCTGGCCGACCCGGCCAGCCCGACCCTCCACCCGGCCGGCCCGGTGCTGGCCGGCGGGGTGGCGTGGACCCGGACGGGTGTGGCGCTGCACGTGGACGCGAACGGCGGGTTGGTCCGGGTCAAGCCCGAGCGGGTGCTGGCCGGCGACCGGCCCACGGGTTCACCGGTCGACGGACTGGCGCAGCACGAGCGTCCGGTGGTGGTGGCCGGCGTCCCCACGGTGCCGGACGGGGCGTAGCGTCGGGCGGGTGAGCGTCCCCGCCCGCATCGACCTGCACACCCACTCCACCGCCAGCGACGGCACCCTCACCCCCGCCGAGCTGGTCCGGGCCGCCGCCGGCGCCGGGCTGGACGTGGTGGCACTCACCGACCACGACACCACCGCCGGTTGGGCACCCGCCGTCGCCGCCCTGCCGCGGGGCCTCACCCTGATCCGCGGCGCGGAGATCTCCTGCCGCTGGTTCGGCGCCGAACCAGCGATCCCGCTGCACCTGCTCGCGTACCTGTTCGACCCGGCCGAGCCGGAACTCGTCGCCGAGCTGGCCCGGGTCCGCCGGGCCCGGGAGGAACGCGGCGAGCGCATCGTCCGGCTGCTCCAGGCCGACGGGATCCCGGTGAGCTGGACGGAGATCCTGGCCGGAGCGGGCGGCGGCACCGTCGGCCGACCGCACATCGCGCAGGCGTTGATCCGGGCCGGTCTGGTCGCCACCACCACCGAGGCGTTCGGGCCGGACTGGCTGGGCGAGCGGTACCGGCTGCCGAAGGACGACATCGAGGTGTTCCGGGCGGTGGCGCTGGTGCGGGCGGCCGGCGGCGTGCCCGTCTTCGCCCATCCGAGGGCCAGCAGGCGCGGCCGGATCGTGCCGGACGAGCTGATCGCGGACCTGGCAGTGGCCGGCCTGGCCGGGCTGGAGGCCGACCACGAGGACCACGACCCGGACGAGCGGGCGCACGTCCGAGGGCTCGCCGCCGACCTGGGACTGCTGGTCACCGGCTCGTCGGACTTCCACGGCACGCACAAGACGGTACGGCTGGGCGCGCACACCACCGACCCCGAGGCGTACGAGCGGATCGTTGCGCTGGCCGGCGGGGTGACCCCTGTCGCTTCAGGCTGAAGCGCTCCGACGGCACGGCTACCGTGTCCGCGTGGATCTCAAGCTCTTCGGCGAGGTCTTCGTGACCCTGCTGGTGATCGTCGACCCGCCCGGAATGATGCCCATCTTCCTCGCGCTGACCGGGCCGCTGCCCGCGCGCGACCGGAACCGGGCCGCCTGGCAGGCCGTCGCGCTGGCGCTCGGGGTCATCGTGATCTTCGCGGTGGCGGGGCAGACGATCCTGGCGTACCTGCACGTCGACCTGCCCGCCCTCCAGGCTGCGGGCGGCCTGCTGCTGATCCTGGTCGCGCTGGAGCTGCTGACCGGCAAGTCGGACGACCCGAGCCAGCAGGTCACCTCGAACATCGCGCTGGTGCCGCTCGGCACGCCGCTGCTGGCCGGGCCGGGCGCCATCGTGGCGACGATGCTGTTCGTGCAGCAGGCCGGCGGCGCCGTCGACTACCTCGCCATCGGGCTGGCCATCGTCGCGGTGATGGTCACCGTCTGGGTGGTGCTGCGCTTCTCCGGCGGGATCGTCAAGGTGCTGCGACCCGGCGGCATCGAGGTGCTGACCCGCATCGCCGGCCTGCTGCTGGCCGCCATCGCCGTGCAGCTCATCGCCGACGCGATCGCCGCGTTCGTGACCCAGTACCTCAACAACGCCTGAGCGGGTCCGCCCGCTGTCGTACCCGGATGGCAGGATCCAGGGGGTGCGACGACCGTCAGCAGCCGGCCCGACCGGCTCCCGGGCTCCCCGACCCCGCGCCGAGCAGTCCGAGCAGCTCGGCTTCGAGGGCATGCCGGAACGCCTGTTCGTCTGCACACCGAGCAAGCTCGGCGCGTACGCGGACTGTCCCCGCCGCTACCGCTACGCCTACGTCGACCGCCCCGCCCCGCCCAAGGGCCCGCCGTGGGCGCACAACTCGCTCGGCGCCAGCGTCCACACGGCGCTGAAGAACTGGTACGCGCTCGCCCCCGACCGCCGCCGTCCCGAGGTGCTCGGCACGCTGCTCAAGGGCACCTGGGTCCGCGAGGGCTACCGAGACGACGAGCAGGAGCGCGACGCCTTCCGGCGGGCGCTGACCTGGCTGGAGGGCTACGTCGCGGGCCTCGACCCGGCCGACGAGCCGGTCGGCGTGGAACGGGTCGTCGCGGTGAAGACCGCTGTGCTCGCGTTCAACGGCCGCACCGACCGGATCGACTCGCGTCCCGGCCCGGACGGGCGGCCCGAGCTGGTCATCGTCGACTACAAGACCGGCCGCACCGGGCTCGACGCCGACGACGCGCGCGGCTCGCAGGCGCTCGCGCTCTACGCGTACGCGGCCGAGCGGGTGTTCCGCAAGCCGTGCCGCCGGGTCGAGCTGCACCACCTGCCCACCGGCACCGTCGCCGCGCACGAGCACACCCCGGAGTCCCTGCACCGGCAGCTGACCCGCGCCGAGGACACCGCCCGCGACATCATGACCGCCGAGCGCGCGGTGACCGACGGCGCCGACCCCGACGAGGCGTTCCCGACCGAGCCGGGTCCCCGGTGCGGCTGGTGCGACTACCGGCGTACGTGCCCGACCGGCGCGCAGACCCCGGGCAAGGAGCCCTGGTCGGCAGTCGAGCGTTTCGCCGACCCGGACTGACCGGTCCCGCCGTCAGGCCGCGGCCAGGCGGGCGGCGCGTTCCTTGGCGGCCTGCTGCAACGGCCCCTCCCGGTAGCGCCGCGGCACCGCGGCCAGCGCCAGGCGCAGCGCCCGCGCGCTCAGGTCGGCCGACAGGGCGGTGGTGGGCAGGCCCAGCCCGCCGTAGAGCCGCAACGCCCAGGGTGGCAGCATGCCCAGCGCGGTGGCGGCGATCCCCAGGTAGGCCCAGCGCGGCGGCCCGAGGTTCAGGCCGACCCGCGCCGGCAGGCTGAGCTTCCACGGGATCGGCGGCGCGGTCAGGAACAGCGCGGTCTCGGCCGCCTCCCGGGTCATCCGCAACTGCGGGCGTACGTCCCGGTAGTAGTCGGCCACCTCGGCGGCGGTGCCCGGTACGTCGTCCGGGTCCAGCCCGACCAGGGCCGCCGACCGGCGCTGCTCGGTGTAGTAGCCGTCCACCTCGTCGTCGGTGAGCGCCAGACCGGCACGCCGGGCGGTGCTCACGAACGACTCGACCTCGGTGACGTGCACCCAGCGCAGCAACTCCGGCTCGTCGACGCGGAACTCCTCACCGGTGAACGGGTCGGTGGCGCGCATCCGGGCGTGCCGCGTACGCAGCCGCCGCCCGGCCGCCTCCGCCTCGGCGGTGGTGCCGTAGATCGTCGTCCCCACGTACGTCGCCGTGCGGACCAGCCGGCCCCACGCGTCGGAGCGGTAGTTGCTGTTCTGCGCCACACCGGCCATCGCGCGGGGGTGCAGCGCCTGGAGGTAGAGGGAGCGCAGGCCGGCGACGATCAGGATCGGTTCCTCGTGCACCTTCCACGTGACCGATCCCGGACCGAAGAGGCCGAGGTCTTCGGTGTCCACCGATCAAGAGTGCCACGCGTCGCGCCGCCCGTCCTCGGCGTGGCCGTCAGTCGTGGCGGCCCGGCTGTCAGTCGTCGGCGGAGAGCACGTCCAGCACGGCGAGACGCGGCCGGGTGACCCGTAGGCCCCGCGACCGGAGCGGCGGGCCGACAAGCGAGCGTTCTCGCGGGTGGCCGGGGCCGCACGTGAACCGCTGCCGCCGCGTCTGCGTGTGTCGAGGTACACAGCGTCACGCCGTACGCTGGGCCCGCTAACCACCCACTCGCCGGAGGTGTCGGTGTTCAGGGAAATCAACGGTCTGCCGCTCCACGTGCTCGTCATCCACGCGGCGGTGGTGCTGGTGCCGCTGCTGGCACTGCTCGCCGTCGGGTACGGGGTGCTGCCCCGGTGGCGGCTCCGCCTCGGCTGGGCGGTCGCCGCGCTCGCCGTGGTCACCCCGGCCGTCACCTGGGTCGCCACCGAGTCCGGCGAGGAGCTGGAGGAGACCCTGCGCGCGCGGGGCTACCCGCCGGAAGGGCTCCAGAAGATCCACGAGCATGCCGAGTACGGCGACACGCTGTTCTGGTTCTCGCTCGGGCTCGGCGTCGCGGCGCTGCTGCTCCTGCTGTCGACGAGCCGCTTCGTCGCGGGCCGGAACGTGCCCCGCTGGGTCCCGGTGGTGCTCACCGTGGTGGTGGCAGTGCTCGCGGTGTTCGCGCTCGTGTACGTCTACCTGACCGGTGACAGCGGCGCCAAGATGGTGTGGGACGGCATCGTCTGACCGGTGCGGCTCAGAACAGCACCCGTGAGCAGAGCAGGCAGGTGAGCAGCACCAGCACCACGGCGACGACCGCCCCGACGCCGTAGGTGAGCCGCTGCGCGCGCTGCTCCGCCTGGTCCATCGCAGCCATGTCCTGCGGCGGCAGGCTGCGGGGTGGCGCCGGCTGCACGTGCACCGGTGGCCGCCAGCCGGGCGGCGGAGGCGTGCTCGGCGGCGGTCCCGCGTATCCCGAGGGCGGGCCACCGCCGGATGCTCCGGGCCACGCGCCGCCGGCCACCGTCCAACCGCCTGCCGCCTCCGGCCGGGCCCACGGGCTGTCGGTGGCCGCATCGCGTGACCACGGGCTGGCGTTTCCGGCCGCCTCCGGCGCTGCTCCGGCTGTTCCGGTGGCGGCACCGGCGGTGTCGATCCCGCCGATGACGGCCGGGTCCGCGGTGGGAGTGCCCGGTGCGGGCGGCCCGGTGGTCACGGCAGGACCGTCGGTGCGGTCCGGGTCGTGGTCCCCGCCGCCGTCACCGATGTCACCGGGCCTTGATTCGGAACCGGCCGGGTGCGCGCCCACGCCCTCCCGGGGGACCGCCACGGAGGGGTTCTCCCCGTCCCTGGCCGGTTGCTCCGGGCGTCGCCAGGTCTCGTCGTCGGGGCTTCCACCGCTCGGCGTCGTCACGCCGTCCGACGCTACCAACGCCCCGGCCGGTCGGCCGCCCGACGCGTCGATCACCGCCGCCCGCCCGATGTGAGGTGCCGGCGGGACGCCGGTCCGGCCCCGCCACGTTCCGGGGACCGAAGCGTGGCCGGTTCGGCGGTATCGTTGCTGCTCGTGACCGAACCCGGTATCCGGACACCGCGCGATGACGACGACCGCGTGGTCGACCTCAGCGAAGACTTCGTCGTGCTGCCCGAGCAGACCAGCGACGACACCGACCGCGGCTGGGGCGAGCGCCCCGGCGGCAACGAGGACTGGCTGCTCGCCGAGCGCCCGCCGCACTGGGGCTGATCGCGCCGCATCGGGGCTGACCGCCGGGTCCCGTCAGCCGCGCACCACCACGGCGAAGCGGCTGCCCTCCGGCAAGCCGACCGCCCGCCGCGCCTGCTCGGGCGGCAGCGCGAGGTAGAGCGCCGACGAGCCGTCGACCGCCCCGGTGGCGCCGACCACGTCGAGCACCAAAGCGCGCGGGGCCAGCAGCGCCGGGTCGGGCGTGCCGCCCGCCGGTACGACGAGCAGGTCGACCCGGGCACCCGGGCGCAGCACCGAGAGGGCGGCCGGCTCGGCCAGCCGGATCGGCACGCCCACCGTGCCGGCCGGTAGGGCGCGGATGCCGCCGGACGCGGACGCCGACGCCGAGGCGGCCGGTGGCACGCGGGGCGGTGGGCAGGACTGCGGCGTCTGGAGCACCGCCGCGGCCAACCCGAGCAGCACCGCGACGAGCGTCACCCGCAGCAGGGGCCGGCGCCGGGGCAGCCCGCGCCAGCGGACCGGACGCAACGTCGCCTCGCCATCCGTCACCGCTGCCTCCCTCCGCCGACCAACCGTCCGACCCGCAGGCTAGGACCGGTTCCCGCCTCTCGCCGCCCCACCGCCCGTCCCTGTGGATAACCCGCCGGCCTGTGGAAAACCGCTCCCCGGGCGGCCCGCGCCGTCACCAGGGAGGTGGCCGCTTCCGGACGGGCTGATGCGGCGACCTCGCCGAGGTGGCGAGCGTCTGCCTCGAACGGGACGGCCAGACGAAACGTGGCCGCCCCCGGGAGGGGACGGCCACGTGCCGGTACGAAAGCAGGTCAGGAGGAGCTGGACGCCGCCGGCGCCTTGCCGGCCGTCGAGCCCGACCCGGACCCGGACGACGAAGACGACCCGGACGACGAGGACGACCCGGACGAGGAGGACGACGAACCGGACGACGAGGACGAGGAGTCCGACGACGGGGACGACTCGGTCTTGGCCGGCTTGCTCGACGGGGCCGGGGAGCCGTTTTCGGAGCCGGACGAGCGGGAGTCCGTGCGGTAGAAGCCGGAGCCCTTGAACACGATGCCCACCGAGTTGAAGAGCTTTCGCAGCCGCCCCTCACACGCCGGGCACTCGGTCAGCGGGTCGTCCGAGAAGGACTGCACCGCCTCGAGCTGGTGGCCGCACGCGGTGCAGGCGTACTGGTACGTGGGCACGTTCTCCTCCGGATCTTGGCACGGCCGGTTGGCACTCGTGGTCTTCGAGTGCCAATGGTGCGTCATCACCCCCGGGTTCGTCCAGCGGAAGCGCCCGGGCCCACACCCGGAACTGCCGCCAACCCGTCCGCCGGGGTGATCACGCAGTGCACGGGACGGTCGTGCGGCAGGGCGGGCACCGCCTCGACCAGCTCGCCGTCGTGCAGCAGCGCCACACTCGGCACGGTGGCGGGTACCCGGGCCAGCGCCCGGTCGTACGAGCCGCCGCCCCGGCCCAGCCGGATGCCCCGGCGGTCCACCGCGACAGCCGGCACCACCACCAGGCCGGCCCCGGCCACAGCGGATCGCCCCCGGGGTGGTGCGGTCGGCTCGCGCAGGCCCCGGCCGGCGGCGCGCAACGACTCCGGACCGGTGTAGAGGGCCCAGTCCAGGTCCAGGTCGTCGCGGAGCACCGGCAGCAGCAACTCGGCGTCGGGCGGCAGCGCGGCGCGCAGCACGTCCGGCAGGTCGTCCCCGCCGGGCTCGGAGGCGACCGGCACGTACGCGCTCATCCTGGCCGGCCGCAGCCGGCGTACCAGCGTCACCAGCTCGGCCTGGACGGCCGCCGCCGCCACCGCCCGGTCGGCCGCGGACAGCGACCGGCGGGCGGCGAGCAGCGCGACGCGCATGTCCCGCTTCGCATCGTGCGCTTCATCCGAAAATTCCGGCACGCAACACTCCTGACGCAACGCTTGCCTAATGGTCGCTCTGTGTCAGCATCGCACCAAGGGAGCGGAACTTCCGGGGGGAAGATTGACGCTACGCGGGCGGTTGACGGCGGCTTTCCTCGCGGTGGTCCTCGGCCCCGTCCTGCTCGGCGCGTTCTTCGTCGGGGCCACGCTCAGCGCCGTCGACCGTAGCCGCGCCACCGAGCGGCTGGGCCTGGCGGCGGCCGGTGTGCGTACCTCTGTCGATGCGCTCTGCCAGCAACTACGCGCGGCGGCCGACGCGGTCGCGCTGGTCAGCGACCCGGCCCTGCGGTCGCGCGCGGCCGACCAGGTGGTCGCGCGGGGCCTGGCCGCCGCCGTGCTGATCGCCGACGCCGCCGGCCGTACCACCTACGCCACACCGGGCGGGGCGGCCGGGCGCTGGCAGGACTGCGCCGGCGCGCCGGCCACCCCCGTCGCGGCGCTGTCCGCCCAGGTCCGGCTCCGCGACCCGGCCGGCACCGACCTGGGCGCGGTCGCCGCCGCCCAGCCCGTCGACCGGGCGTTCGTGGCGCGGCTCGCCGCGGTGACCGGCGTCGGGATCACCCTCCTCGACGACCCCGGCGGCCTCACCCACACGACCGAGGACCAGGGGGTACGCGCAGCGGTGCTGGCCGCCGCCGGCAAGGCCGACGGAAATCGGGTGACCGGGACCGGCGACGGCCGGTACGTGCGCCGGGTCGGTCCGTCTCCCGGCCAGCCGCTGCCACTGGTGCTGTCGGTGCCCGGCGAGCGCGCGGCCGGCCTGTACGGAGCGCTGATCGCGGCCGGGGCGCTCGCCGCCCTGCTCGCCGTGCTCGCCGCCTGGCGGCTGGCCCGGGTCACCACCCGGCCGCTGGGCGAACTGGCCGGCGCGGTCGACCGGGTGGCACGCGGCGACCTGAGCGCCCGGGTGCCGGTTCGCAGCCGCGACGAGATCGGGCGGCTGGCCAGCGCGTTCAACCGGATGACCCGGGAGACCGGCAGCTACGTGGCGGCGCTGACCAGCAGCCGCGACCAGCTCCGCAACCACCTCGCAGTGCTCGGTGACACGCTGGCCAGCACGCACGACCTGCAACGCATCCTGCGGGTGATCCTGGACAGCGCGATCGCCGCCACCGGCGCCCGGGCCGGCGCGGTGCTGCTCGTCGACGGCGACGGCGTGCTGGTCGGCCGGTGCG
The DNA here is from genome assembly GCF_042871665.1 of Micromonospora sp. NPDC005686. Classification (NCBI taxonomy): domain Bacteria; kingdom Bacillati; phylum Actinomycetota; class Actinomycetes; order Micromonosporales; family Micromonosporaceae; genus Micromonospora; species Micromonospora sp. NPDC005686. Next base: position 464,961 of record NZ_JBIAIY010000004.1, read on the forward strand.
TCGAAGGGCTGACCGGGCGCTGGCCCACGGACGACCCGGCCGACCCGGCGACGCTGCGGGTGCCGGTCGGCGCCGGGGTGCTCGGCGCGGTGGCCGCCACCGGCGAACCGCTGCGCGGACGGTGGACGCCACCGGACACACCGACCGGGGAGCCGTCCTGCGAGACGTACGTGGCGGTGCCGTTCGCCACCCCCGGCGGCGCCGAGCCGCGCGGCCCGGACCGGCCCGGCCACCCGCCCGCCGACGGCGACCCGCCCGGGTCGGCCTGCGCGGCGCTCGGCGTGCTCGTGCTCTACGACCGGCTCGGCGTGCACGAGTTCCACGACGACGACGTGGTGACGCTGCGGACGTTCGCCGGGCACGCGGCGGTAGCGGTGGAGAACGTCCGGGTGCACGAGGAGGCGCAGCGGCTCTCCCTCACCGACCCGCTGACCGGGCTGTGGAACTACCGCTACCTGCGCGAGTCGATCCGCCGCGAGGTGGAGCGGGCGAACCGGTTCGGCCGGATGCTCAGCGTGCTCGCGCTCGACCTGGACCGGTTCAAGAACGTCAACGACACCTGGGGCCACGCCGCCGGGGACGCCGTCCTGGTCGAGTTCGCCCGTCGCGTACGCGGCGTGATCCGCGAGGTGGACCTGGCGTTCCGGCAGGGCGGCGAGGAGTTCGTGGTGCTGCTGCCGGAGACCGACGCCCGGGGCGCGGCGATCGTCGCCGAGCGGCTCGGCGCCGTGGTGCGGGACCAGCCGGTGGCGGTCGAGGGCAGCGGCGACGAGCCGGTGCGGGTGCCGGTGACCGTCTCCATCGGCATCGCCGTGTACCCGGACCACGCCGCCGACGGCCAGCAGGTGCTCGACGCCGCCGACGACGCGTTGTACGCGGCGAAGGCCGCCGGACGCGACGGCTACCGGCTCGCCCCGGCGCCCGATCCGGTGCCCACCCAGGAGATCCCGGCGGTGGCCGCCGGGGTCAGCCCGCCGGACGGGCTGCCCCGGGCCGGCTCGGCGGACCCGGCGGGCACCGCCCAGGGCGGCGCGTCTTCCGGTCCTCACCCGCCGCGGCAGAGCCGTGGCCGATAGTCTCGCGGCATGTCGGAGCACTCAGCGAACCCCTCAGCGGCCCCCGGTCGCTCCCGCGCGGTCAAGGCCGTGATCCCGGCCGCCGGCCTGGCCACCCGGTTCCTGCCGGCCACGAAGGCGGTTCCCAAGGAACTGCTGCCGGTCGTCGACCGGCCGGTGCTGCAGTACATCGTCGAGGAGGCCGCCCAGGCCGGCATCGACGACGTCCTGCTGATCACCGGTCGCGGCAAGACCTCGATGGTGGACCACTTCGACCGCCGGCCGGACCTGGAGGAACGGCTCGCCAAGAAGCCCGAGCTGCTGGCCGAGGTCAAGCGCACCGAGGAGCTCGCCGCGATCTACACCGTCCGCCAGCCGGAACAGCTCGGTCTCGGCCACGCCGTCGGGTACGCCGAGTCGCACGTCGGCGACGCGCCCTTCGCGGTGCTGCTCGGCGACGAGTTCGTCAAGCCCTCCGAGCCGCTGCTTCCGGCCATGCTGGAACTCCAGGCCCGCACCGGCGGTGTGGTGCTCGCCTTCTTCGAGGTCGACCCGGCCGAGACCAGCCGCTACGGCATCGCCTCGGTGGAGCCGGGCGAGTCGGAATACTCCGACATCGCCGAGGTCGTCAAGGTCACCGGCATGGTGGAGAAGCCCAGCCCGGAGGACGCCCCCAGCAACCTGGCGGTCCTCGGCCGGTACGTGCTGCCCGGGAAGATCTTCGACGCCATCCGGCGCACCGAACCGGGCAGCGGCGGCGAGATCCAGCTCACCGACGCGATGGAGCTGCTGCGTACCGAGGGGGTGCCGGTGCACGCCATCGTCTACCGGGGCACCCGCTACGACACCGGCATGCCGCTGGGCTACCTCCAGACCGTGGTGCAGATCGCCGCCGAGCGGGACGACCTGGGCGCCGAGTTCCGCAAGTGGCTCGTCGAGTTCGTCAACAACGGCGACGAGACGGTCACCGCCGCCGTCCTCAACGGCATCCGCGACGCGTCCGGCGGTGCCGATACATGACCTCGACGGCCGACGCCGAGGCGGCCGCGAACGAGTTGACGCCGCTCGCCGACTACCTGGGCAGTGTGCTGCGCAGGTTACGCGCGCTGCCTCCGCTCGACCTCGACCTGACCCAGGCGTACGGCAACGTGCTCGCCGAGGACGTGGTCGCCCCGCACTCGTACCCCGCCTTCGACCAGGCGGCGGTGGACGGGTACGCCGCGCGCTGGGAGGACATCTCCGGTGGGAGTCGGGGGCCGGGCTACGTCCCGGCCCCCTCCGGTATGCCCGGCGGCCGCAGCATCCGCCTCAACGTGGTGGGCGACCTCGGCGCGGCGAGCTGGCGGCCGGTCCGGCTCACCACCGGCTCGTGCTTCTCGGTGGCGGCCGGCGCGCCCCTGCCGATCGGCGCGGACGTGGTCGTCCCGGTGGAGTGGACCGACCAGGGCATGGCCGCCGTCGAGATCTTCCGCGCCCCCAAACGGGGGTACGGCCTGCGCCGCGCCGGGGAGGAACTGGTCGCCGGCACCTTGCTCGCCCGCGCCGGCGCGTACGTCTCACCGGCCCTGGTCGCGGTGTTCGCCGCCACCGGCATCGGACACGTGGTGGTACGGCCCAGCCCGCGCGTGGTCATCGTGGCCACCGGCGACGAACTGGTGGACGTGGGCCGGGGCAGCCAGCCCGGGCAGGTGGTCGACACCAACTCGCACGCGCTGACCGCGGCGGCGGCCGAGGCGGGCGGGCTCGCGTACCGGGTGGGGATCTGCGACGACGACCCGGAGGCGCTGCGCGGGCTGCTGGAGGACCAGACGCTGCGCGCCGACTTGATCATCACCACCGGCGGCACCGGCACCGGCCCGGGTGACATGGTCCGCCGCATCCTGTCCCGCCGCGACGGCGGCCGGGCCGGGCCAGTCGCCTTCACAGAGGTGGCCCTCTATCCCGGCACGGCCCTCGGGTTCGGTACGGTCGGCGCCGAGGAGGTGCCGGTGGTGTGTCTTCCCGGTGAGCCCGGCGCGGCGCTGATCGGCTTCGAGGTGCTGGCCCGCCCGGCCATTCAGCTGCTGGCCGGCGCCGAGCCGGTGTTCCGGCCGAGCGTCCGCGCGCATCTGCTGGAGACGGTCTCGTCCCCGGTGGGGCTGCGCGAGTTCCGGCCCGCGCACGTGGCCGAGCGGCGCGGCGGCGGGTACACGGTGCAGCCGCTCGCCGGCGGCCCGTACACGCTGTCCGGCCTGTCCGACGCCAACGGCCTGCTGGTGCTCGGCGAGCGGGTCACCACAGCCGCTGCGGGGTCCACGGTGGACGTTCTCCTGCTGGACCGGCGCCGGTGAGCGCGAGGAGTGAGCTTGCGAGCCCCGCAGTCGCGAACGGAAGGCCGACTCGGTGAGCGCGAGGAGTGAGCTTGCGAGCCCCGCAGTCGCGAACGGAAGGCCGACTCGGTGATGTTCCGGCGGGCTCCGGGGTGGCCGGCGGTGCTGGTGGACGGTCCGGTGGTGCTGCGGCCGTACCGCCGTTCGGACGCCGTCGCCTGGTCGGACATCCGGCGGGCGAACCGGGAGTGGCTGGCACCGTGGGAGTCCCATGTGCCCGGCGGCTGGTACGAGACGAACTCGCCCGCCGCGTTCCGCCTGGTGCACGCCGACCAGCGCAGGTCCGCGCGTACCGGCGAGGGCATGCCGTTCGCCGTCTGCCTGCGTGAGAACGGCCGGGAGCGGCTGGTCGGTCACGTGAACGTGGGCAGCATCGTGCGGCGGGCGTTCTGCTCCGGGTACGTGGGCTACTGGGTGGACTCGCGGGTGGCCGGTCGCGGCGTGATCCCGACCGCTGTGGCGCTCGCCGTGGATCACGCGTTCGGACCGGGCGGCCTGCACCGGATCGAGGTGAACATCCGGCCGGAGAACATGCCGTCCCGGCGGGTGGTGGAGAAGCTCGGCTTCCGCGAGGAGGCCTATCACGTGCGTTACATGCACATCGACGGTGCTTGGCGCGACCACATCGGATATGCGATGACCGGCGAGGAAGTGGCTGCCGAGGGCGGCTTGCTGGCGCGGTGGCACCGCGCACGTGACAACCGCCGCTGAGGCGAGCGCCCGGCGCGGCGCACTGTGAACTGGGTCGGCGGCCCGTAACCTCAAGTAACTGCAAGCTGTGGCAAGCGCTGCCCGCCCGCACGAAGTGCGCCGTAAACGACGGTCGACGGAAGAAGTTGCGGCGGTGTGACGCTCGCCCCGAACATTGGTGACGGGAGGGGTGAGGGTGCCCACGTCGGTGCTCCTCGCCGTCCTCGCCGCCGCCGGTCTGCTCGCCCTCGCTCCGGCGCTGGTCCGCCGGTACGACGCCACCGAGCGGCAGGTGGCGGAGCGGGCGCAGTCGACGGCGCGGGTGCTCCAGCGCCAGCGTCGACGGCGCACCGTGCCCGGGCGGCGACCGGTGCACCCGCCGCGCTCCCTGGTTGTGACCCTGAGTGAAGACTCCGATACGGGTGGTCTTGCTCGCCCGGTTTCCGCGCCACCGCTGCGCCGCCGTTCCGGGCGGCTCCGGCCCGTCTCCGCCGTCCCGGCCCAGTCCCGCCGACGGAACCCGCCCCGGCGGCGGCACACCCCGGCGATCTACCGGCGGCGCCGGGTGCTCGCCGCGCTGCTGCTGCTCAACCTGGTGGAACTGGGTGGCGTGGTGCTCGTCGGGCCCGGGTTCTGGATCAGCGTCTCGGTCACCGGCGCACTGCTCATGGTGTACGTCGCACACCTGCGGCAGCGCGCCCTGGCCGAGCGTCGACGGCGGCGCGCGGACGCCCGCGAGGCGGCCTGGCTGGCCGCCCGCCAGGCCGAGGTGCGCCGCGAGCAGGCCCGGCGCGCGGCGGCCCGGCGGGAGGCGCAGCGCCGGCTGGCCGCCCAGCGCGAGGCGGTCCGGCGTACGGCGATGGGGCTGGACCGCCCCGCGGACCTGCCGCCGGCGGCGAGCGGCGGCTCGGTCTCTTACCGGCGGGCGGGGGGCCTGCGCGGACGCCCCTACCAGTCCGGCCGAGGCGCCTGACGCCCCCGTTCCGTGCTGACCGGGGCGCGCCTCCGCGAGGTGCGGCCCTGGTCCGCGTGTGATCTTTCAGCGAGTGGAACGCCATGGGTGTCTCCGGCCCTCCATGACACCCATGGCGTTCCACTCGCGCGGTTCGCGTCGCCCGTGACGGGCGATCTTGGAAGAATTGGGCCCCTCTGAGGGCCGCTTTCTTTCAAGATCTACGGGGGCGGTGGGGCGGTTCGCGTCGCGGGGGCGCGACCTGTTAGCCTTGTCGCCGGCCCACCCGGTGAAAGCTGGGTGGGACCGACGCCGGTTCGCCGGCGGAGGGGCTGTGGCGCAGACCGGTAGCGCACCTCGTTCGCATCGAGGGGGTCAGGGGTTCAAATCCCCTCAGCTCCACCCAGTTCGAAGGCCGTTTCCGCCAGTCGGAGACGGCCTTTTTCGAACCCGCCCCATGGCACGGTGGACAACCCCGACGGGCCGCCACCGTGCCGGTCGTCGGCGGATCACCCGCCGCCGTCAGTCGAACAGGCCGTCGAGCGCCTTCTGTTCAAGGTCGCGCCAGCGCTCGGCGTCCTTCAGCGCTTTGGCGATCTCCTTCTCGTCGAGGTGGTGCGCACCCTCCTCGCGGATGCACGCGACGCTGAACGGCCGGCCGACCGACGGCGAGGTCCGCTCCAGCGCCTCCAGCACCCGTACCATGCCCACCACGCCGAACTCGGCGGTGCGCGTGGTCATCCGGAAGTGGGACAGCAGCGCGCCGGCCTGCTGGGCCATGGGCGCGCCGGAGCCGATGGCGTGGAAGCCCACGTCCTCGTAGCGGCCGATGAGCCCGTTCGGGTTGATCTCCACGATCCACGGACCGCCCTGGCTGTAGCCGGCCGCGAGCAGGTACGCCGACACCCCGCCGCCGCTGCCCTCGCCCGGTACGTCCGGGATGTAGTTCTCGTAGTGCTTCTTGAAGACGGGCAGGACGCGCTCCTGCAGCTCGTCACCGATGTCGGGCGCTTCGAGGATGGCGGTGGCCGAGTCCTGGAGAAGGGGGCGCAGGTCGTTGAGCACTCCCCGCGCGCCGCTGCCGCCCCAGGCGGCGCAGTCGCCCAGTGGGTGCAGCTTCTGGGCGGGGAAGCTCAGACCTCGGTCGCTCTCGGTGATCTGGGAGTCCGCGCCGATCACCACCCCGTCGCTGCAGACAATGGCGAGTACGACGGTCATGTGGGGTCCTCCTGGGCAGGGGTAAGGGGTTGGGCGCGAGGTACCCGACGCCCCGCCTGCCTACACCCCGACAGGTGTCGGCCCGCTCACTGGCCCGGACGGGAGGCCCGCTCAGCCCGCAGGTGGGGACTCTCGGACGGCAGCTGGTCTCCCAGGTATTGGGGCAGTGCCGCACACGTAGGTCGCTGATTCCAGGAACTCAGGAGTCAGCCGGACCCCGGTGAGGTGCTCAGCGAGGGCGAACGCCGCCTCGGTGTGGACCGTAGTCGGCGTCATCGTCCTCGCTGAGGTCGAAACCGACCTGCCGCATCACCTCCACCAGGCCGTCGGGTCGCTGCCGTCCCGCTGGGCAGGAAACAACGGCTCGAAATGCAGCCGGAGGACTCCGTCGTCGAGCCAGAAGAAGTGATCGACCGCGTTGCCATTGCGGAAGTGGGACACTAGGCGAGTGCCTCGGGGGAGCGGGACGATCACCTCGTCGAGGGTGCCGAGGTAGCCGTTGGGTTCGATGCCCGGCCGCTGTTCGATGCTGTCGGCGATGCGGCGTAGCAACGCCGGGACACTGTCCTGTCCTGGACCCACCGGATTGGCCTGCGAGAAGTGCCTGATGGTCCACGACTCCGGTTCGGGCGGCATGGCGACAGTCTGCTACTGCCCTCCGTCCCAGGTGACGGTCGCCGCGGTGAGGAAGAACGTGACTGCGTAGGTGAACCGGCCCGTGTCTACGGCATGGTCGAACTGGTCTTCGAACGCGCGAGCTCGGCCGGGTTCGAGTACGCCGCGCTGAGCCGCTGTGGCGGCCCAGCTGCGCAGACCCAGAACGTTGTCGGCGGCGGCCGGGTCGCGAACCAGCAGCGTTCGGGTTCGACGGTGACGTCGGTCAGGCCAAGCGTGGCGAGAATGCCGGCATGCTGGTGGGCCAGGGTGCCGTTGCGGAGGAGGACGTCGGCCCGGAACCGCAGCACGCGTCGCGCCAGATCCTGGTCGGCGATGCCGAGCACCTGCGTGTCGTAGTCGGGGTCAGCGAGGACGATGCGGCCACCCGGCCGGACCACCCTGACGAGTTCCCCGATCGCGGCATGGGGATCGGCGAGGTGTTGCACGGTGCGGTCGGACCAGGCGCCGTCGAAGGAGTCGTCGTCGAGCCGGACCTGGGTCAGGAACTGCATCGGCCCGTCGCACTCGCCGCACAGTGGCCAGTCGAAGCCCGCGGGCACGAGCGGAACACCACCGCTACGTGTGCCGGGCGCATCCGGCGCCGTGTCACCGCTGTAGATCATCAGGACCGTCACGCCGCGCAGCATAGGGGAGCGCGGATGCACCCGTCCGGAAGTCGACCCGCGGCCGGGCAGCCGACCGGAGTCACATCCGTTGGTAGCCTGACGCGTCCCGTACGAGAGGTGGGGTCTGCCCGGTGCTCAGGATCGTGCTGCGGAGGTTGGGCGCGGCGGGCGCGGTCTGCGTGGTGGCGGCGTGCGGACCCTCGACTGCTGATCCAGCGGATCGTTCGGCGGGCGACCCCGGCCGTTCCACCTCCCAGGCGACCGGCGCGCCCACCACCGGGAAGCCGTCCGCGATTCCGGCGACCGGCGGCGCCGGCTACTCCGCGTCGTTGTCGGGGCGGCTGGTGACCACGGACGCGCTGCCACCGGGGTTCCCCGTGGACATCGCGACGGTCATGCCCCCGGATGCGGGCCGGCAGCGCCCCGGCCCCGAGGTGCCCTGTGCGGACATGATTCCGCTGTTGTCGGCCAAGCGGCTGACCGGTACTCCGTCGGCGACGGCCGCTGCCACCGTCAGCTCCGCCGAGGGCCCCGACTACCCGTGGGTGGCAAGCGAAGTGCTCAGGACGTACGCCGACGACGGCGCCCGAGGCGCGATGGCGGACCTGCGGACGTTCATCGCCCGGTGCCCCACCGTCGGGTCACCGGGCCGGGATGCAGGCAGCTACCGCTTCGCGGTGGTACCGGGGCCGCGACTGGGCGACGAGAGCATGCGCGTCGACTCCAGCACGACCTCCGGATCGATCACGCTGGAATGGGACAGCATCCTCGTCCGGATCGGCACCACCCTGGTGATCGTTCATGAGCAGGGCAACGAGCCCGGCGGCGACGATCACCTCACCCGGCTCGCCGAAGCCGCGCTCCGCAGCTACCAGACGACCGGACCATGAACGCCCTCGGGCGTTCGGCAGCAGCTCACCTCGTCGCGCTACCGAACCACCTGGTCAGCGCCTCCTCCAGCGCCCGCTGACCGTCGCCCACCCAGACCACGTGCCCGTCCGGCCGCAGCAGCACCGCCGGCACGTCCAGCTCGTCGCCGGTGCCGGCGACGAGCCCGACCCGGTCGGCCCAGCCGTCCACCGACAGCCTCCCGGTTCCGTCCAGCAACAACCCGCCGCCGGTACGCATCAGCTCGTACAGGCGTCCCTGTGGCAGCGGTACGTCGCGCAGCCGCCGCCCGAGCAGCGGGTGACCCTCGCCGACGTCGTACCGCACGCCGATCGCCGTCACCTTCTCGATCAGGAAGCGGTTGACCTCGTCGAGCTCCATGAGCTGCGCCAGCACCTCACGCACGGCCTGCGGGCCGGGCTCGTTGCTGGTCAGCAGCATCTGGGCGCGGGTGTTCGTCAGCACGTCGGCGGCGACCGGACGCCGCTCGGACTCGTAGGTGTCCAGCAGGTCGCCCGGCGCCCAGCCGTTCACCGCCGCCGCCAGCTTCCAGCCCAGGTTGAACGCGTCCTGGATGCCCAGATTGAGCCCCTGCCCGCCCAGCGGCGGGTGGACGTGCGCGGCGTCGCCGGCCAGGAACACCCGCCCGACCCGGTACCGCTCGGCCAGGCGGGTCGCGTCGCCGAACCGGGACAGCCAGCGGGGGGAGTGCACGCCGAAGTCGGTGCCCGCGTACGCGGTCAGTTGCCGCTTGACGTCGTCGAGCGTGGGCGGCGCCGAGGCCACCTCGGCCGCCGGTACGACCACCCGGAACACGCCGGGCCTGCCGGACGGCCCGAGCCCGAACCGCTTCTCGGTGCGGCGTACCTCGGTCATGATCGTGGTGATCTCATCCGGGGAGGCAGTCACCTCCATCTCGCCCAGCAGCGTGTCGACTGTCGACGGCTCGCCGGGGAAGCCGACGCCGAGCAGCTTGCGGACGGTGCTGCGCCCGCCGTCGCAGCCGACCACGAACCGCGCCCGCACCGCCTCCGAGGGCTCGCCGTCGAGGTGGACTGTCACGCCGTCGTCGTCCTGCTCCAGCCCGGTCACCGCACGGCCGCGCCGGATCTCGGCCCCGACCTCGGCGGCGTGTTCGGCGAGCAGCCGGTCGGTGCGCGTCTGCGGGATGCCGAGCACGTACGGGTGGGCGGTGTCCAGATCGGCGGGCGCGGGCTTGTCGATGCCGGCGAAGAAGCCCCGGATCGGGTGCTTGCCGCCGTTGTCCAGGAACCGCTCCAGCAGCCCGCGCTGGTCCATCACCTCGATGCTGCGGACGTGCAGCCCGAGCGACCGCACGTACGGCGGCAGTTCGGCGTCCCGTTCCAGCACGAGCACGCCGACGCCCTGGAGGCGCAACTCGCTCGCCAGCATCATGCCGGTCGGCCCGCCGCCGACCACGATCACGTCGAACACATTTTCCCCCGTGTCGAGTGTCAGGCGACCGTCCCCTTGGGCGGCACGAACCGACCATAGCCCTCGTGCCGGAACGCCCGGGCCCCGAAAGGCAGGCAGGCGGGCATCTCGTTCAGGCCGCCCGGCGGGAGACGGCGGCAACCCGGTCAGCCGCGACGGAACGTGCGGCGGTAGGTGTCCGGCGGCACGCCGACGGCGCGCTGGAAGTGCCGGCGCAGCGTCGTCGCCGTACCCATGCCTGACGCCTCGGCGACGGCGTCGATGCTGTCGTCGGTGTTCTCCAGCAGCTCCTGCGCCCGCCGGATGCGCTGCGTCGCCAGCCACCGCGACGGCGTGGCGCCGGTCGCGGCGGTGAAGTGCCGGACCAGGTTGCGGGTGCTCATGGTCGCCTGGTGAGCGAGGTCGGCGACGGTGAGCGGGCGGTCCAGCCGCGCCATCGCCCACGGCAGCAGCGCGGCGATCGAATGGTCCGCGCGGGCCGGGACGGGGGTGGTGACGTACTGGGCCTGGCCGCCCGCGCGGTGCGGCGGCACCACCAGGCGGCGGGCGACGGCGTTGGCGACCGTCGAGCCGTGGTCGCGGCGGATCAGGTGCAGGCACAGGTCGATGGCGGCGGCTTTGCCGGCGGAGGCGAGCACGTCGCCGTTGTCCACATAGAGCACGTCCGGGTCGACACGGACGCTCGGGTAGCGGGCGGCCAACGCCTCGGTGTGTGCCCAGTGGGTGGTGGCGCGCAGCCCGTCGAGGATGCCGGCGGCGGCGAGCACGAACGCGCCGGTGCAGAACGAGACCATCCGGGCGCCCGCTTCGTGCGCGGCGCGGACGGCGTCGACCAGGTCTGGCGGCGGCTCGGCGTCGGTGTCCTCGATCGCCGGAACGATCACCGTGTCGGCGCGGGCCAGGTGATCCAGCCCGTGGTCGGGTGTGATCGCGAACCGGCCGACGCCGACCGGGCCGGGACCGCAGACCACCAGGTCGTACCAGGGGTCGGCCAGGCCGGTCGGGTCGCGGGTGAAGATCTCGCAGGCCGCCGACACCTCGAAGTGCAGCATCCCGTCGGTGGCGGCGAGCGCGATCAGGGCCATGTCCGAAACTGTACGGGCACTGGCGTTTGCGACACTGGCCCGGCCCACGCGCCCAGGCGAGGATCATTCCAATCGATCTTCGAGGGGGAGCGTCATGCAGGTGGCGGTGTTCGGGGCGTACGGGCACACCGGACGGTTCGTGGTGGCGGAGCTGCGGGAGCGGGGATACGAGCCGCTGCCGGTCGGGCGCGACGCCGGGAAGCTGTCAGCCGCCTTCCCGGGGGTGGAGCACCGGGTGGCGTCGGTCGACGACCCGGCCTCGCTGGACCGGGCGCTGGCCGGGGCGGCGGCGGTGGTCAACTGCGCCGGGCCGTTCGCCTCGACCGCCGGCCCGCTGATCGAGGCCGCACTGCGGGCCGGGATCCCCTACGTGGACGTGGCGGCCGAGATCGAGGCGAACCGGGACACGTTCGCCCAGTACGCCGAGCGTGCCGAGGCCGCCGGAGTCGCGGTGGTGCCGGCCATGGCGTTCTTCGGCGGGCTCGGTGACCTGCTCGTCACCGCCGCGATGGGGGACTGGACGGTGGCCGACGAGGCGCACGTCGCGTACGGGCTGAGCAGCTGGCACCCGACGGCCGGGACGGTCGCCTCCGGCGTCGTCTCGCGCGATCGCCGCGGCGGCCGGCGGGTCCGTTTCACCGAAGGGCGCCTGGTGTACGCCGACGGCGACCTGCCCCGGCTGGAGTGGGAGTTTCCGGCGCCACTGGGTGTGCGGCCGGTGCTCGGCGAGTTCACCATGGCCGACGGGGTCACCGTCCCGAGTCACCTGGACATCCCGGAGGTGTGCACGTACATGACCGCGAACGCGGCACTGGACCTGGCCGCCGGGGACGCCCCGGCGGCGGTGGACGAGCGCGGCCGGTCGGCGCAGACGTTCACCGTCGACGTGGTGGTGCGGTCGGGCGACGTCCGGCGGCGGGTGGTGGCCCACGGGCAGGACATCTACGCGATCAGCGCGCCGCTGGCGGTCGAGGCGGTCCACCGGGTCCTGACCGGGCGGACCCGGGCGAAGGGCGTCGCCTCGGCCGGCCGGATCTTCGACGCGCCGGATTTCCTGGGCGCGCTGTCGGCGCACCTCACCGTCGAGACGCTGCCGGCCACCTGACGCGCCTGCCACATCCACGTCTGTTGATTGACAATGTTTGGAATCCAAACTTACTCTCGCGCTGGGCGGGTGCGCGCCCCGCCCTCCCCGTCCACGCGCCCACCCACCGCGAAGGAACCACCATGTTCCGCTCTCCCCGTACCGCCCGATTGCGGGTCGGCCTCGTCGCGGCGACCGCCGCCACGCTCGTGACCGGCACCGCCCTGATGGCGACGAACGCCCAGGCGGCGGCCGGCTGCCGCGTCACCTACACGACCGCCAGCCAGTGGCCCGGCGGCTTCACCGCCAACGTCGACGTGACAAACCTCGGTGACCCGATAAACGGCTGGAACCTGCGCTGGACGTTCCCGTCCGGCCAGCGGGTCACCCAGGCGTGGAGCGCCACAGTCACCTCCTCCGGCGCCGACGTGACCGCCACGAACGTCGGCTACAACGGCGCCGTCGCCACGAACGGCACCGTCTCGTTCGGCTTCAACGGCTCCTGGACCGGCACCAACACCGCGCCCACCGCGTTCTCGCTCAACGGCGTGGCCTGCACCGGCGGCGTCGGCGGAACCACCCCGCCGCCGACCACCACGCCACCGCCGACCACGCCGCCCCCGACCACCCCGCCGCCCACCACGCCACCGCCCACGACCCCGCCGCCGGCCGGCAACGCCATGGCCGCGGTCGCCGCCATGCAGCCCGGCTGGAACCTCGGCAACTCCTTCGACGCGGTCGGCGCGGACGAGACCGCCTGGGGCAACCCGCGGGTCACCGAGGCGCTGCTGGACAACGTCCGGGCGCAGGGCTTCAACAGCATCCGCATCCCGGTGACCTGGAGCAACCACCACGGCGCCGCGCCGAACTACACGATCGACGCGGCCTGGCTGAGTCGGGTACGCGAGGTGGTCGGCTGGGCGCTCGCCGACGGCTTCTACGTGGTGCTCAACATCCACCACGACTCGTGGCAGTGGATCAACACGATGCCCACCGACCGCGCAGGCGTGCTGAACCGCTACAACGCGCTCTGGACCCAGATCGCGGCCGCGTTCAAGGACTCCTCGCCGAAGCTGACCTTCGAGAGCGTCAACGAGCCGCAGTTCACCGGCAGCTCCGGCGACGCGCAGAACGCCACCCTGCTCAACGAGCTGAACACCTCGTTCCACCGCATCGTCCGCCAGTCCGGCGGCAACAACGCCACCCGGCTGCTCGTCCTGCCGACCCTGCACACCTCCGCCGAGCAGGCCCGGGTGGACGAGCTGGTCAGCACGTTCAACACGCTGAACGACCCGAACCTGGTCGCCACCGTGCACTTCTACGGGTACTGGCCGTTCAGCGTGAACATCGCCGGGGGCACCCGGTTCGACGCCACCGTCCAGCAGGACCTGACCGACCAGTTCGACCGCGTCTACAACGCCTTCGTCACCCGCAACATCCCGGTGATCATCGGTGAGTACGGGCTGCTCGGCTTCGACCGGCACACCGGCACCATCGAACAGGGCGAGAAGCTCAAGTTCTTCGAGTTCCTCGGCCACTACGCGCGCAGCCGCAAGCTGACCACCCAGCTCTGGGACAACGGCCAGCACTTCGACCGGACCTCGTTCGTGTGGAAGGACCCCGAGCTGTTCGCCCAGATCAAGTCGAGCTGGACCACCCGCTCCGGCACCGCCTCCAGCGACCAGGTGTACGTGCCGCGTACCGGCTCGATCACCGCCAAGAGCCTGACGCTCAACCTGAACGGCACCACGTTCCAGGGTCTGCGCCAGGGCACCACCGACCTGGTGAACGGCACCGACTACACGGTCTCCGGCAACACCCTGACGCTCACCGCGTCGGCGCTGACCCGGCTGGTCGGCTCCCGCGCGTACGGGGTGAACGCCAACCTGACGGCCCGGTTCTCCGCGGGCGTGCCGTGGCGGATCAGCATCATCACGTACGACCCGCCGGTGCTGTCGAACGCGAGCGGCACCACCGCCGCGTTCACGCTCCCGGCACAGTTCCGCGGCGACCAACTGGCCACCATGGAGGCGAAGTACGCCGACGGCAGCAACGCCGGGCCGCAGAACTGGACCTCGTACAAGGAGTTCGACGTGACGTTCGCGCCGGACTACACCGGCAACACGATCGTGCTGAAGCCGGAGTTCTTCGCCGAGGTCAACGACGGCCAGCGGGTCACGCTGACGTTCCACTTCTGGAGCGGCACGAAGCTGACCTACTACGTCACCAAGTCCGGCAGCACCGTCACCGGCACGGTGAGCTGACCGCGACGGGCACGGCTCGCGGCGTGGGTGTCGACACCGCCGCGAGCCGTGCCCGGAACACGTTTCCGCTGGACCGATGACTTCCGCGGCCGGCGCCGGTCGACAGAGGCATGAAGACGCTCACTCTCCAGACGCCCGAGGTCGACCTGGTCTACGACGTCCACGCCCCCGAGGCGACCGAGGCCGGGCACCGCCCCTTGTTCATGATCGGCCAGCCCATGTGCGCCGACGGCTTCACCACGCTCGCGTCGTACTTCCCCGACCGCACAGTCATCACGTACGACCCGCGTGGGCTCGGCCGGAGCGTTCGCAAGGACGGCCGGAACGACTCGCTGCCCGAGGTGCAGGCCCGGGACGTACGCGACATCGTCGACGCCCTCGGCATGGGCCCGGTCGACATGTTCGCCAGCAGCGGCGGCGCGGTGACCGCGCTCGCCCTGGTGGCCGCGTACCCGGACGCGGTGACCACGCTCGTGGCGCACGAGCCGCCGCTGACCACGCTGCTCCCCGACGCCGAGGCGGCCGGCCGGGCCATGGCCGCCTGCCAGGAGGCGTACCGGAAGAACGGCCGGGGCGCGGGCATGGCGACGTTCATCGTCATGACGTCGTGGCGGGGCGAGTTCACCGACGACTACTTCGCCCAGCCCGCGCCGGACCCCGCCGCGTTCGGGATGCCGGCCGAGGACGACGGCAGCCGGGACGACCCGCTGCTCTCCGACCGGTCCGCGGCGGTCACCGTCTACCGGCCGGACGTCGACGCGCTGCGCGCCGCGCCTACCCGGGTCGTGATCGCGGTGGGCGAGGAGTCGGCGGACACGCTCACCGCGCGGACGTCGGCGGCCACCGCCGAGCTGCTGGGCGGACAGCCCGCCGTTTTCCCGAGCCACCACGGCGGGTTCCTCGGCGAGGAGACGGGCTACGCCGGGCAACCGGAGGCGTTCGCGCGCCGGCTGCGGGAGATCCTCGACGCCTGACTGCGGCGGCGCCGTGACGCGGATGCCCGCGACGGCTCAGGCGCGGCGCACGTCGGTGACCATCACCGGGTAGGGCCCGGCCGGTGTGCCGGGCCCGGCCTCGTCGGTGGGGACCACGTTCTCCATCCGCAGCCGCAGCGTGCCGGGGCCGGCGGCGTCGAGGACGATCCGCCACACCCAGCCGCCGGCGTACCCGGCGGTCATCTCGACCGCCGCCGCCCCGCCCGCCTCGCCGGTGAGCGTCATCGGTGACGGTTGCTGGTGCCACGAGTCGCCCCACCAGGCGACGAGCGAGCCCGGCCGGTCGCCTGCGGCGATCACCAGCAGGCCGTCCTGCGGGCCGTCTTCGGGATGCTCCCACGAGTACGCCACAGTGGTCAGGTGCCCGCCGGCCGCGGTGGCGACGGTCAGCGCGGCCGACGACTCGGCGAGCGGATCGGCGGGCATCAGCCGGAAGCCATTGGTGCCTACCCAGGACCCGGTGACGTCGGTGAGAACCATCGCCGCAGAATAGGAACCACCCCCGACACTGCCCATCCACGCCAGTCCGGGGCGATCTTGGAAGATTTCGGCCCATATGAGGGCCGTTTGCTACCAAGATCTAACGGACACGGGGGCCGGTCCGCTGTGGACCTGCCCCCGTGCGGGGTTTCGTGTGAGCTCAGGGCTTCCAGGACCCGGCGGAACGGAAGCGGTGCTTGTATTCGACCACGCCGTTCTGGTCCTTCACGTCGAAGATGAGCTGTCCGCTGCGCTTGGACCCCTCGGGCAGGTTGGTGCCCGAGGTCATCAGCTTGCCGCAGCCGGAGAAGGCGCCGCCGATGCCGCTCTCCTCGGTGCCGTCCGCGGCGACCCAGGTGAAGTAGAACGGGTTGATCGAGCCGGTGCCCTTGGTGATCTCGGCGGTCACGTCGGCGATCAGGAACATGCCGTTCTTCGGGCCGGGCATGATCTCGCTGCAGGCGGCGTTCCTGGTCCGGAAGTTGCCGACGGTGACCTCGATGGTGCCGCGGTCGTCGTTGACGGTCAGCTTGGCGCCGGCCGGCATGTTGAACGCGGCGCCGCCGGTGGTGCCCGGCTGCGGAGTGCCCGTCGGGGTGTCACCGGTCGGAGGGCCGGCTGTCGGCTGGCCGTAGGTGACGCCCGGGGTGGGCAGGGAGTCGATCGCCTCCTGGGTCTTCTTCGCGCCGCTGTAGACGGCGAGGAGGCCGCCGCCGCAGCACAGCAGCAGCAGGACCGCCGCGATGACGCCGACAGTGATCCAGACGTTCTTGTTCGACTTCTTCGCCGGCGGCCCGAACGGCTGACCGGGCGGCGGCGGGTACGCGCCACCACCCGGCGGCGGGTAACCGCCCGGCGGCGGATAGGCGCCCGGCTGGTACTCGCCGCCGGGCTGCTGGTACGTCCCACCCGGAGGCTGGTACCCGGATGCCGGCTGCTGGTATGCCCCGCCCGGGGGCTGGTATTCGAATCCCGGCGGCTGATACGCCCCGCCCGCCTGCGGATACTCGCTGCCCGGCGATGGGTAGGGCACCCCCGAGGTGGGCGGCGGCGGGAACGCCGCGGCAGGCGCGGGCGGGTACTGCTCGCCCGGACCCGGCTGCGGCGGATAGGGCGCCCCGGAGACGGGCGGCGCACTGAAGACGGGCGGCTGCGGCGCTTCCGAGGGCGGCGGAGAGGGCGCACCCGAGGTGGGAGCGGGCGGCGGAGCGTACGGGTCGCTCGGCGCCGGCATCGGGGCGGGGGGGAACGCCTGAGTCGGCGGTTCCGGCGGCTGCTGGTTCGGGTCGGGTGACCCGGACGGAGGCTCAGGGTGGCTCACCGTACTCCTTGGGGCGCCTTCGGGGTATCCGGTCGGATCGACGGTATAGGCCCGAGGCAAGTCGGCCAACAGGGCCTCATCGATGTGGCAGGACGGCGGCGGTACGGACCAGGTCGTCGTCCACGACGAACCGTCCGGTCACCGCCGACGGCGGATCGGGCACCGGTGCGGCGGCGAGCCGGGCCGGCGCGATCTCGGCGTGGAACGTGCCCGCCTCCGGATCGATGACGACTTGTGCGTCGGCGAAGCCCAGCCACGTGCCCACGAGCGGGTGCCAGATCTTGTAGACGGTCTCCTTCGCGCTGAACACCACGGTCGGCCAGTGCGTGCCGGCCGGCAGCCGGGCCAGCTCCACCTCCTCGTCGGGGCGGCACACCTTCCGGCGTACCCCCGGGGAGAGCGGCCGGTAGCGCTCGGCGTCGATACCGACGGCGCGCACGTCGGCGGCCCGGGCGACGGCGGCCGCGCAGTAGTCGCTGGTGTGGGTGATCGCGCCGACGACGCCGGCCGGCCAGATCGGGGCCCGGTCGGCGCCGGCGGGCACCGGCGTGGCGGGCCGGCCGAGCGCGGCGAGCGCCCGCCGGGCGCAGAGCCGCCCGGCGGTGAAGTCGCGGCGACGGCCGGGCACCACACGCTCACCCAGTGTGGCCAGTTCGGCAGGAAGCAGCTCACCGGACCAGTCGGCCGGGCCGGCCACCGCTACGGCGACCGAGGCCGGAAGCAGGTCACGCACGAGAGGTGGATGACGGGGACACGCGGTGAACGTACCGTAACGCTTGGGCGTGGCGCGGCGCTGAAGGAACGTCGCGGGGAGGTAAGCGGTCCATCACCACCATTCCTGACTCGGAAGGAGCGGCCGATGACGCCTGGCGCGGAGACTTCGGGGAGTGCCGGAGGCGAGCACGTGCCGGTGACCCCCGACTGGACCTGCGGCTCGTGCGGTGACGACTGGCCCTGCGCCACGAAACGTCACCACCTGCTGCGCGAGTACAAGGTGGACCGGGCGTCGCTCAGCGTCTATCTCGGATCCTGCCTGGCCGCGGCGACGCAGGATCTGCGCTCCGTGCCGGTCACCGCGCTCCAGGACCGGTTCATCGGCTGGGTGCCGCGCGGTCCGCGTACCGCTGAGGCGTGAGCGCGGCCGGTGGCCGCCGCGTCGGGTTCGCGGCGGCCACCGGCTGCGGTCCTCGGAGGTTGCGGTTCTCAGGGCCGGCGGGGCCGCCGGGTGAGGCCGAAGCCGATCACGCCGGCCACGGCGGCGAGGACGCCGCCCACGCTGGTCCACACCCAGCGCGATCCCGCGTCGGGGAGCCAGCCGGTCAGGTCGAAGTCCTCCTCGTCGGCCACCGGCTCGGGCGTCGGCTCGGCGGCCAGCACCGTGCCGGCCTTGGTGTTCGGCACCAGTGGCGCGGCCAGCTCGCCGTCGTCGCCCGACGCGCCGCCCTCGTCGGTGGCGCCGACGAGCATCTCCACCTCGATCGGCAGACCGAGCTCGGGTTCGGGCAGCTCGGTGACGGAGAGCCGGACGTAGTAGGTGCCGGGCAGCGGGTCGCCCGACCAGGGCTCGGCCCACGGCCGTACCCGGCGCAGCGTGCAGCCCAGCGCGACGCTCGTCGCCGAGGCGCCGGCGGTGGGGGTCTGCGCGCCCGCCGTACACGCCTGCCGGCGGCGCAGCCCGTCGAAGACCTCGACGGTCCAGGTGGACACGCCGCTCCGTGGCTTCGGGAACGTGACGGTGGCGGTGATCTCGTGCACCTGCCCGGCGTCGGCGCGGAACGACCAGTACAGGTGGTCGCCCGTCGACGCGCCCACCCGCACCGGCTGCCCGGCGCTGACGGTGGTGGCGGTGAGGAACGAGGTGCCGGCCTTCGTCACAGTGGTCGCGCCCGGTGACGGGCTGGGCGCGGCCAGGGCCGCCGCCGGGGTGAGGGCGAGCCCCACGGCGGTCGTGGCCGCCGCGGCGCGGATCAGCGTACGCATGCTCAGTTCGTCCTCCACGTGTGCACCCACCAGCGGGTGAGCAGCCCGGCGACCAGCCCGGTGAGCAGTCCGGCCAGCGTGAGCAGGAGCAGCAGCACCCAGCCACGGCCGAGGTCCGGCCCGTCCGGCGCGGGGGAGGCGGCCACCACGTCCACCGTCAGCTCCACCGGCATCCCGGGCCGGGCCTGGGTGCCGGGCCTGGCCGCGAACGAGTTGCTGACCACCAGGCAGACGGTCCGTACCGCCTGCTCCGCGCCCGGCGTCGGCTCGGCGCTCGGGCCGTCCTCCTCCTCTTCGGCGGCCGACCAGCGCAGCCCGGCGGAGACCACGTCGGTACGGCCGCTGCCGGCATCGACGCCTCGGACCAGTTCCCGCCCGTCCGGCGCGGTGGCGCGTAGCAGCACGCCGTAGTCCGGGTTGACCGGCCGGTCCAGCGCGACGCTCACCGAGGCGCGCAGCTCCTGCCCGGGCCGCACCGGCACCCGGTACCAGCGGTGCTCGGAGAAAACCTCCCGGTCGCTGTAGACGCCGGGGGCGAGCAGCGGGGCGCCCTCGCAGGCCGTGCCGCCACCCACCACCGCCGGGGCGGCGGTGTACGTGTCCCGGGCGCGGTCGACGAGCTGCTTGATCCGGCCGGTCAGCTCGTCGGCGCTCTGCGCGGCCGTGTAGGTGCCGCCGGTCGCGCCGGCGATGCAGAGCAACTGCCGGCGTACCTTCTCGTCCGGCGCCAGGCCGAGCGTGTCGACCACCAGCCGGGTGCCCTGGGCGGCCAGCTCGCGGGCCACCTCGCAGGGGTCGGGCGGGGCGCAGGTGTCCTCGCCGTCGGTGATCAGCACGATCCGGCGGGCGGTGCTGCCGGTGCCCAGGTCCTGCGCGGCGGAGCGTAGCGCCAGTCCGACCGGTGTGAAACCGGTCGGACGCAATCCGGCGACGGCGGCCTTGGCCTGCGTACGGTCCACCGGGCCGACCGGCACGATCTGCTGGGTGTCCAGGCAGCCCTGCTTCTTGTCCTTGCCCTTGTAGGTGGCGCCGAGCACCCGGATGCCGAGCTGTGTCTCGTCCGGCAGGGCGTCGACCACCTCGTTGAACGCCTGCTGGGCGACGGAGATCCGGCTGCGCCCGTCGATGTCGCGGGCCCGCATCGACCCGCTGACATCCAGGACCAGCTCGACCTTCGGTGGTTCGGCGACGGGTTCGGTGGTCTTGTCGTCGTCGGCCCCGGCGGGGCTCGGCCCGATCAGCGCGGCCGCCGCCAGCAGTCCGATGAGGACGGCCGTCGATCGTCTCTTGTTGATCACGGGGCGAAGTGTAGTGAGATCCACTTTGGAGGATCATTCGGGTCGGAGGTGCCCGGCGGGGCCGCATTCCGGCCTCGCCGGACCGTCATGCCCGGTCGCGGCGACCGCCGTCAGCTGCACCATGTAACCCTTTCGGCCGGTGGTGCACTCGTCGGAAATCTGGCCGCCCCGGACCCGTTGTGCCGTTGCCGGAGTGTGGCTAAGCTCTGTCTTGCGCGCCCCAATCGCCCGCTTCCCCCGTGGCAGGCGATGGGGGCGCGCTTTTCTGTGCGCCCGCCGCCCCGCGTCAGATCCAGCGGCCGTCCAGCCACATCCGCGCCGACCAGTCCGCGTACGGCAGCACCCGGCCCACGAAGATCGGGTAGAAGTAGGCGAAGCAGAGCGCCACGAGTAACACGTACGCGCCCGCGATGATCCCGCCCACCAGCCGCCGGTCGTGCACCTGCTGCGGGTCCGGTGGCGCCGCCGTGCCGGTGGCCGGTGCCGGGGTGGCGATCGCGCCGAGCACGTAGACCACGGCGAGCACCAGGAACGGCACCGCCGGAGCGGCGTAGAAGGAGAACATCGTCCGCCCGTCGAGGGCGAACCAGAACCAGGGCAGCAGGCCGGCGGCGGCGCCGAGCAGGATCGCGCCCGCGCGCCAGTCCCGCCGGGCCAGGCCGAGCCAGACGGTGGCGGCCAGCGCCGGCAGGAACGACCACCACAGCAGCGGCGTGCCCAGCAGCAGCACCTCCGAGGCGCAGCTCGGCGCGCCGCAAGTGCCGTCCCCGGACCAGTGGAACGCCACCGGACGGCCGAGCAGCAGCCACTGCCAGGGCCAGGACTGGTACTTGTGCGGGTCGTCGAGCTGGGTGTGGAAGCCGTACGCGGCCTTGTGGTACTCCCACAGGTTGATCAGCGCCCCGACGAACGGGGTGTCGCTCAGCTCCGGGTTGTTCGGGTAGCGCTCCGCCAGGCGGTAGTAGCCGTCCTGGCTGAGCAGCCAGCCCGACCACGTGGCGATGTAGGTCACGAGCATCAGCACGCCCGCGGCGGCCAGCCACGGCAGCTCGTCGAGCACGGCGTCACGCCAGGGCCGGCGTACCCCGGACGAGCGGCGTACCCCCACCTCCCACAGCAGCACCAGCAACGCGAACGCCGGTACGAAGTAGAGCGCGCTCCACTTGACCGAGCAGGCGCAACCGAGCAGCACCCCGGCCGCCAGCCGCCACCACGGCCAGTTCCGCCAGCCCGACGGCGGCCGTCCGGCCCGGCCCGGCTGTGTCGGGTCGAGCCCGTCCTCCAGCGCCCGGGCCCAGCGCCGTCGCCGGGCGTCCCGGTCGAGCACCAGCGCGCCGAACGCGGCGAGCACGAGCAGCAGCAGGAAGATGTCGAGGATGGCCGTGCGGGACAGCACCAGGTGGTAGCCGTCGAGCGCGAGCAGCAGACCGGCCGCGCAGCCCAGCACCGTGGAGCGGAACATCCGCCGCCCGATGCGGACCAGCAGCAGCACCGACAGCGTGCCGGCCACCGCCGCGCCGAACCGCCAGCCGAACTCCGGCGAGGTGGTCATCAGGTGGCCCGGCACCGAGACGCGGCTGTCCGCGTCCTGGTAGCCGAAGGCCCACTCGCCGATGCCGATCATCCACTTGCCCAGCGGTGGATGCACCACGTACGAGGGGCCGTTGTCCTTGTAGTTCCACTCGACACCGCGGTCGATCAGGCCGTACGCGTCCTTGGCGTAGTAGGTCTCGTCGAAGACCTTCCCGGGCGGGAAGCTGAGCCCCACGAAGCGCAGGATCGCCGCGATGGCCACCACCACGCCTGTCGCCAGCCACGCCTGACCCCGGCCGATGCGGTCGTCGACGGTGGCGAGCCGGCGCCGCACGGCGGCGGGGATCCCGCCCCCGGCGCCGTCGCCCCGGTCGGTGGTGGAAGGGTCCGGGTTCGCGCTCTGTGCTGTCGACGCACTCGTCACCCGGCGATCGTAGGCTGCGAGGGTGCCCGGTGGCGTCCGTCGTCTCCGAAATTGGTACGACCATCGATGAGGGAGCGCACATCGTGGGGGAAATGTCCGAGGTAGGGCGACTCGTATTGCTCGGCGCGCCGCTCGGCAACCCGGCCGACGCGTCCGCCCGGTTCCGCGAGGTGCTGGCCGCCGCCGACGTGGTCGCCGCCGAGGACACCCGGCGGCTCACCCGGCTGGCCCGCGACCTGGACGTGACGGTGCCCGGCCGGATCGTCTCGTACTTCGAGGGCAACGAGGAACGGCGTACGCCCGAGCTGGCCGAGGTGCTCGCCGCCGGCTACACGGTCGCGCTGGTCACCGACGGCGGCATGCCGAGCGTCTCCGACCCCGGCTACCGGCTGGTCCGGGCCGCGCTGGACGCCGGCGTGCCGGTCACCGCCGCGCCCGGGCCGAGCGCCGTCACCACCGCGCTGGCGCTGTCCGGGCTGCCCTGCGACAGGTTCTGCTTCGAGGGCTTCCTGCCGCGTACCCCCGGCGCCCGCCGCTCCCGGCTGCGCTCGCTCGCCGCCGAGGAGCGCACGCTCGTGTTCTTCGAGGCGCCGCACCGCATCACCGGCGCGCTCGCCGACCTCGCCGAGACGTTCGGCGCCGACCGGCCCGCCGCGCTCTGCCGCGAGCTGACCAAGACGTACGAGGAGGTGGTCCGCCGGCCGCTCGGCGAGCTGGCCGAGTGGGCCGCCGAGGGCGATCCCCGGGGCGAGATCACGCTCGTCGTGGCGGGCGCGCCGGCCACGCCCGCGGTCCGGCCGGACGACGAGACGCTGCGCGCCGCGGTGGCCGAGCGCGAGGCGGCCGGGCTGTCCCGCCGGGACGCGATCACCGAGGTCGCCACCGCGTACGGGCTGCGGCGGCGCGAGGTGTACGCGGTCGTGCACAGCTGACGCGCCGGGCACCTACCAGGCGGCGGCCAGGAAACCGACGGTGATCAACGCCGGCCCGGCCAGCGCCAGGCCGACCGCCCAGCGCCGCTGCCGTTCGTCCGCGAGCCGGGTCGCCCCGGTCCACCTGGCGATGCCGGCGGCGCAGCCGGCCACCAGCGCCAGCCCCAGCAGCCAGCGCAGGTGCCGTCCGGTGCCGGTGTCCGCGTAGGCGGTGGACCCGCCCGGCCCGGTCATCCGCGCGCGCAGCGAGCTGCCGGTGTCGGTGCGGCCGGCCGGTACGCCGCTGACCCGTACCCCGTGGGCCTGGAACCGGTCGCCGTCGGCGGAGAAGATGCCCCGGCAGCGCTGGGTGAGCCCGCCGCCCACGCACTTCGTGACCATCACGGTGCCGCCGCTGGAGTGCCCCGCCGCCAGCCAGAGCGGTCCCGCGCTCACCCAGGCGAAGAACGCGGCGAGCAGGCTCAGCGTCAGCAGCACGGCCAGGCCGGCGGGCGGGCTCGGCGGCACGACCGGGCGGGCGCGTTCCCGCCGCGCCGGAGGGCGGGCGGGACCCGGGCGCGGCTCGTCGCGCAGCGGCGTGCCGTCCCAGTGCACCTCCTCGATCGGCGCCCAGCCGCCGGACGGCGCGGACGCGCGCTGCCAGCGCGGCTGGCGTACCGGCACCCGGCTCGGCACCGCGTCCACCGGCGCCCCGGTGGTCGGCTCCACCTCGACCGGCGGGTCCGCCGGGTCCAGCCGTGGCTGCGGGGCGACGGGCCCGCCGGGCGGCGCGGGCCGCGCCCGCCGGGCGGCGGCCGCCGACGGCTCGGGCGCCGCTGGTCTGCTGGTCACGATGTTCATTGCACACCGGTATGTCGGGCTTGTCGGGCAGCTCACGCCGCGTGTCGGCAACAAATCGGACGTACGGGCGGAGCGCACACCCCTATTGGTTCGCGGCGCAGCCACGGCAATCACTAGGCTTGCTGCTCATGAGTCACGTTCTCGCCGCGGTCGCCTGGCCCTACGCCAACGGCCCGCGCCACATCGGCCACGTATCCGGATTCGGCGTTCCCTCCGACGTCTTCGCCCGGTACATGCGGATGGCCGGTCACGACGTGCTCATGGTCTCCGGCACCGACGAACACGGCACCCCGATCCAGGTGCAGGCCGACGCGGAGGGGGTCACCCCGCGCGAGCTGGCCGACCGCTACAACCGGGTGATCGCCGAGGACCTGCGAGCGCTGGGCCTGTCGTACGACCTGTTCACCCGCACCACCACGCGCAACCACTACGGGGTGGTGCAGGAACTGTTCACCGGCCTGTACCGCAACGGCTACATCGTCCCGAAGGTCACCACCGGGGCGATCTCCCCCTCCACCGGCCGGACGCTGCCCGACCGCTACATCGAGGGCACCTGCCCGATCTGCGGCTACGACAGCGCGCGCGGCGACCAGTGCGACAACTGCGGCAACCAGCTCGACCCGATCGACCTGATCGACCCCAAGTCGAAGATCAACGGGGAGACGCCGGAGTTCGTCGAGACCGAGCACTTCTTCCTCGATCTGCCCGCCCTGGCCGACGCGCTGCGGCAGTGGCTGGACACCCGCGAGGGCTGGCGCCCGAACGTGCTGCGGTTCTCCCGCAACCTGCTCGACGACCTCCAGCCCCGAGCCATCACCCGCGACCTGGAGTGGGGTGTGCCGATCCCGCTCGACGACTGGCGCGACCGCCCGGACAAGCGGATCTACGTGTGGTTCGACGCGGTCATCGGCTACCTGTCCGCGTCCATCGAGTGGGCCCGCCGCACCGGCGACCCGGAGGCGTGGCGCAAGTGGTGGTCCGCCGACGCCGAGGGGAAGGACGCCCTTTCCTACTACTTCATGGGCAAGGACAACATCGTCTTCCACTCGGTGATCTGGCCGGCGCTGCTCGGCGGCTACTCCGGCGAGGGCGCCCGCGACGGCGAGCCGGGCGAACTGGGCCGGCTCAACCTGCCCACCGAGGTCGTCTCCAGCGAGTACCTGACCATGGAGGGGCGGAAGTTCTCCTCCTCCCGCAAGGTGGTCATCTACGTCCGGGACTTCCTGGAGCGCTACGACGCCGACGCGCTGCGCTACTTCATCGCGGTGGCCGGGCCGGAGAGCAACGACACCGACTTCACCTGGGCCGAGTTCCTGCGCCGCAACAACGACGAGCTGGTCGCCGGCTGGGGCAACCTGGTCAACCGGTCGGTGTCGATGACGGCGAAGAACTTCGGCGCGATCCCGCCGGTCGACCCGGCCGGGCTCACCGAGGCCGACCAGGCGCTGCTGGACACCGCGAAGGCCGGTTTCGCAGTGGTCGGCGACCTGATCGCCCGGCACCGGCAGAAGCAGGCCATCGGCGAGGCGATGAAGGTCGTCGCCGAGGCCAACAAGTACCTCTCCGACCAGGCGCCCTGGAAGCTCAAGGGCGCTGACGACAAGCCCCGTATGGGCACCATCCTGCACGTCGCGCTCCAGGTGGTCAGCGACGCCAACACGCTGCTCACCCCGTTCCTGCCGCACTCCGCCCAGAAGATCCACGAACTGCTCGGCGGCACCGGTGTGCACGCGCCGATGCCGGTCATCGAGGAGGTCGACGACCTCGACGGCGGGCCGTCGTACCCGGTGCTGACCGGTGACTACACGGTCGGGACGCGCTGGGAGTCCGTACCTCTTGAGGTGGGCCGTCCGCTCGCGGCGCCGAAGCCGGTGTTCCGCAAGCTCGACCCGTCCATCGTCGAGGAGGAGCTGGCCCGCCTGGCCGGCTGAACACGCGCGAACCGCGGCCCGGGGTCTTCCCGGGCCGCGGTCGTGCGCGCAGGTCAGGCGCGGGCCATGCTCGGCTGACCGATGAACTCCAGCACCGCCTTGTTGACCTCGCCGGCGTGGGTCCACGGGAGGCCGTGCGGAGCGTCCGGCAGCGTGACCAGCCGGGCGTCGGGCAGCATGTCCACCAGCCGCTGGCCGGTCGCGGCGTACGGCAGCACCGCGTCCCTGGTGCCCTGGATGATCAGCACCGGCACGTCGATGTTCGGCAGGTCGGGACGGAAGTCGGTGAGCCAGGCGTCCACCGAGTCGTGGGTGCCCTTCGCCGACGCCTGCGTGCCGATCTGCCAGTGGGCGTGGTACGCCTCGTTGCTGACCGCCCGGTCCCGCTTCCCGCCGGAGTCGAAGAACGCGTCGCAGAACGCGGTCAGGTAGGCGAACCGGTCCGCCAGGATGGCCTGCTGGAAGCCGTCGAACAAGCTCTTCTCCACGCCCTGCGGATCGTCGGCGGTCTTCAGCAGGTACGGCGCCAACGGCGAGATGAGCACCGCCCGGTCCACCCGGTCCGACCCGTACGCGCCCAGGTAGCGGGTCACCTCACCGGTGCCCATCGAGTGACCGACCAGGATCGCGTTGCGCAGGTCCAGCTCCGTCATCAACACGTCCAGGTCGGCGGCGAACGTGTCGTAGTCGTAGCCCATGGCCGGCTGGGCGGAGTTGCCGAATCCACGCCTGTCGTACGTGATCACCCGGTATCCGGCGTTCAGCAGGTTGCCGCTCACCTTCTCCCAGGTCGCCCCGTTGAACGGGAAACCGTGGATCAGCACGATCGGCTGACCGGAACCGTGATCCTCGTAGTACAGGTCGATGGGTGCGGAGTTCTCCGTACCGACGGTGACGAAAGGCATGTCGGGATTCCCCCTCGCGCGGGTTTCTCGGACGCCACCGCCTTCCCGGCCTGCACCCGGCTATGCGTGCCGGGCCGGGTGGCGGTCCGGGAACGCCGCCCCGGGCCGGTGTGTGATGCTGGCCGCGATGACCGAGCAGACCGAGACCCGCAAGCAGCGCGCCGCCCGCCGGGCGGGGGAGTTCCCGCCCGTCCCCGAGCCGCTGCCCGTGCCCGTACTGGACAGCCACACCCACCTCGACATCACCGTCGGCGAGTTCGGCACGCCGCCCGGCGGCACCCCCGACGACGACCCGGTGGCCGCCGCGATCGACGTCGCCGCCCGGGCCGGCGTGGACCGGCTCGTCCAGGTCGGGGTGGACGTCGACTCGTCCCGGTGGAGCGCCGACGTCGCCGACCGGTACGCAGCGGTGCTCGCCACCGTCGCGCTGCACCCGAACGAGGCGCCCCGGCTGGCCGACCTGGACGAGGCGCTGCGCCAGATCGAGACGCTCGCCGGCCGGGACCGGGTCCGGGGCGTCGGCGAGACCGGGATGGACTTCTTCCGTACCGGCGACGAGGGCCGGGCCGCGCAGGAGGAGAGCTTCCGGGCGCACATCGCCATCGCCAAGCGGCACGGCAAGGCGCTCGTCATCCACGACCGGGACGCGCACGCCGACGTACTGCGCATCGTCGACGACGAGGGCGCCCCGGACACGGTGGTCATGCACTGCTTCTCCGGCGACGCCGGCTTCGCCCGCGAGTGCGTCCGGCGCGGCTTCCTGCTCAGCTTCGCCGGCACCGTCACGTTCGGCAGCGCCGCCGCGCTGCGTGAGGCCGCCGCCGTGACCCCGCCGGAGCAGATGCTCGTGGAGACCGACGCGCCCTACCTGACCCCGATGCCGTACCGGGGACGGCCGAACGCGTCGTACCTGATCCCGCTCACCGTCCGCTTCCTCGCCGAGACCACCGGCACCGACCTGGACGAACTCTGCGCCACCATCTCCGCGACCGGCGACCGCGCGTTCGGGCCGTGGTGAGAGGATGCCCGGCGTGACCGGACTCCTCGGCCCGGCGGAGATCCGGGAACTCGCCGCGCGCCTCGGCGTCACGCCGACCAAGAAGCTCGGCCAGAACTTCGTGCACGACCCGAACACCGTGCGCCGGATCGTCACCACCGCCGGGCTCACCCCCGACGACGTGGCCCTGGAGGTCGGACCCGGGCTCGGCTCGCTCACGCTCGCCCTGCTCCCGGTCGCCGCGCACGTGCACGCTGTGGAACTCGACCCGGCGCTCGCCGCCGCGCTGCCGAAGACCGCCGCCCGCTTCGCCGGTACGGCCGCCGAGCGGCTCACCGTCCACCCGGCCGACGCGCTGCGGGTCACCGCCGCCGACCTGGCCGACCCGGCGCCGACCGCGCTGGTGGCGAACCTGCCGTACAACGTCGCGGTGCCGGTCGTGCTGCACCTGCTCGCCGAGCTGCCCACGCTGCGGCACGGCCTGGTGATGGTGCAGAAGGAGGTCGCCGACCGGCTCGTCGCCGGTCCCGGCTCCAAGGTGTACGGCATCCCGTCGGTCAAACTCGCCTGGTACGCCCGCTCCCGCGCGGCCGGCAAGGTCCCGCCGAACGTGTTCTGGCCGGTGCCGAACGTCGACTCCGGCCTGGTGGCGTTCACCAGGCGTGAGCCGCCCCGGGCGGACGTACCCCGGCGGGCCGTCTTCGCTGTCGTGGACGCCGCGTTCGCGCAGCGCCGCAAGACGCTGCGCGCCGCCCTGGCCGGCTGGGCCGGCGGCGCGGACCGGGCCGCCGCCGCGCTCACCGCTGCCGGCGTCGACCCGGGCGCGCGCGGCGAGTCCCTCACCGTCGAGCAGTTCGCCGCCATCGCCGCGTCGGCCCCGGACGCCCTCGCCGCCGAGCAGTAGGCTGGCGCCGATTGTCCGACCCCCCGCCGAGGAGCTGACCGTGCCGAAGCCGTTCGACAGCCGCCCACGTCCGGTGGAGTCCACCCGGTGACCGAGGCATGGCGACCGGAGGACGAGGACGGGCAGCGGCGCGGGTCCAGCGGCCCGGTCAAGGTGCGGGTGCCCGCCAAGGTCAACCTGCATCTCGGGGTCGGGCCGCTGCGGCGTGACGGCTACCACGAGCTGAACACTGTCTACCACGCGATCTCCATCTACGACGAGCTGACCGCCCGTCGCGGCGACACGCTCACCCTCACCATGGAGGGCGAGGGCGCCGGCGAACTGGCCCTGGACGACACCAACCTGGCGCTGCGCGCCGCGCACGCGCTGGCCGGCTACGCGGGCGTCGCCCCGCACGCCCGGCTGCACCTGCGCAAGCAGATCCCGCTGGCCGGTGGGCTGGCCGGTGGCAGCGCCGACGCCGCCGCCGCGCTGGTCGCCTGCGACACGCTCTGGGGCACCGGGCTGTCTCGTGACGAACTGGCCGGCATCGCCGCCGACCTCGGCTCCGACGTGCCGTTCCTCATCCACGGGGGCACCGCGCTCGGCACCGGCCGGGGCGAGGCGGTCAGCCCGGTGCTGGCCCGCCCCACCTCCTGGCACTGGGTGGTGGCGATCGCCGACGGCGGCCTGTCCACCCCGGCCGCGTACCGGGAACTGGACCGGCTGCGCGACGCCGGAGCCGCCGGTCCGCCGCTGGGCAGCACCGACGCGCTGCTCGCCGCGCTGCGCCAGCGTGACCCGCGGGTGCTCGCCGCCACGCTCGGCAACGACCTCCAGGACGCCGCGCTGACCATGCGCCCGTCGCTGGCCGAGACGCTCAAGGCGGGCGAGGCGGCCGGCGCGCTGACCGGCATCGTCTCCGGCTCCGGTCCCACCTGCGTCTTCCTCGCCACCGGGGAGGCCGACGCGGTCCGGATCGCCGCCGAGATCACCGCCGCCGGGGTGTGCCGGGAGGCCCGCGTCGCGCACGGCCCGGTCGCCGGCGCCCGCGTGGTCTGACGCCCCGTACCCTTGACTCAGGCGTCCCGGGCCCCCGGGACGCCTGAGTCGTGAAGGGTGGGTCAGTGGCCAACATCGTCAACCTGGACCGGGTGTCCAAGGGGTACGGCGCCGCGGGGCCGCTGCTCACCGACGTCTCGCTCGGTCTCGACGACGCCGACCGGGTCGGTGTGGTCGGCCTCAACGGCGCCGGCAAGTCGACGCTGCTGCGGCTGCTCACCCGCACCGAGGAGCCCGACGACGGCCGCGTCACCCACCGCCGCGACCTGCGGGTGGCCTGGCTGCCGCAGCGCCTGGACCTGGCCCCCGAGCTCACCGTGCGGGACGTGGTGCTGGGCACCGCCTGGCTCGGCGAGAGCATGGGCGCCGAGCACGAGTGGGCCGGCGACGCGGGTGTGCGCGCGATCCTCGACGGCCTCGGCATGCCCCACCTCGGCCTGGACACGCCGGTCGGCCCGATGTCCGGCGGGGAACGCCGCCGCGTGGCGCTCGCCGCGCTGCTGGTCCGCGACGCGGACCTGCTCGTCCTCGACGAGCCCACCAACCACCTCGACGTCGGCGGCGTCGACTGGCTGGCCCGGCACCTCGTCACCCGCAAGGGCGCGCTCGTCGTGGTCACCCACGACCGCTGGTTCCTCGACGCCGTCTGCACCAGCACCTGGGAGGTCGCCGACCAGACCGTCCGGGCGTACGAGGGCGGCTTCGCCGCGTGGACGCTGGCCCGCGTCGAGCGGCAACGCGTCGCCGCCGCCACCGAGGCCCGCCGGCAGAACCTGCTCCGCAAGGAGATCGCCTGGCTGCGCCGCGGCGCACCGGCCCGCACCTCCAAGCCCAAGTTCCGCATCGACGCGGCGAACGCGCTCATCGCCGACGTGCCGGAACCCCGCGACACCACGTCGCTGCAACGGCTCGCCACCGCCCGGCTCGGCAAGCAGGTGTACGACCTCGAACACGTGCGGCTGCACGCCGGCCCGAAGGAGATCCTGCACGACACCACCTGGCAGGTCGGCCCCGGCGACCGGGTCGCCATCCTCGGCCGCAACGGCGCCGGCAAGACCACGCTGCTGCGGATGCTGGCCGGGGTGACCGGCCCCGACGGCGGGCGTTTCGCCGCCGGGCAGACCGTCCGGCCCGCGTTCCTGTCCCAGGAGCTCGCCGAACTCCCCGGCCACCTGCGCGTGCTGGAAGCCGTCGAGGAGGTGGCCCGGCGCGTGCAGTTCGGCGACCGGGAGATCAGCGCCGCCCAGCTCGCCGAGATCTTCGGCTTCGACGACAGGCGGCTCTGGACCCCGGTGAGCGACCTGTCCGGCGGCGAGCGCCGCCGCCTGCAGATGCTGCGGCTGCTCGCCGGGGAACCGAACGTGCTCCTGCTCGACGAGCCCACGAACGACCTGGACACCGACACGCTCGCCGCGCTGGAGGACCTGCTCGACTCGTGGCCCGGCACGATCGTGGTGGCCAGCCACGACCGCTACCTCATCGAGCGGGTCACCGACGTCGCGTACGGCATGTTCGGTGACGGCCGGCTGGTGCACCTGCCCGGCGGCGTCGACGAGTACCTGGCGCGCGCCGCCGCGGACGGCGGCCCGGCGCCCGCCGACCTCACCCCGGCCACGGCGGCGCCGGCCCGCGAGGGCATGTCCGCAGCCGAGGTACGCGTCGCGAAGAAGGAACTGAACCGGCTGGAACGGCAGATCGCCAAGCTCGAACAGAAGGAGGCGGGCCTGCACGAGCAGCTCGCCGCGAACGCCACCGACTACGCCCGGGTCGCCGAGCTGGACACCCAGCTCAAGGAGGTGCGGGCCGAGCGGGACCGCACCGAGGAGACCTGGCTGGCCGTCGCCGAGGAGCTTCCGGGCGGCTGACCTGCCGCCGAGGTGGGGGGTGTGCGGCGTCACCGACCGGCGTACGGGACAATCACCGGTGGAACCCTCGTCCGTTCGGTCTTTTGGAGACGCAGAGATGGCCCACACCCCCGTCAACCACCCCGCGCGGCCGATCTACCGGGCGATCGGCGGGCTCGTTGGTCTGTACTTCGTCGTCTTCGGCGGCCTCGGCATCATCGCCAGCGCCGGCAACGACTTCGTCGCCCAGGACGACACCAAGGTCCTCGGCCAGGGCACCAACATGGCGTTCTCGCTGCTGTCGGTGCTGGTCGGCGTCGTGATCCTGGTCGGCACCGCGATCGGCCGCAACCTCGACGTGGCGGTCAACCAGTGGCTGGCCTACACGCTCATGGTGATCGGCCTGGCCGCGCTGGCGTTCCTGCAGACCGACGCCAACATCTTCAACTTCTCGATCATGACCGTCGTGGTGGTCCTGACCCTGTCGCTGGTGCTCCTGATGGTGGGCATGTACGGCAAGGTCGGCTCCGACGACGAGCACGAGGCCTGGCAGAAGGCCCGCCTGGTGCTCTGATCCCGTCACGTACCGAAGGCCCGGCGCAGTGCGCCGGGCCTTCGGTGTTCTCCGGACGCGAGCAGACGACCCGGGCGACAATTGCCCCGAATCAGTCACAGGGCTGGAGGGCATCATGGCGCACTTCCCGGTGAACCACCCCGCACGGCCGCTCTACCGGGTGCTGTCCGGGCTCATCGGCCTCTACATCCTGGTCTTCGGCGTCTACGGCGTCTTCCTGACCTGGGGCGAAGGACTGTTCGGCCGGGACGGCGACTGGGTGCTCGGACTGCGCACCAACCTGGCCTTCTCGCTGGTCTCGGTGGTCTTCGGCGCGGTCCTGCTGGTCGGTGCGTCCCGCCGCAACAACCTCGGCCACTACATGAACCTCACCGCCGGCGTGGTCTTCCTGGTCACCGGCATCCTGATGATGTCGGTGCTGCAGACCCCGGCGAACTTCCTGAACTTCTCCATGTCGACGGTCATCGTGTCGCTGCTGTTCGGGCTGGTCCTGCTCGCCACCGGCCTCTACGACAAGGTCGGCACGGCCGAGCACGCCGAGGAGGAACGGCAGCGCCGCTACCACCCGGTCGCCGAGGGGCCTCGATGACTACCGCTGACCGTGGAGCGCGCGAAGCGCGTCGAGTGCGACAGCGGTGAGAACGCCGCGGCCGACACCGGCGCGGCCGAGCAACTCCATCCCGCGGGTGACGGCGACGAAGTAGACCGCCAGCGATTGCACGTTCGCTTCCTCCGGGAGATCCCCGTTCTCCCGCGCATGTTCCAGGCATTGCGCGTAGACCCCGGCGAGTTGTTCGATGCCGGCCTTGGTGACCGTCGAGAGCTCGTCGTCCTCGCCGGTCGACTCGACAAGCGCGCGCGTGGTGAGCGATACCCGCCGATCGCCGCTGCTGAACTCGATCGCCATGCGGAGCATGTGACCCCGAATTCGTTCCAGCGGCGAGGCGCCTTCGTGCCCGAGCGCTTCCGAGACGGCGCGCGTCGCCTCCTCCCGATCCTCGGACAGTGCCCGGAGGAACAGTTCCCGCTTCCCGCCGAACGCGTTGTACAGGCTCTGCTTGCCCAGACCGGTCGCCCGCACCAGGTCGTCAAGTGTCGCGGCGGCGAGGCCGTGCACGGCGAACACCTCGCCGGCGCTGCTCACGACATCGCTCTCCAGGAACTTGCGGGGGCGAGGCACGTGATCGAGCCTACTTTATTGACCATACGGTCAAAAACTTGCTAGCGTGGTGGGGCACGCATCGATGAGAACTGTTTCTCCAGCGGCACCACGATCAAGGACGGGCAGAATGAAGAGCAACGAAGAGATCGTTCGCGAGGCGTACCGGCTGGCGGAAGGGAGCGTCCTCGACGGGCAGGGTTTTCGCGCCCTGTTCACGGAGGACGGAACGTTCAACGACATGCCCAACTCGCTGACCTTCCGCGGGGACGAGATTCCGCAGGCAGTGACGGGCTACGCCGAGGTCTTTCCCGACGTCCACCGCGAGCTGCTCGACGTGCACGCACTCGGTGACGTCGTCGCCGTCGCACTGCGAATTCAGGGAACGCACCTCGGCGGGTTCCCCACCCCGGTCGGCGAGATCCCGCCGACCGGCAACCGGATCGACGTGCCGACGGCCGATCTCTGGTATCTCCGTGACGGAAGAATCGAGCGGTTCGACTGCTACAACGCGGCGAACGTGCTGTTCGCCCAGATCGGGGCCGCCCCCGATTTCGCCTCGGCGATCGAGGCCGCCAGGACAGCCGCCACGGGGGCGTAGCTCAACTTCCGATCGGCCCCGGCTTCGACTCCAGGTGCGACAGCCCGTTCCAGGCCAGGTTCACCAGGTGCGTCGCCACCGCCTCCTTGCGTGGCTTGCGAACCTCCAGCCACCAGCGGCCGGTCAGCGCCACCATGCCCACCAGCGCCTGCGAGTAGAGCTCCGCCAGCTTCGGGTCGTACCCCCGGATGGAGAACTCGCCCGCCAGGATGTGCTCCACCTGGTGCGCCACGTCGTTCATCACGCTGCTGAAGTTGCCCGTCGCCGACATCAGCGGCGACTCCCGGACCAGCACCCGGAAGCCGCTGGTCTCCTCCTCGATGTACGTCAGCAACGTCAGCGCGGCCTGCTCCAGCAGCTCCCGCGGATTGCCCGCGGTCAGCGCCGTGGTGATCCGGTCCAGCAAGGCGCGGACCTCGCGGTCCACCACCACCGCGTAGAGCCCTTCCTTGCCGCCGAAGTGCTCGTAGACCACCGGCTTGGAGACCTTGGCGCGCGCCGCCACCTCCTCGATCGAGGTCGCGTCGAAGCCGCGCTCGGCGAAGATCTGCCGGGAGATCGAGATCAACTGCTCGCGCCGCTGCGTCGCGGACATTCGCACCCGGGAGGGCTTGGCCGGCACGGGCCGCCGACGAGCGCGGTCGTTGCCGGGAACGTCGGTCACCCGTCCATCCTGCCAGGCGCGGCATGCCCGACCGTGCCCGTCGTGGGTGGAGCCCGTCTCCATTGGAGGATCGGGGGGATCATGAAGGGAATGAGCGATGAAGATCCACCTCGTGACCGGTAAGGTGTAGGCAGCCGGCGGGCGTAATACTATTTGCCCGTTTTCGACCGTCCCGGGTCGTCTAATGGCAGGACGTCAGGTTTTGGTCCTGATTATAGGGGTTCGAATCCTCTCCCGGGAGCTTCTGCTGTTTGCCCTCCCGCGGGTGGTTAGCATGACCGCGAGACTGTCACCGTCCCGACGGGAGAGCCACGTCGTGTCCCAGCCCCACCTCCGCACCGTTGTCGTGCTCGCCGCCGGTGAGGGCAAGCGGATGAAGTCGTCCCTGCCCAAGGTGCTGCACCCGCTGCTCGGCCGTACCCTGCTCGGTCACGTGCTGGCCGCCGCCGGCCCGCTCGGCGCGGACCGCACCGTGGTCGTGGTCGGCCACGGCGCCGACCGGGTGCGGGAGCACCTGACCGAGGTCGCCCCGGACGCCACCCCGGTGCTCCAGGAGCGGCAGCTCGGCACCGGGCACGCCGTCCGTATCGCGCTGGACGCGGTGCCGGACGCGACCGGCACCGTCGTGGTGATCAACGGGGACGTGCCGCTGCTGCGGCCGGAGACGGTCCAGGCGCTCGTGGAGGCGCACGAGGAGGCCGCCGCGGCGGCGACGGTGCTGGCCGCCGAGGTGCCGGACCCGACCGGCCTGGGCCGGATCGTGCGGGACGTGCAGGGGCGGCTGGAGCAGATCGTCGAGGAGCGCGACGCCACGCCCCAGCAGCGCGCGCTGCGGGAGATCAACGCGGGCATCTACGCGTTCGACGCGGCCCGGCTGCGGGAGGCGCTGGGCAAGCTCTCCACCGACAACGACCAGGGCGAGGAGTACCTCACCGACGTCTTCGCGCTGCTGCGCGACGCCGGGGAGCCGGTGGCTGTGCACTGCGCCGCCGACCACGTGGAGACGCTGGGCTGCAACGACCGGGTCGAGCTGGCCGCGCTGCGCCGGCTGTTGCGGGATCGGATCAACGAGGGCTGGATGCGTACCGGGGTCAGCATCCTCGACCCGCACACCACCTGGATCGACGTGACGGTGACAGTGGAACGCGACGCGGTGATCGACCAGAACACGCAACTCCAGGGCGCGACGGTGGTCGGCGAGGGCGCGCTGGTCGGCCCGGACACCACGCTCGTGGACACGGTGGTGGGCGCGGGCGCGAGCATCGTGCGCAGCCACGCGCACGGCGCCGAGGTGGGCCCCCAGGCGAGCGTCGGCCCGTACGCGTACCTGCGGCCGGAGTCGCGGCTGGGCCGCAAGGCGAAGGTCGGCACCTTCGTGGAGACCAAGAAGGCGACGATCGGTGACGGCTCGAAGGTGCCGCACCTGTCGTACGTGGGCGACGCGACGATCGGCGACCACAGCAACATCGGCGCGGCCACCGTCTTCGTCAACTACGACGGGGTACGCAAGCACCACACCACCATCGGCAGTCACGCCCGTACCGGAGCGGACAACATGTTCGTGGCGCCGGTGCGGGTGGGCGACGGCGCGTACACCGCCGCCGGTTCGGTGATCACCGGGGACGTGCCGCCGGGTGCGATGGCGGTGGCCCGTGGCCAGCAGCACAACGTGGAGGGCTGGGTGCTGCGCAAGCGGGCCGGTACGGAGGCCGCGGAGGCGGCGCGGCGGGCCGGTGAGGATGCGTCGGAGCCGGGCGGCGTCGCAAGCGAAGGTGACTGACTCCACGGGGATCGCCGGGCCGTGGGTGGATCGCTGAACCGGGGGCATACTGCAACCGAACATCCCCGGCCCACCGCCGCCGGGCACCACCGACATACGGGAGCAGACGGGCCCATGGGCAGCATCGTCGCCGAAAACCGCAAGAGCCTGATGCTCTTCTCCGGGAGGGGTTTTCCGGAGCTGGCCAAGGAGATCGGTGAGGTGCTCGGCGTCGCGCCGACGCCGGCCGACGCGTACGACTTCGCCAACGGCGAGATCTTCGTCCGGTACAAGGACTCGGTCCGTGGCTCGGACGCCTTCGTGGTGCAGTCCGTGACGCACGGCGTGAACACCTGGGTCATGGAGACCCTGATCATGGTCGACGCGCTGAAGCGCGGTTCGGCCAAGCGGATCACCGTGGTGCTTCCGTTCTACCCGTACGCGCGGCAGGACAAGAAGCACCGGGGCCGGGAGCCGATCTCGGCGCGGCTGATCGCCGACCTGCTGAAGACCGCCGGCGCGAACCGGATCCTGACCGTCGACCTGCACACCGCGCAGATCCAGGGCTTCTTCGACGGCCCGGTGGACCACCTGTTCGCGATGGACGTGCTGGCCGAGTACGTGGAGCACAAGTACGCGGGCCGGCCGATGACGGTGGTAGCGCCGGACTCGGGCCGGGTGCGCGTGGCGGAGCGCTGGACCGACCGGCTGGGCGGCTGCCCGCTGGCGTTCATCCACAAGACCCGCGACCCGCTCAAGCCGAACCAGGTGGTGGCGAACCGGGTGGTCGGTGAGGTCGAGGGCCGGGTGTGCCTGATCGTGGACGACATGATCGACACCGGTGGCACGATCACCAAGGCGGCGGAGATCCTCAAGGAGCAGGGCGCGGCGGAGATCGTGGTCGCCTCGACCCACGCGTTGCTGTCCGACCCGGCGACGGAGCGGCTGAAGAACAGCCCGATCAGCGAGGTCGTGGTGACGAACACGCTGCCGCTGCCGTCGGAGAAGCAGCTGGACAAGCTCACCGTGCTGTCGATCGCCCCGCTCCTGGCCCGGGCGATCCGGGAGGTCTTCGACGACGGGTCGGTGACCACCCTGTTCGGTGGCCTGAGCTGAGGAGTGCCGGTCCGGTCGCCGGTGTTCCGGCGGCCGGGCCGACGTGCTGCGGAGCAGGCTCCGCGGTGATATGGGGGACTGCCGGAGAGCCGGGAAATCCCTCGGGTAGACTGGTGCGGTTGCCACGGCGAGGGTGCCCGGCGGGCTGCTGACAAGCACCGCACGGAGGCGCCGTCATCGACGCGGTGCTCCGGGCGGTCGTTCATGACCCTAGCCCCAGCGAGCCCCTCGCCCAGCACCGCCAGACGACAAGCCGCCGCAGCGAAGCATCAGGAGTTTCCCCGTGTCCGAGGTAAAGATCAGCGCCGAGCCCCGTACCGAGTTCGGCAAGGGTGGTGCCCGTCGTACCCGCCGGGCCGGCATGGTGCCCGCCGTGCTGTACGGCCACGGCGAGAAGCCGCAGCACATCGCGCTGCCGGCGCGGGAGTTCGCCGCCGCGATCCGCAAGGGCGGCGCGAACCAGCTCTTCGCGATCGAGGTCAGCAACGGCGCCCAGGTGCTGGCGCTGCCGAAGGCGATCCAGCGTGACCCGATCAAGGACACCTTCGAGCACGTGGACCTGCTGCTGGTCCGCCGGGGCGAGAAGGTCACCGTCGAGGTGCCGGTCCAGCTGACCGGTGAGGCCGCGAAGGACACCCTGATCGTGCACGACCACGACACGCTGTCGGTGACCGCCGACGCGACCAAGGTGCCGGACCACCTGGAGGCGTCGATCGAGGGCGCCGAGCCGGGCACCACGATCACCGCCGCCGACGTCGAACTGCCGTCCGGCGTCGAGCTGGCCACCGACGAGGACACCGCTGTCGCCTCGGTGACCGCCGCTCCGACCGCCGAGCAGCTCGAGGCCACCCTCCCCGAGGTCGAGGAGGCCACCGAGGAGGCCGAGGCCGAGGCCGGCGAGGAGACCGCCGAGGGTGCCGAGGGCGCTCCGGCCGCCGAGGGCGAGGGGGCCCCGGCCGAGGCGAAGACCGAGGCCTGACCGGTCCGCAAGGCTGTGCGACAGGCGCCCCCGGTTTCCGGGGGCGCCTGTCGGCGTATCGGGACGGGCAGGCGAGCGGGAAGGGGCGTCGGGTGACGGACGAGACGGGACCGTGGCTGGTGGTCGGCCTGGGCAACCCCGGCCGGGAGTACGCGGGCAACAGGCACAACGTCGGGTTCATGGTGGCCGACCTGCTGGCGGCCCGGGTGGGCGCGAAGTTCGGGCGGCACAAGCGTGCGATGGCCGAGGCCGCCGAGGGGCGGCTGGGGTTCGGCGGTCCGAAGCTGGTGCTGCTCAAGCCGCTGACGTACATGAACCTCTCCGGCGGTCCGGTGGCCGGGCTGGCGCAGTTCCACAAGATCCCGCCGGCGCACGTGATCGCGGTGCACGACGAGTTGGACATCCCGTACGGGCAGGTGCGGGTGAAGTGCGGCGGCGGCGAGGGCGGGCACAACGGTCTGCGCTCGATGTCGAAGTCGCTCGGCACCAAGGACTACGTGCGGGTGCGGTTCGGCATCGGCCGGCCGCCGGGCCGGCAGGACCCGGCTGACTACGTACTCTCGGATTTCTCCCCGTCGGAGCGCAAGGAGCTGGAGTTCCTGGTGGACCGCGCGGCGGACGTGGTGGAGTCGGTGGTCGTCAAGGGCGTCGAGCCGACGCAGAACCTGTACCACGGGGGTTGACCGGCGGCCGGTAGTCTGCGCCTCGGTAGCGAAGGGCGGGCGACGGGAGCATCATGGGCAGTCCTCCGATGATCGACGGCGGGTTCGCCCGGTGGCTGGCGTCCCGGGCCGGTCAGGCGCTGACGGCGTTGCGCGCGGAGATGGGCTTCGCCGACGCGGGCGCGCTCCGGTCGGCCGGGGACAAGGTGTCGCACGACCTGATCCGGACCGAGCTGGCGAAGTGGCGGCCGGCGGACGCGGTGCTGTCCGAGGAGGACGAGGGCTCGCGGCTGGCCTGGACGGCCGAGGTGACCGGCGCGGCGCTGTCGCGCCTGAACGCGGACCGCGTCTGGATCATCGACCCGCTGGACGGCACCCGGGAGTACGCGGAGGAGGGGCGCGCGGACTGGGCGGTGCACGTGGCGCTCTGGTCGCGTAACGCGTCGGCGCCGCACGGTCTGGTGGCGGGCGCGGTGGCCCTGCCGGCCCAGCACCGGGTGCTCGGCACGGACCACCCGCCGGCGTACCCGCCGATGACAGTGGAGGCGGCTATCGGTGGCGGCGCGCGGGTCATCCGGTTGGCGGCCAGCCGTAGCCGTCCGCCGGTTTTCCTGACCGACCTGGCAGAGGACGTCGGCGCTCATCTGGTTCCGATGGGCTCGGCGGGCGCGAAGATCGCCGCCGTGGTCACCGGCGAGGTCGACGCGTACATCCACGCCGGCGGTCAGTACGAGTGGGATTCGGCCGCTCCGGTCGCTGTGGCGACGGCCACCGGTCTGCATGCTTCCCGGATCGACGGTTCTGCGCTGAAATACAACGGGGCCGACCCGCGCCTACCGGATCTGCTGGTCTGCCGCAAGGATCTCGCGAGTCGGTTGCTTGCAGCGTTGCAGCGGCATTCCGGGTAACCTGAGCGTTCTTCCTCACGACTCCGACCTGAAAGGTCTGGAATCCGATGTACGGATCTGAGCGAATCGAGTTCGCTTCATGACGTCCCCTGCCGCGTACCAGGTGTCGCACCTCGACGCGCTCGAGGCGGAGAGCATCTTCGTGATGCGCGAGGTCGTCGCCGAGATGGAACGGCCGGTGCTGCTGTTCTCCGGCGGCAAGGATTCGATCGTGATGCTCCGGTTGGCCCAGAAGGCGTTCGCGCCGGCCAACATCCCCTTCCCGGTGATGCACGTGGACACCGGGCACAACTTCCCCGAGGTGCTCGACTACCGCGACCGGCGGGTGGTCGAGCTGGGCCTGCAGCTCATCGTGGCGAGTGTGCCGGAGGCGCTGAACAAGGGCCTGGTCCGCGAGTCCGCCGACGGCATGCGCAACCGGATCCAGACGCCGGTGCTGCTGGAAGCGGTGGAGAAGCACCGCTTCGACGCGCTGTTCGGCGGCGCCCGGCGCGACGAGGAGAAGGCGCGAGCCAAGGAGCGGGTGTTCAGCTTCCGCGACGAGTTCGGCCAGTGGGATCCGAAGAACCAGCGTCCGGAGCTGTGGGCGCTCTACAACGGCCGGCACCACCCGGGCGAGTCGATCCGGGTGTTCCCGCTGTCGAACTGGACCGAGCTGGACGTCTGGCACTACATCGCGCGGGAGCGGATCCCGCTGCCGTCGATCTACTACTCGCACGAGCGCGAGGTGATCGAGCGCGACGGCATGCTCTACGCGGTGAACGAGTTCTTCCGGGCCCGCGCCGGTGAGCAGTTGTTCACCGCCCAGGTGCGGTACCGGACCGTGGGTGACGCCTCCTGCACCGCGGCGGTCCGCTCGGACGCCGACACGGTGGAGAAGGTGATCGAGGAGGTGGCCGCCACGCGGATCACCGAGCGCGGCGCGACCCGCGGCGACGACCGGGTCAGCGAGGCCGCCATGGAGGACCGCAAGCGAGAGGGCTACTTCTGATGAGCGTCGAGACCCTGGCCCCGGCCGAGAGCGAGACCGCCCGGCCGATGGACCTGCTGCGGTTCGCCACCGCGGGCAGCGTCGACGACGGCAAGTCCACGCTGATCGGCCGTCTGCTCTACGACACCAAGTCGCTGTTCAGCGACCAGCTCGCCGCCGTCGAGGCGGTCAGCGCGGCCCGGGGCGACGAGTACACCAACCTGGCGCTGCTGACCGACGGCCTGCGTGCCGAGCGGGAGCAGGGCATCACCATCGACGTGGCGTACCGCTACTTCGCGACGCCGCGGCGGAAGTTCATCATCGCCGACACCCCGGGGCACATCCAGTACACCCGGAACATGGTCACCGGCGCCTCCACCGCCGACCTGGCGCTGATCCTGGTGGACGCGCGCAAGGGCCTGGTGGAGCAGTCCCGCCGGCACGCGTTCCTCTGCTCGCTGCTGCGGGTGCCGCACCTGGTCCTGTGCGTGAACAAGATGGACCTGGTGGACTGGTCGCAGGGGGTCTACGAGCGGATCGCGGACGAGTTCACCGCGTTCGCCGCGAAGCTCGACGTGCCGGACCTGACGGTGGTGCCGGTCTCCGCGCTCCAGGGCGACAACATCGTCACCCGCTCGGAGAACATGCCCTGGTACGAGGGCCCGTCGCTGCTGCACCACCTGGAGCGGGTGCACATCGCCTCCGACCGCAACCTGGTCGACGTGCGGTTCCCGGTGCAGTACGTGATCCGGCCGCAGTCCACCACCGTGACCGACTACCGGGGTTACGCCGGTCAGGTGGCCTCGGGCGTGCTCAAGCCCGGTGACGAGGTGATGGTGCTGCCGTCCGGCTTCACCAGCCGGATCGCCGCGGTGGAGACCGCCGACGGCCCGGTGGACGAGGCGTTCCCGCCGATGTCGGTGACGGTCCGGCTGACCGACGAGCTGGACATCTCCCGCGGCGACATGATCTGCCGGCCGAACAACGCCCCCACGCCGGTGCAGGACATCGAGGCGATGATCTGCTGGATGGACGAGACCCGGCCGTTGCAGGTCGGCGGCCGGTACGCGATCAAGCACACGACCCGTTCGGCGCGGGCGATCGTGCGCGGGCTGCACTACCGGCTGGACATCAACTCGCTGCACCGCGACGAGACGGCCGGTGAGCTGAAGCTCAACGAGATCGGCCGGGTCCGGCTGCGGACCACGGTTCCGCTGCTCGCCGACGAGTACCGGCGCAACCGCACCACCGGCGGCTTTGTGATCATCGACGAGTCGACGAACCGTACCGTCGGCGCCGGCATGATCGTCGATGCCGGCTGACGCACGCGACGAGAAGGCCCCCGGCGCGACGCCGGGGGCCTTTCGCGTTCAGTCCAGGCGGGTGACGCCGCCGGCCGGGAGGACGGTCAGCGTTCCGGGGGCGGTGAAGCCGCGCTCGGCGTACGCGGCGGCCACGGCGGCGGCCACCGCCTTGGCGGCGTCCGCGTCGACCAGCGCGAGCACGCAGCCGCCGAAGCCGCCACCGGTCATCCGCGCGCCGTACGCCCCGGCGCTCAGCGCCGCCTCGACCGCCGTGTCGATCTCCGGCACGGTGATCTCGAAGTCGTCGCGCATGGAAGCGTGCGAGGCGGTCAGCAGCGGGCCGGTGTCGCGGACCCGGCCGGCGCGCAGCAGCGCTACCGTGTCGAGCACCCGCTGGTTCTCGGTCACCACGTGCCGGACCCGGCGGCGGGTCTCGTCGTCGTCGAGGCGGGCCAGCGCGTTGTCGAGGTCCGCCACCGAGACGTCGCGCAGCGCGGTCACTCCGAGCGTCGCGGCGGCCCGCTCGCAGCTCTTGCGCCGGGCGGCGTACTCGCCGTCGGCGTGCCGGTGCGGCGCCCGGCTGTCGATCACCAGCACGGCCAGCCCGGCGTCGTCCAGGTCGAACGGGATCTGTTCGATCTCCTCGGTGCGGCAGTCGAGGAACAGGGCGTGCCCGGCCCGGCCGCGGATCACCGCGGACTGGTCCATGATCCCGGTGGGCGCGCCGACGTAGTCGTTCTCGGCCCGCTGGGCGAGCCGGGGCCACCGCCCGGCGGGCAGGTCGAGCCCGCCGAGGTCGACCAGGGCGGCCAGCACCGCCGACTCGATCGCGGCCGAGGAGGAGAGCCCGGAGCCGACCGGCACGTCGGAGGCGACGGCGAGCCGTGCGCCCGGCACGTCGTGGCCGTCGGCGCGCAGCGCCCACACCACCCCGGCCACGTAGGCGGCCCACCCGTCGACCCGGCCGGGCTCGTCGGCCTCCGCCGCGCCGAACTCGACCGGCTGCTCGTCCAGCTCCGACCAGACGGTCCAGCGGCCGTCGGGGGCGGGCGCGGCGGCGACGACGGTACGCAGCGGCAGCGCGAAGGGCAGCACGAAGCCGTCGTTGTAGTCGGTGTGCTCGCCGATCAGGTTGACCCGCCCGGGAGCCGCCCAGCGGCCCGCCGGCTCGGCGCCGTACCGCTGCCGGAAGCCCGCTGTGGCGCGGTCGGCGACGTTCATGAAAGCTGTCCCGCGACGTGCTCGCGGTAGAACGCCCAGGCGTCACCGACCATGTCGTGCAGGGTCGGCTTGGCCGGCGTCCAGCCCAGCTCGTCGCGGGCGAGCGCGGAGGACGCGACCAGCTCGGCCGGGTCGCCCTCGCGGCGGGGGGCCACCTCGACCGGCACCGGGTGCCCGGTGACCTCACGGACCACGTCGACCACCTGCCGGTTGGTGAAGCCGTTGCCGTTGCCCAGGTTGTAGATCCGGTGCCGGCCCGGGGTGGCCGCGTCGAGCGCGAGCAGGTGGGCGCGGGCCAGGTCCTCGACGTGGATGTAGTCGCGGACGCAGGTGCCGTCGACGGTGGGGTAGTCGTCGCCGAAGAGCTGGAGCTTCTCCCGCCGCCCGGCGGCCACGTCGAGCGCGATCGGGATGAGGTGCGTCTCCGGGTCGTGCCGTTCGCCGATGGCCAGCCCGTCGCGCAGGTACGCCCCGGCGACGTTGAAGTAGCGCAGTGAGACGGCGGCCAGGTCGTGCGCGATCGCCTCGGAGGTGAGCGCCATGTCGACGGCCAGCTTGGTCGCGCCGTAGGTGCTGGTGGGGGCCTTGACGGCGGTCTCCGGGATGGGCAGCTCGGTGGGGTTGCCGTAGACGGCGGCGGTGGAGGAGAAGACCATCCGGGGCACCCGGGCGGCGCGGACCGCGTCGATGAGCGCGATCGAGCCGACCGTGTTGTTGTGCCAGTACAACTCGGGGCGGATCATCGACTCGCCGGCGGCGATCAGGGCGGCGAAGTGCAGCACGCCGTCGAATCCGGCGTCGGCTGTGAGCACCCGGGCGGCCTCGTGCACCGGCAGGTCGACGTGGGTGGCGTCGGGGGCGAGGGCCTCCCGGTGACCGGTGCGCAGGTCGTCCAGCACGGTCACCTGGTGTCCGTGGTCGAGCAGCATCCGGGTCACCACGCTGCCGATGTAGCCGGCGCCGCCGGTGACGAGCAGTTTCACGTCGGTCCTCCTGCCTGGGCCGCGTCCCGCGGCGGCCGTCCCGCGCTCACCCTACGGCCGGGGGCCGGGTCGCGGCTGCCATGTTG
Organism: Micromonospora sp. NPDC005686; assembly: GCF_042871665.1. NCBI lineage: Bacteria > Bacillati > Actinomycetota > Actinomycetes > Micromonosporales > Micromonosporaceae > Micromonospora > Micromonospora sp. NPDC005686. Next base: position 509,715 of record NZ_JBIAIY010000004.1, read on the forward strand.
TACGCGCCGCCATTCCATCATAATCCTTCATGATTGAACAGATCCGAACATTTGCCTGAGCGTACGGTGACCGCTGTCTACCATCCTTCTCATGCGGGAGGGTGGTGGTCCCGGGCCCCGGCGGCGACCGCCGGGGCGGCCCCGACGCGAACCCGGCCCGGTGGCCCGTACCGTCGCCCGCCTCGTGGTGCGCGGTGCCGACGGCGCCACCCGCCTGGTCACCGCCCTGCTCGGGGCCAGCCCCACGGCCGGGCGGGAACGGATCAGCGAGGCCGAACTGCGTGACCTGGTCGCGGCGAACACACTGCTCGACCCGGACGAACGGCGGATCATCGACGAGGTGCTGGTGGCCGGCGCCCGCCTCGTCCGCGAGGTGATGGTGCCCCGCACCGAGGTGGTCTTCCTCGGCGCGGCGCTGCCGTTGGCGCAGGCGCAACGGCTGGTCCGCGCCGATCCGCACACCCGCTACCCGGTGGTCGACGGCACCCACGACGACGTGGTCGGCCTGGTGCGCCTGCACGACGTGCTGCTGCGCCCGGAACCGGACCGGCCGCTGCTCGTCGGCGACCTGATCCGGGAGGTGAAGCGCCTGCCGGACAGCAAGCGCGTGCTCGCGGCGCTCACCGAGATGCGCCGGGAGGGCCACCACCTGGCCGTGGTCGTCGACGAGTACGGCGGCACCGCCGGCATCGTCACCTGCGAGGACCTGGTGGAGGAACTGGTCGGGGAGATCCGCGACGACGAGCACGGCCCGCTCGAACCGGAACCCGCCGGCCTGCCCGCAGTCGTCGAGGGCCGGCTGAACCTGACCGACTTCGCCGAGCGCACCGGCGTGCCGCTGCCCGCCGGGCCGTACGAGACGGTGGGCGGGTACGTGATGGCCGCGCTGGGCCGGCTGCCGGTAGCCGGCGACGAGGTGCCGGTGGCGGTCGACCCGGCCACCGGATCGGTGGCGGCCGATCCGGCGGGCTGGCTGCTGCGGGTGCTCACCCTCGACGGCCGGCGGGTGTCCCGCCTGGCGGTCTCCGCCGCGCGGCTGCCCGAGCCCCGACGCGAGCGCAACGGCCCGCTTCCGTCCGTACCCGTCCGATCCACCGGCCCGTCATGACGGACGCCGGGGCTTGCTGACAGAATTGCCGCCATGTCCGACGTACCCGCCCGCCCGCGCGTCTTCTCCGGCATCCAGCCGACGGCCGACTCGTTCCACCTCGGCAACTACCTGGGCGCGTTGCGGCACTGGGTGGCGTTGCAGGACAGCCACGACGCCTACTACTGCGTGGTCGACCTGCACGCGATCACCGCCGGGCACGACCCGTCGGTGCTCAAGCGCCGCAGCCGGGTGGCCGCCGCGCAGTTGTTCGCGCTCGGCCTGGACCCGGAGCGCAGCACGCTGTTCGTGCAGTCGCAGGTGCCCGAGCACTCCCAACTGGCCTGGGTGCTCGGCTGCATCACCGGGTTCGGCGAGGCCGGCCGGATGACCCAGTTCAAGGACAAGTCGCAGAAGCAGGGCAGCGAGCGGGCGAGCGTCGGCCTGTTCACGTACCCGATCCTCCAGGCCGCCGACATCCTGCTCTACCAGGCGAACGCGGTGCCGGTCGGCGAGGACCAGCGGCAGCACCTGGAACTCTCCCGTGACCTGGCGCAACGGTTCAACTCGCTGTTCGGCAGCACCTTCACGGTGCCCGCCCCGCACATCGTGAAGGACACCGCCAAGATCACCGACCTGCAGGACCCGACGGCCAAGATGTCGAAGTCGTCGTCCTCCCCGGCCGGCATCATCGACCTGCTGGAGGACCCGGCCCGCTCGGCCAAGAAGATCCGCTCGGCGGTCACCGACACCGGCCGTGAGATCGTCTTCGACGCCGAGGGCAAGCCGGGGATCACCAACCTGCTCACCATCTACTCCGCGCTGTCCGGCCGCTCCATCGACGACCTGGTCGCCGCGTACGACGGCAAGGGCTACGGCGACCTCAAGAAGGACCTCGCCGAGGTGGTGCGGGAGTTCGTCACGCCGATCCAGGAACGCACGAACGCCTACCTGAACGACCCGGCCCAGCTCGACAAGCTGCTGGCGCAGGGCGCGGAGAAGGCCCGCGCGGTGGCCGCCGGGACGCTGCGGAACGCGTACGAGCGGGTCGGTTTCTTCCCGCCGGTGCGGTTCGAGTAACGGCCCGGACGGACGGAGACGGGTGACGCAGCCGGTGGCCGGAGGGGTGGCGCGCGACGTGGCGGGCAGTGACACGGCGCCGGGCGGCGCGGACACGATCCAGATCGGGATCGCTGTCGACGTCCCCGAGCCCTGGGGCGGGATGCTCACCCGCCGCCGGGTCGAGGCCGGCGACCCGCTCGCCGTCCCCGCGCACGTCACCCTCCTCGGACCCACCGAGATCCCGGTACGCGCGCTGCCCGCCGTCGAGGAGCACCTGGCCGGGGTCGCCGCCACACACCTGCCGTTCACGCTGCACCTGCGCGGCACCGGCACGTTCCGCCCGGTCACCCAGGTGGTCTTCGTGGCGGTTGCGGCCGGGATCAGCGAGTGCGAACTGCTCGCCGCCGCCATCAACTCGGCCCCCGAGCTGCGGCGCGAGCTGCGCTTCCCGTACCACCCGCACGTCACCGTGGCGCAGGACGTGCCGCCCGAGGTGCTCGACAAGGCGTACGAGGACCTGGCCGACTTCTCCGCGTTGTTCCAGGTGGAGGCGTTCACGTTGTTCTCGCACAGCGGCGCGACCCGGTGGCAGCCCCGCCGCGACTTCCGGCTCGGCGGCCGGAGCTGAACATCCGACCGGCCGGGGCCCCTCCACCACGGGCGGAGATCGGCGAGGATGACGGGGTGAACGTCTTCGGCCGGATCGAGGCGGCGGTGGGGCGCCGCATCGACGCGGCCCGGGGCCGATCGTCGGCCTTCGACCACGTCTGGCGGGCCGGGACGCTCTACGCCGACCTGCTCGCCGGGCGGCTCGCCGCCGCCATCGCGTACTACGGCTTCTTCGCCGTGTTCGCGCTCGCGCTCGTCGCGTACTGGGTCTTCGGCGCCGTGCTGCGCGACAACGAGGAGGTCAGCCGCGCGGCGGCCGACTTCCTCGACGAGAACCTGCCCTTCCTCGACCCGGCGCTGATCGCGGAGAGCAGCAACACCGTCGGCGTGGTCGGCCTGGTCATCCTGGTCTTCACCGGCATCGCCTGGGTGGAGGCGATCCGTTCCTCGCAGCGGCTGATGTACGGCTTCAACCAGCAGCCGGGCAACCTGGTGGTGCGGCGCCTGGTCGACCTGGGCGTGCTGGTCGCCGTCTTCGTGCTGCTGTTCGTCTCGGTCGCCGCCGTGGACGCGCTGGAGTCGCTGCTGCGCTTCCTGCTGCGCAGCACCGGCTCGGTGGGCCTGACCACGATCAGCGCGGTGCTGAGCGTGCTCGTCAACGCCGTGCTCGCCGCCGCGCTGCTGCTGGCCGTGCCCCGGCTGCGGATGAGCCGCCGCCGGCTGCGCCCGGCGGTGCTCGCCGTCGCGATCGGGATCACCCTGCTCAACACCGTGGGGCGCTACTACGTGGTACGCACCGAGCGGAACCCCGCGTACACGGTGGTGGCCACCGCCGTGGGCCTGCTGCTCTACCTCTACCTGCTCAACCAGCTGGTGCTCTTCGGCGCGGCGCTCGCCGCCACCAGCCCGTACGGCCGGGTGGTGGACATGGCCGAGGGCGGCGCCCGGGAGGTGGACGTGGAGGCGGACGTGCTCGACGAGGAGACCGAACCGGGCACGCCGGGAGGGGCGGGATGAGCGCACTGATCCGGATCGACGCCGAGTCGGCGGTGCCGCCGTACGAGCAGGTGCGGGCGCAGTTCGCGGCGCGCATCGGCGACGGGCGGCTGCCGGTGGGCACCCGGCTCCCGGCGGTGCGGCAGCTCGCCGTCGACCTGGGGCTGGCGGTGAACACGGTGGCGCGGGCGTACCGGGAGTTGGAGGGCGCCGGGCTGGTCGAGACGCGCGGGCGGCACGGCACAGTGGTCGCCCCCGGCCGGGACGACGCCACCGACCGGCTGCACCGGGCCGCGGCCGGGTACGCCGCCGAGGCGCGTCGCCTGGGCGTTCCCCGCCGGACGGCTCTCACCCTGGTGCGGGCCGCCCTCGACGCCGACGGACAGGACTGAGCCGAGGACGGGGAAGCGCCCCTCACCGCCGTCTCAGACGGCGAGGGACGCTTCCTGACGTTCTACAGGTCGCACGGCCGGGCGGGTACCCGGCGGGTTCCTAGTAGGGGTCCTTGCAATTGTGCCCGGTGCGGTTGTAGATCGGGATGAACGCCATGGCGTCCCAGGCGATGTCGACGTTACCGGTGGCGTTCGACGGGCCCGAGTTGTTCAGCAGCACCTGGGATCCCCGACCGAGGTTGTAGGCGCCCAGGTAGACCCACTTGTCGTGGCCGTTCACGCCGGGCATGCCCGTGCCCTGGTCCAGCTCGCAGTAGTACTCGCTGCCGTCGTTGCCGCCGCGGATGACGTACTCCGCGGGCTTGTATTCGCCGCCGTGGCTCGGCAGGTGCGCGACGACGTCGAAACGCATCCGTTCCCCGGGTTGCAGGTCGAGGTTGGGCGTCCAGGCGCCGACGAGGTGGTGTTTGGGGTTGGGGCTGCCGTTGACCGTCGGGTATACGTGGCTGAACCACATGTGTCCCTGATAGCCGGCGCCGAGCTGGTGCAGGTCGATGTCGGCGTAGAGGGCGTTCGTGCTGCCTGTGGGGTAGCCGGCCCGGATGGTGAACTTCCCGTCGTTCGGATCGCTCGTGCAGCCCATGGCGTACTGCGACGAGTCGATCGTCGTGTACACGACGCTGGTTCTGCGGGTGGCGTCCTTGTCCGGGTCGGAGTTGCCGGTGAAGACCGAGCAGTCCCGGTCGTAGACCCGCTGCACCCCGGGCTCGGCCGACGACGAGCCGTACGTCAGCTTCTCCTTGGCGCACTGCCCGCCCGGGCAGTTGGCGAACGTCGCGTTGCCGTGCCACCAACATGCCTCACTGTCGGCCGGGCACGGGCTCGCCACGTTCGGGGTGCAGCTGTTGATGCTCGGTGAGCAGAACGTGTAGATCCCCGGCAGCGACAGCACCTTGGTGAAGCGGCTCGGGTAGTTCGGCGAGTTGGCTCCGTACGTCGGCTGGGAGTAGGCCTCGGTGGCGATCGGGAAGCCCTTGAGCTGGGGCGTCTCGATCCACCCCATGATCCGTTCCGGGTACGACCAGTGGTTCGGCGTCTCCGCGTCCGCGTAGGTGTCCCGCAGGAACCCCGACCGGGCCGGATCGTAGGAGGGGTTGGCCGGGTTGTTCAGCCATCCGATGCCCCACCGGCCGTTGTGGCCGCCCGCCTCGCTGCTGGGGTGGAAACCGCTGTTGTACGCCCAGACGGCCAGGAACCAGTTCTCGATCCAGCTCGGGTCGTTGTTGTTGAGCGTGCTGCGGCCGAGCGGCTCGTTGTAGATCTGGTTCCACTTCTCGATCAGGATGTTGAGCCCGGCAGCGATGTTCGCCGCGTAGTCGACAGCGATGGCGACCTGCTGGTTGCGGGTGTAGACGGTGTCACCGACGCTCATGCCGGTGGTGACCTGACCGACGCCGTACCCGCAGTCCGCCTTCGGGTAGTTGATGATGTCGATGCTGGCGCCCGCGTTGCCGTAGTAGTCGGCGATCAGCGGGTTGCCGAGGTCGCCGGGCACCGCGTGCCACGAGGCCTGCGACAGGTTGGTCTCCTGGGCCAGGATGCCCAGCATGAGCTGCGCGGGCACCTCGCCGCCGCCGGCCACCGCACGACGCGGGAACAGGCCCTGCGGGCTGTAGGCCGGTAGACCCGACTTCAGATAGTTGTCGGGCCGGGACGTGGTCAGGGTGCCGTGCACGGCCCGGTCCACCGCCCATTCGACCATGTTGGCGCTCGGTTGCTGCGCCTGCACCTTGGGGTCGTTACGGCGTACCGCGCATTTCGGGTTCGAGATGTTCGGATCCACCGCCAGGGTGCCCACCGTCGGCGCGGCAGCCGTGCGGGTCGGTAGCGCGTCCAGCCGGGGTGCGTTCCGGGCCGTGTCGAAGGTGGCTGTCGACTGGCGGCCGGTGGCGGTGGCCTCCACCGACACCCGGACCCGTCCCGCGTCCGCCGGGTCCGCCGGCAGCAACGGGTCGCGTACGGACTTCTCGGCCTGTGCGGTGCCGATCTCCCGGACCAGCAGATGCCCCTGCCCGGAGGCGGCGCGGACCCGGTGGTCCGAGCGGATCACGGACAGTTCGGGCAGGGCCCGGCCGGGGGCCGGTGCGGTGCCGATCAGCGTGTTCTGCCCGCCGAGCCGCCCCATCAGCTGGAGGTGGCCCCGCTCGCCGGTCGTCACGGTCCTCATCCGGCCGTCCTGGTAGCGCTGCGCCACGGCCCGTTCGCCGACGACGGCGACGAGGTCGAGCCCGCTTCGTGCGGTGGCTCGCAGTGCGGAGACCGGCCCGGCCGGCCGGGCCTTCTCGGTCAGTTCCCCGGCGGCGCCGACCTTCACCAGCCGGCCCCGGGCGACGCCGTAGTCACCGTCGGCCGCCGGTGCCGGCGTGGTCAACTGGGCCGCGATCCGCCGGGTCTGGGTGACCCGGTGCGCGGCCGCGTCCACGGTGAGCAGATCGGTCTGCTGCATGTCCTCGCCGACCGCCCGGGTGAGCAACACGCGGTCGTCCGGCCCGCATGCCGGGTTGAAGTACGCCAGTTGCAGTCCGGTCGCCACTCTGGTCGCCTTGCCGGTGGCGATGTCCACCACCGCGGCTATTCCTCCGCCCCGCACCAGTGTCGGTTTGTTCGCGGCCATCTTCGGAGCGAAGACGGCCACCGCGTAACGGCCGGAACCGGTCACGCAGGTTTCACCCATCCACGGGCCCACGTCCAGCGCCGAGGCGGAGAGGGTGGCCAGGGTGGACCAGGCGAAGGCGTCCCGCTCCCGCGCCACGTAGAGATGGAAGCCGTTGCTGTCTCCCGCTCCGGTGACCACGACGTCCGAGGAGGTCGACCAGCCGTCGCCGAGCGCCGCATCCGGGTCCTGAACGGCGGACGGGGCGTGCGCCGGCGTACCACCGGGCCGGCTGCTCGCGGTCGCCGGTGTCGTGCCGGCCCCGCCGGCGAGTGTGACGAGCGTCGCTAAGGCGACGCATCTTTTCATACCGCTTCTCTTCAATTTTCCCCCGTTCTTGGAAGGCACCGGAAGGCGCCCGAACAACTTGCCTTTCGGCGTTTCCCTCATCGCCACGCGGTGCACGTGTCATTGCCGTCCGGATTGCCCGTGGGTGACGATGCGCACCACTGCAGGGAGTATTCCCAACTGACCATCGTCGTGACGTAGTTGCCGACTCCGCTTACCTGTACCGAAGTTGCGGTCTGGTTCAGGCCCCCGTATGTGGGCTGCCAGTCCAGCCGCAGCGTCGAGACGTCCCCGAACCAGGCGGCGTTGTACTCGCCCCACATCGCGCCGCAGGTCGGCGAGTAGTAGAGATCGCCGTGCGCCACGTTGTCGTCCGGGTCGTTCCCGTCCACGCGCGAGAAGCTGGCAATTGCGTACGCGCCGGTGACGCACCCGTTGGCGGATGCCATTTTTCCGTTGCAGCCGGTCCGGCTGCATCCGGCGGCTGCCGCCGCCGTCGCCGGTGACAGGGCCGCGACGAGCCCGGCGCAGATCAGCGCAGCCGTGGCCGTTTTTCGCATTTTCTTCGTCAACTATTCCTCCCCGTGGTTTGCGGCAGTTGCCGCGAGCAACAGGCTGGCAGAGGAATGGCGAGGGTGCAACGCATTGACCGTTGTCGTAAGTGCGGGTAGCCTGCGATGCGGCCGTGGTGGATTGCGACGTCGGGGCCGTTCCACGACACGGGGAGCGCAATGTGAACGAGACGACCGCGCGCGAGGCCGATTCGGCTCCCGCGGGCCGCACGAGGCCGCCCGGCAGACGGCTCCGGATCGCCGTGCCCGTGCTGGTGTTGCTGCTGGCCGGTGCGGCGGGCTTCGTGCTGTGGGGCGAGCGGGGCGCGGAACCGGGCTGCCCCCCGGCGCCGATCGGCGCCAGGGGCGAACCGGGGGAGTACCAGTCCGTCCCGACCGCTGCCGTCCCCACCGCGTCGGGGCCGGCACAGGTGTTCGCCGGCACCACAGCGGAGGAGGTCACGGACGCGTGGGTCCGGCGGTGGCCCGGGCCGGTGACGATGGACCGCTCGTTGCGCATCATCAACGTGACGCTGCCGGGGACGCGGGATGAGTTGTCCGCGGCGGTCGTTCCGCCGACGAAGGACCGCCGAGACGAGGTGGGACACGTCATCTGTCGCGTCAAGCTTCAGGGCAGCCTGTCCCGGTCGTTGCTGCGGACGCTCGTCGACGGCTGCCTCGGCCCGGTGCTCAAGACCGACGAACGCGCGGCGGTGCGCGACTGGCTGACCGGCGTCGACCTGTCCCCACCGCACTTCCAGATGAAGCGGTCGCCTCGCTTCGAGCTGCAGGTGAACCGCAACGCCGAGCCCAATCTGATGCTGACCCTGAACGCGCGCTGACCCGGGCCGGTCGGCGTACGTCGAGGCGAATGACCCCCTGTCCGGGGCCGCAACGGCCATGATGTGCCTGTGGGCGCACTCGTGACACTGGACCTGCCGGACGACTCACCGATCCGGGGCCTGCCGTGGATCATCACGTTCGGCCCGCTCGGTGCCGAGGACGACTGGGAGCCGGTGGTCTGCGGCCCGTACGAGCGACCGCACGCGCTGGCGCTGGCCGAGGCGGTGGTGGCCGAGGAGCAGCTGATGGCGGTGGTGGAGCCGCTGCTGCCGGCGTTGACGCCGGAGGAGATCCGGGGCGAGATCGCCGCCGCGCAGATCGCCGCCGAGGACGAGGCGGCCGAGGTCGACCGGGCGGATCTCTACGGCGACTTCGAGGACGTCATCGACGAGGAACTGGAACGGGCCGCCGAGCGCGAACCGGAGCCCGAGCCGGCGAAGGCGCCCGACCGGGAGGAGATCCGTGCCGGGTTCGCCCGGATCTCCGCGCTGCTCACCGCCAAGGGCGGCTGAGCACGCTCAGCGCTGGTCACGTGCTTCCCGATGGACGCCGGCCCCCCGGGAGCGGACTCCCGAGGGGCCGGGACCACCTCACCCCCACCACAAGGGGTCGGCAGCCCCAGCCGCCCGTCGGCGCGGGGCACAACGGACGGCCAGGTCGATGGCGGGTTACCCGGCTGGACGCCGTTCGAACCACGCAGCCGCGTCCACCGGCAGGACGTGCCCGTCGCCCCGCTCGGTGAGTTCGGCGCTCGCGACGAGCGGGCGGCCGTGGCCGCTCACCGTCACGTCGGCGCCGCTGATGTTGACCACACCGGTCACCTCGGCGTCCCCGGCGGCGCGACGGAACGCGAGTACGCCGGGCTCGGTCTCCAGCCAGGTGATCCCCTCCAGGCCGGCCAGCGCCGGGTGCTCGTGCCGGATGCGCAGCGCGGTCCGGTACAGCTCCAGCGTCGAGCCGGGCACCCCGGTCTGGGCGGCCACCGACAGTGACCGCCAGGTCGCCGGCGCCGGCAGCCAGCTCAGCTCGCTGCCGGCGGGCCCGAAGCCGTACGGGGGCAGGTCGCCGCCCCACGGAATGGGCACCCGGCAGCCGTCCCGGCTCTCCCCGGTACGCCGGAACGCCGGGTCCTGACGCAGCTCGTCCGGGAGGTCCAGCACCTCCGGCAGGCCCAGTTCCTCGCCCTGGTAGACGTACGCGCAGCCGGGCAGCGCGAACATCAGCAGCGCGGCGGCGCGGGCGCGGCGCAGGCCGACCTCGCCGTCGCCGTACCGGGTGACGTGCCGCTGCCGGTCGTGGTTGGAGAGCACCCAGGTGGTGGGCGCGCCCACGATCGTCGCCTCGGCGAGCGCGGTGTCGATCACCTTGCGGAACGAGTCGGCCGACCAGGTGGCGTCGAGGAAGTCGAAGCTGAACGCCTGGTGCAGCTCGTCCGGGCCGATGTAGCGGGCCAGCCGCTGCGGCGTCTCGGCCCACGCCTCGGCGACCGCCATCCGGCCGCCCGGGTAGCTGTCCAGGATCGGCCGCCAGGCGCGGTAGATGTCGTGCACCTCGTCCTGGTCGAAGTACGGCAGCCGGCCCTTGCCCAGCAGCTCGGACTGGCGCTGGCCGGTGGTCATCGAGCTGAAGCCGACGTCCGGCAGTCCCTCGGCCTTGAGCATCCCGTGCGCCACGTCGATCCGGAAGCCGTCCACGCCCCGGTCCAGCCAGAAGCGGAGCACGTCCTCGAACTCGGCCCGCACCTCCGGGTGGCGCCAGTTCAGGTCCGGCTGCGCCGGGTCGAACAGGTGCAGGTACCACTGGCCGTCGACCACGCGCGTCCAGGCCGGGCCGCCGAAGATGCTCTCCCAGTCGTTCGGCGGCAGCTCACCCTGCTCGCCCTTGCCGTCGGCGAACAGGTAGCGCTCGCGCTCCGGCGAGCCCGGTCCGGCGGCGAGCGCGGCGGCGAACCACGGGTGCGCGCTGGAGGTGTGGTTGGGCACCATGTCGACGATGATCCGCAGACCGAGCGCGTGCGCGTCGCTGATCATCTCGTCGAAGTCGGTCAGGTTGCCGAACAGCGGGTCGACGTCGCGGTAGTCGGCCACGTCGTAGCCGGCGTCGACCTGCGGCGAGGTGTAGAACGGCGTCAGCCAGAGCGCGTCCACGCCGAGGTCGCGCAGGTAGGGCAGGCGCTGCCGGATGCCCTGGAGGTCACCCACACCGTCGGAGTTCGCGTCCGCGAAGCTGCGGACGTACACCTGGTAGACGACCGCGGACCGCCACCAGTCGTCGTCGGCGGTGCGCGGGGTGGTGCTGGGGGCGGAGGTCATCGCTGTCGATCCCGTTCTGTGGCGGCTTCTGGTGCGGCGCAGAGTGTCTGAGCAGAATGCCGCCACCGCCATGCAAGAGTCAAGCATTCCTTGCGCAAGAAATGACGGCAATCACCCACTCGCGGGCGCCTCCGCCCTCTGGACCGTCTCCCGCATCCCGAGACGCCCACCCCGTCCCACCCCGCCCTCGACCCGGCTGCCCAGCGGCGTTGATCAAGGGGTTGGTGTCCGGAATGGAGATCGACTCCGCCGAAACTCCTTGATCACCGGGGAGGTGGGGTCAGGCGGGGACGGGGAGGGAGGGGGAAGGGGTGGCGGGGCGCTGGAGGGCCGGCGGGCTCGTGGGCTTGGCCCCCGCTGTCGAGCCGCGTACCACCAGCTCGGGGCGGAACAGGTATTCGGAGTTCGGGGACGGGTGGCCGTTGATCTCGTCGACCAGGGCGCGGACCGCCGCGACCGCCATCGCGGCGACCGGCTGGCGCACGGTGGTCAGCGGCGGGTCGGTGAAGGCCATGAGCGGGGAGTCGTCGTACCCGACCACGGAGATGTCGCCCGGCACCGACAGTCCGCGCTGGCGGGCGGCCCGGATCGCGCCGAGCGCCATCAGGTCCGAGCCGCAGACCAGCCCGGTCACGCCACGCTCGATGAGCCGGCCGGCGGCGGCCTCGCCACCCTCGACGCCGAACAGGGACAGCTCGGTTAGCTCGGCCAGATCGTCCTCGGTGGTGTCGGTCAGGCGCCCCATCGCGGCCTTGTAGCCGGCGACCTTGCGCTGCACGGGTACGAACCGGTCCGGGCCGGTGATCAGGCCGATCCGGCGGTGCCCGAGAGCGACCAGGTGGGCGACCGCCAGTTCGGCGGACTCGCGGTCGTCGCAGGAGACGAACGGCGCGGGGATGCCCGGGGCGTATCCGTTGATCATGACGATCGGCAGCGGCCGGGCCAGCAGCGTGCGGTAGCGGTCGTGGTCCGCGGCGGTGTCGGCGTGCAGGCCGGAGACGAAGACGATGCCGGAGACCTGCCGGTCCAGCAGCATCTCCACGTACTCGTCCTCGCGGACGCCGCCGGGCGTCTGCGTGCAGAGCACCGGTGTGTAGCCGGTGGGAGCCAGCGCGGACTCGATGATCTGGGCGAACGCCGGGAAGATCGGGTTGTCCAGCTCCGGCACGACCAGGCCGACCAGTCCGGCGCTGCGCTTGCGCAGCCGAGCCGGCCGCTCGTAGCCGAGCACGTCGAGGGCGGTCAGGACGGCCTGCCGGGTCTCGGGGGCCACACCGGGGCGGTCGTTGAGCACCCGCGACACCGTGGCCTCGCTGACTTCAGCCTGGTGGGCGATGTCGGATAGTCGAGCGCGCATGTGCGGCACTTTAGCCCAACGGCAAAGTCTTGCGTACACTTCTGCAAGCCCTTCCATTCTCTGCAACCTCTTGCTAACGTCCCCGCAACATGCGGGAGCAGCGGCGCAGCACCTCGGCGCCGGTCAGCAAGAACTTTCAGAGGTTTCCACTGGCGGGCCGCCCTTCCCCCGGCGGGCCGCCATGACGACAGGAGTACCGATGCGCATCCGTACCGCGGGTGTGGTCGCCGTCCTCGGCCTGGCGCTCGCCGCCTCCGGCTGTGGTGACAGCGGCAGCGACAAGCCGGCCGCCGGCGAATCCGCCAAGGCGACCGGTGGCAAGCTGGTCATCTGGGCCGACGACAAGCGCGCGGCCGCGCTCAAGCCGTTCGCCGAGGAGTTCGGCAAGGAGAACGGCGTGACCGTCGAGGTCCAGGCCGTCTCCAAGGACCTGCAGACCAACTTCGTCACCGCCTCCCAGCAGGGCAGCGGCCCGGACGTCGTGGTCGGGGCGCACGACTGGATCGGAAACATGGTCCAGAACGGCGCCATCGACCCGGTGCAGCTCACCGCCGAGCAGAAGGCGGGCTTCAACGAGACGGCGGTCAAGGCGGTCACCTTCAACGGCCAGCTCTACGGCGTGCCCTACGCCACCGAGAACCTGGCGCTGATCCGCAACACCGAGCTGGCACCCGAGGCGCCGAAGACGATCGAGGACCTGGTCGCCGCCGGCAAGAAGCTCAAGGCCGAGAAGAAGGCCAGCGAGATCCTGTGCCTGCAGTCCGGCCAGAACGGCGATGCCTACCACATCTACCCGCTGTACACCTCCGGCGGCGGCTACCTGTTCGGCACCACTGCCAACGGCGACTACGACCCGAAGGACCTGGGCGTGGGCAAGCCGGAGTCGATCGCGGCCTTCCAGAAGATCGCGAAGCTGGGTGAGAAGGGCGAGGGTGCGCTGAAGCGCTCCATCACCGGTGAGAACTCCATCGCCACCTTCACCGGCAAGAAGTGCGCCTACCTGGTGTCCGGCCCGTGGGCCGTGGCCGACGCCAAGAAGGCCAACATCGCGTACGACATCTCCCCGGTCCCCGGCTTCGCCGGTGGCAAGGAGGCCCAGCCGTTCGTGGGCGTCCAGGCGTTCTACGTCGCCGCCAAGGGCAAGAACAAGGCCCTGGCCCAGGAGTTCGTCACCAACTACGTGACCAAGCCCGAGCTGGCCGTCGCGCTGTACAAGGCCGAGCCGCGTCCGCCGGCGCTGACCGCCGCCTTCGAACAGGTCAAGGGCGAGGACGCGGACCTGGCCAAGTTCTCCGAGGCCGGTAAGAACGGCCAGGTGCTCCCGGCGATCCCGGCCATGGCCGCGATCTGGGACCCGTTCGGCAAGGCGGAGGCCGCCATCATCGGCGGCGCCGACCCGGCCAAGACGATCACGGCCGCCGGCAAGACCATCCAGGGCCAGATCAAGTAATGAGCGCGCCGCTGTCCGGCCCGGGGTCTGCACCGCAGGCCCCGGGCCGGGAGCCCGTACGCCGTGGGCTCCCGCGCACGTCCCGTACCGCGCGGCAACACGCGCCGATCACCGCGACCGGCCTCGTCGCCAAGGTGGTCCTGCTCGGCCTGGTGGCCGGGATCGCGATGTGGGCGGCGTTCCCGCTCATCGAGGCCGAACACTGGATCGGGCTGGGCGTCCTGGTGGTCACCACCGCCGGCCTGTTCTACCTCTACCTGAGCCGCCGGCACATCCCGGCCAAGTACCTGGTGCCCGGCACGCTCTTCCTGATCGCCTTCCAGGTCGTCCCGGTGCTCTACACCGCGAGCACCGCGTTCACGAACTTCGGCGACGGGCACCGGGGCAGCAAGGACGACGCGATCGTCGCCGTGCAGACCGCCTCGGTCCAGCAGGTGCCCGGCTCGACCGAGTACAACCTCACCATCGCCACCGAGGGCGACCCGGCGACCGGTGACCTGGTCTTCCTGCTCGGTGACCCGAAGACCAGGGAGGTCTTCGCCGGGGACGCGGACGGGCTGCGCAAGCTCGACGCCGCCGACGTCGAGGTGAGCAGCCTCAGCGGCAAGATCACCGCTGCGGACGGCTACACCGTCCTGAACATCGGGCAGGCCAGCGCGCGCAGCGACGCCGTCACCGCGCTCGTCGTGCCCACCGACGAGGGCGCCATCCGCTCCAACGGCCTGACCCGCGCCTACGAGGGCAAGGCGATCCGGGCGTACGACGCCGCGTGCGACTGCGTCAAGGACAGCGAGACCGGCAAGACGTGGACCGCCGACGAGAAGACCGGCGCCTTCGTCGCCGCCGACGGCGAGCGACTCGCCCAGGGCTGGAAGGTCGACGTCGGGCTGAAGAACTTCGCCGCGGTGCTCACCGACGGCAACATCTCCGGCCCGTTCTTCGGCACGCTGGCCTGGAACTTCGCGTTCGCGATCGGCTCCACCGGCCTGACGTTCCTGCTCGGCATGGCCATCGCGCTCGCGCTGCACTCACCCCGGATGCGTGGCACCAACCTCTACCGGATGGTGCTGATCCTGCCGTACGCCATGCCGTCGTTCGCCATGCTGCTGATCTGGCGGGACATGTTCAACACCGACTTCGGCCTGCTCAACAACCTGTTCGGGCTGAACGTCGACTGGTTCGGCGGCAACTGGTCGGCCCGGATCGCGGTGCTGCTGGTGCAGTTGTGGCTCGGCTACCCGTACATGTTCCTGGTGGCCACCGGCGCGCTGCAGGCCATTCCCCGGGAGCTGACCGAGGCGACCTCGGTCGACGGCGCGTCGCCCTGGCAGTCGTTCCGGGCGGTCACCCTGCCGCTGCTGCTGGTGGCGCTGTCGCCGCTGCTGATCGCGTCGTTCGCGTTCAACTTCAACAACGTCAACGCGATCCTGTTCACCACCGAGGGCGGCCCCTTCGCGCCGGACAACCCGACAAACGGCGCCACCGACCTGCTGATCACCTACACGTACCGGCTCGCGTTCGGCGCGCAGGGCGCCGAGTTCGGCCTGGCCGCCACCGTCTCGATCTTCATCTTCGCGATCGTGGCGACGGTCTCGGCGATCAGCTTCCGGCGGACCCGCAAGCAGGAGGAGGTGTACTCGTGACCACAATCGCGGAGACGCCCGCACCCACGGCCACCCGCAAGCCGGCCCGTCGCTCGCGCAGCCGCTGGTTCGCCCAGGTGGGCTGGCGGCACCTGGTCGGGGTGCTGGCGGTGGTGTTCAGCCTCTTCCCGATCCTGTTCGTGATCTCGGCGGCGTTCAACCCGCTCGGCACGCTCTCCTCCACCGAGCTGCTGCCGACCGGGGCGTCGCTGGAGAACTTCACCAACCTGTTCGACACGACCGCGTTCGGCCACTGGTTCCTCAACTCGCTGCTGCTCGCGGGCGTGGCCAGCTTCGCGTCGATCTTCCTGTCGTCGCTCGCGGCGTACGCGTTCTCCCGGATGCGTTTCGCCGGGCGCCGGGTCGGCCTGCTCGCGTTGCTGCTGATCCAGATGTTCCCGCAGTTCCTGGCGATCGTGGCGATCTTCCTGATCTTCACCACGCTCACCGATCTCTACCCGGGGATCGGGTTCAACACCCCGTGGGGCCTGTTCCTGCTCTACATGGGTGGCGCGCTGGGGGCGAACACCTGGCTGATGAAGGGCTTCTTCGACACCCTGCCGAAGGAGCTGGACGAGTCCGCGACCATGGACGGCGCATCGCACGTGCAGATCTTCTTCCGGATCATGCTGCCGCTGGTGGCGCCGATCCTGGCGGTGACCGGCCTGCTCGCGTTCATCGGGTCGATCAACGAGTTCATCATCGCCAACGTGTTCCTCACCGAACCCGAGTCGAAGACCCTCGCGGTCGGCATGTACGGCCTGGTCGCGGGCGAGCGCAACAACAACTTCGGGATGTTCGCGGCGGGCACGCTGCTCACCGCGATCCCCACGGTGCTGGTGTTCCAACTGCTCCAGCGCTACATCGTCTCCGGACTCACCTCCGGAGCGGTAAAGGGCTGAGCCTCCTCGGCTCACGCTGCGGCAAGGGCGTCGTGTCGGCGTACACCGGAGCGGTTCACGGGCGGACCGCCGCGGTCGGGTGAACCGGCCGCGGCGGGTGCCCGCCCCTCTCCCTGCCGGTACGACGCGAAAGGCAGCACCATGTCCCTTCAGCCGCACCACGACGGTTCCGCCACCTACGTCCCGGAGCAGGAGCCCGCGCTCGGGCAGACAGTGCCGGTCTTCGTCCGGGTCCCGGCCGGCTCCGGCGTCTCCCAGGTGCACGTGCGCACCACCGGCGACGGCGAGCCGCGCTTCGCCGAGGCGCGGATCGACCGCACCGACGGCGGCGACGTGTGGTGGCGGGCCGACGTCGAGGTCCGCAACCCGGTCAGCAACTACCGCTTCCTGCTCGACGGCGAGCGCGGCGCCCGCTGGCTGAACGCGGCCGGGCTGGCCGGTCACGACGTGCCGGACAACGGCGACTTCAAGCTGGTCAGCTACGCCCCGCCGCCGGCCTGGACCCGGGACGCGGTCATCTACCAGATCTTCCCGGACCGGTTCGCCCGTTCGGCCGCCGCCGACGGCCGCACCGTGCCGGACTGGGCCGTCGGATGCGACTGGGACACCCCGGTCATCGGCCGCGGCCCGGAGACGCCCCGGCAGTTCTACGGCGGCGACCTCGACGGGATCGCCGAGCGCCTGGACCACCTGGACCGGCTCGGCGTCAACACCGTCTACCTCACGCCGGTCTTCCCGGCGCGCTCCAACCACAGGTACGACGCGTCGAGCTTCGACACCGTCGACCCGCTGCTCGGCGGCGACGCGGCGCTGGCCCGGCTCGCCGACGCGGTGCACGCCCGGGGCTGGCGGCTGCTCGGCGACATCACCAGCAACCACACCGGCGACGCCCACGACTGGTTCACCGCCGCCGTCTCCGACGTGCACGCGCCGGAACGCGATCTGTACTACTTCGACCTGAGCGGCGGCGACTACGAGTCGTGGAACGGGGTGAAGTCGCTGCCGAAGCTCAACTGGGGCAGCGCGGAACTGCGCCGCCGCTTCGCCACCGCCGAGGACTCGCTGCTGCGCCGCTGGCTGCGCCCGCCGTACGGGCTGGACGGCTGGCGGGTCGACGTGGCGAACATGACCGGCCGGCGGGGCGCGGACGCGTACACCCACGAGGTGGCGCGGCTGCTGCGCGAGGTGGTCGCCGAAACCCGGCCGGACGGCCTGCTGCTGGCCGAGCACGGCCACGACCACACCGGTGACCTGGACCGCGACGGCTGGCACGGGACGATGAACTACGTCGGCTTCACCGACCCGGTCTGGTCCTGGCTGCGCCACGGCGACGACCCGGTGCCGAACTTCCTCGGCACCCCGGGCGGGGTACGGCGGCGCGACGCGGACGCGGTGCTCGCCACCATGAACACGTACCGGTCGCTGGTGTCCTGGCGGTCGTACACGCACTCGTGGCAGTTGCTCGGCTCGCACGACTCGGCCCGGATCCGCACGGTGGTCGGTGACGCGGCCCGGCAGGAGGTGGCGGCCGGACTGCTCGCCACGATGCCCGGCACGCCCGTGGTCTTCGCCGGGGACGAGCTGGGCCTGACCGGTACGAACGGGGAGGGCTCGCGTACTCCGATGCCGTGGCACCGGCCGGAGAGCTGGGACCGGCGCACGTTCGAGGCGTACCGGGCGTTGCTGACGCTGCGCCGCGACGAGCCGGCGCTGCGCCACGGCGGCCTGCGCTGGGTGCACGCGGACGCGGACACGCTCGTCTTCCTGCGCGAGGCGCCCACGTCGACGGTGCTGGTGCTGGCCCGCCGCGCCCTCGGTGCCCCGGTCCGCCTGGCCGGCCTGCCCGCCGCCACCAACATCTACGGCGACGCCGAAGCCCTGCACCCGGACGCCGAGGGCACGGTGACCCTCCCCGCCGAAGGCCCCACCTTCCAGCTCTGGCGCCTGCGCTGAGACATCCCTCGCCCCGCGATCTTGCGGTTTCGGCCCGTGGCGCCCGGCTTTCGTCCCGCTTGCCGGGGCGGTGACTGCAAGATCGCGGGGGCGGGTGGGTCACGGTATGACGGCAGGTGGTCGGGGTCATTACTACGAAGCGTCGTTGATAGGGGAGGATGGAGCGCGTGGAAGCTCTTCGACTGATTCTTCTCTACGTTCATCTGATCGGTTTCGCGCTGCTGCTCGGCGGTGGGATCGCCCAGTACGTCAGCGGCAAGCTGCGGATCAACGCCGCCATGTTGTGGGGCTCGATCATTCAGGTTCTCACCGGCATCGGGCTGTCCGCCCCGCTGCGTGACGGGGACGAGCCGGCACCGGCAAAACTTGTTACCAAGTTGGTGCTCGCGCTGGTCATCTTCGTCATGGTCTTCTTCTCCCGTAAGCGGGAGACCGTCAACCGTGGCCACTTCCTCGCGATCGTCGGGTTGACGCTGGTCAACGCAGCCGTCGCGGTGTTCTGGCGTTAATTCGCCGCACGCTGGGGAAGCTCGGAAAAACGGACGTTCGCGACACCACCGCGCACGCCTACCGGGCGGATAAGTGACGTGCCCCACGCAAGGGTTACACCGGGGTAACGGACGCTCAACAGTCGTGCACGATTGGCGGCCGGTGGGTGGGCGCGGGCGTACGCTCCCGTCCGTAACGTGGGACGCCGGCGGCACATCGCAGGCCGGCGCAAGGGCTGCACAACCGCGCACGACGCGGTGTGCAAGGGGAAGGAGACGTCTTGCGCTCTGTGCGTGGGATGCGGATCGCCTCCGCCATTCTGGCGGGTGGACTCGTGCTGGGCGCTGCCGCGTGTGGTGAGGCTCCGGACGACGACAACAACGCCGGTGGCGACGGTGGCAAGAAGTTCAGCGCCTGCATGGTGACCGACGTCGGCGGTATCGACGACAAGTCGTTCAACGCCTCGGCCTGGAAGGGCCTGCAGGAGGCGCAGAAGGAGAACGACAAGATCGAGATCAAGTACGTCCAGTCGAAGGCCGAGGCGGACTACGAGGTCAACCTGACCGGGTTCGTCAACCAGAAGTGCGACTTCATCCTGGCCGTCGGTGGCCTGATGTCGGACGCCACCAAGGCCGCGGCGGAGAAGAACCCGAACCAGCAGTTCGGCATCGTCGACGCCAACCCGGGTGTGAGCAACGTCTACCCGATGCAGTTCGACACCGCGCAGGCCGGGTTCCAGGCCGGCTACCTGGCCGCCGGGATGAGCAAGACCGGCAAGGTCGGCACCTATGGTGGTCTGCCCATCCCGCCGGTCACCATCTTCATGGACGGCTTCGCCGACGGCGTGGCGAACTACAACAAGGCCAAGAGCAAGAACGTCCAGGTGCTGGGCTGGGACAAGGCCACCCAGAAGGGCTCCTTCGCCAACTCGTTCGAGAAGCAGGACGAGGGCAAGAAGGTCTCCGACGCGCTCGTCGCGCAGGGCGCCGACATCGTGATGCCGGTCGCCGGTGGCGCCGGTCTCGGCACCACCTCCGCGGCCAAGGCCTCGGGCGGCAAGTACTCGGTCGTCTGGGTGGACATCGACGGCTGTGAGAGCACCCCGGACTGCGCGGCGATCCTGACCACCGTCGTCAAGAACATCCCGGACGCCGTCAAGGACGCCGTGGTGAAGGCCGCCGGCGGCGAGAAGCTCCAGTCCACGCCGGGCTTCGTCGGCACGCTCGCCAACAACGGCGTCTCGATCGCTCCGTACCACGACTTCGACAGCAAGGTCCCGGCGGACCTGAAGGCCGAGGTCGACAAGATCAAGACGGACATCGCCGCCGGCACCATCACTGTCACCTCGAAGGCCCAGCCGACCAAGTGACCGTCCCGTCGGCCCTCACGGTGCGATCATCGGCAGCGAGGGCCGGCGGGCACCAGGTTTGACGATCCGGCCGTCCCGGCCCGACGGGGAAGGTTCCCCCGCGCCGGGACGGCCGATCATCTTGAAATCCCCCGAACATCCCCACCCGGCGAGGTGGCGGCGTGGCAGGTCGCTACGCTGCACCATCGCTCGCACTCCAGGAGGTTGCGCTGAGACTCGAACTGCGCGGCATCACCAAACGGTTCGGTGATGTGGTCGCCAACGACCACATCGACCTGACGGTGGAGCCTGGAGAGATCCACGCCCTGCTCGGCGAGAACGGCGCCGGCAAGTCGACATTGATGAACGTGCTCTACGGCCTCTACCAGCCGGACGAGGGCGAGATCCTGGTCGACGGAAAGCCGCTGAAGCTGAAGGGCCCGTCGGACGCGATCGCCGCCGGGATCGGGATGGTGCACCAGCACTTCATGCTGGTGCCGGTCTTCACCGTGGCCGAGAACGTGATGCTCGGCGCCGAACAGGTCAAGGGGCCCTTCGCCGGCATCCTCGACCGGCGGCGGGCCCGGCGCGAGGTCGCCGAGGTCTCCGAGCGGTACAACCTGCGGGTCGACCCGGACGCGGTGATCGAGGACCTGCCGGTCGGCATCCAGCAGCGGGTGGAGATCGTCAAGGCCCTCACCCGCGACGTCGACCTGCTGATCCTCGACGAGCCCACGGCCGTGCTCACCCCGCAGGAGACCGAGGAACTGCTCACCGTCATGCGGTCGCTCAAGGCCGCCGGTAAGTCGATCGTGTTCATCACCCACAAGCTGGGCGAGGTGAAGGCGATCGCGGACCGGATCACCGTGATCCGGCGCGGGAGGACGGTCGGCACCGCCGAGCCGAGCGCGAGCCGGGACGAGCTGGCGGCGCTCATGGTGGGACGCAGCGTCCGGCTGACAGTGGACAAGAAGCCGGCCACCCCTGGTAAGCCGATCCTGGAGGTCTCCGGCCTGGTCGTGGACGACGACCGGCAGGTACGCGCGGTCGACGGCGTAGACCTGACCGTGCACGCCGGTGAGGTGCTCGGCGTCGCGGGCGTGCAGGGCAACGGACAGACCGAGCTGATCGAGGCGATCATGGGCCTGCGCCCGGTGCTCGCCGGCACGATCAGCCTCGACGGCCAGCCGACGACCGGCTGGTCGACCAAGAAGGTGCTGCACGCCGGCGTCGGCTATGTGCCCGAGGACCGCAGCGTGGACGGCCTGGTCAAGGATTTCTCCGTCGCGGAGAACCTGGTGCTGGACATGTACGACCGGCCCCCGTTCGGCAGGGGCCTGTCGCTCAAGCCCGAGGCCATCGCGAAGTCGGCGCGGGAACGGATCGCGCAGTTCGACGTCCGTACCTCCTCGGCCGACGCGGCGGTCGGCACGCTCTCCGGCGGCAACCAGCAGAAGGTGATCGTGGCCCGGGAGCTGTCCCGGCCGCTGAAGCTCTTCATCGCCGCCCAGCCCACCCGGGGCGTGGACGTCGGCTCGATCGAGTTCATCCACAGCCGGGTCATCCGCGAGCGGGATGTCGGCACCGCGGTACTGGTGGTCTCCAGCGAACTGGACGAGGTGATCGGCCTGGCCGACCGGATCGCGGTGATGTACCGCGGCCGGATCCTCGGCATCGTCGGCCCGGACACCCCGCGCGAGGAGATCGGCCTGCTGATGGCCGGCATCACCCCGGACGCCGCCACCCCGGACGCCGTCACCGCGACCGACGACGGCCCTGGCAACGAGGACGAGGCATGACCAACCCGAACCCCGTCTCGGGCTCGCCGGACAAGGAACCGGCGACCGAGGCGCAGGAGTCGCTGAGCGAGGCCCGGGCGACGCCGACACAGCCGGCCGGTGACACCGAGCAGACGGTGCCCGCCACCGCGACCGCGAAGAAGCCGGCCCCGGACGAGGAGTCCCGCCCCAGCATGGGCCGGCTGTTCCTGGACAACTTCTGGGCCGCCAACACGGTCACCGTGACGGTGCTCGCGGTGCTGCTGGCCATGGTGGTCGGCGCGGTGCTGATCATCGTGTCCGACCCGGAGGTGCTGGCCACCTACAGCTACATCACGGCTCGCCCCTCGGACGCGCTGAGCGCGAGCTGGACGGTGGTCAGCGAGGCGTACGCGAACCTGTTCAAGGGCGCGATCTTCGACCCGGACGCGGTCGGCTTCACCGCCGCCCTGAGCCCGATCTCGGAGACGCTCACCTACGCCGCGCCGCTCGTCTTCACCGGCCTGTCGGTGGCGCTCGCCTTCCGGGGCGGCCTGTTCAACATCGGCGCCCAGGGTCAGGCGACGATCGCCGTCATCCTGGCCGCCGTGGCCGGCTTCGCGCTGCCGCTGCCGCCCGTCGTGCACATGCTGGTGGCGCTGATCGCCGGCGCGCTCGGCGGCGCGCTCTGGGGCTTCATCCCCGGCATCCTCAAGGCGCGGGCCGGCGCGCACGAGGTGATCAACACGATCATGCTCAACTACGTGGCGGTCTACTTCCTGTCCTGGATCATCGTCCAGAACGGGGTGCAGAACCCGAACCGCGCGGATGCGATCAGCAAGCCGGTCGACTCCTCCGCGCAGTTGCCCCGGCTGTTCGGCGAGGACCTGCGGGTGCACTTCGGCATCCTGCTCGCGGTGGCGGCCACCTGGTTCATCGCCTGGCTGCTCAACCGCTCCACGCTCGGCTTCGAGTTGCGCGCCGTCGGCGCGAACCCGGACGCGGCCCGGACCGCCGGCATCAGCGTGACCAAGACGTACGTGCTGGTGATGGTGTTCGCGGGCATGCTGGCCGGTCTGGGCGGCTCGACCATGGTGCTCGGCACCACGGCCAACGCGCTGACCCCGCTGGTGATCGCACAGATCGGCTTCGACGGCATCCTGGTCGCGCTGCTCGGGCGCGTGAAGCCGTGGGGTGTGCTGCTGGCCGCGCTGCTGTTCGGCGCGCTCCAGGCCGGCGGCAACCGAATGCAGTCGTACTCCGGCATCTCGCTCGAACTGGTCACTGTGCTCCAGGCGCTCATCGTCATCTTCATCGCCGCGCCTGCCCTGGTGAAGACGATCTTCCAGCTCCGGGCGGCCCGTGCCGCCCGGCTGCAGACGAGCCTCGCGAAGGGCTGGTGAGCATGTCCACCACCGCTGTCCCCGAGGTCGCGGTAACCCCGGTCGACGAGGGTTTCTGGACCCGTAACCGCAAGATCGGCGCGGTCCTGCTGGCGCTCGGTGTGCTCGCGGCGGTGCTGTTCGGCGCGCTCGCGACCGACCAGCACGCGCGGTTCACGCTCAGCGAGACCGAGGGCGGCGCCGCCCTGGAGATCAACGGCACGGTCGGCGCGATCCTGTTCGGGCTGATCACCGCCGCCGCCGGCGGCGCGCTGCTGGCCGGTGTGCCGAAGCGCTGGTTCACGCTGCTGCTCGGCGCCGGGCTGGTCGCCTTCGTGCTGAGCTTCCTGTGCTGGCAGGTCTCCGCCGCGCCCGAGGGCCGCAACTTCATGCCGCTGGTGAACGTCGTACGCGGCACGTTCATCCTGGCCCTGCCGCTGATCTTCGGCGCGCTCGCCGGTGTGCTGTGCGAGCGCTCCGGCGTGGTAAACGTGGCCATCGAGGGTCAGCTCCTGATGGGCGCGTTCTCCGGCGCGCTGTTCGGCAGCATGTCCGGCAGCGTCTGGGTGGGCCTGGTGGCCGCCGCCATCGGCGGCGCGTTCATCTCGTTCCTGCTGGCCGTGTTCTCCATCCGCTACCTGGTCGACCAGGTCGTCATGGGCATCGTGCTCAACCTGCTCGCGGTCGGCATCACCGGCTTCCTCTACGAGCGGCTGATGCAGACCGACGCGGCGAAGTACAACAGCGCGCCCCGGTTCGGCAACTGGGAGATCCCGCTGCTGTCCGACATCCCGCTGATCGGTCCGGCGCTGTTCCGGGGCAACATCTTCCTCTACCTCGGCCTGCTGCTGGTGCTGGTCATCCACCTGGCGCTGTTCCGTACCCGGTGGGGTCTACGGACCCGGTCGGTGGGCGAGCACCCGACGGCCGCCGACACGCTGGGCGTGAAGGTGCTGCGGCTGCGCTACCGCAACGTGATCCTGGCCGGTCTGGTGGCCGGCGTCGGCGGCGCCTCCTACACGCTGGCGCTCTACTCGTTCACCAAGAACATGATCGGCGGTAAGGGCTTCATCGCCCTGGCCGCGCTGATCTTTGGCCGGTGGAGCCCGACCGGTGCCCTGCTCGCGGCGCTGTTCTTCGGCTTCGCCGACCAGCTCGCCACCTACCTCGGGGCCATCGGCAGCAGCATCCCGAGCCAGTTCCTGGCGATGCTGCCGTACCTCGCGACGATCCTGGCCGTGGCCGGGCTGGTCGGCAAGGTCCGGGCGCCAGCCGCCGACGGCAAGCCGTACATCAAGGGCTGACCGGGCCGAACGATCCCACAGCGGTCCCGTACCGGGCCGGCTTACGCCGGTTCGGTACGGGACCGCCGCGCTTCGCACTCCTCCGTGCCCGGACGGTGACGGCGTGATGGCCCGGCGGTGACGACGCTGATCAATCTGCACGCAGCATCTTCTCGTCTGCGTGAGGTGATCATGAAACGTCCGCTGGCCACCGTGGGAGCGCTGTTGCTCGCTTCCACCCTGCTCGCTCCGTCCACCGCGAGCGCCAGACCTCCGGATCCGGGGGCCGCACCGGCAGGCTCCGGCACGCCGGCAGCCGGGTCCGCCCCGTCGCACCGTCGGCCCGCGGCGCATCCCGACCGGGTACGCGACCCCGACGCCCGCCTCGGCTCCGGTTGGCGCCGCTCGGCGGACCGCGCGGTCACGACCTCCAGCGACGCGACCGGCCTGCACGTGCTCGTCGCCGACGAGTCACAGGCATACGCGTGGCGCACCGCCGCCACCCTCGCCGAGCCCGGCTTCGACACCGACCAGTGGATCGGGCAGGCGTGCGTCACCGGTTCCGGTCGTCGCGCCGTGGTCGTGTACGCCCCGCGGACCTTCACCAACAAGGATGTCCTGATGCAGCGGGGCGGGTTCGCCGCCGTGGTCGACCTGAAGACCGGCGCGGTGACGAAGCTTCCGGAGCGGGTGTCGCTCGCCTATCACAACCCGGGCTGTGGGGCCGGTGAGGACGTCGTCCTGTCCCGCCTCGAGCAACCCAGCCGACCCGGCGAGGACGCCCGCACCTGGCTGGGCAGGGTGGACACCCGCCGTCCCGCCGCCGCCATCCGTGTGGTCCGGGCGACCGGGCAGGTCAGCTCTGCCCTGCCGGTCGGGAAGCGGCTCATCGGCGCCAAGGGACTCAGCCTCGTGCAGGTCGGCGCCAAGGGCGCTGTCAAATCCCTGTCCTCGACCGACGCGACGCCGTTCCGGCTGCTCGCCGACGGCCCGGACGGGGTGGCCTTCCAGGTCGTGCGTAACGGCCGGACCGAGTTCAAGCGGTTCTCCGCCGGCCGGGTCACCGCCCACGGCTCGGCCCCCGTGGGTGAGGTCAAGCTGCGCGCCGGTGCCGGTGGACGTGTCTTCGCGGTCGGCGGACGTGCCGAGGAGCGGATGGCGAAGGGCCTGCCGGGCACCTGGCGGGCGGTCGACGGTCTGCCCGACAGCGACATCTCCACCACCGGTGCGCTCGCTGTGCTGCGGGCCACCACGGGCCGGGAGGCGGCCGGGCGGCTAGAGGCCCGGCCGGGTGACGGCCAGGCGGAACGGGTGGAGATCCTGGCCCGCCGGACGGCGAACGACAACCGGCTGGACTTCTCGGTCGACCCGCAGGTGACGGGCGTCGGCCGGGTGTCGTCGCCGTCGCTGGCCGGCGCCAGCGGCGGATCTGCCGGTGCTCGGGCCGGTGGCTCGACGGGTGCCCGGACGGCCGCGTCGACGGGCGACCCGGATGTGACCGACGACCCGGACCGGAGCTGTGCCGTGTCGCGCAACGACCCGAAGATCCAGGTCTACCAGCCCACCGTCGCCCAGATGGAGTGGGCGGCGGACCTCGCGGTGCGCAACATGCTGACCTTCCAGCGACCGGCCAACTGGAACAACAACGGGATGGCGGCCTACTCGCCGCAGGAGATGTTCCCGTCGCTGGCCCTCGCCGGCGGGGGCAACGTGCCCGCCCAGGTCTTCCTCGGCATCCTCGCCCAGGAGTCGAACCTCTGGCAGGCCAGCTACCACGCGGTCGACGCCTCGGTGGGCAACCCGCTGACAAGTGTGGGCTACTACGGGCTCGACCTGGGATCGCCGAAATACGAGTTGATCGACTGGGCGAAGACCGACTGCGGCTACGGCGCGGGTCAGGTCACCTCCGGCATGAAGCGCACGGACAAGGACCAGTGGATCGCCGGCGTGCAGTGGACCGAGACGAAGCAGAAGGCGGTGGCCCTGGACTACGCGACGAACGTCGCGGCGGGCCTGCGGATCCTTCAGGACAAGTGGAACCAGACCCGCAACGCGGGCCTGATCGCCAACAACGGCGACCCGAAGTACATCGAGAACTGGTGGTTCGCCATCTGGGCGTACAACACCGGCTTCTACCCGCAGGACCCGCAGAATCCCTCGGCGCCGTGGGGCGTGGGCTGGGCCAACAACCCGGCGAACACCGACTATCCGGCCGACCGCAAGCGCTTCCTGACCGCACCGCTGGACGTGCCGAATGCGGACCCGCCCATCGACGACGAGGTCGGCTACGACAACGCGAAGCACCCGAATCACTGGTCCTACCCCGAGCGGGTGACCGGCTTCGCCTACACCTCGCTGATCCGCTACAACTACAAGACGAAGGGGTGGACGCCGACGTACGCGACCGCCCAGGCCCGGCAGCCCGACGTCGCCCAGGCGGCGCGGTACACGTTCTGCGAGCCCGACATCAACGACTGCGACGAGACGCTGCCGCCGAAGATCCCCGGCGACTTCCCGAAGACGGCGGCCGGGGCCTGCCAGCGGGACGACCTCAGGTGCTGGTGGCACGGGCCGGTCACCTGGACCGACTGTGCCGTCAACTGTGGTCTGGAGAACAGGCGATACACCGCCGTGGAGCCCCGGCCCTACGCGCAGCCGGGCGACAACGTCCACCCGACACCCGTCACCTCGGACGGCGCGTGCAAGGTGGAGGGCCTGCCGTCAACGGGCGTGAAGATCATTGACGACATCGACACGACAGTCCCCCTCGGCGCCGAGGGGTGCCGGCCCGACTACACCAAGGGCGGCAGGTTCTCGATGAACTTCGCCACCTACACGCAGTACGGCGGGAACGTGGTCACACCGGGCAAGGTCGACCTGCACCAGATCGGGGCCGGTTTCGGCGGGCACTTCTGGTTCAGCCACACGTACCACAAGGACCAGCAGCCGACGTACCGGATCACCGGCACCTGGACCATCAACCCGACAAACGCCTGGACCCGGGTCTGGGCCCACCTGCCCGATCACGGCGCGCACACCCGGCAGGCCGACTACATCATCCGCCGCCCGAACGGGGCGGTCGAGCATCGGATCATCCCCACCCAGTGGGAGTCGAACCGCTGGGTCAACCTCGGTGTCTTCGACTTCACCGGTTCCGGCACGCCGAAGGTGGAGCTGAGCAACTTCACCAGGGACGGCGCCGGTGTGCAGGACGTCGCGTGGGACGCCATCGCGGTACAGCCCTTGGCGAGCAAGCCGCGCCACTTCGTCGTGGCGCTCGGCGACTCCTACTCGTCCGGGGAGGGGACCGGGGACTACACCAGGGTCAGCGACCAGTACGGCGACGACGATCTGACACGGAACTCCTGCCGGCGTAGCGCGAACGCCTGGTCGCAGAAGGCCGTCATCCCGGGCGCGCCGGGGAACATCGGCAGCCTCGCCGCCGCGAACAATCCACTCATCGACGCGCAGTTCGTGGCGTGCAGCGGCGCCCGTACACATAACATGTTGAGCCCTGACCTGGTGTCCACCGCTGACAAGAAGTGGTACGGCAACGACGTCGAGGGCAAGTACGGGGAGATCAGCCAGCTCGACCAGGGTTCGCTGAACGCCAACACCACAGCGGTGATGTTCTCGATCGGCGGCAACGACGCACGTTTCACCGATGTCGCCATGGCGTGTGCGAGGCAGACCGACTGCAGCGCGTCGGACTACGTCATGGACGGCGATCCGAAACCGTTGCGCCAGATGCAGTCGGAGCTCGTCCAGGGCGAGGTCAAGGAGTCGGTCCGGGAGGTGGTCCGGCAGATCCGGTTGCGGGCGCCGAACGCCCGGATCTTCGTGATGGGCTATCCGCATCTGTTCGAGCCGAACTGCGAGTTCGGGCTGGTCCTGCCCGGCATCACCATCGGGTTCTCCTGGGACGAGACGATCTTCCTGAATCAGATGGCGGACATGCTCACGAACCAGGCGCTGCCGTCGGACGCGGCGAACAAGGTCCACGGGATGGACGCCCGGGGCACCTTCGCCGGGCACACCGTCTGCGGCGGGGACTACTACATCAACGGCCCGGTGGCCGGTGACGTCCTCAGGGATGACGACGGCGACCCGAAACAGCTCGTGAGCATGGAGTCGTTCCACCCCAACAAGGCCGGCGGCCTGGCCTACGCCAGTGTCCTCAACGACTACATGGCCACCTACAACTATCGCTGGTGACCTACGATCCGGGGGCCCGGCCGCGCACCGTCCGGGCCCCCGCCCCGTCGTGGAGGCCTCGATGAACGTGCTGTACCGCATGGCCGTCGCAGCCGTCCCGGGTGGACTGGGCGCGGCTGCGCTCGCC
The DNA here is from genome assembly GCF_042871665.1 of Micromonospora sp. NPDC005686. NCBI lineage: Bacteria > Bacillati > Actinomycetota > Actinomycetes > Micromonosporales > Micromonosporaceae > Micromonospora > Micromonospora sp. NPDC005686. The sequence goes on from NZ_JBIAIY010000004.1 coordinate 538,474, forward strand.
GCCCTCTGGCGGCACGAGGCCGACGTGGTGGCCGGCTGCGAGTCGGACACGATCGGCGGGTGTCTCAGCCCTGGCGTGCCGATCCTGCTGGTAGGCCCGTTGCTGGTGACCGCAGCCGTCTGGTTCGCGCTGCGGGCCACCGGTGCCGAACCGGCCGGCTGGGGCGCCGGGCTCGGTGCGCTCGCCACGGTGGGCGGCGTCCTGCTCCAGCAGGCGGTGGACAGCGGGGGGACGCCGACCTCGCCGGGGTTGGCCTTTCTGCTGGGCGTCGTCGGGTTCGGTGCCGGGGCCGCCGTCGTCGCGGTCCCCGTGCCGCCGGCTCTCCGTGTGGTGCTGGTGCTGGTGCTGCTCGCCCCGATGGCCGCGTTCCCGGCGGTGCGGCGGGAGGCCGGGCGAGCCCATGACCGCCGGACGTTCGCCGAGTCGGGGCTGGCGCTGGTGGTGCCGCGCGCGCCGGGCTACGACGTGACGGCCGCCCGGGCCGACCCGGATAGGCGGTTGCTCTGGGTGACCGTGACCCGTAGCGACCACTCGATCTACATGTCCCTGATCGACCTGCCGGCTGACTTCGCGCCGCCTGCCCGCTGCGGGCCTGCCGTCGCCGACGTGGGGTCCGCAGGCCGTGCCGGGTCCGCGCCGGGCTGCCGGCAGGTCGGCCCCGACCACTGGACCCGGTCCGAACCCGTGGGCCAGGTCCACCTCGTTCGTCGCGGCGAAACGTTGGTGCTGCTGGAGCCGGGTTATGGCACGCCGTCCGCGGACGTGGAGACGGCCGCGCGGACGCTGACCCCCGTGTCTCCGGCCCGGCTGGCCGAACTCGCCAACCGGTAGCGCGTAGGGGAGGGTCGCGCCGGGAACGTGTGCGTGTGGGCGGCTCCGGTCACGGCCGGAGGCGGGGCGCGAGAACACCAGTCCTCGCAGTGACGCTCCGTTGCCGTCGCCACGAGCGCATGCGGCAGAATGGTGGGATGACCGAGATCGACTGGGAGCGGCTGCGGGCCGCCGCCACCGAGGTTATGCGGCACGCCTACGTGCCGTACTCGAAGTTCCCGGTGGGTGCCGCCGCGCTCGTCGACGACGGCCGGCTCGTTGTCGGCTGCAACGTGGAGAACGCCGGCTACGGCGTCACCCTCTGCGCCGAGTGCGGCGTGGTCTCGCAGCTGCACGCCACCGGCGGGGGCCGGATCGTGGCGCTGTCCTGCGTCGACGCCAACGGTGAGCCGCTGATGCCGTGCGGCAGGTGCCGGCAGTTGCTCTGGGAGCAGGGCGGGCCGGGATGCCTCGTCGAGGCGAAGGACGGGCCGCTGCGGATGGCGGAGCTGCTGCCGCACGCCTTCGACGTGGCCGACATCGAGGCGGTGACCGGCGAGCACCCGGTGCCGGTGGTGCCGGACCGGCTGGCCGCCTGGCGGGGCCGGGGCACCGTCTTCGTGCACCCCGACCTGTCGGCCGGGCAGCAGGTGTGGACGGCGTACTGGGAGCGGTCGTCCGGTGAGACCGGCGCCGAGACCGGCGTGCTGGAGGAGGGCTCGACCTGGGACGAACCGGCCGAGGCGATCGAGTGGGGGCTGGCGCGGACGCCACGCGTGGTGGTGGTGGACGCGTCCGGCACGATCTTCTGGGCCGGTGAGGGTGAGCCTCCTACGGAGATTCCGGTTCGCTGGGGTTGAGGTCGGCCCCGGCCTGAGCTGGTCACCGTTCGCGGGTCGGTGCGGCCACGCGCGATCAATTGATTGGATCTTGAGAAGTGAGTGCTTTTACGGCGGTTGACGTCATCCGGGCCAAGCGGGACGGGGGTGTGCTGAGCGACGGGCAGATCGACTGGGTGGTCGACGCGTACACCAAGGGTCTGGTCGCCGACGAGCAGATGTCGGCGCTGGCCATGGCGATCCTGCTGCGCGGCATGACCGCCCCGGAGATCGCCCGGTGGACCGCCGCGATGATCGCCAGCGGTGAGCGGCTCGACCTGTCGCCGGTGGCCCGGCCGACAGTGGACAAGCACTCCACCGGCGGCGTCGGTGACAAGATCACCCTGCCGCTGACCCCGCTGGTGGCCGCGTGCGGCGCGGCGGTGCCGCAGCTGTCCGGCCGGGGCCTGGGCCACACCGGCGGCACGCTGGACAAGCTGGAGTCGATCCCGGGCTGGCGGGCGGCGCTCACGAACGACGAGTTCATCGCCCAGCTCCGCGACGTGGGCGCGGTGATCTGCGCGGCCGGCGACGGGCTCGCCCCGGCCGACCGCAAGCTGTACGCGCTGCGCGACGTCACCGGCACGGTCGAGGCGATCCCGCTGATCGCCAGCTCGATCATGAGCAAGAAGATCGCCGAGGGGACCGGCGCGCTGGTGCTCGACGTGAAGGTCGGCTCCGGCGCGTTCATGAAGAACGTCGACGACGCCCGCGAGCTGGCCCGCACCATGGTCGAGCTGGGCGGTGCGCACGGCGTACGGACCGTCGCCCTGCTCACCGACATGTCCACCCCGCTCGGCCTGGCCGTGGGCAACGCGGTCGAGGTGACCGAGTCGGTGGAGGTGCTCGCCGGCGGCGGCCCGGCCGACGTGGTGGAGCTGACCCTGGCGCTGGCCCGGGAGATGCTCGACGCGGCCGGCCTGCCGGACGCCGACCCGGAGGCGGCGCTGCGGGACGGCCGGGCGATGGACGCCTGGCGCACGATGATCCGGGCGCAGGGCGGCGACCCGGACGCGCCGATGCCCACCGCGAACGAGGTCGAGCTGGTCACCGCGACCGAGGACGGCTGGGTGGCCGAGGTCGACGCGTACGCGATCGGGGTTGCCGCCTGGCGTCTCGGCGCGGGCCGGGCCCGCAAGGAGGACCCGGTGAGCATCCCGGCCGGCGTGGTGCTGCACAAGCGCCGCGGTGACCGGGTGCGTGTCGGCGACCCGCTGTTCGAGCTGCGCGCCGAGCACGCCGAGCGGATGCCCGCCGCGCTGGCCGAGGCGCGCGCCGCGGTGCGGGTGGCGCCGGATGCGCCGGACGCGACGCCGCTTGTCGTCGAGCGGATCGGCTGACCGGGCCGGTCGTGGTGCCGGCCTGTCCGGAGCCGCTATCCTCCCAGGCCAAGGGGGATCGGCCGGCGACGAGCCGGGGTGAGCAGACAGGGGCTTGACCGTGCGCGTACCCGCTCCCGACCCCCGGGCCGTCCGGGAGGCCAGCCTGGACGAGTTGTCCCGGCTGGGTCTTCCGCTGCCACCGCCGCAGTTCCCGCTGGTCTGGGAGCCGGGCGACGAGATCGAGCTGCGTCCGACAGCGGAGATCGAGGCCCGGATCGCGGTGCTGCACGTGATCCTGGCCCGCTGCTTCGGGATGCCCGCACAGGCGGCGATGAGCTGGCTGCTGGAGTCGCACCTGGTCGACTCGGTGACGCCGCCGGAGTGGCAGTTCGTGATGGGCGGCCGGGGCGACCACAGGTCGTTCGTGCTGCACCACGACGCCCTGTTCTCGCTGGCCTGGGTGCTCGGACTGGCCAAGGAGCTGGACCCGACGGTGCCGGTGGACGAGCGGCTGGTCGAGCGGATGCCGAACCTGGTCGCGGGGGAGACGTTCGGCCAGTGGCGGGCCCGGATCCTGGCCGCACCGCAGCATCCCGGTGACGCCGCGGCCCTGCTCGACCTGCACTACTGCCTGGACTGGGCGTACCTGGAGACGGAAAAGGCCGGCGGACCGCTGCCCGGGCTGGTGGACGCCAACGCGATCGGGCAGCGCCGCTGGGCGCTGGAGTGGGCGGTGGTGCTGCGCGGGCCGTACCACGAGGAGCCGCCGGGCTGGGAAGAGGTCGACCTGTCCACCTGAGCGCGGTCAGCGCGGGCGGTGCACGCCGAGCCGGACCGAGAGCGTGACCGGCACCGGCTCGGGCAGCGTGGCGATGCGCGCGGCGAGTCGTTCCGGGCCGGTGTGCCAGGCGCTCGGTCCCATCCCGACGAGCGTGGCGACCTCGGCGCGGGTCAGCGCGAGCCGGGCCCGGTGCCCGGTCGCGGACTCCTCGGCGAAGTGGGCGCCGAGGCTGCCGGCGACCCGCTCGGCCTTGTCCGGGTCCACCCGCAGCAGGTCCAGCGCGTCGACGAGCTCGCTCAGGTGGTCGGCGGCCGGGGTGACCACCAACAACGCGCCGCCCGGGCCGAGCACCCGGTGGAACTCCGGGCCGTTGCGCGGCGCGAACACGTTCAGCAGCACGGCGGTGGACCGGTCGGCCAGCGGCAGCCGCTGCCAGGTGTCGGCCAGCGCGGCGGCGGCCCGTGGGTGCGCCTTGGCCGCGCGGCGCAGCGCCGGCTTGGAGACGTCCAGGGCCAGGCCGGCGGCGTCCGGCAGCGCCGCCAGCACCGCCGCGAGGTAATGCCCGGTCCCGGCGCCGGCATCGACGACCAGGGGGTACGGATCGACGCCCGCGACGCGTACCGCGGTGTCGGCGAGCGCGGCGGCGACGGTGCCGTAGTGGCCGGCGGCGAGGAAGTCGGCGCGGGCGGAGACCATCTCGGCGCTGTCCCCGGTGTGCGGGGCGCGGCCGGCGAGCAGGTTGACGTACCCCTGGCGGGCGATGTCGAAGCTGTGCCGGCGCGGACAGCGCAGCGCGCGGGCGGTGCCGGCGGTGGTCTCGGTGAGCGGTTCGGCGCAGACCGGGCAGCGCAGCCGGGCCAGGATGCGATCGTCCACGGCTCAGCCCTCCGCTTCCGGGCGGCCGGTGAGGTGGCCGATCACCCGTTGGCTGAGCGTGCCGAGCGCGGCCACCTCGGCCGGGGTGAGCCGGTCGATCAGGTGCCGGCGGACGGCGGCCACGTGCCCCGGCGCGGCGGCCTCGACGGCCCGGCGCCCGGCCGGGGTGAGCACGACGACCGAGCCGCGGCCGTCGGTGGCGCACTCCTCCCGGGTGACCAGGCCGCGTTGCTGCATCCGGGAGATGTGGTGGGACAGGCGGCTGCGGGACCAGAGCATCCGGTCGGCCAGCTCGCTGAGCCGTAGCCGCTGCTCCGGGGTCTCGGAGAGATCGCTCAGGACGTCGTAGTCCGGCTCGGAGAGCCCGGCGTCCTGCATCAGCTCCCGGGCCAGTTCGAGGTCGAGCAGGCGGCGCATGCGGCGGTAGCCGCGCCACGCGCGGTCCTGCTGTTCGTCCAGCCAGCGCGGTTCGTCCATGTGCCGATCCTACCGGTTTTATTGACATGTCATCGAGTTGCCGCCTAGGTTGGTGACATGTCAACCAAAATGCCGTCCCGGTTGGTGCGGCTGTTCGCCGGCCTGGCGCTGTTCGGCGTCAGCGTCGCGCTGATGGTCCGCGCCGACCTCGGGCTCGCCTCGTGGGACGCGCTGCACCACGGTCTCGCCGGCCGCACCGGCCTGCCGATGGGCCTGGTGGTCAACGGCGTCGCGCTGCTGGTGCTGCTGCTGTGGATCCCGCTGCGGCAGCGCCCGGGCGTCGGCACCGTCGCGAACGTCGCGCTCGTCGGCCTGGCCCTCGACGCGACGCTGGCAGTGTTGCCGGCGGTCGACCCGCTCGCCGGCCGGATCGGCCTGTTGCTCGCGGGCGTCCTGCTCAACGGCCTCGCCACCGCGCTCTACCTCGGCGCCCGCCTCGGCCCCGGCCCGCGGGACGGGCTGATGACCGGCTTGGCCGCCCGCGGCCTGCCGCTCGGCCCCGCCCGCACCGGGATCGAGGTGACGGTGCTGGCGGTCGGCTGGCTGCTCGGCGGCGCCGTCGGCCCCGGCACCGTGCTCTACGCGATCGGCATCGGGCCGATCATCGCCTGGTTCGTTCCCCGACTCACCACGCCGGCCCCGGCCGCCGCCCCGACAGGAGTGACCTCGCCATGCCCCGCCTGAACGTCATCGTCGCCAGTACCCGCCCCGGCCGCGTCGGCCGTCGCATCGGTGACTGGTTCACCGCGGCCGCCGTCCGCCACGCCGGCTTCGACGAGGTACGCCTCCTCGACCTGGCCGAGGTCGCGCTGCCCTTCCACGACGAGCCGCACCACCCATCCGAGCGGGTCTACCTGCACGAGCACACCCGCGCCTGGAGCGCCGAGATCGACGCCGCGGAAGCCTTCGTCCTGGTCATGCCGGAATACAACTACGGCTTCAGCGCGCCGCTGAAGAACGCGATCGACTACCTCTACCACGAGTGGCAGCACAAGCCGGTGGGCTTCGTCAGCTACGGCATGACCTCCGGGGGCCTGCGCGCGGTGCAGATGATCAAGCAGGTGGTGACCACGCTGAACATGACGCCGGTAAACGACCAGGTGGCCGTCTTCCTGCGGCAGGCGCTGGACGAGTCGGGCGAGCTGCGCCCCGACCCCGGCCGTGAGGAGGCCGCCGCGCTCATGCTCGATCAGCTCGCCCGGCTGGCCGCCGCGCTCGCGCCGCTGCGGGTGACCGCGTGAGCGCGAGGAGTGAGCCGGGTTTGCGAGCCCCGCAGCCGCGAACGAAAGGCGGCACGGTGAGCGCCGGGAGCGGGCCGGAATCGCGGCTCTGGGAGCTGTTCGGCGAGCGCGGGCGCGGGGTGCTCGCCACGTTGCGCCGGGACGGCCGGCCCCAGTTGTCGAACCTCGACTACCTGGCCGAGCCCGGCTTGATCCGCTGCTCCACCACGGGTGACCGGGCAAAGGTGCGCAACCTGCGCCGCGACCCCCGGGCCGGCTTCCACGTCACCACCGCCGACGGCGGGGCGTACGCGGTGGCCGAGGGCACCGTGACGCTCACCCCGCCGGCCGCCGCCGCCGACGACGCCACAGTCGAGGAACTGGTCGAGGTCTACCGGCGGATCCGTGGCGAGCATCCGGACTGGGCCGAGTACCGGGCCGTCATGGTGGCCGACGGGCGGGTGGTCCTGCGACTCGCGGTGGAACGGGTGTACGGCTGGCGTCCCTGACCGGCCCGGTCGACAGTCCGGCACACACTCGGGGTGACTAGGGTCTGAGCATGGTCGCAATCTCGTACGAGGACATCGTCAAGGTCCCGAAGGCGCTACTGCACGATCACCTCGACGGCGGCCTGCGGCCCGCGACGATCGTCGAGCTGGCCGCCGAGGTCGGCCACGAACTGCCCACCACCGACCCGGCGGCGCTCGGCCTCTGGTTCACCGAGGCGGCGAACTCCGGTTCGCTGGAGCGCTACCTGGAGACGTTCGCGCACACGGTGGCGGTCATGCAGACCCCTGCCGCGTTGCGCCGGGTCGCCCGCGAGTGCGCGCTGGACCTGGCCGCCGACGGTGTGGTCTACGCCGAGGTGCGCTTCGCGCCGGAGCAGCACCTGGAGCAGCACCTGACGCTGGACGAGGTGGTCGACGCCGTCGTCACCGGTTTCCGGGAGGGCAGCGCGCTGGCCGCCGAGGCGGGCACCCCGATCCGGGTCGGCACGCTGCTGACCGCGATGCGGCACGCGGCCCGCTCGCAGGAGATCGCCGAGCTGGCCGTGCGGCACCGCGACACCGGGGTGGTCGGCTTCGACATCGCCGGCGCCGAGGCGGGCTTCCCGCCCACCCGGCACCTGGACGCGTTCGAGTACCTCCAGCGGGAGAACTTCCACTTCACCATCCACGCCGGTGAGGCGTTCGGCCTGCCGTCCATCTGGCAGGCGATCCAGTGGTGCGGCGCCGACCGGCTCGGCCACGGCGTACGCATCGTCGACGACATCACGCCGGGCAACCCGCCGGTGCTGGGCCGGCTGGCCGCGTACGTGCGGGACAAGCGCATCCCGCTGGAGCTGTGCCCGTCGTCGAACGTGCAGACCGGCGCCGCGGCCTCGATCGCCGACCACCCGATCGGGCTGCTGCGCGACCTGCGGTTCCGGGTGACTGTGAACACCGACAACCGGCTGATGAGCGGCACCTCGATGTCACGGGAGATGGCGCTGCTGGTGGAGTCCTTCGGCTACGGCTGGAAGGAACTCCAGTGGTTCACCATCAACGCGATGAAGAGCGCGTTCATCCCGTTCGACGAGCGGCTGCGGATCATCGACGAGGTGATCAAGCCGGCGTACGCCGAGCTGATCGGCTGATCACGACTGGCGGGGGTGGCCGGAGAGCAGCGCGGCCACCCCGCGCAGCACCTGCCCGGCCCGTGCCGCCTCGGCGCCCAGCCCGGTCTGCCGGCGCAGCACGGCCGGCTCGTCGCGCAGCAGCGCCACCCCGCGCCGGAGCAGCACCCGGGGCGCCTTGCGCTGCTCCGCGAGATCCCGGGCGAGGCGGCGCAGGAACGTCGCGCCGCGCGGGCGGCGCAGCGCGTACGCCCCGGCGAGCAGCCCGCGTCGCCGGCACTCGGCCACGATCTCGGCTGCGAAGATCCCCTCGGCGACGAAGATTGGCGATCCGTCGACATCGAATGGCCGGGTGGCCACCCGGCGGTCCGCGCCGATCGCATAAACCGGCACTTCGGCCTTGCCCTCGTGGGCCAGTCGGGCGATTGTTTGCACCGCTGTGTCCGCATCCCAGGACAGCGGGGACTCCCAATCTACCTGTCCGTCTCGACGTGGACACGTAGGGTCATCGCCGTCCTTGTAGAAGTCGTCCAGACAGAGCACCGGAAGTCCGGTTCGCTGGGCTATGTACGACTTTCCCGACCCGGAGGGGCCAGCTAGCAGGACGACGCGGTGCGGGTGATTCATTACCTTCAGTGACTCCGGCCAGACGGATTGCTATCAAATTGCATCAACATCTCATCACACCTCCGGCGAGGGACAACCTGGTCTTTCTCTTTGCGGAGCGGCGTGATGGAATCTCGGAGGTCCGACCCGCCGGGTCGGTCGCTCGGCGTTGCCCTCAGGGTGGCGCGGAGCGCGGTAATGCGAGGGCGGTGACGTGAGCAAACGGCCAACGACGGCGGGCTCCTTCCTGTCGCGGTTACGCCGGCCGATGAGCCGGCTGCGCGACATGCCGATCTGGTCCAAGCTCGGTCTGATCATGATCGTGCCGACCATCGCCACGGTCGTGGTGGGCACCAGTGGTCTGGTCGACCACCTGGAGACGCTCAACAATGCCAACCGGGCGGGCGATCTGGCCAACCTGATCGGCTACTCGGGTGACCTGGTCGACACCGTGCAGGACGAGCGGGTCGGCGCCGTGCTCTTCCTCGGCGCCAAGGAGTTCCAGACCCGGGCGCAGTACCAGGAGGGTTACAACCGGGCCAACCAGCGGGTGGACCAGGCGAAGTCGCCCTACCTGCGGCAGCGCGGCGAGATCGACGACCTGCCCCGCAACTTCGTCGGGCTGCTGGACACGATCGACACCCAGTTGAAGGACCTCCCGGCGACACGCAGCCAGGTGCTGAACGGCAAGCTCAAGATCAATGATGCCGACCAGGCGTACCGCCAGCTCATCGAGGACCTGCTGGCCATCCGCGACTCGGCCACCCAGCTCGCCGGCGACAACGACCTGAGCGACCGGATGCGCGCGTCGGCCGCCGTGGCCCGCCAGAAGGAATACCTGACCCAGCGCCGGGTCGTCGTCCACCAGGCGCTCACCCAGAACCAGTACACCGCCGCGCTGCGCGAGCAGTTCATCGCCAGCGGCACGGGCCAGTCGCAGTCGCTGGCGACCTTCCAGGCGGTCGCCACCGAGCCCGACAAACTGTTCTACGAGCAGACCGTCTCCGGGCCCGACCTGCGCAAGGCCGACCGCTTCACCAGCTTCGTCTCCGGCAACAACAACGGCTCGATGGAGAACGCCCCGTTCGGGTCGGACCAGTGGGACCAGACCATGGTCGCCAACGCCAAGCTGATCCGGACCGTGGAGGACCGGCTCGACGGCAACGTGGTCCGGCAGGCCGACGCGCTGCGCTCGGACACCCAGCGCCAGGTGTTCCTGGAGACCGGCCTGCTGCTCACCATGCTGCTGCTGGCCATCCTGTTCGCGTACCTGGTGGCCCGGTCGATGGCCCGCTCGCTGCGCGACCTGCGTCATGGCGCCCTGGCGGTGGCCCAGTACGGGCTGCCACAGGCGGTCGCCCGGCTGCGGGACCCGCAGGTGACCGGCCAGCTCTCCCCGGTCCAACTGGCCAACCAGATCGCCGAGCCGCTGCCGGTGCGCAGCAAGGACGAGTTCGGCCAGGTGACCGAGGCGTTCAACGCCGTCCACCTGGAGGCCGTCCGCACCGCCGCCGAGCAGGCCGCCCTGCGGGCGTCGGTCGCGACCATGTTCGTCAACCTGGCCCGCCGCTCGCAGATCCTGGTCGACCGGCTGATCGGCCACCTCGACCGGCTGGAGCGCGGCGAGGAGGACCCGGACCGGCTGGCCGAGCTGTTCCAGCTCGACCACCTGGCCACCCGGATGCGCCGCAACGACGAGAACCTGCTGGTCCTCGCCGGTGCGGACTCCACCCGCGTGCAGCGCGAGCCCGCCGCCCTGATCGACGTGCTCCGTGCCGCCCAGTCCGAGGTCGAGCACTACACCCGGATCGAGTTCGGCGTGATCGACCGGGACATCGAGGTCGCCGCGCACGCGGTGAACGACCTGGTGCACCTGGTCGCCGAGCTGTTCGACAACGCCACCGCCTTCTCCCCGCCGGACTCGCAGGTCATGGTGGAGGCCCGGCGGGTCGGCGACCGCGCCTCCCTCTACGTGGAGGACCGGGGCATCGGCATCAGCCCGGAGCAGCTCCGTGACCTCAACGAGCGGCTGGCCACGCCGCCGCAGGTGGACGTCGCGGTCTCCCGGATGATGGGCCTGGTCGTGGTCGCGCGGCTGGCCGCCCGGCACGGCGTCCGGGTCGAACTGCGACCGGGCGCCGACCGGGGCACCGTCGCCGACGTGACGCTGCCGACCTCGGTCCTGGTGCCGCGCGCCCTGTCCGGCCGCGGACCGTACGCACCGGCCCTGCCGGCCGCCGGCCCGCAGCAGAACGGCCCGGCGCCGGCCTTCGGCGCCCTGGCCGCCTTCGGCAACAACGCGCCGAGCCTTCCGCCCGCGTCCCACCCGGGCTCCTCGGGCAACCAGGTCACGCTCGGTGGACGCGCCTTCGACCCGGCGCCGCGCAACGGCTCGGGCACCCCGGCGAACGCCGGCGGCGGCCGTGCCATGCCGGCCTGGTCCGACCTGACCGGCGCCAACCCGGCCGGCGGGGACGGCGGATTCGGTCCCCGGCCCGCAAACGGCCAGTCGAGGGACCCGCTGCCCCAGCGGCGCAACCCGGCCGACGGCGACCCTGGCAGCAGCGGCCAGCAGCCGGCGATCCCGCGTCAGCTCCCGAGCAGCCCGGAGGCGCGGCCCTACAGCCCGCCGCCGGTCTCCGCGCCGCCCGTGCCGCCGGTGTCGGCGCCGCCGCTGCCGCCGGTCTCCGGCGTACCGGTCTCCGGCAACCCGATGCCGTACCGCCCGGTCTCGGCCGCCCCGGTCTCCGGCGACCCGTTCTCGGGCCGTCCGGTCTCCGCGGCACCGGTCTCCGGTGACCCGCTGCCGTACCGTCCGGTCTCGGCGGCGCCGGTCTCCGGGCACCCCGCGTCGGCCGCCCCCGTCTCCGGGCAGCCCACCGCCGGTCACCCGGCCTCCGCGCCGCCGGCGAACCAGTTGCCGACGCGCCCGGGGCCCGCCCCGGGTGTCAGCGCCCCGCCGGTCTGGCCCCCGGTCGCGCCGACGCCGGCTCCGCCGGCGCCGGAACGGCCCGCCAGTGGCATGGACATGACCACCGAGCTGCCCCGGGTGCCGCGCACGGAGATGCCCGCCACCCCGCAGCCGAGGGCCGGCCAGCCGTTCGCCGCTCCGGCCGCGAACCGGCCGTCCGAGGCCCGGCCCGCCACCCCGGCCACGCCGGTGTCGCGGCCGGCCACGCCGCAGCAGCCGGGCAACCGCCAGCGGTACGCGGACGAGACGATGGAGCTGCCGATCTTCCGCGAGCTGGAGTCGGCGTGGTTCCGTACCCGCCGGCCCGGGCCCGAGGAGGCGGCGGCCGCCCCGGCCCCGGCCCCGGCGACGAACGGTGGCGCCGCCGCCACCCAGCAGTTCGCCAAGGTGGACACCGCCGGCCGGCCCGTGCCGCAGCCGACACCAGCAACGACAGGTAACACACCGATGGCACACACTCCGACGGCCGGCGGAGCACCGCGTGAGAACGGCCCGGCGAACGGGAACACGCGTCCCACGTACACCGGTGGGCTGCCCAGCCGGCAGCCGACGGCGTCGTCGCAGTCCTCCTCCCCCTGGCAGACCGCGGCCGACGACGGCTGGCGGGCCGCCTCGGCGGCCACCGAGGTGCCGGTGGCGGAGACCACCCAGAAGGGCCTGCCGAAGCGGACGCCGATGGCGCAGCTCGTGCCGGGCAGCATCGACAAGCCCTCTGCGTCGGTGCAGCGGCGTACGCCGGAGGGAGTCCGGGGCCTGCTCTCGGCCTACCATCGAGGCGTGCAGCGCGGGCGTAACACCGACAGCAACACGACCGGCCCGGAGGGCACTCCGGGCGGGCAGCAGTCCTCGCAGTCTGGCTCAGGCCCGGTGGCCGGGAGCGGGCAGAAGGAGCAACAAGGATGACTACTACGCAGGATCTCGGATGGCTGCTCGCCAACTTCGCCGACCGGGTGCCCGGTGTGGCGCACGCGGTCGCGGTGTCGGCCGACGGCCTGCTTCTCGCCTCGTCCCGGGACCTTCCGCGGGACCGCGCCGACCAGCTCGCCGCGATCGCGTCCGGTCTGGTCAGCCTGACCCAGGGCGCGGCCCGCTGCTTCGAGGGCGGGGCGGTGTTGCAGACAGTCGTCGAGATGGACAACGGTTTCCTGTTCCTGATGTCCATCTCGGACGGCTCGTCGTTCGCGGTGCTGGCGGCGCGGAGCTGCGACGTGGGTCAGGTCGGGTACGAGATGGCCCTGCTCGTGGACCGGGTGGGCGATGCCCTGACGCCGCAGCCGCGAACGGCTGTGGGGATGATGGGCTGAATGACGCGCTGGCCGGTGGGTCAGGTGCGGGAACGACAACGACAGCGACGGATGCCACCGGGGCGAGCCGGTGCCGGGTACGAGGGAGGTGAGCGGCGAAATGGCGGATCGTGACGAGCCGACCGGAGCGTTGGTCCGGCCGTACGCCGTTACCCGCGGTCGTACCCGTCCCCGGCTCGACATCGCCCTGGAGGCGCTCGTCGAGACGACGGTGCGCGGTCGAGCGGTTGCCACTGGCAATGGTGGCCAAGGTCGTGAACACCAGTACATCGCCGCGTTGTGTGACGGACGTGTGCAGTCGCTCGCCGAGATCGCGGCGCGGATGCAGCTTCCCCTCGGCGTGGCCCGGGTGCTCATCGCCGACATGGCGACGGACGGCCTGGTCGCGGTCCACGAGCCGACCATTTTGGACGACTCCGACGACGCGATGGGCACTGAACTGCTGGAGAGGGTGCTGAGTGGACTTCGCAGGCTCTGACATGTCGCACCGGCCGCCGGCCCAGAGCGGCCGCGTGACGTCGGCGAAGATCGTTATCGCCGGTGGGTTTGGCGTCGGCAAGACGACGCTGGTCGGCTCGGTCTCGGAGATCACGCCGCTGACCACCGAGGCGATCATGACTTCTGCCGGTGTCGGCGTCGACGACACCCGGCAGGTGCCGGGTAAGACGACGACAACGGTGGCGATGGACTTCGGTCGTATCTCGATCGACCGTGACCTGATCCTGTACCTGTTCGGTACGCCGGGTCAGACGCGGTTCTGGTTCATGTGGGACGAGTTGGTCCGTGGTGCGATCGGCGCGGTGGTGCTGGTCGACACCCGGCGGCTCGCCGACTGCTTCGCCGCCATCGACTTCTTCGAGCACCGGCGGCTGCCGTACCTGGTGGCCATCAACTGCTTCGACGGCATGCAGTACCACGATCCGCAGGACGTCCGGGACGCGCTGGCGATCTCCCGCGACGTGCCGGTGGTGCCGTGTGACGCCCGTAACCGGGAGTCCACGAAGCACGTGCTGATCTCGCTGGTCGAGTACGTGCTCACCATGCGGCGCTCGCGGGCCGTCGCGCCCGCCTGACCGACGCGCGGAAGCGCCCGGCGGCCTGAGGCCACCGGGCGCTTCCTGGCGTCTGGGGATGGACACGGTACGCGATCACCCGGTGACCCTCCAGGCGGGACGGTCACCGGGTGCGTCTCCGGTCAGGCGTACCGGGTCCAGGTGCCCCGGAACACCTGGTACACGGCGAGCGAGTCGGGTTCCATGCCGCCGTGCCGGTCGGCGCGGAACGCGTACCCGCCGGCGATGCCCTCGACGGTCTGCGCCTGAAGGAGGGCCCGCAGCCGGCCCCGGTCCAGGCTCGTCGCCATCCGCGCCGACGTGGCGAGGAGCTGGAGCGCGTCCGAGGCGTACGGGGCGAAGTCCGGGCTGACGCCGTGGCGCTGCGTGTAGCGGTTGACGAAGTCCCGGCGGGCCAGCTGCGCCGTCGTGGTGGCGGTGGCCGCGGAGACGTCCAGGCAGGCCGGGTGCACCGCGTACGCGCCCTCCACGGCCGCGGCGTTGGCGCCCTGCACGGTGTCGTCGGCCACCGCCCCGGCGTCGAAGAAGATCGGTCCGCGGTGGCCCGCGGCGCGTAGCTCCCGTGCCGCGGCACCGGAGTCGGGCGCGGTACCCCAGATCACCACGCCGTCCTGCTGGCCGCCTACGACGCGCTCGGCGGCGGCGCGGAACCGCCGGCCGGTCGCCGTCAGGCGTACCGTGCGGGCCAGGTCGGTGCTGCTGTCGGCGAGCGCCTCCCGCATCGCCCGCACCCCCGAGTCGCCGTGCAGCCCGGCGGCGGCGAGCACCGACACCCGCCGGATCCGCTTCGCCTCGAACAGCTCCACCAGGCGTCCGGCCATGTCCACGGCGTCCGGGGTGAGCTTGTAGGTGAACGTGCGCTCGTCCAGCGGCAGCACGATGCGGTCACCGTAGCCGAGCGACAGGAAGGGCGTCTTGACCCGCTGGGCGGCCGCCGCGAGGGCCATCGAGGTCTCGCCGAGCACACCGCCGATCAGCGCCTGGGCACCGACCCGGGTCAGATCGGCGGCATGGCGCGCGGCGACCTCGGGATTGCTGCCGTTGTCCAGGATCTGCAGCCGGACCGATCGGACCAGGTTCCCGACCGGTACGCCGGCTCGGTTCAGCGAGTCGGCGGTGAGTTGCAGGGCCTGCTGCTGGGCGACGCCGAGCAGCGCCCCCGCGCCGGTCAGCTCCAGACTCGCCCCGATGATCAGGTCCTGGTCGGCCGGCGCGCTGCTGGACGGCCCGTCCTCCGGCCGATGGCCCTGCGGCGCGCACCCGGCGAGCAGCAGGCTCCCGGCCGTGGCGGCGAGGAAACCCCGCCGGGTGAGCACAGTGGAGTCGAACGCCGGTGTCGCCAATGGAATCGCCTTCCCACCCCGGCGAACAGGCGCCGCCGCTGGTCCGCCGGGTATGTTCCCGGCCGGCCCAGCGCAGCGTCAAATCGCCCCGGTGTGGGATGAAACACCCGGCGAGTCCAGGTCAGGTGCGGTAGCCCGCCGAACGGTACTCGTACTCCCGGTCGTCGTCGCGGTCACCGCTGTCGCGGGTGAAGTCCCAGCCGCCGGCCGCCTCACGGCCCGGACGGCCGCCCACGGCGAAGCCGCCGATCTCCTGGCCGCGCCGCCACCCCCGGAAGTAGCCGGTGGTGTTCTCGGCGAGGCTCGCCGCGTTCCGGATGATGCGCAGTGGACGCTCCTCGCGCAGCGGGGAGCCCGGCACCAGGTTGGCCTGCGGCACGCGCTTGGGCAGACCGGCCTTGGTCTCCGCGCCGATGGCCGGGCGGGCCGCCTGTTCGGCCGCCTGCCAACCGGTGTCGGCGGTGGTCGACCACTCCAGGTCGGCCTCGTCGCCGTGCCCGACGAACCAGGCGGACTTGGCCTGCGCGAAGATCAGCAGATCGCCGTCACCCTCGTCGGAGACCGGCGGCGGCCGGTGCTCCTTCGGCGCGGGCCGCCGCTCGGGCGCGGCGGGCAGCGGGACACGGCCCGGGTCGACCTGGTCGACCAGACGCAGCGGGGGCGTCTCCAGGCCGGCGTCGGCCGACCGGCTCATCTCGTCGCGCAGCGCGCGGTCGGCGAGCGGCGGCGGCTCCACCAGCCGCAGCATCGGCGGCTCCTGAGGCAGGTCGTCGGCGAGCCACGGCGGCGTGACGCGGCCGGGGTCGCTCGGTGCGTCAACGCCTCGCCCGTACGAGTAGGTCGTGCCCTCACGCTCCCGCGCTGCGTCGTCCTCGTTGTTCACCAGCGGCCAGTTGGCCCGGGAGCCCGGCGGCGCCGCCTCCGGCGCGGGCGGGCGCGGGGCCGGCACCGGGATGCTCAGGTCGGTGGCGCTGAACCCACCGGTCGGCGGTTCCTGGTGCTGGTTGGTCTTGGGCCGGGGCGGGATGACGGTGCGCTGCCGCTCGGCCCGCGCCTTGTTGATCGCCGCGGTGGTGAGGGTCGGGCGGAACGGCTCGCCGGCCTCGGCCGGCGGGACGGCGCCGCGCGGGGACGGCGCGATCGGCGTGATGCCCGGTGGCGGCGGGGGCGGCGCGGAGACCGGCCGGTTGGTGGGACCGTCCACCCGCGACGGCAGCGGCGCGCCGGTCGGCTCGGGCCGTGCCGGGGGAGCCGACGCCGGCCGGCCCAGTGCGGCAGCCGGAGCGACGGGCGTGACCGGGGCCGGGGCGACGGGCGGCGGCGTCACCGGGGCGGGTGCGACAGGCGGCGGGCCGAGCGGCCGAGGTGTCGTCGTGGCGGCCGGACCGGACACCGGCTCCGGACGGCTGCGCCGCCCACCGGGGACCGGCTCGGGCCGGCCGCGGCGGCCGGCCGGCTCGGGTGCCCCGGCCGGCTCGGGACGACCGTGGTGGGGCTCGGCGACCGGGCCCGGCTGGATGGCGGGCACCGGACGAAGGTCGGCCACCGACGTCGAGGCCAGCTCGTCGACCTGCTCTCCCCGCCGGGCGGCGGCCCGGCGGCCGGTCGCGGGAGTGGGAGCGGTGCGTTCGGCGAGCGCGCCGACGAGCGCGTCGCAGCCGGCGTCACAGGTCCGGACGGAGGCGACGGCCTGCCGTACGGTCTCGGCGACGGCCGCGGTGAGCGTCCGGTTGATGGTGGCCCGCCGGGGCGTCTCGGAGATGGCGACGCGCAGCGCGGTCACCGCGTCGGAGACGGCATCGGCGTCGGCCACCCCTTCGCCGGCCAACTGGGCGACCACCGCGTCGGCGGTCAGCCCGCCGTCGCGGCCGCCACGGGCCGCGGGGCCGGTGAGCATGCCCGGCTCGGGCAGCGCGTCGAGCACCGCCAGGGCGACCCGGTCGGCGGGGTCCGGATAGGCCCGCAGCGCGGCCGGGTAGAGCTCGCGGAGCACCTCCCGCAGCGTCACCGCAGCGGAGTGCCGGCCACTCGCCAGCGCCGCGTGCGCGGCCAGGACCTGCGTGTATCCGGCGAGTTCGCGCGGTGCCGGGAGGGTCACCGCGGAGAGCGCGCCGGCCTGGAGCGCGCGGGCCAGCCCGACCGCCCGGCGCTCGGCGGGCGGGGACTGCATCTCCTCCAGGGAGTCGTCGTCGGCGAAACGCTCGGCGAAGTCGTCGACCGAGTCGTCGTCGGCGATCGCCAGCGGCCGGCCGGCGGCGCTCAGCAGCGAGGTGACGATGTGGTCGTCGCTGTCGGCGGCGATGGCCGCCCCGCTGGGACCGCCGGACCGCTCCACCAGCAGCGCGACCAGCCGGGCGTAACCGGCGGGATCGTCACCGATCTCGCAGACGTGCAGCAGACGGCCTGCGTCGTCGACCACAGCGGACGTCAGCGTCGTTCCGGCCGAAGCCGTTCGGTCGGCCGGATCTGCCGAGGCCAGACCGCAGTACACGCGCACGAGCGCCACGGCGTCGTCCTCCTCCCGGGACACAGGTCTTGCACTGCCAGAGACTGATGCTCCCCGCTCCGGGTCAGTCGCGCCAGTCCACAACCGCAGAGATCTTCCCGACAATGGTGCGCCAACCCAGACTTGCGGTTTGTGCCCCGATTTTCTTCAGCCGCCGACGACCCAGGAAACCACCGACGCCACCGTTGACGGAAGCGCGCAGCGCCTCGTCCAGGTCGTCCAGGCTGGAGCCGGCGGAGAGCATGTCCAGCACCGCCGGTAGCCGGAGGGCGTACGCCAGGTCGCGGGCGATCTCACCGGCTTCGATCAGCAGCTCGTGGTCCCACGCGTCGTGGCCGCCGCGCAGGTTCTCCACCACCAGGTCGAGCTCGTAGGTGTCCTCGTCCAACGGGGCGATGTCGGCCGGCTCCAGCCGTTCGGACAGTTCATTCCAGCTGTCCAGCTGGGACATGTCGTTCGGCGCACCGGAACGGATGAAAGTGACCAATGACTCGGGGGTCTTGAACAGCAGGAGCCGGCCCTTGTGGGTGAGGAAGACCGGCACCTCCTCGTCGCCCGCCTCGTCCTCGTCGCCCTCGGCCGCGTCCTCGTCCTCGTCGTCGGACTCGGCGGCGTCCTCGTCGTCCGAGGCGTCGGCCTTGGCCTTGGCCTTGCGGCGCGACTTGGCGTCCTTCTCCTCGTCCTCGTCGTCCTCCTCGGCGGAGAGGGCGGCGAACTCCTCGTCGAGGATCACCACCTCCTCGTCGTCCTCGGTCTCGACGACCTGGCGGCGGGCCAGGAACGGGTCGTCCTGGTCGCGCTCGGCGACGTCGGTCGGGTCCAGCTCGCGCGCCTGCCGGTACGCCCGCAGCGTGAAGCCGGTGCCGGCGGGCAGGGCGATCTCCACCGGGTCGATCCGCACCTCGTCCCAGAGCGCGCGGTCAGCCGGCGGGCGGTCCTCCTCGACCTCGTCGGCCGCGACGGCGGCGTCGGTGTCGTCGAGCTCGGGCTCGTCGGCGTCGGGCCGTTGGGGCGACTGGCGGGCCACGCTGACCTCCGTGTGCGTTCGGTTGCCCACCCGGCGGCGTCGCGCCGCCGAGTGACTCTGGGCACATACCCTAGTGGGCGACCGTTCTGACCGGGAGGTGCACCCCATGGCGTGGCGGCGAGCCGACAAGTAGCGTTGCTACACATGAAGGCGCAGGCGCTGCACGGACACCTGGACGCGCTGCTGCTCGCGGTGCTGGAACGGGGCGCGCTGCACGGCTACGCGATCATCGAGGCGTTGCGCGCCCGCAGCGGCGGCGCGCTGGATCTGCCCACCGGCACCATCTATCCGGCGCTGCGCCGGCTGGAGCGCGCCGGGCTGGTGGCGAGCACGTGGAGCACTGTGAACGGCCGGGAGCGCCGCACCTACGAGCTGACCGAGGCCGGTGGCCGGGCGCTGGCCGGGGAGCGGGCCGGCTGGCGGGAGTTCAGCGCCACGGTCGGGCGGTTCCTCGGCGCGGACGAGCCGCCCACGGCCCCGGCCTGACCGCGGCCGGCGGGCGGGCACCCGGCGGCCGAGCCGGAGACGGGCGGCGGCCCGCCCGCGCAGGCCGGCGGCTAGCCGGCCAGCCGGCGCTCGGCGAGCACCCAGCAGCGGGCCGCCCGGGCCAGGGCGAACCAGGCCGCCGAGACCACCACCATCCCGATGATCATTGGTGGCCAGGTGAGCGCGGCGTCCCACAGCCCGACCGACCAGGCGAACAGCGCGCCCCCGGCGGCCGCGCCGAGCAGCAGACTGCCGGTCAGACCGAAACCGATCAGCCGGGCCGGGCGGACGAGCCGTGCTGTTCTCCACCGGGCGACGAGCGGACCGGCCAGCAGCGCGGCGAGCGCCAGCGCGGCGACCACGCCCCAGATGGCGTTCAGCGCGGCGGAGAGCAGCAGATAGGCGGCAGGCGGCGGGGGACCGTCGCTCCAGCTCGACCCCTGCCAGGTCAGGTCACCGGTGGCGAGGAGCACCACCGCCACCACGAGCGTGCGCAGCGCCAGCCCGCGCAGCGCACCGGCGGCCAGCTCGGCCTGGAAACCCGGCACGAGCTGGGCGTCGCTGCCGAACTCGGCGACCGCCCGCCGCTGCGCCTCCGTCGGCGGCAGGCCCCCGTCCCGGTACGCCTCGACGGCGTCCTCGAGCGCGTGCCGCGCCTCGGTCAGCAGGTCGGCCTTGAGCCGGTCCGGCCCGTGCAACCGCGTGGACAACTCGTGCAGCCGGCGGTCGACCACTGCCTCCTCGTGCACCCGCATGCGGGTAAGCCTGCCATCGACGGCTGACAGCCGCGTCAGGGAAAACCCCGACCGGCCGGGTGTCAGGGCGTGACGGCCAGGTAACCGCGCTCGGCCGTCTCCTGGCGCAGCCACTGCTCCCGGTACCAGCCGGGGCGGGCCACCAGCTCGTCGTGCCGGCCGCGCTGCACCACCCGGCCGCCTTCGAGCACCACGATCTCGTCCAGCCCGGCCAGGCCGCTGAGCCGGTGGCTGATCAGCAGCACCGAGTGCCCGGCCGGGGTGGCGGCGAGCGCGGAGTCCAGCACGGCGTCGGCCGCCGCCGGGTCGAGCCCTTCGGTCGGTTCGTCGAGCACCAGCACCGGCGGGGCGGCCAGCAACGCCCGGGCCAGCGCGAGCCGCTGCCGCTGCCCGCCGGAGAGCTGTCCGCCCTGCTCACCGACCACCGTTTCCCAGCCCTCGGGCTGTTCGCGTACCCAGTCGAGCAGGCCGGCCGCCCGGGTCGCGGCCTCCAGGTCCGCCTCGGTGGCGCCCGGACGGCCGAGGAGCAGGTTCTCCCGGACGGTGGCGTGGAAGACGTACGCCTCGGCGAGCAGGCCGCCGACGATCCCTGGCAGGTGCTCGGCCGGGATCTCGGACACCGGCACGCCCCCGGCCGTGACCCGGCCGGTGTCCGGGCGTACCGCGCCGGTGAGCACCGCGGCGAGCGTGCTCTTGCCGGCGCCGCTCGGCCCGACCACCGCCACCCGCCGGCCGGCCGGCAGGTCGAGGTCGAATCCGGCCAGCGCGGGGGCGGCCCCGGCCCGGTAGCGGACCGTCACGTCGGCGAACCGCACGTCGTGGCCGTCGGTCCCGGGCTCCGGCGTCGTCTGCGGCGTCGCCTCGGCGGGCTCGGTGAGCAGGTCGGCGACTCGCGCCAGCCCGGCCCGCAGTTGGGTGCGCTGGCGGGCCGCCGCGACGAGCGCGAGTGCCACCTCCACGGCGGCGAGCGAGCCGACCGCGAGGACGCCGACCAGCACGCCGCCGACCCCGGCCCGCAGCGCCACGACCACCACCGCGGCGGAGGTGAGGCCGCCGACGAGGACGCCGAGCGCGTCCACCGCGAAGCCGGTCGCGGCGAGCCGGCGTTCCAGCTTCGCCAGCCGGGCGCCCCGGTTCCCGGCGGCGGCGAGCGCGGCGCCGGTCGCACCGAACGCGGCCAGGTCGGCGGCCCCGTGGGTGAGGTCGACCGCGTCCACGGCGAGCGCGCCCCGCAGCGGGGCCACCTCGTCGGCGGCGCGGCGGGTGATCCGGGTGGCGAGCGCGGGCAGCGCCACGCCTGCCACCAGCAGACCGATTGCGAGCACACCGGCGGCCGGCGGTGAGATCAGCGCGGCGACGCCCACGGCGAGCACGCTCACCAGTGCCGCCGCCGCTCCCGGCACGAGGACGCGCAGGAGCAGGTCCTGGGCCGCCTCCACGTCGGAGACCAGCCGGCTCAGCGCGTCCCCGGTACGCCGGCCGGTGTCGCGCCGGGTGGCGAGCGTGGCGAAGACGCGGGCCCGTACGTCGGTGATCATGCGGAGCACGGCGTCGTGCCCGGCGAGCCGTTCGGTGTACCGGAACGCGCCCCGGCTCACGGCCAGTGCCCGGACCGCGACGATGGCCACCGTCAGCCGGTCCAGCGGCGGCCGGCCGGCGGCGCTCATCAGCAGCCAGGTGGCGGTGGTCATCAGCGCCAGGCCGGCGAACTCGGTCGCGGCGGCGAGCAGCCCGGCGCCGAGCAGCCGGCTCAGGTACGGCCGGGCCAGGCGCAGCACCGCCCGCTCGGCACCCGGCCGGGCGGGCGCGGGCGGCTCCGGCGAGCCGGAGGGCGTCACCGGCACACCGGTCGGCCCGGCGGGCTCGCGGCCCACCGGCGTCACGCCGTCGGCGGCGGTCACCGGGTCACCGCCGGGCGGGCGGGGGAGACGTGGATCATCGGGGCGCCGCCGGGCCGGTGGTGGTCGGGTGCAGTTCGGTGACGCGGCCGTCCTCGACGCGCAGGATCCGGTCGGCGTCGGCGAGCAGCGCGGGCCGGTGCGCGACGAGCAGCGCGGTACGTCCGGCGACCAGCCGCCGGGTCGCGTCCAGCACGATCGCCTCGCTGGCGCTGTCCAGCCGCGCGGTCGGCTCGTCGAGCAGCACGACCGGCGCGTCCCGGAGGAACGCGCGGGCGAGCGCGACCCGCTGCCGTTGGCCGCTGGACAGGCCGTGGCCGCGCTCGCCGAGGCGGGTGTCCAGCCCGTCGGGCAGCGCGTCGACCACCTCGTCCAGCGCGGCGCCGGTGACCGCGGCGGCGAGCGCGGCATCCGGGGTGTCCGGTGCGCCGAGGCGGATGTTGTCGGCGAGCGACCCGGCGAACAGGTGCGCCCGCTGCGGCACCCAGGCCAGCTCGCGTCGCCAGGCGTCGAGATCGACCCCGGCCAGGTCCACCCCGTCGACGGTGACCCGGCCCGAGGTCGGTGCGACGAAGCCGAGCAGCAGATTGAGCAGCGTGCTCTTGCCCGCGCCGCTGGGCCCGATGATCGCCACCCGGTCGCCGGGCCGGATGGCCAGCGTGACGTCGCGCAGCGCTGTGGTCCGGTCGTACGCGACTGTGACGCCCTCGAAGCGGATCTCGCCCCGGCCGTCCGGCGCGGGCCGGCGGGGCGCCTCGGCGTCGGTGGCGGGCGCGTCGGTGGCGGAGAGCGTGAGCGCCTCGTCCAGCGCGGTGAGCCCTTCCAAGCTGGCGTGGAAGCGGCTGCCCGCGGCCCGCAGCGGCAGGTACGCCTCCGGCGTGAGCAGCAGCACCAGCAGCGCGGTGGAGAGCGTGAGGCCGCCGCCGAGCAGTCGGATGCCGACCGGCACGGCGACCAGCGCGACGGAGAGCGTGGCGACCAGTTCCAGCACCAGCGCGGACAGGAACGCGATCCGGAGCGTCTTCATGGTGGCCTGACGGTGGCCGTCGGCCATCCGGCGTACCACGTCGACCTGGCTCCGGGACCGGCCGAACGCACGCAGCGTGGGCAGCCCGGCCACCATGTCGAGGAAGTGCCCGCCGAGCAGCGACAGCCGCCGCCACTGCCGCTCGGTGGCGGCCTGCGTCTGCCAGCCCACGAGCGCGCCGAAGATCGGGATGAGCGGGATGGTGAGCGCGATGATCACCGCCGAACTCCAGTCGGCGAACACGATCCGGGCCAGCACCGCCACCGGCACCGTGACGCTCAGCACGAACTGCGGCAGGTAGCCGGTGAAGTAGGGGTCGAGCGCGTCCAGCCCGCGCCCGGCCAGCGTGGCGAGCTGCCCGGCCCGCTGCCCGGCGACCCAGGTGGGGCCGTGCCGGCCGACCGCGTCGAGCAGATCGGCGCGCAGCGCCGCCTTGACCGTGGCGGCGGCCCGCGCCGCCACCGTGCCCTGCGCCCAGCTCACCAGCGCCCGCCCGGCGACCGCGGCCACGAACCCGGCCAGCGCCGGCCGGTGCAGCCGCCCGTCGAACGCCGTCGCGAGCAGCGTCGCCAGCGCGGTGGCCTGAGCGATCACCAGCAGTGCGGTGAGCCCGCCCAGCACCGCGAGCACGGCGAGGTCGCGCCGGGCCGCGGGGACCCGACGCAGCAGACGCGGGTCGAACGGGCGGCGGTTCACCAGTACACCGGTGCCCTGCCGTCGATCCGTCCCCGGAAAACCCACCAGCACATCGCCTGAAAGCCTAGTAGGGCCGGCAGGAGCGGTAACGCGAGCCATCCCAACAGCGCCAACGTCGGGCGGCTGGCCGCCGCCTCGGCCACCGTCAGCGACGCCGCCGGGTCGGTCGTGGAGACCAGGATCCGGGGCCAGAGCGCGGCCCCGACCAGCGGCGCGGGAAGCGCCAGCGCCGTCGCGGTCGCCGCGAAGGCCACCCCGGCACGACCCCGCCGCAGCGCCGCGCGCGCCATCAGCAGCGCGGCCGCCAGCGCCAACGGCAGGAGTACGGCGACCGCCGGGCGCGCCACCGCGGCGCGTACCCGGTCGGAGAGCACGCCCAGGACGGTGGCCGCTGCGACAGCGGTGAGCGCGGCGGGCACCAGGCCGCCTGCGAGCCGGGCGAGCGCCGGGGCGTCGGCGGCCGGCAGCCGGAGCGTGAGGAATGTCGCACCGTGCACCGCGACCAGCCCGAGCAGGGCCAGCCCGGCGGCGGCGACGAACGGGGTGGCGAGATGGCCGACACCGACCACGTGGCCGTCCGCGCTCACCGGTACGCCCTGGAGCAGCCCGGCGAGCAGCGCGCCCCAGCCCAGCGCGGCGAGTACGCAGCCGGCCACCACCACCCGGTCCCAGCCGGCGCGAGCGGTGGCGGAAACCGGGCGGCTGCGCAGCTGCACCCCGGCGGTCACCAGCACCACACCGGCCAGCGCGGCGAGCACGGCCGGGTAGAAGCCGGAGAGCATTTCGCCCTCCAGCCGGGGGAACGCGCCGAACAGGATGCCGACGGCGGCCACCAGCCAGACCTCGTTGCCGAGGAAGAACGGCCCGAGCGCGGCGAGCGTGGCCCGGCTCCCCGGCGCCGGGCCGCGCCGGGCCAGCAGCAGGCCGACGCCGTAGTCGTAGCCGCCGAGCACGAGGTAGGTGGCGAAGAAGAGGCCGAGCAGGGCGTACCAGGTGAGTTCCACGACGGGCTCCCTCAGACGAGGACGGGCTGATGGTGGGCGTCGGTGTCGGGCGCGGGCGGGCGGCCGAGCGCGGGGTCGTGCGCCCCGCGTGCCGCGTGCCGGGCGAGCAGCACCCAGTTGGTCACCGCGAGCGCGCCGAGCAGCAGGCTGAACCCGATCAGCGAGGTGAGCATCAGCCCGGGGGACACCGGCGAGACGGCCTGTGCGGTGGGCAGCAGCCCGTACGCGGCCCAGGGCTGGCGGCCCACCTCGCGGGCGATCCAGCCGAGCAGCATCGCCACGAAGGGCAGCGGCAGGCCGAGCAGGATCAGCCAGAGCGGGACCCTCAGCCGGATGATCCAGTCCCGCCAGAGCAGCGGCAGCAGGAGCCAGAGGGCGCCGAGCGTGAAGCCGATCAGGATCATGAAACCGAGACCCACGTTCGACAACACCGGCGGTTCCCAGTCGCCGGGGCCGAACCGCGCCGTCCAGTCGGCGACGAGCGCGTCCCGGTCCGGCCCGCCGCCGAACTTGGTCGGCTGGAGCTGCCCGACCGGGCCGAACTGGGCGAAGCCGAAGCCCTGTAGCGCCGACACCGCGAGCGCCGCGGTGACCAGGCCGAGCCGCAGCGAGGTGCGGAAGAGGGCGTAGTCGCTGGTCCGCCGCAGCAGGTGCCAGGCGCTCACCGCGGCCATCAGCAGGCCGCCGGTGACCAGGCTCGCCGAGACGACGTGGCCGAACGCCATGCCGAACGTGGGGTTGGTGAGCAGCGCCCCGAAGTCGGTGAGGTGGGCGACGCCGTCGCGGACCTCGTACCCGACCGGGTTCTGCAGCCAGGCGTTCGCCACCATGATCCAGAAGGCCGAGGCGTACGCGGTCAGCGCCACACCCCAGAGCAGCGCCAGGTGCACGCCGCGCCGCAGCCGGTGCCACCCGAAGATCCACATCCCGAGGAACGTGGACTCCAGGAAGAACGCCACGAGCGTCTCGATGGCCAGCGGGGCGCCGAACACGTTGCCGACGTAGCGCGACAGCCCGCTCCAGTTCAGCCCGAACTGGAACTCCATCACGATCCCGGTGGCGATGCCCAGCACGTAGTTGATCACGTAGAGCTGCCCCCAGAACCGGGTCAGCCGCTCGTACACCGGCTTGCCGGTCAGGTAGCCGGCCGTCTGCAACCCGACCAGGAGCGTGACCAGGCCGAGCGTGACCGCCACGAAGAGGAAGTGGATCGACGTGGTGGCGGCGAACTGGAGGCGGGCGAGGAGCAGCGGGTCCACTGTCGTCCTCCGATGGGTTGGCTCTCTTGTCGTAGTCAACCTACACGTAGACTCGCTACCTATAGGGGCGCGCGAACCCGGAGAAGTCCCGTAGGGGTGAGGTCAGCTCAGGAACAGGGCGAACGGCAGGGAGACGAGCGTGCCCGCGACGGCCAGCGCCATCGCGCCGAGCACCCGCGGCGGGCGGTCCGCGTCGAGCAGCCGTTGCACGCGTACGTCCAGGTCGCGGTCGCCGAGTCCGAGCGTGCCGGCCGGGTGCACCCGGTGCTCGGCGGCGGCGAACCGGCGCAGCGCACCGGCGAGCGGCGCGTCCGCGTGCAGCTCCCGGGCCTTGTCGTCGGCGCGCATCTCGACCAGCAGCGCCACCCGGGCGTGCGCGTCCCGCACCCACTGGAACCAGGGCAGCGCCCGGCACAGCGCGGTGAACGGCAGCAGCACCAGGTCGTGCCGCTCCTGGGCGTGTGCCCGCTCGTGGGTGAGCACCGCCGCCAGCTCGGCCGGATCGAGCAGGTCGAGCGTTCCCGCGCTCACCACCACCCGGGGCCGCACCCCGGGCAGGCAGTACGCCGCCGCGCTCGGGTGGTCGAGCACCAGCGCCCCCGGCACCGTCGGGTCGTGCCGGGCCACCAGGTGCAGCAGCTCGCGGTGCCGGCGCTGGGCGCGGACCGCGCCGTGCAGGCTGCGTACCGTCGTGGTGAGCAGCACCACGCCGATGCCGAGACCGACGCCCACCAGGCTGAGGTGCACCGCGCCCACCCCGGCCGGCAGCGTGCCGTGGGCCAGGTCGTCGGCCAGCGCCAGCAGCGCCCACCCGGTCGCCCGGTCGTACGCGTCGAGCCCCAGCGCCATCGGCAGTCCCATGGCCGACAGGCCGAGGGCCAGCCCGACCGCCTGCCAGCAGATGATCGCCACCCGGGGCGCCCGCCAGGTCCAGCGCGCGACGGCGAGGACCTGTGCGGTCAGCCAGCAGGCCAGGATGATCGCGGCGAAGTGCAGGGCGTACGCCACGGCAGCCGCCCTACCGGTCCGTCGCCTCGTCGAGCGCCGGCCGGCCGGGCCGGGGATCCTCCACCCGGCCGACCGGCCCGTCCTCGACGGTCGCGGGGCCGGTCGCTCCGGCCTCGGCGCTGAGCGCGGCGCGGAGCACGTCCGCCTCCGTGCCGGTCACCGAGCGGGCGAAGCGCACCAGCGCGGCGTCCCGGCTGCCGCCGAGGTCGAGGGCTTCGAGCATGAGCTGGGCGATGTGCGCCTCACGGGTGGCGGCGGGGCGGTAGCGCCAGGCGCGACCCTCCCGCTCACGCTGCACCATGCCCTTGCCGGCGAGCCGGTCGAGCACTGTCATCACGGTCGTGTAGGCCAGTTCGCGCCCGTCGAGGGCGTCGGCGACCTCGCGCACCGTCACGCCACCGGAGGCGGCGGGTGCCGCGTCCCACAGCACGTCCATCACCGCACGCTCAAGGTCCCCCAGCCGAGTCACCCGACAATCCTACCCCCGGTAGTAGATCCCTTCCGACCGCCGGTTGCCGGGGTCAGGCGCCCTTGGGGTGCCAGACCGTCTTGGTCTCCAGCAGCGTGGTCATCCGGGTGATGCCGGGGTCGGTGTGCCAGTCGTGGTCGGCCGGAGCCGGCCGCAGCACCCGCTTGAGGTTCTCCGCGGCCTTGATCTCCAGGTCCGCCGCCATCTCGGCGTCGGCGACGCCGGTCAGGTCGATCGCGTTGACGTCCATGTGCGCGGCGAGCGTCGGCACCGTCTCGGTCAGCCGGCCGGTGAGGATGTTCACCACGCCGCCGGGCAGGTCGGAGGTGGCGAGCACCTCGGCCAGCGTCACCGCCGCCAGCGGCGCCGCCGGGGAGGCGGCCACCACCACCGTGTTGCCGGTGACGATCGCCGGGGCGATCACGCTCACCAGGCCGAGCAGCGCCGGCTCCTCGGGGGCCACCACGGCCACCACGCCCGTCGGCTCCGGCGCGGACAGGTTGAAGTACGGGCCGGCCACCGGGTTCGCGCCGCCGTACACCTGGGGCAGCTTGTCGGACCAGCCGGCGTACCAGACCCAGCGGTCGATCGCCGCGTCCACCTCGCCGGCCGGTACGCCCAGCGCGACGAACTGCTCGCGCCGGCCCTCCAGCATCTCGGCCACCCGGTAGAGGATCTGACCCCTGTTGTACGCGGTCGCGCCGGCCCAGCCCTTCACCGCGGCGCGGGCGGCCACTACCGCGTCCCGCGCGTCCTTCCGGGAGGCAAGAGACACGTTCGCGGATTGCACGAGATACGACCGTCCCGACTCGCTGCGCGGGAACTTCCCGCCGATGAAGAGCTTGTACGTCTTGCGTACCGCGACCCGCTCAGACATTGAGGTACCCCTCCAGCCCGTGCCGGCCGCCCTCGCGACCGTAGCCCGACTCCTTGTAGCCGCCGAACGGCGACGTCGGGTCGAACTTGTTGAACGTGTTGGCCCACACCACGCCCGCGCGCAGCCGGTCGGCCACCCACAGGATCCGGGAGCCCTTGTCGGTCCAGATCCCGGCCGACAGCCCGTACGGCGTGTTGTTGGCCTTCTCGACGGCCTCCGCCGGGGTGCGGAACGTGAGCACGGACAGCACCGGGCCGAAGATCTCCTCGCGGGCGATCCGGTGCGCCTGGGTGACCCCGGTGAAGATGGTCGGCGCGAACCAGAAGCCGCGCTCGGGCAGTTCGCACGGCGGCGACCAGCGCTCCGCGCCCTCGGCGGATCCGGCGTCGGACAGCTCCCGGATCCGGGCGAGCTGCGCGGCCGAGTTGATCGCGCCGACGTCGGTGTTCTTGTCCAGCGGGTCGCCGACCCGCAGCTGGGCCATCCGGCGCTTCAGCGACTCCAGCACCCGGTCGGCCACCGACTCCTGGACCAGCAGCCGGGAACCGGCGCAGCAGACGTGGCCCTGGTTGAAGAAGATGCCGTTGACGATGCCCTCGACCGCCTGGTCGATCGGGGCGTCGTCGAAGACGATGTTGGCGGCCTTGCCGCCCAGCTCCAGCGTGAGCTTCTTGCGGGTGCCCGCGACCGCGCGGGCGATGGCCCGGCCGACCTCGGTGGAGCCGGTGAACGCGACCTTGTCCACGCCCAGGTGCTCGACCAGCGCCCGGCCGGTGTCGCCCGCGCCGGTGACGATGTTCACCACACCTGCCGGCAGGTCGGCCTGCTGGCAGATCTCGGCGAACAGCAGCGCGGTCAGCGGGGTGGTCTCGGCCGGCTTGAGCACCACCGTGTTGCCGGCGGCGAGCGCCGGGGCGATCTTCCACGCCAGCATCAGCAGCGGGAAGTTCCACGGGATGACCTGCGCGGCCACGCCGAGAGGCCGCGGGTTCGCACCGAACCCGGCGTGCTCCAGCTTGTCCGCCCAGCCCGCGTAGTAGAAGAAGTGCGCGGCGACCAGCGGCAGGTCGACGTCGCGTGACTCCTTGATCGGCTTGCCGTTGTCGAGCGACTCCAGCACGGCCAGCTCGCGCGAGCGCTCCTGGATGATCCGGGCGATCCGGAACAGGTACTTGGCCCGGTCCCGGCCCGGCATCGGACCCCAGACCTTCTCGTACGCGGTCCGGGCGGCGCGCACCGCGCGGTCCACGTCCTCCTCGCCCGCCTCGGCGATCTCGGCCAGTACCTCCTCGGAGGCCGGGTTCACCGACTTGAAGCTGCCGCCGGAGGCCGGGTCGACGAACGCGCCGTCGACGAAGAGCCCGTACGAGGGCTTGATGTCCACCACCGAGCGGGACTCGGGGGCGGGAGCGTATTCGAACATCGCGTTCAGTCCAGGGTGAAGTAGTCGGGGCCGGCGTAGACGCCGGTCGTCAGCTTGGTGCGCTGCATGAGCAGGTCGTTGAGCAGGCTGGACGCGCCGAACCGGAACCAGTCCGGGCTCAGCCAGTCGGCGCCGGCCGTCTCGTTGACCATGACCAGGTACTTGATGGCGTCCTTGGTGGTCTTGATGCCACCGGCCGGCTTGACGCCGACCTGACGCCCGGTGGCGGCGCGGAAGTCACGTACCGCCTCCAGCATCACCAGCGTCACCGGCAGGGTGGCCGCGACCGGGACCTTGCCGGTGGAGGTCTTGATGAAGTCGCCGCCGGCCAGCATGGCGAGCCAGGAGGCGCGCCGCACGTTGTCGTAGGTGGCCAGCTCACCGGTCTCCAGGATGACCTTGAGGTGCGCGTCCCCGCACGCGTGCTTGGTGGCCACGATCTCGTCGTAGACCTCGGCGTAGCGCCCGGCCAGGAACGCGCCCCGGTTGATCACCATGTCGATCTCGTCCGCGCCCGCCTCGACCGCTGCCCGCACGTCGGCGAGCTTGATCTCCAGCGGAGCCTGGCCGGACGGGAACGCGGTCGCCACGCTGGCCAGGTGCACTCCGCTGCCGCGCAGCACCTCGGCCACGTGCGGGACCATCGACGGGTAGACGCAGACGGCGCCGACGTGCGGGCAGCTCGGGTCGGCCGGGTCGGGGCGCAGCGCCTTCGCGGCCAGCGCCCGCACCTTGCCCGGCGTGTCCGCCCCCTCCAGGGTGGTCAGGTCGACCATCCGGATCGCCAGGTCGATCGCCTCGGCCTTGGCGGTCGTCTTGATGGAGCGGGTGCCGAGTTGCGCCGCCCGCTGCTCCGCGCCCACCTGGTCCACGCCGGGCAGGCCGTGCAGGAAGGTCCGCAGAGCGGTCTCGGATCGTCCCAGCTCGGTGAGGTCCGAACGGGCCGACGTCGTTGTCGCCGTCATGCCCCGAATAGTACGCACCAGCGAGTCGGGTGATCTTGCTCACGATCCACGGGTCGTGAGCGTCATACGTGAGCGGGGTCGCCTGTCGAACCGCACCCGCCCTGCGCCGCGCCGCCAAACGGTAGGTTGGGCGATCGTGGACGTACACGTCATTGACCATCCGCTCGCCCAGACGCGGCTGACCGCCATGCGGGACGCCCGAACCGACTCGTCGTCGTTCCGGGCGGCGCTGCGCGAACTCACCACCATGCTGGTGTACGAGGCCGCGCGCTCCTTCCCGATCGAGAAGTACTCGATCCAGACCCCGGTCACCGCCACCGAGGGCACCCGGCTGGCGAACCCGCCGCTGCTGGTGCCGGTGCTGCGGGCCGGTCTCGGCATGGCCGACGCCGCACTCGGCCTGCTGCCCGAGTCGTCGATGGGCTTCGTCGGCCTGGCCCGCGACGAGGAGACGTACGAGCCCCGCGCGTACATGGAGTCGCTGCCGCGCGACCTCAGCGGCCTGCCGGTGCTGGTGCTCGACCCGATGCTCGCCACCGGCGGCTCGCTGGAGCACTGCTGCCGGCTGCTCGCCGACCGCGGCTGCACCGACATCACAGTGCTCTGCGTGCTGGCCGCGCCGGTCGGCATCGAGCGGCTGGAGCGCTCCGGCCTGCCGCTGCGCCTGGTCACCGCCTCCATCGACGAGGGTCTGAACGACCGGAAGTTCATCGTCCCCGGCCTGGGTGACGCCGGTGACCGCCAGTTCGGCGGCATGCCCCGCTTCTGAGACCGGTCCGGTGCGGAGGCACGGCCCTCCGCACCGGGCGCCGGACCCACCCGGCGAGTCGATGCGCGGGGGTGCGCGGAGGCGCTAGCGTTCCGGGCCATGACTGGTGTTGCGCTCGCCGAGGAGTTGCTGCTCCTCGCGTATGACGACGAAACCGGCAAGGCCACCATGCCGAGGATCAGCCTGGACCTGGGCATGGCCGCCGCGGTGCTGGTCGAGCTGGCCCTGGCCGGACGGGTCGCGTACGCGGACGGGAACCTGGCGGTGGTCGACCCGTCCCCGACCGGCGAGCCGATCGCCGACGCCGTACTCGCCAAGATCGCCGCGGACACCCCGCACACACCCTCGTCGTGGGTGCAGCGGCTGCGGCACGGGCTGCGCGACCGGATCCTCTCCGACCTCTGCGACCGGGGCGTGGTGCGGGACATCGACGAGACCGAGCTGGGATTCATCCACGTGCACCGTTACCCGGTGGCCGACGCCTCGGTCGAGGCGGACATCCGGGGGCGGCTCGCCGACGCGCTGACCAGCGGGCAGCTCCCGGACGAGCGGACCGCCGCGCTCGCCACGCTCGTCGCGGTGCTGCGGATGGAACCGGCGCTGGGGCTGACCGGCCCGGCCGCCGAGGACGCCGGCCGGCGGCTGCCGGAGATCGCCGCCGGGGCCGGGTTCTCCGGCACGGTGAGCCTTGACGACAGCGTGGTACGCCCGTCGATCAGCCTGGTCATCGCCGCGCTGGCCCAGGCCGTCGACGCCGCCCTGGGCAAGCGGTAAGGAAGGGCCCCCTCTTAACGCCTCCGGTAGAGGAAGGGCCCTTGTTGACACCCGGTGTTGACAAGGGGCCCTTCCTCACGTCCGGGCTAGAGGCCCAGGGCGGTGGCGATCTCGTTGCGCAGCTCGGTCACCGCGGCACGCGCGCGCTGCCGGGCAGCCGGCACGTCGCCGCCGCTCACCGGCTCCACCACCTCCAGGTACGCCTTGAGCTTCGGCTCGGTGCCCGACGGCCGGATCACCACCCGGGCCGCGCCGGTACGCAGGATCACCACGTCCGCGTCCGGAAGCAGGTCGGACGCCTCGGTCACCGGCTGCCCGAGCAGCGCGGTCGGCGTGGCCGCCCGGATCCGGGCCATCGAGTCCGCGATGACCCGCAGGTCCTCCACCCGCACCGAGAGCTGCTCGGTGTGGTGCACGCCGAACTCGGCGGCCAGCTCGTCCAGCCGGTCGAGCAGCGTACGGCCCTCGGCCTTGAGACCGGCGGCCAGCTCGGCGACCGTCAGCGCGGCGGTGATGCCGTCCTTGTCCCGTACGTGCTCCGGCGCGACGCAGTAGCCCAGCGCCTCCTCGTATCCGTACACCAGCGGCTCCCGGCCACCACCGGCCCGCACGATCCACTTGAACCCGGTGAGCGTCTCGTCGTAGGGCAGCCCTCGGGCCGCCGCCATGGCCCGAAGCAGCGCCGACGACACGATCGTGGTGGCGTACAGGCCGGTCACGCCGCGCCGCATCAGGTGGTCGGCGAGCAGCGCGCCCACCTCGTCGCCGCGCAGCATCCGCCAAGACCCGGCGTCGCGTACGGCCACCGCGCAGCGGTCCGCGTCCGGGTCGTTGGCGATGGCCAGGTCCGCGCCGGTGCGGTCGGCGAGCGCGACGAGCAGGTCCACCGCGCCCGGCTCCTCCGGGTTGGGGAAGCTCACCGTCGGGAACGCCGGGTCCGGCTCGGCCTGCTCGGGCACCACGCCGGGCACGCCGAACCCGGCGCGCGCGAACGCGGCGGTCAGCACCGCGGCGCCCACCCCGTGCAGCGGCGTGTACGCCACCTTCAGGTCCCGCGGTCCGGTCGGATCCACCACGGCGGCGGCCCGCTCGACGTACGCGGCCACGAGGTCGTCGCCGAGCACCTGACCGGCCGGGCCGAGCGGCACCGCCGCGAGCGGGCCGACGGACCGGATGGCCGCCTCGATCCCGGCGTCGGCGGGCGGCACGATCTGCGCGCCCGCGCCCAGCTCACCGCCGAGCTGCGCGCCCAGGTAGACCTTGTAGCCGTTGTCCTGCGGCGGGTTGTGGCTGGCCGTGACCATCACGCCGGCGACCGCGCCGAGCTGCCGGACCGCGAACGCCAGCACCGGCGTGGGCAGCGGCCGGGGCAGCAGCAGCGCCGGGCGGCCCGCACCGGTGGCCACCTGTGCGGTGCGCTGGGCGAAGGCACGCGAGCCGCGCCGGGCGTCGTACCCGATCACCAGCGGGCCCTCGCCGCCCTGGGCGGCGAGCCAGCCGACGAGCCCGGCGGCGGCCTGGGTGACCACGGCGAGGTTCATGCCGTTCGGCCCGGCGCGCAGCGGGCCGCGCAGCCCGGCGGTGCCGAAGGTCAGCGGACCGGCGAACCGGTCGGCCAGGTCGGCCGCCGTGCCGGGCAGCCCGTCGAGGACGCCGCGCAGCTCGTCGCGGTCGGCCGGGTCCGGGTCGTCGGCGAGCCAGCGCTCGGCTCGTCCGCGAAGGTCGTCAAGGTCAGTGGTTTCCGCCGCCATTGCCTCATGAAAACACGGCGGCGGATCACCACTGGCCGTCGGCCTCGGTTCAGTTGGCCGCCGTGAGCTGGAACGAGCCGGCCATCGCGTCGAAGATCGGCTTGCTCTCGGCGAAGGTCGCGTCGCTGGAGGTGAGATAGAACGAGTAGACCTTGCCGCCCTGGACCACGCCGCGCCACACGCCGTGCCGCTTCTCGTCGCCCTCGCCGCAGGTGTACTCGAACTCGGCAGCCGGCTTGCCGGCCAGCGTCGTCTCGGTCATCGCGAGCTGTTCGTAGGGCTTGGCGCACGACTTGCTCTTGTCGCGCAGGTTGCGGGAGGCGAACTCGGCCCAGCTGACCGACGTGCCGCCCCAGTTCTCCGCCAGCAGCCGCACCTTGCGGCCGCTGTCCTTCGGGTCGACGTAGTCGACGAAGAGGCCACCGCTCTTGCGGTCCCAGCCCTTCGGCACCTGGACGGTGATGCCCTTCACGGTCTGCTCCTGCATCTCCACCGGGGAGGCGGCGGCCGAGTTCGACGGCAGCGCGCCCACGATCGGCGGGGGAGCGTCGTCGCCGCCGCCGGTCAGCGCGATCACGCTCACCAGCAGCACCACGGCGAGGCCACCGGCGGCGGCGAGCTGGACCTTGCGCGGCCACGCCTTCACCCGCCCGAGCAGCCCCTTCGCGCCGCCGTCACCTGCGGTGTCCGGGGCGGTGGACGGGGTGGTCCACGGCTGGCCGGTGCCGGGCACCGACCACTGGTTGCCGCCGTACACCGGCTGGGTGGCGTCGACGGTGCGGCCGTACGTGGCCGGCACGGCGGTGGGCACCGCCTGGGTCGCGTCCCCGGCGGCGCCCTGGCCGAGCCGGACCGTGGCGTCCGGCGAGATGCGCTGGGTGGCCTCCGGCGTGCCCGGCCCGGACATCGCGCCGGTCGGCGTGTGCAGGGGACCGGCCAGCGCGTCGGCGCTGGTCTCGTCGAGCGCGGCGGCACCCGCCGCGGGCTTCTCCGCCGTGGGCCGCTCACCGCGGCGCAGCGCGGCGAGCCGGTCGGTGAGCGACTCTTCCGGGCCGATCATGGCCCGGCCGCCGATCTGCCCGCTCGGCTTCGGCTCCGCCGTGATCGCCGGCGGCGTGGTCGGGCGCGGCACCGGCACCACCGCGTACGGGTCGGTGACCGAGTTGACGACGTTGGCGGTGCTGGTCAGCGGCCCGGCGAGCAGTTCGCGCAGGTTGGCGCGGGCCCGGTGCACGTCCATCCGGCGGGCCGGGTCCTTCTCCAGCAGCCCCATCAGCACCCCGGTGAGCGGGCCGCTGCGCTGCGGCGTGGCGGGCGGGTCCTCGACCACCGCGTGCATGGTCTCGATCGGGTCGCCCTTGTCGAACGGGGGCCGGCCCTCGACCGCCGTGTAGAGCGTCACGCCGAGCGAGAACAGGTCGCTCGGCGGCCCGAACTCCTGGCCCATGGCCCGCTCGGGGGAGATGAAGTGCGGCGAGCCGAGCACCATGCCGGGCGTGGTCAGCTGCACGTCGGTGGGCATCCGGGCGACGCCGAAGTCGGTGAGCACGCAGCGGCCGTCGGTGCAGATCAGCACGTTCGCCGGCTTGACGTCGCGGTGCAGCACGCCGATCGCGTGCGCCACCTCGAGCGCGCCGAGCAGCGCAATCCCGATCTTGGCGACGGCGCGCGGCGCGACCGGCCCGTCCTCGATCACCATGTCGGCCAGGCTGCGGGCGTCCAGCAGCTCCATCACGATCCACGGCCGGCCACCCTCGGTGACCACGTCGTATACCTGCACCACGGCCGGGTGCTGGATCGCGGCGGCGGCGCGTGCCTCCCGCAGCGTCCGTTCGTAGAGCGCGTCGCGGTCGCTCGGGGCGAGCCCCGGCGGGAGGACGACCTCCTTGACCGCCACATCACGGCGCAGCAACGTGTCTGTGGCCCGCCAGACCGTGCCCATGCCTCCGTTGCCCACCGGGGAGCGCAGCGAGTAGCGACCACCGATGGTGGTGCCGGGCGCCGCGCGTCCAGTGGGAGGACTGGCCGGTCCGCCGCTCCACGTCGGAATCTGAGTCACAGAAAAGCCACCGGGGGATATCGAGGGGGCTGGGACACAACCCCTCTATCTTGCTGGTTCCGACGCCCGATGCGAAACCCGACGCGGCGGGCGTTTACCTACTGGACGGTATGTGGTCGCTCGCTCACCTCCGGTGAGACGCGCCGCGAGGTGTGCGGTATCCCTCACCCACCCGGCGGTCAGCTCGTCCTACCATCCGGTAATGAGCGATGCGCGGTCAAGCGAGTCGGGTTTCCCGATCCAGGGCGTCTACACGGCGGCAGACCTTCCGGCGGACCTGGACGCCCGGCTGGGCGAGCCGGGCGAGTTCCCGTACACCCGCGGGGTCTACCCGACGATGTACACCTCCCGGCCCTGGACGATGCGGCAGTACGCCGGGTTCGGCACCGCGGCCGAGAGCAACGCGCGCTACCACCAGTTGCTGCGCGCCGGGACCATGGGCCTGTCCGTCGCGTTCGACCTGCCCACCCAGATGGGGTACGACTCGGACGACCCGATCGCGCACGGCGAGGTGGGCAAGGTCGGCGTCGCCATCGACTCCATCGAGGACATGCGCACACTGTTCGGCGGCATCCCGCTGGACAAGGTCTCCACCTCGATGACCATCAACGCGCCCGGCTCGGTGCTGCTGCTGCTCTACCAGCTCGTGGCCGAGGAGAACGGCGTGCCGGGGGCGGCGCTCAACGGCACCATCCAGAACGACATCCTCAAGGAGTACATCGCCCGGGGCACGTACATCTTCCCGCCGAAGCCCTCCCTGCGGCTGGTCGCCGACACCTTCGCGTACTGCCGCGCGGAGGTGCCGAAGTGGAACACCATCTCCATCTCCGGCTACCACATGGCCGAGGCCGGCGCCACGCCCGCGCAGGAGGTCGCGTTCACGCTCGCCAACGGCGTGGAGTACGTGCGCGCGGCGCTCGCGGCCGGGCTAGCGGTGGACGACTTCGCGCCCCGCCTGTCGTTCTTCTTCGTGGCCCGTACCACGCTGCTGGAGGAGGTCGCCAAGTTCCGCGCGGCCCGGCGCATCTGGGCCCGGCTGATGCGCGACGAGTTCGGCGCGAAGAACCCGAAGTCGATGATGCTGCGGTTCCACACCCAGACCGCCGGCGTGCAGCTCACCGCCCAGCAGCCGGAGGTGAACCTGGTCCGGGTGGCGGTGCAGGGCCTCGGCGCGGTGCTGGGCGGCACCCAGTCCCTGCACACGAACAGCTTCGACGAGGCCATCGCGCTGCCCACCGAGAAGGCGGCCCGGCTGGCGCTGCGGACCCAGCAGGTGCTGGCGTACGAGACGGACCTGACCGCCACCGTCGATCCGTTCGCCGGGTCGTACGTGGTGGAGGCGATGACCGCCGAGGTGGAGGCGGCGGCCGTCGAGCTGATGGAACGGGTCTCCGACCACGGTTCGGCGGTGGACGCGATCGAGGCCGGGTTCCAGAAGCGGGAGATCGAGCAGTCCGCGTACCGGATCGCCCAGGAGATCGACTCGGGCGAGCGGGTGGTGGTCGGCCTCAACCGGTTCCGGATCGACGAGGAGGAGCCGTACGAGCCGCTGCGGGTGGACCCGGCGATCGAGGCGGCGCAGGGGGATCGGCTGGCCCGGCTGCGCGCCGAGCGGGACTCCGGCGCGGTGGAGCGGACCCTGGCCGAGATGCGTGCCGCCGCCGAGGGGGACGCCAACGTGCTCTACCCGATGAAGGAGGCGCTGCGGGCCCGCGCCACCGTCGGCGAGGTCTGCGGGACGCTGCGCGAGGTGTGGGGGATCTACCGGCCCAGCGACCGCTTCTGAGTCGTCCGGCGGCGGCCCCGCCACGCACTCCGGTGCGTGGCGCGGGCCGCCGTCGCGCGTGTGCGATTCGGTGTTCCGGGTAACCCGATCGGGTGAACGGGGACGGACAGTGTGTGCGGGCGACGGTCGGGCGGTCGTGTCACCGTCGGGAGTCTTCCGGAAGCCGACAGTTGTCGTGCAATTGTCGGAGAGGCAGTTAATCGCCGCGACTAATGCGACAATTCGGAACGGCGGACGGGTATTTAGGGGCCGCTGAACGGTTACGCGTTGTAGGAGGTGGGAGGCGGATGATGCGGTTCGACCGCGATCTACCTGCTATCCCGCAGATATTCGACCCCTCTCACCAGGGCATTCGTGACGCTGCGCTGTCCGACCGCTACACGAAAGATGTTGCGCAGCGTCACCGTCGGAGGTCTAGGCTGTCTGCTGTCCGACCCGAAGATCCATCCATCTCTAGTGATCGAGAATTCGACGTGACGAGTGCGTTGACGCTGCCTTCCGGCGGCCCGCTGGCGTCGTCCCGGCCCGAGGCGCCGACCGGTTACCTGCCCCTGCCCTTCGAGCTCGACCATCTGCTCGCGCTGCGCGTACCCGGCCTCATCGAAACGCGCCGTCACCTCCACTCCCACCCGGAACTGTCCGGCGAGGAGTTCGAGACGGCCGCCCTGGTGCACCGCGAGTTGTCCCTCGCCGGTCTCAAGCCGCGCCTGCTGCCCAAGGGCAACGGCGTCATCTGCGACATCGACGGGCGCCCGGACGGGCCGGTGATCGCGCTCCGCGCCGACATCGACGCGCTGCCGCTGAGCGACCCGAAGGACGTGCCGTACCGCTCGACTGTGGAGGGCGTCTGCCACGCCTGCGGTCACGACGTGCACACGGCGGTGATGCTCGGCGTCGGCATGCTGCTGGCCCAGCTCGCCGACGACGGCCGGCTCGACGGCCGGGTCCGGCTGATCTTCCAGCCCGCCGAGGAGATCCTGCCCTGCGGCTCGCTGGAGGTCATCGAGGCCGGCGGCCTGGAGGACGTGGTGCAGATCTTCGCGCTGCACTGCGACCCGAACCTGCCGGTGGGCAAGGTCGGCCTGCGGGTCGGCCCGATCACCGCCGCCGCCGACAACGTCACGGTCAAGCTCACCGGGCCGGGCGGGCACACCGCCCGCCCGCACCTGACCGTCGACCTGGTGGACGCGCTCGGCCGGCTGGTGACCGAGGTGCCGACGCTGATCAGCCGCCGGGTGCCGGCCAACAGCGGACTGCTGCTGGTGTTCGGCCACGCCTCGGCCGGCACCCGCTACAACGTCATCCCGTCCGAGGCGTGCGCGGCCGGCACGCTGCGCGTGATGGACCGCGACACCTGGGACCAGGCGCCCGAGATCGTGGCTCAGGTGGTGCGGGACGTGCTCGCGCCCACCGGCGCCACTGTCGACCTGGAATACCTGCGCGGCCGGCCCCCGGTGACGAACGACGCCGGCGCGATCGGCGTGCTCACCGCCGCCACCGCCGCGGCGCTCGGCCCCGACGGCATCGCCGAGACGCCGCAGAGCATGGGCGGCGAGGACTTCTCCTGGTACCTGGAGCACGTGCCGGGCGCGCTCGCCCGTCTCGGAGTCGGCCGCAGCGGGCCCAACGTCGACCTGCACCGGGCCTCGTTCGACGTGGACGAGCGCGCCATCGAAGCCGGCGTACGCCTCATGGTCCAGACCGCGCTGCGGGCACTGGCGGCGGCGCGCTGACCGGACCACCGGCCGGCCCGGCCGGGATCGGCGGCATCGCGCCCACGCCGGGCGGCGGCGTCCGCCGGGCCCGCACCCGGCGCCGCCACAGGAGCAGCAACCACAGCGGTACGCCGATCACCACCGCGAAGGGCAGCACCGCGCCGAGCACGGTGAGCGCGATGCGGGCCGAGGCCAGGAACGCCGACCAGCCGCCGCCCAGCCCGCTGAGGAAGCCCAGGTCGGCCTCCTCCTCGGCGGTGCTGGCGTCCTGACCGAGGAACGTCACGGTGATGGTGGACAGCGCGGTCAGGTCCGCCAGTCGGCGCTTGCGGGCCTCCAGCGAGGCCAGGTCCGCCTGCCGGGAGCCCACCTCGTTCTCCAGCCGGACCAGCTCGTCCACCGACGTGGCGCGGGCGAGCAGCTTGCGGGCGCTCTCCACCCGCGCCCGCTGGGTGGCGATCCGGGCGTCCAGGTCGACCACCTGCTCGGTGACGTCCTCGGTGCGGATCTCCCGCCGCTCCTGCCGGCCCAACCCGGCGAGCCGGTCGATCACCGCGGTGAACCGGTCCGCCGGCACCCGCAGCGTCAGCGCCGCCCGCGCCTCGGCGGCCCGGCTCGACCGCCGGTCGGCGCCGACGAATCCGCCGGCCGCTGTCACCGCCGTGGTCGCCTCCCGCGCGGCGGCCTCCACATCGTCCACCCGGACCTGCATGGTCCCGGTGTAGATGATGGACCGCTGATCGACCCGCAGGTCCGCGCCGCCGGTGCCGCCGGGAGCGGCCTGGTCGCTGTCCGCCCCGCCCACGGTGGCCTGCTCGCGCGCCGCGCCCTCGTCGGCCGCCGGCACGGCCGAGTCGCTGCCGCCGTCCCCGCCCGCGCTGCAGGCGCCCACGCCCAGCGCCGCTATCAGACCCACCGCCACCAGGGCCACGCCCCGGAGCCGTCGTCCACCCATGCCCCGTACTCCGATCCTCGACGGCCCCGCTCGCCGGGACCGATACCTCGGACGTGACGCGTGGTCGCGCCGGTTCCGGCAGACTGCGCTGAGGACATCACGATTCGATAAGCGAGGGATCACGATGCAGGTGACCAAGTACGCCCACTCCTGCCTCAGGCTGGAGCACGACGGTGCGGTGCTTGTCGTCGACCCGGGGGTCTTCAGCGATCCGGCGGCGCTCGACGGGGCGGACGCGGTGCTGATCACCCACGAACACCCGGACCATGTGGACGTCGGCGCGCTGACCCGGGCGCTGGAGCGGAGGCCGGTGCCGGTGCACGGCCCGGCGTCGCTCGCCGGGGTGCTCGGCGACGCCGCCGAGGCGCTGGTGACCGTCGCGCCGGGCGAGTCGTTCACCGTCGCCGGAGTGCCGGTGCGGGCGTACGGCGGGCAGCACGCGGTCATCCACCCGGACATCCCGGTGATCCAGAACATCGGCTACCTCTTCGCCGACGTGGTGTACCACCCGGGCGACGCGTTGTTCGCGCCCGACGACGTGCAGGTGGACACGCTGTTCGCCCCGATACACGCGCCCTGGTCGAAGTTCTCCGAGGTGGTCGACTTCATCCGCGCGGTCGCGCCGCGCCGGGCGTACGCGCTGCACGACGGGCTGCTCAACGACAACGGCCTCGGCGTGCTGGACCGGCAGTACACGGCGCTGTCCAAGACCGACTACCGCCGTCTGGAGCCGGGCACCCGGATCGACGCCTGAGCATGGCCGAGGTGCCCGCGGAGGTGATCCGGCGGCTCTACGCCACGCCGCCGGACCGGTTCGTCGCGGCCCGGGACGCCGCTGTCGCGCAGGCGCGGCAGTCCGGCGACCCGCGTACCGCCCGGGAGATCGGCAAACTGCGCCGGCCGACGGTCGCGGCCTGGCTGGTCAACCTGCTGGCCATCCGCCGTCCCGAGCTGGTCGCCGACCTCGCCCGGCTGGCCGAGTCGCTGCGCGCCGCGCAACGCGACCTGCGCGGCGGCACACTGCGGGAACTGTCCGCGCAGCGACGCGCCGTCGTGGCCGCGCTGGTGGCCGAGGTACGCCGGCTCGCCGCCGCCGAACCCGCCGCGCCACCGGCCGGGAAACTGCCGCTGGGCGAGGTGGAGGCGACACTCAACGCCGCGCTGTCGGACACCGAGGTGGCCGAGCAGGTACGCGCCGGACGCCTGCTGCGGGCCAGCCACTACGCCGGGTTCGGCGAGGTGCCCCGCCCCCAGCTGCGGCTCGTGACAGAGGGCGAGGAGGCGCCGGTCGTACCGGATCGGGCGGCCGGGCGGACCGACGCGCGCCGGGCCCGCGACGAGCGGGCGGCGCGGGCCGAACGGGCCGGGCGGCGGCGGACCGCGACCCGGGAGCTGACCCGGGCCCGCGCGGACCTGGACCGGGCCGAGAAGGAGCTGGCCACCGCCGACTCGGCCGAGCGGGACG
The DNA here is from genome assembly GCF_042871665.1 of Micromonospora sp. NPDC005686. Taxonomy (NCBI): domain Bacteria; kingdom Bacillati; phylum Actinomycetota; class Actinomycetes; order Micromonosporales; family Micromonosporaceae; genus Micromonospora; species Micromonospora sp. NPDC005686. The sequence continues at coordinate 580,424 of NZ_JBIAIY010000004.1, forward strand.
GAGCCGCGACGCTGGACCGGATCGAGACGGAGCTGGCCGAGCTGGAGCGTCGCCGGGCCGTGGCCGAGCAGGAGCTGAGCCGGGCCCGGCTGGCCCGCCGGGGCGCGGAGCGGGCGGTCACCGCGGCCCGTCGCCGGGCCGGCGAGGTGGAGGCCGTGCTGGAGGCGCTCGACGCCGAAGAGGGGGATTCCGGGTCGGGTGACGACCGGGCAGACTGAGCGTGATGAATGGCCACGGTGGAGTGACGGTGACGGGCCGCCGATGACTCCGGAACAGCTCGCCGCCGCCTGCAAACCGCTCGTGCTGGAACTCGGGGAGGCGTTCGCCCGCTGCCCGTCCACGCTTCGACGGGCGCGGCTGCTCGGCATCTCCGGGTGGGCCTTCTACATCACCGGGCGGGCCGGGGCCCTCGGTGACGTCCGCGCCGAGACGGTGGCCGCGGCGCTCGGTTTCATCGCGCCGGAGGCGGTCACCGACGGGTGGGACGCCGCCGCGCGGATCGTTCCGCCGCTTGAGGTGGCCGCCGCCAACCTGGCCGAGTGCTGCCGGTGGGGCACCGCCCGGCTGGGCGACGGCACCGAGTCGGCGCGGCTCGCCGTTCTGCTGGGCCGGGCGGTCGACGCGGCCGACGGCAGCGGCATGCCGCTGTTCGCCGCCTGGCGGGCGATGCCGGTGCCCGAACCGTCACCCGGTGCGCGGGCGGCGGTCGGCATGCTGCTGCTGCGCGAGCACTTCGCCGGGGCGTACCTGCTGGCGGTGCGCGCGGCCGGGCTGACGCCGCTGGAGGCGGTGCTGGCCGGGCCGGAGGGCGAGACGGGCGCGGCCGCGTGCGGCTGGGCGCCCCCGTACCCGCCGGTCGGGCCGCTGGTGCGGCGCCGGCTGTGGGCCGAGGCGGTGACCGACCGGCTGGCCTCGGCGGCGTTCCGCGTGTTGAGCACCGCCGAGGGCGCTGAGCTGCTGGGTCTGCTCGCCGCGGCACGGCAGCGCGCCCGCGGCGGATAAATGGGAGGCGATGCGCCGGGTCCGGCTGCCAGGATCTGGCCCGTGACGCTTCCCGCCGGCTGGTCGGCCCGCCGCCCGACCCTCGACGACGTGCCGGCGATCCTGGCGGTGGTGCACGCCGCCGACATGTTCGCCGTCGGCCACCCCGACTTCGACGACGAGGACGTGCGGTCCGCGCTGACCGCGCCGTTCGTCGACCCGGCCCGGGACTCCTGGCTGGTCACCGACCCGGACGGCACGGCGGTGGCCTGGTCGATCCTGGCCAACCCGAGCGGAGTGGGCCGGGAGTGGGTGGACGTGCTCGTCGACCCCGACCGCGGCGCCGACCTGCGTGCGCCGCTGCTGGCCCGGCTGCTGGAGCGGGTCGCCGAACGGGCCGCCGAGCGCGGCCTGCCCGCGCTGACCGCCCGCGCCGGGGTGTACGCGCCGGAGGCCCGCTGGGCGGGTGAGCTGGCCGAGGCCGGGTTCACCCGGATCAAGCGCTACATCCGGATGTCCCGGTCGCTCGCCGACCTGCCCGCCGAGCCGGCGCCCCCGCCGGGGGTTACAGTGCGGCCGCTGCGCGCCGACGACGAGAACGACCTGCGGTTGTTCCACCGCATCTACGACACCGCGTTCCGGGACACCCCGGACCACGATCCGCTCGACTTCGAGCAGTGGCGGGATCTGCTGCCGTCGTACGGCAAGGTCTGGGACGAGTGGTTGCTGGCCGAGGTGGACGGCGAGCCGGCCGGCGCGCTCCAGTCCTCCGACCAGGCACTCGACCAGGACCGGGGGTGGGTGCGGACGCTGTCGGTGCTGCCCGCGTACCGGCGCCGGGGGGTGGGTGCGGCGCTGCTGCGCCGGGCCTTCGCGGTCTACGCGGCGAAGGGCCGCGCCGGGGCGGGGCTCGGCGTCGACCTGGCCAACCCGACCGCGCCGGTCACGCTCTACCGCTCCGTCGGGCTGGTGGAGGAGCACTGGGCCGACATGTACGAGCGGAGTGTGCCCGCCTCGCGGGTGTGACCCGGCACCCCTGTACCGGGGTCGCCGAGCGCGGGTGCGGCCGCGCGGCGCAGACTGTCCGTGTGGGAGACGCGCTACGCCGACGCGGTGCCGGTGGGGCGGGACCGCAGCTCGGTGACGTAGTCGTCCGGCGCGCCCGCCTTCTCCGCGGCGTTCGCCAGCTCCGAGAGGTACCACGCCGTGGGCAGTCCGCCCTCGTACCCGTCGAACACGTAGACCCACGCGGTCACGTCGCCGTCCAGCGTCGAGACGCGGACCGTCAACTTCCGGTACGTCTCGGCGGTCACGCCCTCGATCTCGTCGAGCTGCGCGGCGTCGTACGGGTGGATGTCGTAGAGCGCCACGAACACCCGGTCACCCGGGGACTCGACCACGGTGCTGACCGAGCCCTCCCACCCGATGACGTCCTCGCCGGCGAAGGTGAGGCGCCACCCCTCCAGCCAGCCGGTGCCCACCATCGGCGAGTGCGGGCAGTAGGCGCGCATGCGGGCGGGATCCAGGTTCGAGCCGTAAGCAGCATAGAGACCCACGGCGACGACGATAGCCCGGCTGGCGGGTGGGGGAGAATACGACAGTGCGTGTCGGACGGGACGGGGAGAAGAAAGTCACTGTGAGCACAGACGAGGGGCTATTCCTGTGAGCCAGATCGTGATCATCGGCGGCGGACCGGCCGGGTACGAGGCGGCCCTGGTCGCCGCGCAGCTGGACGCCGAGGTCACGGTGGTCGAGGCGGAAGGTGCCGGCGGCGCCTGCGTGCTGTCCGACTGCGTGCCCTCCAAGACGTTCATTGCCAGCTCCGAGGTGGTCACCGGCTACCGGGACACCGAGGAGTTCGGAGTGCACCCCGACGGCCTGGAGGCGGTCACCGTCGACGCCCGGACGGTGCACGAGCGGGTCAAGCGGCTCGCCCTGGCCCAGTCCGCCGACATCCACACCAAGCTGGTCAAGGCCGGCGTCGAGTTCGTGGCCGGCACTGCCCGGCTCGGCGAGGACACGCTCGGCCACACCCACCGGGTGATCGTCACCCCGGCCGACGGCGGCGAGGAGTACTCGATCGCCGCGTCGACGGTGCTCGTCGCGACCGGCGCGACCCCCCGCCAGTTGCCCACCGCCGTACCGGACGGCGAGCGCATCCTGACCTGGCGCCAGGTGTACGACCTGCCCGAGCTGCCCGAGCACCTGATCGTCGTCGGCTCCGGCGTGACCGGCGCCGAGTTCGCCAGCGCGTACCTGGCCATGGGCGTCAAGGTCACGCTCGTCTCCAGCCGCGACCGGGTGATGCCGCACGAGGACGCCGACGCCGCGATGGCGATCGAGCGGGTGTTCCGCAACCGCGGCATGAGCATCCTGAACAACTCCCGCGCCGAGGCGGTCCGCCGGGTCGGCGACGGGGTGGAGGTGGTGCTCTCCGACGGCCGTCAGGTCACCGGTTCGCACGCGCTGATCGCTGTCGGTTCGATCCCGAACACCGCCGACCTGGGCCTGGCCGAGTACGGCGTGGAGCTGGCCCGGGGCGGTTACGTGACAGTGGACCGGGTCTCCCGTACCAATGTGCCGGGCATCTACGCGGCGGGTGACTGCACCGGCGTGCTGCCGCTCGCGAGCGTCGCTGCCATGCAGGGCCGGATCGCCATGTGGCACACGCTGGGCGAGGCGGTCCGGCCGCTACGGCTGCGTACCGTCGCGGCGAACGTCTTCACCGACCCGGAGCTGGCCACCGTCGGCGTCTCGCAGGACGAGGTGGACGCCGGCAAGACCCCGGCCCGCCAGGTGATGCTGCCGCTGGCCGGCAACGCCCGGGCGAAGATGGCGGACCTGGCCGACGGCTTCGTCAAGCTGTTCTGCCGGCCGGCGAGCGGTCAGGTGATCGGCGGCGTGGTGGTGGCGCCGAAGGCGAGCGAGCTGATCCTGCCGATCACGATGGCGGTGGAGAACAACCTCACCGTCAACGAGCTGGCCCACACCATCACCATCTACCCGAGCCTGTCCGGCTCCATCACCGAGGCCGCCCGCCAGCTCATGCTCCACGAGCTGGAGTAGCCCGGTGCGGGCTTTCGTCGATCATGGAGTTGCGGCCCCCGATCCGACCGGTATGTCCGGTCTGTGCGGGGCCCCAACTGCATGATCGACGGCCCTGGGGCGGGTCAGGGTCAGGGCCAGGGTGGTGGGTACGGCCGTCTCGGTGAGGATGAGCAGGCGCTCGATCAGGCCGAGCAGCGCGCGGTCGCCGGGGTAGGCGGACCAGATCATCGCGCCTGCCAGCACGAGGCTGGCCACGGTCAGCCCGCGCAGCCAGGCGGATGCTCCGGCGACCGGGTGACGGGCGAGCAGCCAAGCGGCCACCGGCAGGGCCAGGAACGACAGCACCGAGGCGTACCGGTGCACGTACGCGGCGGTGTCCATGGGCGTGCCCGGCTCGTTCGTGGGCACCACGGTGGCGGCCAGCAACCCGGCCGACCAGGCGGCCAGCAGCGCGAGTGGCACCCGGCCCGCGCCGGCCCGGCGCAGCTCCGGCAGGAGTACGAGGCCGGCCGCCGCGAGCACCGCCATCGCCGTGTCGATGGCGCCGCCCCGATCGGAGACGGCGAAGTCGCTGACGGTCAGCGACCAGGGATCCAGGTCGTCGCTCACCCCGAGGTGACCGATCACCGCGAGCACCGCCGCCAGGAGGATCCCGCCGAGGGCCAGCAGGCCGCTTCTCCGCGTTCCAGGCATACGGCCAGCCTGTCGCCGGAACCGCCCCAGACGGATCCGGGACCACCACCCACTTCGCTACCCGGGTCGTCCCCTACCGGCACCCCGGGAGGATCGCTCTCGCCGCTCTCGATCTGGCTGATCCGCGCCTGGGACAGGCCTGCGTCCCACGACGGCGCGTCAGCTGCCGGCTGAGTCGGCGGCGGTCTCGGCGCGGGTCTGCCGGTTGTTGCTGATCCAGGTCATCGCCCACCCGGCCAGCGCGAATCCCGCTGCGGCCACCCCGCCGACCAGCAGCAGCCGCCACGCCGAGTGGGTCAGCGCCGTACCGCCCAGGTGACCGACGAGCGTGCCGTAACTGGACCAGGCGAGCGCCGCCGCCGCCTCGTAGGGCAGGAACAGGCGGTACGGGTATCGGCTGCGCCCGGCCGAGAAACAGGCCGCCATCCGGCCGCCGGGCACGAAGCGGCAGAGCAGGATCACCAGCGGCCCCGGCTCGCGCAGCCCACGGGTGACCCGGGTGACGGCCCGGCGTGCCCGTCCGGGTGTGGTGGCGCGTGCCGGGCGGCGGGTCGGCGTGCTGCGGCCGATCAGGTAGCAGGCCAGATCCCCGATGAACACACCGGCTGCGCCGACCGCGATGGTCACCGGCAGGCTGAGCCCGCCGTACACGGTCAGCGCCCCGCTGGTGATCATGACGAGCTGGGTCGGCACCACCGGGACGAAGGCGTCGACGACCAGCAGGATCAACAGCAGCGCGTACGCCCACATGGGCGACGCGACGTCAGAGATGAGTTCGGCCACGACCGCCACCTCGTCGGAGTTCTCCGTTCGACCGGACCGAGCCTGACGCCGTGTCCGGCGTCACCACCACCGGCCCCACCGTGCGGTGACAGCCGACACCGGCAGGCCGTAGATGTGGAACGAGGCAGCCTGCCGAAAGGTGACGGGTCACCGGCGCGTCCGGGCCGGGGCGGGGCGGCACATCATCGATACGCGGAGTACCGTTGGTGGGACGCGGCGCCGGAGTCGTCGGGTCCCCCGTTCTCGATGCCCGGGCCGCCGCGGGGGGGGGGGGGGGGGGGGGGGGGGGGGGGCCCCCCCCCCCCCCCCCCGGACCCGGGCGGGGGGGCGCCCCCCCGCGGCGCGGGAGGGGCGGTG
>NZ_JBIAIY010000005.1:0-348618 GCF_042871665.1 Micromonospora sp. NPDC005686
TGGGCTGGAGCGCCTCCGGCTTCATCTCGTTCTCGGCCGTGATCATGTTGAACTCACGCGCCGCGATCGTGCTGTACGTCGAGTCGTTCAGCCGGCCCGCCGCGATCGCCGTGCCGAAGTACCGGCCCGACTGCGCGGCGGCCGCGCCGAGCGTGGACGCGGCGGCGTTCGCCGACGGCATCATCACCGCGACGGCGGCCACCGTCACGGCGCTGACCGCGCCGGCGAGCAGCGCCCGGACGGCGGGCGATCGCCGTCGCCGACTCCCGCCGCGATGTACGGATGGGTTCATTACCATCTCGGCCTCCTTATTGGCCGACACCCAGGCCGTCGGGGCGGGACGACTGGACGTCTCGGTTGGGAAATCTAATTTCATCGATGCTTTCATCCGGCACCGACTGGGACAATGGTGTTTCGGAAACGTTTCGGAAAAGCTCTGGCCGGGAGGGTGTGGCGTGGCCGGTCACCCGGGTGCGGTACCGGCCACGCCGCGCCGACGGTCAGGAGACGGTGCAGGCGGAGCCGTTCAGCGTGAAGGCGGCGGGCCTCGCGGTGCTGCCGGTGTGCGTGCCGTTGAAGCCGAAGCTGGTCGACGCCCCCGCCGCGATCGTCCCGTTGTAGGACAGGCTCGAGGCGGTCACCTCGGCGCCCGTCTGGGTCACGTTCGCCGACCACGCCTGCCCGACCTTCTGCCCGCTGCTCGGGAACGTGAACGCCAGCGTCCAGCCGTTGATCGCCGTGGTGCCGGTGTTCGTGACGGTGATGTTCGCGGTGAACCCGGTGTCCCAGGTGTTCGCCGTCCAGGTCACCGCGCAGCCGCCGCCGGCCGGCGGGGCCGTGGTGGTCACCGTGACGCCGGGCGACGCGGGCGAGACGTTGCCGGCCGCGTCCACCGCGACCACCGTGAAGGTGTACGTGGTGGAGGCGGTCAGCCCGGTCACCGCCAGCGTGGTGCCGGCGGTGGAGCCGACCAGGACGTTCCCGCCGCGGTAGACGCGGTAGCCGGTGACCCCGACGGCGTCGGTGGCCGGGCCCCAGGTCAGGGTCAGGCCGGTGGCGCCGACAGCGGAGGCGGTGGGCGTGCCGGGCGCGGTCGGCGGGGTGGTGTCCGGCGCCGGGCCGGCCGGCGTGGTGACGGCCAGCGCCGCCGACGCCGCCGAGCGGTTGCCGGCGCCGTCGAGCGCCCGCACGGTGAACTGGTACGTCCGTTCCGGAGCCAGTCCGGTCACGGCCAGGGTGGCCCCGGTCGAGGCGGTGACGACCGGGTCGGCGCCCGCCGAGGTACGGGTCACCTCGTACCCGGCCAGGCCGCTGCCCCCGGTGTCGGTGGAGGTGGCCCAGGTCAGCGTGAGTCCGCTGGACGTGACGGCGGACGCCACAGGCGCGCCGGGCACGCTCGGCGCGGTGGTGTCCGGGGTGGCCGTTCCCGGCTCCTCGCCCCAGACGCGCACGCCGCCGGAGTAGAGCGGCACCTTGCGGTTCGGGCCGGCGGTGGCCTGGTACGACGGGTCGTTCGTCGGATCCCAGGTGCCGCCCTCCGGCACCCCGATCTTGAACTGGACCTCCATCCGGTGCTGCGACTGCCCGGCCGGCGCGATGGTGTAGCCGGTGCAGTCGACCTCGACGTACCAGATGTCGCCGGAGAACTGCTTGGCGGTCGACGGCGACGGGCAGCCCTGGGTGTAGCCGGGGGTCACGGTGACCGGGCCGGTGCCGTCGGGCCGGAAGTAGTACCGGAACTTACCGGTGGTCAGCGCCCGGGCCGGGAACGCCGACTTGTTGTAGACGATCGCCTTGAGCCCGGTGGCACGCGGCTCGGCCTGCATGACAGTGGTCTCCACGGTCATCTCGTCCATGTCGGGCGTCTCGGCGGACGGGAAGCCGGCGCGCGGGCTGCCGCCGTACTCGTTCGTGAGCCGGGCCAGCGCGGAGGTGAAGCCGGCGTTGTAGTCGGTGGCCACCTCGTTCATCACGTAGTCCGACCGGCTGTCGGTGTACGCGTCGTTTGCCGCCGACGGGCCGCCGACCAGCGCGCCGTAGAGCACGTGCCGGGTCTCGGTGGGTACGGTCTGACTGTCCCACCAGGAGCCGTGCGCGGTGCGGTGGTGCGGGTTGCGCGGCGAGTTGGCGCCGAAGCCGATCTGGTAGCTGGAGTTGCGCGGGTTGTCACCGAGCGCGTAGTTGACCTGCCGGACGGCGAAGTCGTGGTAGCGCGCCTTGCGCGTGGTGTCGGTGGTCTTGTCGCTGTAGACCAGCGCGGCGAACGCCGTGTTCGAGGCGTACCGCAGTGCACCCCACGAGTCGAGGACCGCCATCCCGCCCGGCGAGTACGGCACCCGCTGCCCGTTGACGCCGACCGTCCAGTAGTCCAGCCACCGGTTGGCGTCGTCGACGTACTTCTGCTTGCCGGTCAGATTCGCCAGCAGCACGTACGCGCCGAACTGCTTGTTGTCCCAGGCGATGGTCCACTTGTAGGAGCGGGTGGTGGACTGCGGCTCGGTGCCGAGCTTGTCGTACTCGCTCTCGGCCTTGGCGAGGTAGGTGGCGTCGCCGGTGGCCCGGTACAGCCAGATCGCGCCCCAGACCAGTTCGTCCTGGTAGCCGCTCCACGACTTGTAGAAGCTCGTCGCGTCGGTGATGCACTCGTGATAGCTCTTACGCACCGTGTCGGCGAACGTGTAGAGCTGCTTGGCGTGGCCGAGCAGCTTGTCCGCGTAGGCCGCGTCGGTGGACCGGAAGACCATCGACGAGGCGGCCATCGCGGCCGCCGTCTCCCCCGCCAGGTCCGCGCCGCCACAGCTCGCGTCGATCTTGTACGCGGGCCGCGCCATCGGCATCACCTCGGCCGGTCCCCACCACTTGTGGTCGTCGTCGCCCTTGCCGACCTGTCCGTAGAGGACGTTCGCGGCGGGGTGCGCCTTGACGAAGTAGTCGTTGACGAAGCGCAGGTTGTTCAGCAGGTGGGTGAGCTGGCCGGACGCGACGTACCCCTCGCGGTACTCGACCGCGCCCCAGGCCAGCATGGTGGCGCTGAACGCCATCGGGAAGCCGAACTTCACGTGGTCGCCGGCGTCGTACCAGCCGCCGGTGAGGTCGACGCCGACATCGGCGCCGTCGGTGAGCGCCGAGTCGCCGCGCCAGGAGACGCGGTTCCAGGAGGGCTTGCGGCCGGACTGCTGCGCCTCGTAGAAGAACAGCGACTTCTGCAACGCCTCGGCGTAGTTGAACGCGGGCGCGGCCTGCGCGGCGGAGGCGGACGTGGGCGGAGGGGCGGCGACGGCCGTGGCCAGGCCGACGGCCAGCGCGGCGCCGGCGGCGAACAGCCGGCGGAGCCGGGACCGGCCTCCTGGTGGCGGAATCGGACGGGGCATGGCGAGCTCCTGTGACTGGCGCCAGTGCGGCAGCCGGAGCGGGACGGGGATTCGGGGCTCCGGCTGCCGCGTGGCGGTGGTGGTGGGTACCCGGGAAGCCTCGGGAGCGCTCCCATGGATAAACGACAATGTAATGCGCCGTTCATCACAGGGGAAGAGGGCGCTGATCCGGGACACCCGGGCGTACTCATGGGTAACCATCGGGAGCTGGATCACATCATAGATGCGTATGGATATAGAGCCCGCTCTTTCCCAGCTCAGGAGCATCGTCGCGATGTCGAATGCGTCCGGGAGGGCACCGGCGGCGGCTCGGCCGTCCTGGCATACGAGCGTACGGTTGCCCGGCTGTTCGGCCCCGCGGGACAGTACGCCTGACCTGCGGTGCCATCGACGCCGCCGCTCCCCGGACGACACTGAGGAGATCGCGATGGCTCTACGACTCGCCGAAGGCACCTCCTGGTCCGACACGCTCGCCCGGGCGGTGGCCGCCACACCCGAGGCGTTCGGCACCGGCCCCGACGGCGCCACGACGCTGCACAACCTCGTTCAGGGCGACTGGCGCGCGCTCGGCACGCCCACCGCCGTCCGTACCCCTGTGGACAACACGGTGCTGGTCGGCCTGGCCCGGCTCGACGCCGACACCGCGCGCGCCGCCGTCGCCCACGCCGCCGCGGCGCACCGGGAGTGGGCACAGACCCCGCTGGCCGAGCGCACAGCCCGGGTCACCGACGCGGTCGACGCGCTCACCGCGCACCGCGACCTGCTCGCCCTGCTGCTGGTCTGGGAGATCGGCAAGCCGTGGCGGCTGGCCTGCGCCGACGTGGACCGCGCGCTGGACGGCGTGCGCTGGTACGTGCAGGAGATCGAGCGGATGCTCGCCGACGGCCGGGAGCCGCTGCCCGGCCCGGTCAGCAACATCGCCTCCTGGAACTACCCGATGAGCGTGCTGGTGCACGCCGAGCTGGTGCAGTTGCTCGCCGGCAACGCGGTGATCGCCAAGACGCCGTCGCAGGGCGGCGCGGTCTGCCTCACCGTCGCGCACGCGCTGATGCGCCGCGCCGGGCTGCCCGCCACGCTGCTGTCCGGCAGCGGCGAGGAACTGTCCGAGGTGCTGGTCCGCGCGCCGGAGATCGGCGCGGTCGCGTTCGTCGGCGGGCGCTCCAACGGCGGCAAGGTCGCCGCCGCGCTGCTCGACTGCGACAAGCGGCACTTCATCGAGCAGGAGGGCCTGAACGCCTGGGGCATCTGGAACTACTCCCAGTGGGACACGCTGGCCGCACACCTGCGCAAGGGCTTCGAGTACGGCAAGCAGCGCTGCACCGCGTACCCCCGGTTCGTGGTCCAGCGCGACCTGGTCGACGAGTTCCTCGACATGTACCTGCCGGTGGTCCGCTCGATCCGATTCGGCCACCCACTCGCGGTGGACGAGACGTGGCGGGCCGGCGACCCGCTGCCGGAGCTGGACTTCGGGCCGCTGATCAGCGGCGCCAAGGCCGACGAGCTGCGCCGCAAGGTCGACGAGGCGGTACGCGGCGGCGCCGTGCCGCTGCACCGCGGCAAGCTGGACGGCGCGCCGTTCCTGGACGGGCAGGACACGTCCGCGTACGTCGCCCCGGCCGTGCTGCTGGCCCCGCCCGGCCGGTCCCGCCTCATGCACGCCGAGCCGTTCGGCCCGGTCGACACGATCGTCGTGGTGGACACCACCGACGAGCTGCTGGCCCAGATGAACGCCTCCAACGGCGCGCTCGTCGCGTCGCTCGCCTGCGACGACGAGGAACTCGCCGGCAAGCTGGCAGTGGACCTCCAGGCGTTCAAGGTGGGCATCAACAAGCCGCGCTCCCGGGGTGACCGGGACGAGCCGTTCGGCGGCCGGGGCGCGTCCTGGAAGGGCGCGTTCGTCGGCGGCGACCTGCTCGTGCAGGCGGTCACCGTCGGCGGTGACGGCCGGCTCTACGGCAACTTCCCCGACTACAGCAGCTACCCGGCCACCTGACCGCACACAGACGGGCGGGGCCCCCGCACCGGGAGCCCCGCCGTGTCACCGTCCTCCGTATCGGAGGTCGGCCCGGGTGGCGCGTGACCGCGCCGGTTCCGGCCGCCCGTCCGGACCTCTCGGGTGTGCCGCGCCGTTGCGGCGCACCTCCGGGGTCCGGCCGGTCGGCCGTCAGCTCAACTCGACCGCTGCGCGGGCACCGTCACCTCGGCCCGCGCGGCCGGCTCGACCGCCGGCCGTGGGGCCAGCGGCAGCGTCGCGGTCAGCACGCTGCCGTCGCGTTCCATCGCCACCGGCCGGTCCAGCCGGCGCAGCGTCCGCAGCATCGGCCTGTTCTCGGCCTGCACGTGCAGCAGCACGGCGGCGTATCCGGCCCGGTCGGCGTGGCCCAGCAGGCGGCGCAGCAGCGCCGAGCCGAGGCCCCGGCGCTGCCAGTCGTCGCGGACCAGCAGCGCCGCCTCGGCCTCGTCGCCCTCGCCGAGCAGGTTCGCCATCGCCACGACCGGCTCCGCCGCCCCGCCGGAGCCCGCCGTGGCGAGCAGGGTCACGCCCCGGGCCGGCTCCAGCAGCCGGCGCAGCCGGGCCGGCGACGGGTCCGCCGCCCCGCTCAGGTAGCGCCGCTGCCGGCTGCGCGCCGAGCAGGCGCCGTGCAGTTCGCGTACGCCGGGGACGTCCTCGGCGGTCGCGGCCCGCACCGACACCTCGCCGCCGTCCGGCAGCACCAGCGTGATCCGGTCGGCGTCCCGCCGGGCGAGCGTGGCCGCCAGCTCGACCAGGGCCTGCGCGCGGGCGTACTCGGCCGGGGTGAAGCTGGGCTCCCGCCGGTGCAGTTCGTGGGCGCCGCCGGCCGGGTCGGCGAGCACCATCGTGGTGCCGCCCACCCCGCCCGGCGCGGCGGGGGACGTCGGACGCCAGCTCACCGCGTCCGCGCCGAGCAGCGTCCGCAGCACCTCACCGGTCGCGTCCGGGTCGCGGACCAGCCGCCCGGCCAGCCCGAGCAGCCGGGTCGGCTCGTCGGCCAGCCCGCGCGCCCCGCTGCGCGCGACCCAGCAGTCCCGCCCCCGGCCCCGCTCCACGGCGGCCCGCAGCTCGGCCTCGGTCACCTGCTCGGGCGCGTCGACCAGGAAGTCGTCGACCGCGCCGGCCTCGGTGGTGTGCACCTGCACGCTGAGGATGTTGACCCCGCGCAACGCGAGGCTCGCCGTGAGCACCGACAGGTAGCCCGGCCGGTCGTCCACGGTGGCTCGGATCCGCCACAGCGCCATGGTTGTCTCCCTTCCTCGGCACCGACCATGCCGTCCGCCTGTTGCGGGCCCGTTGCCCCGGGGTGACGCCGGCCGTCCGGTCAGGTGACGGTGGTCACGGGCGGCGTGCCGACCAGATCCAGCCGGTCACCGAGGATCACCGCGCTGGCGCGGACGAGCTGGGCGAGCCGGTCCACCTCGGTGGAGTGGAACCCGGCGGCGGTGAGCGGCTCGCTGTGGTCGCGGGCGACCACGAGCACCAGCCCGGCCCGGCCGAACGGCGCCACCGCGTAGTGGTGCCCCTCCGGGCTGCTCATCGCGCGCGCCCGCAGCGGGGTCACCTCCGGCAGGCGCGGCGGCGCCGGCGCCCGCCAGCTCGCGTGCCCGATGGCCGCGACGCCGGCCTCGCCGCTGCGTGAGGCCCAGTCCAGGGGTACGACGGCGGCCACCGCCCAGTCCGCGGCGAGCAGCCCCGGCACCGCGTCGACAAGCGTGGCCATCCCGTCGACCGGGTTGGCCGCCACCTGGGCGAGCAGCTCGGCGTCCTGACCGGTGGTGGTGGGCGCGCCGATCGCGCGCCACACGCCGTCCACCCGGACGCCGGGTATCGCGGCCAGCCCGGCGAGCATCCGCTCCACCCGCGCCGCACCGGGCCAGACCACGGTGAAGTCGTCCACCGCCCGGCCGCCGAGCCGTTCCAGCACCACCACCTGCACGATGTCCGCGCCGGAGACGCCGAGTGTGCGGGCCACCTGGCCGAGCGTGCCCGGACGGTCCGGCAGGGTCACCCGAACTCTCAGCAGCATGTCTGATCCCCTCCGCTCGGCGGGCCGGCGGAGCGCCGGCAGGCTGGGGCCCAGCCTGCCGGCTGACCATTTCGCCCCTGTTGCAGGTGCATGTCCCGCCGGGAAAACCCGACCTTGACAACAAAGCTGAGCTGCCATCAACTAATCGGATGACCGATCCGGCCGCCGATGTCGCCGCGCCCTCGACCGGTCCGGCCCCGCGCGGGCTCGACCTCGACCGGCTCGCCGCCCATCTGGCCGTCCACCGGCCGGACCTGAGCGGGCCACTGTCGGCCCGGCTGATCGCCGGCGGCAAGTCCAACCTCACCTACCTGCTCCGCGCCGGTGACCGCGAGGTGGTGCTGCGCCGGCCGCCGCTGGGACACGTGCTGGCCACCGCGCACGACATGGCCCGGGAGCACCGGGTGATCTCGGCGCTCGCGCCGACCGGCGTACCGGTGCCGGAGGCGCTGCTGCTCTGCGCCGACGACAGCGTCGTCGGTGCGCCGTTCTACCTGATGGCGAAAGTCGACGGCGAGGTCTACCGGCGGCGGGAGCAGACCGACGCGCTCACCGGCGCCCAGCGGCGCGACCTCGCGATGGCGATGATGGACACGCTCGCCACGCTGCACCGGGTCGAGCCGGCCGAGGTGGGGCTGGCCGACTTCGGCCGTCCGGAGGGCTACCTGGCCCGGCAGGTACGCCGCTGGGCCGGCCAGCTCGACCGGTCCCGCAGCCGGCCGCTGCCCGGCATCGACGAGCTGCGCGACGCGCTGGCCGCCAGCGTGCCCGAGGGCGCGAACGCGGGCCGGATCGTGCACGGCGACTACCGGCTGGACAATCTGCTCGCCACCGTCGACCCGGTGGCCGTGCGGGCGGTGCTCGACTGGGAGATGGCCACGCTCGGCGATCCGCTGGCCGACCTCGGCCTGCTGCTGACGTACTGGGACGTGCTCGGCGACAGCGACCACGGCGAGGGCAACCCGGTGGCCGACGGCATCGGGCCGCGCGCCGGCTTCCCCACCGGCGCCGAACTGATCGAGCGGTACGCCGGGCGCAGTGACGTCGACGTCGGCCCGCTGCACTGGCACGTGGCGCTCGGCTGTTTCAAGCTCGCGGTGATCTGCGAGGGCATCCACTACCGGCACACGCTCGGGCAGACGCTGGGCGAGGGTTTCGACCGGATCGGCGACATGGTGGCGCCGCTCGTGGCACACGGGCTGCGCGCGGTGAGGGAGAGCTAGATGGAGTTCGCGTACGACGACCGGACGGTCGAGCTGCGGCAACGGCTGGAGGCGTTCCTCACCGAGTGCGTGTACCCGGCCGAGCCGGTGCACCACGAGCAGGTGCTCGCCGCCGGCGACGCGTGGGCCCGCCCGCCGGTCATGGAGGAGCTGAAGGCGCAGGCCCGGGAACGCGGGCTGTGGAACCTGTTCCTGCCCGACGCCCGCTACGGCGCCGGGCTGACCAACCTCCAGTACGCGCCGCTGGCCGAGCTGACCGGCCGCAGCCCGCACCTGGCGCCGGAGGCGCTCAACTGCGCCGCGCCGGACACCGGCAACATGGAGCTGCTGACCGAGTTCGGCTCAGAGGAGCAGCGCAAGCAGTGGCTCACGCCGCTGCTGGCCGGGGAGATCCGCTCCGCGTTCTGCATGACCGAGCCGGAGGTGGCCTCCTCCGACGCCACGAACATCGCCACCCGGATCACCCGCGACGGCGACCACTACGTGATCAACGGCCGCAAGTGGTGGTCGTCCGGGGCGATGGACCCGCGCTGCGAGATCTTCATCGTGATGGGCAAGACCGACCCCGACGCCGACCGGCACCGCCAGCAGAGCATGATCCTGGTCCCCCGGGACACCCCCGGCGTGACGGTACGGCGCGGGATGCGGGTCTTCGGCTACAGCCACGCCTCGCACGGCGGGCACGCCGAGATCGACTTCACCGACGTACGGGTGCCGGCGGACAACCTGATCGGCGAGGAGGGCACCGGCTTCGCCATCGCCCAGGCCCGGCTCGGCCCCGGCCGGATCCACCACTGCATGCGCCTGGTCGGCATGGCCGAGCGGGCCCTGGAACTGCTCTGCCGGCGAGCCCTCGACCGGGTCGCGTTCGGTCGTCCGCTCGCCGAGCAGGGCGTGGTACGCGACTGGATCGCCGAGTCCCGGGTGCGGATCGAGCAGGCCCGCCTGCTGGTGCTCAAGACCGCGTGGCTGATGGACACCGTCGGCAACAAGGGCGCGCACACCGAGATCCAGGCCATCAAGATCGCTACGCCGCTGATGGCCGAGTGGGTGATCGACAAGGCCATCCAGGCGTACGGCGGGGCCGGGGTCAGCCAGGACACCCCGCTGGCCGAGCTGTGGGCACAGGCCCGCACGCTGCGCCTGGCCGACGGCCCGGACGAGGTCCACCGCGCGTCGCTGGCCCGCCGCGAGCTGCGCCGCTGGGCCTGACCGCCGCGGCCGAGGGATGGGTCAGGCGGAGGCCCGGTGGATCAGTTCGGTGTCCAGCAGCACGTGCGGGGAGGGGACCTCCTCGCCGCGGATGCGGGAGACCAGCAGCCGGGCCATCTGCCGGCCCATCTCCTCCACCGGCTGGAACACGGTGGTCAGCGGCGGCTCGGCCTGGCGCGCGATCGGCGCGTCGTCGAAGCCGATCACCGCCACGTCCTCGGGCACCCGGCGGCCGGCCTCGCGCAACGCGCGCAGCGCGCCGAAGGCCATCAGGTCGGAGGCGACGAACACGGCGTCCAGTTCCGGGCAGACGTCGAGCAGCCGGCGCATGGCCGCGGTGCCGCTGCCCTCGCTGAAGTCCCCGTACGCGATCAGGCCTGGATCCACCCGGCCGCCGGCCGCGCGCACGGCCTCCCGGTAGCCGGAGAGCCGGGCCAGGCCGGCGCCCATGTCCTGCGGGCCGGCGATGGTCGCGACCCGCCGGCGGCCCTTGCGGAACAGGTGCTCGACCGCCTGCCGCGCGCCGCCGACGTTGTCCATGTCGACGAACCAGGCCGGCTGCGCGTTCGGGTGCAGCATCCGGGCCGGGCGGCCACCGAGCACCGTCGGCAGGCCGCGCTCCTCCAGTAGCGTGGGCAGCGGGTCGGAGTCGTGCAGGGAGAGCAGGAGTACGCCGTCCACGTGCTGGTTGGTCAGGTGGTGCTCCACCCGTTCCCGCTCGATCGGCGACTGCACCATGGCCAGCCAGAGCTGCATCGGCGTCTCCACCAGCCCGGAGCTGACACCCCGGACGATGGCCGCGAAGAACGGCTCGGTGAAGACCCGCTCCCCCGACTCGGACACCACCAGGGCCACCGAGTCGGTCCGCTGGGTGACCAGCGCACGGGCGGCGC
The DNA here is from genome assembly GCF_042871665.1 of Micromonospora sp. NPDC005686. Classification (NCBI taxonomy): domain Bacteria; kingdom Bacillati; phylum Actinomycetota; class Actinomycetes; order Micromonosporales; family Micromonosporaceae; genus Micromonospora; species Micromonospora sp. NPDC005686. The sequence continues at coordinate 10,743 of NZ_JBIAIY010000005.1, forward strand.
GGTTCGGGACGTACCCCAGCTCGGCGATGGCCTGCTGGACGGCGGCCCGCGCCTCCGGGCTGACCTGCGGCGAGCCGTTGACCACGCGGGAGACCGTGCCGCGCCCGACGCCGGCGCGAGCCGCGACCGCGTCGAGGGTCGGACGCCCGAGCGACCGGGTGCGCTGCGTTGTCATCGTCTGTGCTCCTCCGACGGTCGGGCGGACCCGGCACCGATTGGGGCGTCGGCGCCGGGCCGCCCGTTACTGGCTGGCCCAGCTTATTGTGCGGGCAGTCCGTTGCGTCGGATCACGTCGGCGTACCATCTGGCGCTTGACTTCGCGATCCGGGCCTGGCTGTCGTAGTCGACATAGACCATGCCGAACCGCTTCGTGTAGCCCCAGGCCCACTCGAAGTTGTCCATCAGCGACCAGGCGAAGTAGCCCTTGAGCGGCACGCCGGCCTCGATCGCGGCGTGCGCCGCGCGCAGGTGCGCGGAGAAGTAGGCCAGCCGGTCCGGGTCGTCCACCCGGCCGTCGACGAGTTCGTCGACGAACGCCGAGCCGTTCTCGGTGACGTAGAGCGGCAGGTCGGTGTACTCCCGGTGGACCCGCTCCAGCGTCTCCACCAGGCCGGGGGCGTCGATCTCCCAGTCCATGTCCGTCACCGGGACACCCCGGGTGACGAACCGGACATCCTCGCTGCCCGGCCAGCAGGACGGCGCCCGCCAGTAGGGCTCCGGCTCCGCGCCCTCGACCGGGGCGGCCACCACGTGCCGGCTGTAGTAGTTGACCCCGACCATGTCCAGCGGGGTGGAGATGGTCGCCAGGTCGCTGTCGCGCACGTGCCCCATGTCGGTGACGCCGCGCAGGTCGGCCACGAGGTCTTCCGGGTACGCGCCGCGCAGCACCGGGTCGAGGAAGAACCGGTTCGCCAGCGCGTCGATCCGGCGGGCCGCGTCGGCGTCCGCCGCCGACCCGGTGGCCGGGGTGACCGGATACAGGTTGACGGTGATGCCGATCTGCGCCTCCGGGCGGGCCGCGCGTACCGCCTGCACGGCCAGGCCGTGCCCGAGCATCAGGTGGTGCCCGGCCCGGACCGCGTCCGCGCCGTCCGAGCGGCCCGGCGCGTGCACGCCCGAGCCGTAGCCGAGGAACGCCGAGCACCACGGCTCGTTCAGCGTGGTGAAGTACTTCACCCGGTCACCGAGCGCCTCGGCGACCAGGTGGGCGTACTCGGCGAAGCGGCCGGCGGTGTCCCGGGCCGGCCAGCCGCCCGCGTCCTCCAGCGGCTGCGGCAGGTCCCAGTGGTAGAGCGTCAGCCAGGGCTCGATGCCGTGGCCGAGCAGCTCGTCGATCAACCGGCGGTAGAAGTCCATGCCCTCCTGGTTGATCCCGCCCGTGCCGCCCGGCTGCACCCGGGGCCAGCTCACCGAGAAGCGGTACGACCGCAGGCCCAGGTCGGCCATCAGCCGCACGTCGTCCGGCATCCGGTGGTAGTGGTCGCACGCCACGTCGCCGGTGTGCCCGGCCACCGTCCGGCCCTCGGTGTGGCTGAACGTGTCCCAGATCGACGGGGCACGGCCGCCCTCTGTCGCCGCGCCCTCGATCTGGTACGCGGCGGTGGCCGCGCCCCAGAGGAAGTCCGGCGGGAAGGTGAGGGCCGGACCGGCGTCGAGGACGCCGACGGCAGGCGGGCTTGCTGGGTTGCTCACGACTTGACGGCGCCTTCCATGATGCCGCCGATGATCTGGCGGCCGAACAGAACGAACACGATGAACAGGGGCAGGGTCGCGATCAACGTACCGGCGAAGATCTGCGAGTTGTCGGCGAAGTAGGCGGTGTTGAGGCTGCGCAGCGAGATCTGGACGGTCGGGTTGGACGGGTCCGCCAGCACCACGAACGGCCAGAAGAACTGGTTCCACTGCTCCATGAAGGTCAGCAGACCCAGCACCGCGGCGGCCGGACGCAGCGCGGGGACCACCACGTGCCAGTACACCCGCCACGTGGAGCAGCCGTCCACCCGAGCAGCCTCGATCAACTCGTTCGGTACCGCCTGTTCGGCGTACTGGCGCATCATGAAGATGCCGAAGCCGCCGATCAGGAACGGAACGGTCACCGACGGCATCGTGTTCAGCCACTCGAGCTTGGCCATCAGGATGTACAGCGGCAGCACGCCGAGCTGGATCGGCACCATCATCGAGGTGAGGATGATCAGCAGCAGCGCGTTCTTGCCCCGGAAGCGCAGCTTGGCGAACGCGAAGCCGGCCAGCGAGCCGAAGAACACGGTCGCGACGGTGATCGTCCCGGAGACCAGGAACGAGTTCATCAGGCCCTTGACGATGTTGGCGTCGCTGTTGGCGAGCACCCGCTCGATGTTCTCGCCGAGCTTGCCGCCGGGCAGGAACGGCGGCGGCCAGGAGTTGGCCGCGTCGTTCGTCCGGCTGGCGATCACGATCATCCAGTAGAACGGGAACAGGGAGAGCAGCACGCCGAAGATCAGGCCGATCATGGTGAGCGGGCTGGCCTTCCAGAGCCGCTCGGCCCGATGGGTGGTCTTCACCGGCGGGCTCTGCCGGGTGGGCGGGCGGACGGCGGTGGTCGTCATCTCGTCACCTCACTTGTCGGAGCTGATGCGGCGGGCGAGCAGGTAGTTGATCGCCGACATCAACGCGATGAGCACGAAGAGCACGAGCGCGACCGCTCCGGCGTAACCCCACCTGAAGCGCTGGTTCATCACGTCGAGCAGGTACATCGTGATGGTCTGGAACTGGCCCTCCGAACCGCCGGAGAGACCGCCCGAGCCGCTGGTGAACAGCAGGGGCTCGGTGAACAACTGGAGGCCGCCGATGGTGGAGATGATCAGCGTGAAGATGATCGTGGGGCGCAGCTGCGGGACCGTGATGGACCAGAACTGGCGCCGCCGGGAGGCGCCGTCCAGCGCCGCGGCCTCGTACATGTCCTTGCTGATCGACTGCATGGCGGCCAGGTAGATCAGCGCGTTGTAGCCGACCCAGCGCCAGTCGACCATGGTGGAGATGGCGAACCACGAGGCGAAGCGGTTCGCCCGCCAGTCGATCGGATCCAGGCCGACGCTGTCGAGCAGCCAGTTGACCAGGCCGAAGTCCTTGGCGTAGATCATCGAGAAGATCAGCGCGACCACGGCGGTCGAGGTGATGATCGGCATCGCGATGGCCATCCGGAAGAACGTCTGCGCGCGCAGCTTCCGGTTCAGCGCGTTGGCGAGCATCAGCGCCAGCAGCAACTGGGGCACCGTGGAGAGCAGGAACATGCCGAAGGTGTTGACCACCGCGTTCCAGAACTGCGGGTCCTGGGTGATCAGTTCGACGAAGTTGTCCATCCCGACGAAGGAGATCGTCGAGTTCAGCGGCGACCGGTCGGTCAGCGCGATCCAGACCGTGTACGCGATCGGGTACACGCCGAACACGGCGAAGATCACGAAGAACGGCAGGACGTACAGGTACGGCGAGTACTTCAGGTCCAGGCGCGTCAGGGAGGCGGAACGGCGGCGCGAATGACGGGCGGCGCGCGGCGGGCCGGGTTCGGGCGGCGCCGCGGCGTGCAGGTCGAGGCTCATGGGGAGTCCTTCTCCTCGGCCGGCGTCACCCGCCACACGGGCGACGCCGGACTCTGCGGGCACCGCGGGTGGCGCCGGCAGCCGGGGCTGCCGACGCCACCCGCGGGCGGCTCAACCGGTCACTTACCGGCAGCCGCACCGTTCTTCAGGGCCGTCTGCCACTGCTCGCCGGCCGACTTGCCCTGCTCCACGGCGCGCAGGCTGTTCTCCACAGCGGTGCGGACCGCGTTGTTCTTCGGGCCGAGGTAGACCGGCTTCAGGTCGGTGGCGCCGGTGGCGAAGATCTTGCCGACCGGGGCCTTGCTGAAGTACTCGTTGGTCGAGTCGGCCACGGCCGGGTCGGTGAGCGCCTGCGGGTTCGAGGGCAGGTTGCCGACCGCCTTGTACGCGCCGATCTGACCCTTCGCGCTGGTCAGGAACTTGGCCAGCTCCGCGGCCTCCTTCTGGTGCTTGCTCGACTTCGGCACGCCGAGGAAGGAGCCGCCCCAGTTGCCACCGGCGCCCGGCGCCTTGGCGATGTCCCACTTGCCGGCCGCCGCGTCACCGGCCTGGCCCTTGATGACACCGGTCATCCAGGCGGGGCAGGCGATGGTGGCGAAGGTGCCGTTCTTGAAGCCGGCGTTCCACTCGTTGGAGAACGACTGGAGGTTGTTGGACAGCCCCGCGGCGATCATCTTGGTGGTGAGGTCGTACGCGGTCTTCACGTCCGGGTTCTGGTCGATGACCATCTTGTTGCTCTTGTCGTAGTACGTGTAGCCGCTGCCCTGGCCGGCGACCTGCATCAGCACCACGTTGAAGAAGTTGGTCGCCGAGTCGACGAACTTGTGCTTCTTGTCGGCGCCGGCGAACTTCTGGCCGGTGGCGATGAACTCGTCCCAGGTCGGCCAGAGCGCGCCGACCTGCTCGCGGTCGGTGGGCAGCCCGGCGGCCTTGAACAGGTCGCTGCGGTAGCACAGCGCCATCGAGCCGACGTCGGTGCCGAGGCCCAGCACCTTGCCGTCCGGGGTGGTGCCCTGCTCCCACTTCCACGGCAGGAAGTTGCCCTTGAGGTCGTTCGCGCCGTGGTCGGCCAGGTTCACGAACTTGTCGGCCTGGGCGTAGAACTGGACGATGGTGCCCTCTTCCAGGGCCACCACGTCGCCGGCGCCCGACCCGGCGGTGATCTGCTGGGTCAGGCGGGTGTTGTAGTCACCGAGGCCGAGGCCCTTGCCCCGCTCCTGGATCTTGACGTTCGTGTGCTCCGCTTCGTACTGCTTGTACAGCTCTTCGTAGCCGAAGCCCTGGTCGCCGAAGACGTCGACGACGAGGGTGATCGGGCCGTCGCTGCCGCCGCTGCCGTTGCTGTCCGAGTCGTCGCTACAGGCGGCGGTGGTGCCGAGCACGACGACGGACGCGAGCGCGATGGCCGCGAAGCGCCGACGACGGATTGGGACGCTCATCCGAGACCCCTCTTTCGGTGGTGAGGCGATATCTGCTGTGTGGTGGGGGTGCGTGTCGCGCGGGCCGGAGCGGGCAGGAACGAGATCCGCACCACTCCCGGGAGCGCTCCCATGAGGTTGCCGGGAGGTGACAGGGGTGTCAATAGACCGTTGGGAGCGTTCCCATTTCGTTACCGCCTGGACGCTCGGCCCCTCGCGGAGCCCGCTGGCAGCGGCACTGCCTGCCCTGCCGTCAGCGGCGGGGCGGCACCGTGGTCAGCAGCAGCGGCGCAGCAGGACGGTGGCGCGGACCGGATCGAAGGCGGCCGGATCGAACGCCACGCCGGCCCACTCGCGCATGGCCAGGTGCTCCGGATGCGCCGGGTCGGCGAGCGCGGCCAGCAGGACCGCGTAACCGGCCGTGCCGCCCACGTCCTCGGGCGGGCACGCGCGCTCGCCGTCCAGACAGACCGGATAGCGCTCGTCCGGGTCGGCGGCGCAGCAGTCCTCCACCACCAGGTCGTGCTGCCACCAGTCGCCGAAGTCGTAGGTGTAGCGGAACCGGTCGCCCTTGCCCACGAGCGCGTCCAGCCGGACGTCCAGCTCGTCGCGCAGCGCCAGTTCGCCGTCCGGGTCGGGCTCGCCGTACTGCCGGCCGCCGACGTCGAACGAGTGCAGGTGGCAGTCGCGCCAGCCCATCGCGTGCTGGATCACCCGGTGCAGCCGGTCCAGGCTGAAGCCGCCGGGCACCAGCACCCGCCGCCACACCGGCGGCCGGACGCCGGCCAGCGACACCTTGAGCTGGAAGATCTGACGCGACACGACGTCCCGTCCTTCCTGGGCCTAGGCTGCCAGCATGATCTGCCGAGCCTGCCGGGAACGGCGGCACGACGACTGTCCCGGCCGGAAGTGGTGCGACTGCCAGCACCGTACCCCCGAACCCACCCCTCCGGTCACCGGTCCGGCCGGCGAATGAGCGTCGGAACCCCGATCGAACGGATCTGGCCCGCACCCGCCACCGGCGCGCTCACCGATCCGCAGCTCACCGCGCTCTACGGCCGGGCGGGCCACCCGCACCTGCGGGTCAACTTCGTCGCCAGCGCCGACGGCGCGGTCACTCTGGACGGCTACTCCGCCGGGCTCTCCGGCGAGCCGGACAAGCGGGTCTTCGGGCTGCTGCGGATGCTCTGCGACGCCCTCGTGGTGGCCGCCGGCACGCTGCGGCACGAGGGCTACCGGGCCGTGCGGCTGAGCCCGCAGCGCCGGGCCTGGCGCCGCGAGCGGGGACTGGCCGAGTACCCGACGCTCGTGGTCGTCTCCGGCTCGCTCGCCCTCGACCCGGCGCAGGCCGCCTTCGCCGACGCGCCGGTCCGGCCGATCGTGCTCACCCACGCCGGCGCCGTGCCGCCGCCCGGCCTGACCGACGTGGCCGACGTGGTCCGCTGCGGCACCGACCGGGTCGACCTGGCCGCCGGCCTGGCCGAGCTGCGCCGACGCGGGCTGGACCAGTTGCTCTGCGAGGGCGGCCCGCACCTGTTCGGCGCGCTCACCGCGGCGGACCTGGTCGACGAGCTGTGCCTGACGGTGGCGCCGCTGCTCGCCGGCGCCGGTCCGGGCCGGATCACCGCCGGGGACGCCGGCGTCCCGCGCCACCTGCCGCTGTGTCACGTGCTGGCCGCCGCCGACGGGGTGCTGATGCTGCGCTACGCACGCGACCCCGCGCAGACTCCGCCCGCCGGTTCCGCTCCCGCCGCCTGAGCGACTCCGCACCGCACCGTGCTCGGGCGGGCCGGACACGGAGGAAACACACGCACCGTGGCCGGGCGGATTCGGGCGGCTACCGTTCGGCGCACGGGTGGCGTGGCGTCCGCCGCGTCGCGTGGCAACCTGTCGCATCCCTCGGGCAGGATGCACGACGTGCACCGCCAACGGTACGACCAGCCGACCGGAGACCGCCGATGACCGACGACCAGCTCGACGGGCCCGGCGAGGGTGTCGGCCGGGTGCTCGGCACCGCCGACGCCACCCCGCTCACCTTCTGGACGGCTGTCGCGCCGGGCAGCTACCTGCAACTGGACGACGTGGTGGTGACCCGCCGCGATCTGCCCGACCGTGAGCCGGTGACGATCGCCGGGGTGGTGACCCAGGTGCGGGCCCGGCACGAGGGGGCGCAGTTCGACTCCGACGTCTTCGCCATCGCCGAGGGCACGCTGCCGGCGCAGGTGCAGGAGGCGGCCGAGGTGACCACGACGCGGGTCGACCCGGAGTTCTACGTGCCGCCGACGCCGGGCGCGGTGGTGCACCGGGCCGAGGGCGACGCGCGGGCGCGGGCGTTGCACTTCGACCGGATGGAGCGGCGGATCCCGATGGGGATGGGCCGCGACGGCGTGCCGGTCTACCTCAACGCCGACTTCCTCGACGGCACCCGGGGCGCACACGTGTCGATCTCCGGCATCTCCGGTGTCGCCACCAAGACGAGCTTCGCCACGTTCCTGCTCTACTCGGTGTTCCGCTCCGGCGTGCTGGGCGGCGACGCGGTGAACGCGAAGGCGCTGATCTTCAACGTCAAGGGCGAGGACCTGCTCTTCCTCGACCACCCGAACAGCCGGCTCGACGACCCGACCCGGGCGGCGTACGCGAAGCTGGGCCTGGACGCCGGGGCGTTCCCGGACGTGCGGGTGTACGCCCCGCCGCGGGTCGGCGACTCCTCCGGCACGCCGGATGTGAGCAGCCGGCTCACCGGCGTGGACAGCTTCTACTGGACGCTGTCCGAGTTCTGCGCCGACCGGCTCCTGCCGTACGTGTTCGCCGACGCCGACGACGAGCGCCAGCAGTACACGATGGTGGTCCACTCGGTCGCCGCGCACCTGGCCCGCTACGCCCAGCCGGCCGACGGCGGGGTGAGCATCGACGGCGTGCGGCTCGGCTCGTACGCCGATCTGGTCGACCACGTGGTCGAGCAACTGAACGACGACGAGACGCGCGGCGAGTGGGCCGGCAGCGCGGTCGGGCTGGGCACCGTGAACGCGTTCGCCCGCCGGCTCATCGGCAGCAAGAAGGACCTGGGCCGACTGATCCGGGGCGATCTGGCGAGCCGCCGCCCGCACTCGATCAACACGGCGGAGAGCGCCCAGGTCACCGTGGTCGACCTGCACAACCTGCCGGATCGCGCGCAGCGGTTCGTGGTCGGTGTGACGCTCAAGAGCGAGTTCGAGCGCAAGGAGAAGGCGGGCACGGCCAAGCCGCTGCTGTTCGTCGTGCTCGACGAGCTGAACAAGTACGCGCCGCGGGAGGGCTCGTCGCCGATCAAGGAGGTGCTGCTCGACATCGCCGAGCGGGGCCGCTCGCTGGGTGTGATCCTGGTCGGCGCGCAGCAGACCGCGAGCGAGGTGGAACGGCGGATCGTCACCAACTCGGCGATCCGGGTGGTGGGCCGGCTCGACCCGGCCGAGGCGTCCCGCCCGGAGTACGGCTTCCTGCCGCCCGCCCAGCGGCAGCGGGCGTTGCTGGCCAAGCCGGGCACGATGTTCGTCAACCAGCCGGACATCCCGGTGCCGCTCTGCCTGGAGTTCCCGTTCCCGGCGTGGGCCACCCGGGTCTCGGAGGCGGGCCGCGCGCCCTCGGAGACGCTACGGTCGATCACCCAGGCCGCCGATCCGTTCGCGGTGGTCGGCTCCGGCTCCTCCGACGACGACATCCCGTTCTAGGCGGCACCCAGATGAAGATCCTGCACACCTCCGACTGGCACGTCGGCAAGGTCCTCAAGGGGCAGTCCCGGGCCGAGGAGCACAAGCAGGTCCTCGCCCAGGTCATCGAGATCGCCCAGCGCGAACGGCCCGACCTGGTGATCGTCGCCGGTGACCTGTACGACACGGCCGCCCCCACCCCGGAGGCCACCCGGCTGGTCACCCGGGCGCTCACCGCGTTGCGGCGGACCGGGGCGGACGTGGTGGCGATCGGCGGCAACCACGACAACGGCGCGGCGCTGGACGCGCTGCGCCCGTGGGCCGAGGCCGCCGGGATCACACTGCGTGGCAGCGTGCGGGAGAACCCGGACGAGCACGTCGTCGACGGGGTCACCGCCGGCGGGGAGCGGTGGCGGCTCGCCGCGCTGCCGTTCCTGTCCCAGCGGTACGCGGTGCGCGCGGTGGAGATGTACACGCTCACCCCGGCCGAGGCCAACCAGACGTACGCCGACCACCTGGGCCGGGTGCTGGAGCGGCTCGCCGAGGGGTTCACCGAGCCGGACCGCGTGCACCTGGTCACCGCCCACCTCACTGTGGTCGGGGCGAGCACCGGCGGCGGCGAGCGCGACGCGCACACGGTGCTGGGGTACGCGGTGCCGGCCACCGTCTTCCCCGGCAACGCGCACTACGTGGCGCTCGGTCACCTGCACCGCTCGCAGCGGGTCATCGGCCCGTGCCCGATCCGCTACAGCGGCAGCCCGCTCGCCGTCGACTTCGGCGAGCAGGAGAACGTCTCCTCGGTGACGATCGTGGAGGTGACCGCGACCACCGCCGCCCGCATCCGGGAGGTGCCGGTGCCGGGTGCGGTGCCGCTGCGCACGGTACGCGGCACGCTCGCGCAGCTCGCCGAGGTCGAGGCGCCGGAGGGCTGGCTGCGCGTCTACGTCCGGGAGCAGCCCCGGGCCGGGCTGCGCGAGGAGGTGCAGGAGCTGCTGCCCCGGGCGCTGGAGATCCGGATCGACCCGGACCTGGTGCCCGCGCCGGGCAGCGGCACCCGGACGGCCCAGCGGGCCGGCCGGTCGCCGGGCGAGTTGTTCGGCGACTACCTGGACAGCCGCGGGCACGCCGACGAGGGTGTCCGGGAACTCTTCGACGAGCTGCTCGAGGAGGTGGAGCACTGATGCGGCCGATGCGGCTGGACATGGCCGGGTTCACGGTGTTCCGCGACGAGACCACAGTCGACTTCACCGACGCCGACTTCTTCGCGCTGGTCGGGCCGACCGGTTCGGGCAAGTCGACGGTGCTCGACGCGATCTGTTTCGCGCTCTACGGCACGGTGCCGCGCTGGGGCGGCGCCCGGGGCCTGGCGAACGCGCTGGCGCCGTCGGCGACCGAGGCGCGGGTGCGCCTGGTCTTCGAGTCGGCCGGGGACCGCTACGTGGCGACCCGGGTGGTCCGGCGCGACGGGCGGGGCACAGTGAAGACGGCGAACGCCGGTCTCCAGCTCATGCCGCCGGGTTTCGACGTCACCAAGCTCGACACCGGGCTCAGCCCGGAGGACCTGGGCGAGGTGGTGGCCGGCACCCCGGCCGAGATGGAGCAGGCGGTGCTGGACGCGGTGGGGCTGCCGTACGAGCAGTTCACCTCGTGCGTGGTGCTGCCGCAGGGGCAGTTCGCCGACTTCCTGCACGCCAAGCCGGCCACCCGCCAGCAGATCCTGGTGAACCTGCTGGGCCTGGGCGTCTACGAGAACGTGCAGAAGAAGGCCGTCGAGCGGGCCGGGCAGGCCGAGGCGAAGCTGGAGACGGTCGACAAGATGCTCGGCGGGCTCGCCGACGTCGACGACGACAGCCTGGCCACGGCCCGGGAGCGGGTGGACGCGATGCGCGAGCTGGCCGCCGCGGTCGCTGCCGCCGTACCCGAGTGGGAGCGGGCCCGGGCGACGGCGGGTGAGCGGGCCGCCGCGCTGGCCGCCCTCGACGCCGAGCTGGGTGTGCTGGCCGGGGTGCGGCCGCCGGACGGCACGGCCGAGTTGGCGCGGGCGGTGGCGGCGGCCCGGGTGGCCGCCGACGAGGCGGCGGGCGCGGTCGGGCTGGCCGAGGAGCGCGAGGAGAAGCTGCGCGGGGAGCTGGCCGCCGCCGGTGACGAGAGCGCGCTGCGGCTGCACCTGAAGGCGTACGCGGACCGGGACCGGCTGACCGCGGAGGCGGCGACGGTTCGCGCGGCGGTGGACGCGGCGCGGGCCGAGCACGACGCGGCGGTGGCGGCGCTGGCGGCGGCGCGGACGGACGCGCAGCGGGCCGAGACGGAGCTGGAGTCGGCATTCCGCGCGCACGAGGAGGCGAAGGCCGCCGACCAGGCGGTGGCGCTGCGGGCGCACCTGGTCGGCGGTGCGCCCTGCCCGGTGTGCGAGCAGCCGGTCACCACGGTGCCGGCGGTGCCGAAGGGTTCGGCGGTGAGCCGGGCGATCGAGGCGGGCAAGGCGGCGCGGGCGGCGAGCGAGGCGGCCAGGCGGGTCGAGCAGGAACGCGACGCCGCGGCCCGTGACCTGGACCGGGTGCTGCTGCGCGCCCGTACCCAGCACGACCAGCTCGGCGCGCGCCTGGCCGAGCTGGATGAGCAGCTCGCGGACGCGCCGGCGCCGGAGCGGCTGCGCGAGTCGCTGGCCGAGCACGCGCGACTGCGTACCGCGCTGGAGGAGGCGGCGGGCGCCGTGCGGGCCGGCCGGGAGGCGGCCCGGCGGGCGCGGGGCTCGCTCGACGCGGCGCAGGAGCGGCTGCGCCGGGCGTGGCGCGACTTCGACGCGGTCCGGGACGGGCTGGCCCGGTTCGGGCCGCCGGCCGCCGACCGGGACGACGTGGCGGCGGCCTGGGCGGTGCTGGCCGGCTGGGCCGGTGAGCAGGCGCAGGCGCGGCGCGCGGAGCGGGACGGGCTGGCGGCGTCGGTGGAGGCGGCGCAGCGGGCCGCGGCCGAGGTCGCGGATGGGATCGCCGCGTTGTTCACCGCGGCCGGGCTGGACGCACCGCAGGACGCGCCGCGCGACGTGGCGGTGGCGGTGGAGCGGGCCGAGGCCGAGTTGCGCCGCCTCGACGAGCGCCGCGAGCAGGCCGCCGGGCTGCGGGAACAGCGGGCCGGGCACGAGCACGAGGCGCGGGTCGCCCGGGCGCTCGCCTCGCACCTGCGGGCGAACAACTTCGAGCGCTGGCTGCTCACCGAGGCGCTGGACCTGCTGGTCGACGGCGCGTCGCGGATCCTGCGGGAGCTGTCCGGCGGGCAGTACGACCTGGTCCACGACAAGGGTGAGTTCTTCGTGGTGGATCACTACGACGCAGGGCTGCGGCGCGGGGTGCGGACGCTGTCCGGCGGGGAGACGTTCCAGGCGTCGCTGGCGCTCGCGCTGGCGCTGTCCGAGCAGCTCGCCGGCATGTCCACCACCGCCGCGAGCCTGGAGTCGATCGTGCTGGACGAGGGCTTCGGCACGCTCGACGCGGCGACGCTGGACACGGTCGCGGCGACGTTGGAGAACCTGGCCGCCCGGGGCGACCGGATGGTCGGCGTGGTCACCCACGTGCCGGCGCTGGCCGAGCGCATCCCGGTCCGGTTCGAGGTCCGCAAGGACGCGCGGACGGCCCGCGTGGAACGGACCGGCCTGTGACCGGCACGGCCCGGCGGAGCGCCGCGTGACCGGGCCGTCGCCGGCGTTCTTCGTCGACGCCTGGGATCCGTCGTACGGCGCGTCGTTCGAGGCGGCGGGCGGTTCCGGGCCGGCCGCGCCGAGCAGCGCCCAGGTCGACGCCGACGTCGAGCTGCCGGCCACCGACTGGCGGGCGATCGGCCGCCGCGCGGACGTGCGGTCGCCGGACGTGGTGCTGCTTGTCGACGGGGTACGCCGGATCGACGCCAGCGTCTGGACGGCCGAGGAGGACGGCGGCTCGTTCCCCGGCATCGCCGCCTCGTACGCGGCCGGTGTGGTGCGCTGCGACCTGGACCGGGGCGTCGCCGAGCTGGCCGGCGCCCGGGTGGGCCGGGGCCTGTTCACGGCGAGCCCGTCGGCGCAGGACGTGGTCGCCGGGTCGGTCCGCTACCCGGTGCACCGGGTCAGCGGCACCGGTGAGCTGAGCAAGCTGCCCGCGGCGGTGCAGGCGCCGCTGACCGCGCTGGAGGTGGCCGTCTCCGACGCGGTACGCACCGACGGCGACCTGCTGGTGGTGGACGGCCCGCTGCGCAGCCGACGCAACCTGCCGCGCACGCTCGGGTACATCAAGACGCAGCACAGCCAGTATCTCGACGCCCGGCTCACCGCCGTGGTGACCGGGCTGGCGCCGGGTGAGCGCTGCCCGGTGTTCCGGCTGGGCACCGCGTGGGGCGGCTGGTCGTGGTATCTGCGGCTGCCGGTGCGCGCCGGTGCGCCGTGGGCGGGCATCGTGCGGGTGGAGTGCTCGGCCGACCTGACCGTGCCGGAGGCGGTGGCGCTGGCCGACCTGTCGCTGGTGACGCTGCCCCGGTTCGCCTCCACGCCGTACAAGGATCCGCGTGCCCCGCAGAACCTGGTGCCGATCGCCGGGCTGGAACGGCGGCTGCGCGGGATGCTCGGCGACGCGCGCCTGCTGCACCGGGTGCTCACCGGCGCGGCGCGCGGGATGCGGCGCTGATGGGCCGGCGACGCGACTCCGACCGGGTGGTGGCCGACGTCGACACCGGGCGGGCCGAGCTGGTGCCGGACCTCGACCGTCCGGGTTCGTGGACGCTGCTGCTGGACGGCGCGCCGCAGTCGCATGTGGACCTGACCGACCCGGCGCACCTGGAGTTCGAGTACGTCCGGCGGCTGGCCGCCGCGTTGGACCTGGTCGCGCCGGCCGGCGCACCGCTGCGGGTGCTGCACCTGGGCGGCGGCGCGCTCACCCTGCCCCGCTACGTGCAGGCCACCCGGCCGGGTTCGACCCAGCGGGTGTCCGAGCTGGACGGCTCGCTCGTCGAGCTGGTCCGCCGCGAGCTGCCCTGGCCGTCGGATCCACGCCTGAAGGTCCGGGTGGCCGACGCGCGGGCGACGCTGACGTCGAGCCGGGACGGCGCGTACGACGTGATCGTCGCGGACGTGTTCGCGGGCGCCCGTACCCCGGCGCACCTGACCTCTGTGGAGTACGCCGCCGAGGTGGCCCGGGTGCTCGCGCCCGGCGGCAGCTACCTGGCGAACGTGGCCGACGGCCCGCCACTGCGGCACGCCCGGTCGCAGGTCGCCACCGTGCGGACCGTGCTGCCCCGGGCCTGCCTGGTCGGCGACGCGGCGGTGCTGCGCGGCCGACGCTACGGCAACCTGGTGCTGGTGGCGTCCCGGGTGGAGCCGCCGGTGCCGGAGCTGACCCGGCGGGCGGCGGGCGACTGGTTCCCCGGCCGGGTGCTGGCCGGCGCCGAGCTGGACCGGTTCACCGCCGGCGCCGCTGTGGTCCACGACGCGGACGCCGTCGACTCCACTCCCCCACCGCCGGGAATTTTCTCGGTCAAACGTTGATCCGATCGGCTGGTCGCTGCGTACCACCGGGCGGCCATGCCCGTGGGGGCCGGCTGATGTGATCGGACAGCGGAGGTCTGCATGCATGCGGTGGCGGCCGGCTGGCACGGCGAGGTGGCGCGGCCCGAGTGGATGTTCGCCCGGGCGCAACCACACTCGCGCGCCTCGCGTTCGGGCCGGGGGGTCGACGCCCGGTCCACCGATCGCCAGAATGACCCGGTGCCGCCGCGACCCGCTCCCGGACGCCACCAGGCGAGCTCCGCCGAGGCCAGCCACTCCGACCAGTTGATCCGCCTGCTGTACGCCGAGCACGCCGGCCCGCTGCTGATGTTCGTGATGCGGCTGACCGGCGGGGACCGGCAGCGCGCCGAGGACATCGTGCAGGAGACGCTGCTGCGGGCCTGGCGCAACGCGCACCGCCTCGGCGTGCAGGGCCAGGGCTCGCTGCGCCCCTGGCTGGTCACTGTGGCCCGGCGGATCGCCATCGACGAGCACCGCAGCGAGCAGGCCCGCCCGCCCGAGACGTACGACCGGGATCTGACCATGTTCGCCGAGTCGGACAGCACCGATCGGGTGCTGCGCACGATGACCGTCGCGGACGCGCTGCGTACGCTGAGCCAGTCGCACCGGGAGATCCTGGTGGCGACGTACTTCCGGGGGCGCACCGTGCCGGAGGCGGCCGAGGAGCTGGGGCTTCCGCTCGGCACCGCCAAGTCGCGGGTCTACTACGCGCTGCGCGCGCTGCGCACGGCTCTGCAGGAGAGGGGGGTGACCGAATGAGCCGGGCCGATCACATGGACGTCGCCGCGTACGCGCTCGGCGTGCTGGATCCGCAGGACACAGAGCGCTTCGAGGAGCATCTGGCCACCTGCTGGGCCTGCGCGGCGGAACTGGAGACGATGGTCCCGGTGGTGGGGCTGCTCTCCGGCATCGACGGCGAGGCGATGGCCGCGCTGGAGCAGACGCACACCGATCCGGCGCTGCTGGACCGGACGCTGATGGCGGTACGGCGGGACCGCCGTCGTACCCGGGTGCGTCAGCTGCTGGCGACCGCGGCGGCCGTGGTGGTGTTCGGCGGCGCGAGCGCGGCGGCGGCCGGGATGCTCAGCGACGATCCGGCACCGCCGCAGGCGGTGCCGACGCAGGCCGCGCCGTCCGTGGCGCCGAGCGGCGAGCCGGGCGACCCGAACGACCCGGGCCTCGGGGGGCCCGAGGGCATCGAGGGCGACCAGCACAACGCGACCGACCCGGGTACCGGCGTGCAGACCACGATGTGGCTGGCCCGCAAGGAGTACGGCACGCAGGTCGGGGTGCTGCTCAGCCGCCTGCCGGGGCCGCGCACGTGCCGGCTGGTGGTGGTCCGCAAGAACGCCACGAGCGAGGTGATCTCCACCTGGTCGGTGCCGGTCGGCGGCTACGGGACGAACCAGAACCAGCTTCCGCTACAGCTGAGCGCGTCCACGTCGGCCCCGGTGCGCGACATCGACAAGCTCCAGGTGCAGTCGGTCGACGCGAACGGGGTGGCCAGCACGCTGGTGACGGTGGACGACATCTGATCGGTGGTGCCGACGGCGCCGGGTGGCTCGGCCACCCGGCGCCGTCGTGTCATGCCCGGGCCGGCGGGCCCCCTCGTGCTGACGCACGCAGCGGAACGCCCATCGGTTCAATCGGCCCACTGTGAAATGTGCCACCGTTGCCGGTTCAACCTTGACAGTGCCGCGCCCGTACTACTCGGCGAACTGCCAAGAACGAGGAGGGCACGTGGCACACCACAAGCGGACGATCGTCATCGTCGCGAGCGCGATGGTCGCACTTACGGCCTGCGCCCCAGCAGGCTACAACGGGGCGAACTCGGGCGCGGCCGAGCCGGTCGCCGTCGCCGCGGCCGAGCCCACCGCGGCGGCCGAGCCGGAGGCGTCGGCGGCTCCCGAGGAGGAGCCGGTGGCCGACAAGGCGCCCCCGGCCAACGTGAAGATCACCGACGAGCTGGTCGGCAAGAAGCTGCCCCGGATGGGTCGCGTCGTCACCGACCAGGACGGCTGGGTGCTGTACCGGTTCGACAAGGACTCCGCCGACCCGCCGCAGTCCAACTGCGTGGACAAGTGCGCCGAGGTCTGGCCGCCGTCGCTCACCGACGGCAACCCGAAGCTGCGTGGCGTCTCCGACGACAAGGTCGGCACCATCACCCGCCAGGACGGCACCCGGCAGCTCACCGTCGGCGGCTGGCCGGTCTACCGCTACATCGGCGACAAGAAGCCGGGCCAGTGGAAGGGCCAGGGCGTCGGCGGCACCTGGTTCGTGGTCGACCCGAACGGCAAGAAGAACCTGACCTGCCTGCCGACCGGCACGCCCAAGCCGGTCGCGCCGCCCGCGGCGGGCAGCTCGAACAGCTCCGGCGGCGGCTCGGACTACTCGTACTGAGGCGCCAGGACACGGTGACCGACCGCCGCCGGGGAGGGCGCGGCCGGTCACCGTCGCGGACCCGGGAGGCGGGGCGTACCGGCATCGGCCCGCCTCCCGGCACGCGGGGCGTGCCCGGCGTGACGGCCGGGTCGCGTGGCAGAGTGGCCCTGTGACCTCGCCCGACGCCCGCCGCACGCTGCGCCCGCCGGCCGGCTACCGGCTGGCCGCCTCGGTGCGGGCGCTCACCTTCAGCCCGTACGACCCGTGCGCGCGGATCGCCGCCGGCACCTTCTGGTGGGCCACCCGCACCCCGGACGGCCCGGCCACGCTGGCGCTGCGACCGGAGACCGGCGAGCTGCTGGCCGAGGGGTACGGCCCGGGGGCGGCCTGGGCGGTCGACCGGGCCGACCGGATCGCCGGGCTGTGCGACGACCTGACCGGGTTCGCCGCGCTGGCCGCCGCGCACCCGCTGGTGGCCCGGCTGGCCCACACGCACCACGGGCTGCGGATGCCCGCCACCGGGCAGATCTTCCCCCGGCTGCTGCGGGCGGTCTTCGAGCAGAAGGTCACCGGCAAGGAGGCGTACCGGGCGTACGCCGCTACCGTGCGGCACTTCCGGGAGCCCGCGCCCGGCCCGCTGCAACCGCTGCTGCTGCCGCCGGAGCCGGCCGCGGTGGCGACCACGCCGTACTGGGTGTTCCACCCGTTCGGAGTGGAGCAGCGCCGCGCCGACACGCTGCGCCGCGCGGCGGCCGTCGCGGACCGGCTGGAACGCTGCGCCGACTCGGCGGAGGCCACCCGGCGGCTCACCGCGATTCCCGGGATCGGGCCGTGGACCGCCGCCGAGGTGGTGCGGATCGCGTACGGGGATCCGGACGCGGTGAGCGTCGGCGACTACCACGTGCCGAACACGGTGGCGTGGGCGCTCGCCGGTGAGCCGCGCGGCGACGACGCCCGGATGCTGGCGCTGCTGGAGCCGTTCCGGGGGCACCGGGGCCGGGTGTGCGTGCTGCTGGAGGCGGCGGGCGTCCAGGCCCCGAAGTACGGCCCGCGCACCCCGATCCGCTCCTTCGCCCGCTACTGACCGCCTCAGCGCCGCCGGCACAGCCGCCGCAGCGTCCGCCCCAGCCACCAGGCGTACACCCGCTGGAAACCGAGCACGACCGGTCCGCCGGCCCGCGCGTACCACTGGGCCGGGCGGCTGAACGCGGTCACCTCGAACCAGACGCCGTCGGCGCCCCGGGTCACCAGGAACGCCTCCTCACCGACCTCCGGGTGCCCGGGCAGCGTGCCGTAGCCGAACCCGGCCCGGTCCGGCTCGTCCACCGTCCAGACCACCTCGGTCGGGCCCCACAGCCGCACCGGGCCGACACCGACGCCCGGCGTGGCCCGTACCCCGGGGGCGGCGCGCGGCGCGTCCGTGCGCATCACCACGCCGGCCGCGCGGTGCAGCCGCCAGCCGAGCACCGCGTCCACCGCGACCGGGAAACCGTCGTCCGGCAGCCAGACCCGGTGGCGCAGGTGGTGGTAGCCGGCCGGCAGGCCGCCGTCGCGGGTCGCGCCCACCTCCGGGTACGTCAACTCCGGCACGCCGGTCACCTCCTCGCTCGCGGGATCACCCCCGCCAGGGTACGGCCGCCCGGGCGGGCTGTGGTGAGCTGAGCCGGTGACCGACGTGACCATCGCCCCCGCCGGAATCGCCGACGCCGGGGAGATCCTCACCGTGCAGCGTGCCGCGTACCTGGTGGAGGCGCAGCGCTACCGCGACGTGTTCCTGCCCCCGCTGACCGAGACGCTGGACGAGGTACGGGCGGCGCTGACCGGGCCGGACGTGGTGCTCACCGCCCGGCACGGCACCCGCCTGGTCGGCTCGGTACGCGCCCGCGTCGACGGCGACACCGCACACGTCGGCCGCCTCTCGGTCGCGCCCGACCAGCAGGGCCGGGGCGTCGGCGGGCGGCTGCTGGACGCCGTCGAGCAGGCCTGCGCGCACCGGGTGGCCCGGTTCGCGCTGTTCACCGGCGCGGACAGCGCGACGAACCTGTCCCTGTACGCGGGGCGCGGCTACCGGGTGGTGTCGTACCGGCCGGACGAGAACGGCAACCGCCTCGCCGTGCTGGAGAAGACGCTCAGTTCGGCTCGCAGCGACGCCTGAGCCCGTCCGCCTCCTGCCGCAGGTAACGGCGCACCATCGGCCCGGCCAGCAGCCCGACCAGCCCGGCCAGCGGACCGGTCTGCGTCAGGACCAGCTCGGCGCGGGTGCGCCCGTCGCCGGTCGGCGCCAGCCGGTGCTCGCCCCGGGTCCGCACACCGGGGCCCGCCGACTCCCAGACGAAGGAGTACGGCGGCTCGATCTCGGTGACCCGCCACACCGCCGGAGGCAGGCGCGGCTGTTCCAGCCGGGCGGTGGAGCCGAGTGCCAGCGGACCGGGCTCCAGCCGGCGGGCGGCGGTGACCGAGGGCGTCCACTCCGGCCAGCGCTCGATGTCGCTCTGCACTGCCCAGACCTGTTCGACGTCGGCGGCGATCTCGACGGACTCGACGAACCGCATCGGCGTTCCTCCCCCGTGGACGGTCCACTCAGGCTATGCCCGGACCCCGCCCGCCCGCCGCCCCGCCCGCCCTGTCCGCCCCGCCCGCCCTGCCCGCTCCCGCTCGCCCGGCTCGCCGATCGTGGACTTGTGGCGCCCAGGATGTCCGGTCAACGGTTTTCCGAGGTGCCACAACTCCGAGATCGCCGGTTTGCCGCGCCCGGGAGATGCGCGGGCGGCGCCGTCTCGCGCGGGTCGGGGCGATGGCACGGGCCGGTCCGGCGGATCAGGCGGCTTCGCGGAGATCGGCCAGGGTGACCGGGGCGTACCGCGTCAGCAGGCGTTCCAGCTCGGCGACCGAGCCGACCTCGCCGAGGACGTTGACGCCACCGCCGCGCTCGGGCGGATAGCGGTGCGCCAGCCGGTAGCGGTAGCGGCCACGGATCAACTCGACGCTGACCCGCCAGCGCCCACAGCATCCGCAACTCCACTCCGGCACGCCGCGACGGTAGCTCTGACCTGCGGTTTCACCATTCGGGCGGCGGTGACGAACGCGGTCGGGACGGGACACGCCGCCCGGCCGCCCGCGGTGATCTGCCTCACCACTGTCGGTGGGGTCTGGTTGACTGGTCGCCGTGGACCTGCCGATCAACCCTCCGGTCGAGCCGATGCTGGCCAAGAGCGTGGCCGAGTTGCCCACCGACCACGGCCTCACCTACGAGCCGAAGTGGGACGGCTTCCGCTGCATCGTGTTCCGCGACGGCGACGAGGTCGAGCTGGCCAGCCGGGGCGGCAAGTCGATGACGCGCTACTTCCCCGAGGTGGTCGAGCAGGCCCGCCGGCAGCTCCCGCCGCGGTGCGCGGTGGACGGCGAGCTGATCGTGATCCGCCGGGACGGGCCGGGTGGGCAGCCGCGGCTCGACTTCGAGCTGCTGGCCCAGCGCATCCATCCGGCCGCCTCCCGGGTGAAGCTGCTGGCCGAGACCACCCCGGCCGACTTCGTCGCCTTCGACCTGCTGGCGATCGACGACGAGCTGCTCACCGAGCAGCCCTATCCCCGGCGCCGGGAGCGGCTGGAGCAGGCGCTGTCCGGGGTGCGCCCGCCGGTGCACGTGACCCAGGTGACCACCGACCCGGAGACGGCCCGCCGCTGGTTCGACGTGTTCGAGGGCGCCGGGCTGGACGGCCTGATCGTCAAGCCGGCCGACCTGCCGTACGAGCCGGGCAAGCGGCTCATGTTCAAGGTCAAGCACGCGCGCACCATGGACGCGGTGGTGGCCGGTTTCCGCTGGCACAAGTCCGGGCCGGTGGTCGGCTCGCTACTGCTCGGTCTCTACGACGACGACGGCGTGCTGCACCACATCGGCGTCAGCTCCTCGTTCACCATGGCCCGCCGCAAGGAGCTGCTCGACGAGCTGGAGCCCTACCGCGACGTCGGCGGCGAGCACCCGTGGGCGCACGGCGACCACGAGCGGGGCCAGCGCATCCCGGGCGGGGTCAGCCGGTGGACCGGCGGCAAGAACCTGGAGTGGGAGCCGCTGCGCCCGGCGCTCGTGGTCGAGGTGGCGTACGACGCGATGGAGGGCGACCGGCTGCGGCACACCGCCCGGTTCCTGCGATGGCGCCCCGACCGCGATCCCCGCTCCTGCGGCTACGGCCAGCTCGACCGCCCGATCCGCTACGACGTCGACGAGGTGCTGCGCGGCGATCCCGCGGCGACGGTCGGTGACGCCCACGACCGGGCGTAGCCTGACTGTCGACACGATCATGGAAGGCGCCCACGTGACACGCTTCCCCGACCGGACCCGCCGGTTCCGGCCCGTCCTGGCCGCGTTCGTCGCGGCGGTGGTGCTCACCGCCGGCTGCACGCTGCCGGCGTTCGCTCCGCGCGCCGAGAGCGAGGGCGAGGCCGCCCCGCCGGGCGCCGCCGCGAACTGGCGGGCCTGCCCGGAGGTTCCCGACGAGCTGGTCGGCCGGGGCGCGGCGGACATGCGCTACGAGTGTGCCCGGATCGCCGTGCCGCGCAACTGGGGCACCGGGGCCACCACCGGCGCGACCGCCGGGCCGGGCGCCGGGGAGACGTTCGAGATCGCGCTGATCCGGGCCCGCTCGACAAAGCAACGCGACCGGATCGGGTCGCTGGTGGTCAACCCCGGCGGTCCCGGCGCCTCCGGCGTCGACACCGCCGTCTACCTCTCCTTCGGTCCGGCGTTCGGCGGCCTGCCGACGGCGATCACGGACCGGTTCGACATCGTCGGCTTCGACCCGCGCGGCGTGGCCCGGTCCAGCCCGGTCAAGTGCATCTCCGACGCCGACCTTGACGCCAGCTTCGGCTACGACCCCGACCCGCGGAGCCAGTCGTCGTTCGACGGCTTCGTCGACCTCAACCGGCGCATCGGCCAGCGGTGCGGCGCGAAGTACGGCGACCAGCTCCCGCTCTACGGCACCGAGCAGGCCGCGCGGGACATGGACGCGGTCCGCGCGGCGGTCGGCGACGACAAGCTGACCTACCTGGGCTACTCCTACGGCACGTTGCTCGGCGCCACCTATGCGCAGCTCTACCCGCAGCGCGTGCGCGCCCTGGTGCTCGACGGCGCGGTCGACCCGCAGCAGAAGCTGATCGCCGGGTCGGAGAGCCAGGCGAAGGGCTTCGAGCGGGCGTTCGACAACTTCACCAAGTGGTGCGCCGCGAACGCCGGCGGCTGCCCGATCGCCCCGGACGCCCGGGCCGCGATCACCGCCGAGATCGACAAGGCGAGGGTCTTTCCGGTGCGCGGGCGGGGCAGCCGGGAGGCCACCGCCGGGTGGATCTTCTACGCGGTGATCTCCTCCCTCTACACCGAACAGGGCTGGCAGGAGCTGGCCCGGGCGATCGACGACCTGCAGGGCGGCGACCCGGACGGCGTGTTCAAGCTGGCCGACTCGTACGCGGGCCGCGAGCCCGACGGGCACTACTCCAACCTGTTCGACGCCAACCTGGCGGTGAACTGCGCGGACGAGACCGAGAAGCCGACCCTCGATCAGGTCCGCCAGTTGCAGTCGCAGTGGCGGCAGAAGTACCCGCTGTTCGGTGCTGCCCTGGCGATGGGCATGCTGGGCTGCGTGGAGTGGCCCGGCGAGCGGGATCCGTACCCGACCGGCCGGGCGAACGGCGCCCCGCCGATCCTCGTGGTCGGCACCACCGGCGACCCGGCCACGCCGTACGAGCAGACGCCCGCGCTCGCGTCGATGCTCGGTGTGGGACGGGTGCTCACCTGGGAGGGCGAGGGGCACACCGCCTACCCGCAGACCTCGTGCGTGACGTCGGCCGTCGACGCGTACCTGATCTCGCTCACCGTCCCCCGGGAGGGGCTGCGCTGCCCCGCCCGGTGACGGTGCGGCCGCCGGTCAGCCGGCGGCCGGGGGCGTCCAGCCCGCCGGGATGTGCCCGATGCGCACGCGCTGGGGGTGGTCGCCGACCGGGACGCTGGCGACCTTCTGCCCGGTGGCGAAGTTGATCGCGGTGACCTGGTCCGCGCCGGATTCGGAGATCACGCAGTCCCGGCCGTCCCCGCTGACGGTGGCCCAGTACGGCTTGCTCGCGGGCACCAGCGGGCCCTCCCGCAGCGTGGCCCGGTCCAGCACCGTGGCGTAGTCGTCCATGGTCCCGGCGACGCAGATCCGGGTGCCGTCAGGGCTCATCGACAGGCCGTGGTGCCGGGAGTCGTTGACCCACGTGGTGCGGTCCTCGCTGGTGGCCGGGTTCTTCGGCAGCGTGGCGACGCGGGTGACCCGGTCGGTGGCCACGTCGTACTCGACCACGCCGTTGAAGAAGGACACCTGGAAGTAGAGCCGGCTGCCGTCCGGGGTGAACACGGCCGGGCGGACCGCGTCGGAGAGGTCCCGGCGACCGGCGGCGTCGAGCCGGTCGCGCATGTCGATCACCTTGACCACCTGGTACGTGCTGGTGTCGGCGACGGTGATCCGGCGATCGCCCTTGGTCCAGTCGAGCCACGGCGCGTCCAGGTCGGTGTTGACCTCCCCGATGGACATGTTCCACAGCCGGGTGCCGCCGTCGGTGAAGATGTTCTCGTGCGGCTTGTCGCCGGCGCCGAACGAGCCGAGTTGCGCGCCGGTGCGGATGTCCAGCACGTGCACGGTGTTGGAGGTGGAGGCGGAGACCGCGACCCGGGTGCCGTCGGGCGAGACGGCCATGTGGTCGGCGCGGTAGCCGGAGACCGGGAACCGCCAGCGCAGCGCGCCGGTGGCCAGGTCGATCGAGACGACGTCGGCGAAGCTGGGCCGCGACACCACGAGCGCGGCGCCGTCCGGTGTGGTGTACATGTCGTCGATGAGCTGGTCGTGGCCCTCTCCGGGGCCCTGCCGGATGCCGAGGAAGAACGCCAGCCTGACCGGGTTGAGGTAGATCTCGCGCAGTCGCGCGGCGCGGTCCGGGACCACGTTGATCCGGCCGATCCGGGCGTAGTCGCCGCGGGACCTGATGACGTCGGCGGTGCCGTCCCAGTTGTTGCCGACGAACATCACCTCCTGGAGCGTGACCGCGGCGGCGGCCGGCGCGGGGGCCGTCACCAGTGGCACCGGTGCGATCAGGGCGATCGCGGCCAGCGCGGCGAGGCCGGCGCGACGGCGGGTACGGGACGGGTGCTGTGGCACGGGGGTCATGGACGCCTCCTGGCAGCCGGTAGGGCATCGACGTTTCTCAGTGGCGCGAGCGGTGTTACCTTGCGGTAACAACCAGGAGAGCAACCGGCCACCCACCGGGGCTAGGGATCTGACGCCAACGCCCGCGCGGCCCGGTTGTGCCGTGTCGACAACGGGAGGGCGGCGGGTGCCGATGACCCGTACCGGACAGGTCCCGACGTTCGGCGCGTTGCTGCGCGACCTGTCCGCCGATCCGGCCGCCGTCGACGAGGTGGCGCGGGCGGCCCAGGCCGACTCCCCCGAGGTGGCCCGGCTGCCCGCCGAGGAGGTACGCCGCCAGGTCGTGCTGCTGCTGACCAGCGGCCTGGGCGCGCTGGAACGCCGCGAGGACCCGGCCGGACGCGACTTCGCCGAGGCCCGACGGCTGGGCGCGGACCGGGCCGCGCAGGGCGTCTCGGTGGCCGGCCTGCTGCGCGGGGTGCAGGCCGGGCGGGACCGCGCGGTGGAGCTGGTGGTGCGGCACGGGCGGGCCGCGGGAATCCCGGACGAGGTGCTGCTGGAAGGGCTGCTCACCATCGGCCGGTACGCCGCGGCCGTGGAGCGAGCCGTGGTCGACGGGCACCGCAACGCCGAGCGGGAACTGGTACGCACCGGCGCGGCGGCCCGGACACACCTGCTGCGGCGGCTGCTACGCGACGGACCGGCGGGCCTGGCCCCGGCCGAGCTGACCCGGTTCGGGCTGCGGCCGGACGCGCGCTACCACTGCCTGGTCGCCGCGCCACCCGACCCGGTCCGGGCGTACGCGCTGCACCGGCAGCTCACCGCGCGGGGCGGCCTGCTCGGCACGGTCGAGGACCGGCTGGCCGGGCTGCTTCCGCGACCGCCCGACGCCGTGCCGGCCGACCTGCTGACGCTGGTGGCGCCCGCCCAGCCGCTGGAGCGGGCCCCGGCCATGTACGCGCTCTGCCTGGCGGCGCTGGCCACCGCCGCGCACCGGCGGCTGCGCGGGCTGCGTCAGGTCACCGACCTGGCCGGGGAGACCGCGCTCGCCGCCCAGCCGGTCCTCGCCGAGCTGCTGCGGGCGAGCCTGCTCGGCGCGCTCGACCCGGCTGACGGCTTCCACCGGGAGCTGGCCGGCACGGCGCTCGCCTGGCTGCACCACGGGCAGCGGCTGGACCAGACCGCCGCCGCGCTGCACGTCCACCCGAACACGGTGCGCTACCGGCTGCGGCGGCTGCGGGAGCTGACCGGCGGGCCACCGGTCGAGGAGGGGGCGCGGTGCACGGTGCCGGAGACCGTGCACTGGTGGTGGGCGCTGCGGAGCTGGCTGGACGGCGGGTGACGCCGCCGCACCACCTCGGGGTCAGACCAGTCCGACGCCCGGGCCACCCCGGCGCGCGGCGCTGTGCCAGGCTGGCCCGATGACCGAGATGATCTTCCGGGAGGCGGTCCGCGCCGACCTGCCCGCCGTGCTCGCCCTGCTCGCCGACGACGTGCTGGGCCGCACCCGCGACCTGCCCGAGGTGGACGAGGCGTACGAGCGGGCCTTCGCCGACCTCGACGCCGACCCGCGCAACCACCTGATCGTCGCCGACGACGGCGGGGAGCTGGTCGGCTGCTTCCAGCTCACGTACATCCCCGGGCTGGGACGGCACGGGGCCGAGCGGTGCCTGATCGAGTCCGTGCGGGTCCGCTCCGACCGGCGCGGCCGTGGGCTGGGCGGGACGATGATGCGCTGGGCGATCGACCGGGCCCGGGAGCGCGGCTGCACGCTGGTGCAGCTCACCACCGACAAGCAGCGCACCGACGCGCACCGGTTCTACCGCGACCTGGGCTTCGTGGCCAGCCACGAGGGCATGAAGCTGGCACTCTGACCCGGCCGCCGCCCTCGGTGGCGGTGATCAGCTCTCCTCGCCGAGCCGCAGCACCCCACCGAGACGCAACCGGCGGTTGGCCACGGCCTCCACGGCGATCGCGACGGCGAGGGCCGCCGCTCCGACCGCGACGACCGCGACGACCAGCCAGGGCTCGAACACCAGGCGCACCGGTGTACCACCGGCGAAGGCGGACAGGCCCAGCACCGGATCGAGCAGAAGCGGCATCAGCGCACCCGCCACCGCGCCGGTGAGTACGGCCGTGCCGACCAGCGGGCCGAGTTCCACGAGCAGCAGGCCCCGCCCCTGCCCCGGGGACAGACCCAGCGTGCGCAGCCGGGACAGGACCTGGCCCCGGGCACGGGCGCCGGCCACCACCACGAACGCGATCGCCAGCAGGCCCAGCCCGGTGCCGACCGCCGCGCCCGCGGCGAACCCGAACCCGAGGATGCCGTTCACGCTGCCCTCGCCGATCTGACCACGAACGTCGGTCCAGGTGTGCACGGCCACCTCCCGCGGTGGTTCACGCCCGACGAACGCGCCGGAACTCTGGAACCGGAGCTGGCCCTCGTTGCCGACCCGCCGCAACGCCGCCACGTCGAGATCGTTTCCGGACACCAGGAAGCCGGTGGGCGTCACGTCGGTCTGCCGGGCGGGCAGATGCTGCCAGGGCAGCACCACGAACCGGGTGGTGTCGGCCCGGACCAGTGGGAACGTCTCGGACCGCTCGGCCACCCGGAACTCGTACCGCTGGCCCTGCACCCCGACGAAGGCGGAGTCGGTGTGGCCGGCGGCGGCGAGATCCGCCGCCACGGCCGGCGACACCACCGCCGGCACCGGACCCGGCCCGGCGGTGCCGAGCAGCGCCTGGGGCACCGGCACCGGCACGTCGGCGTCGCGCGCCAGGCGGGCCAGTTCCGGACCGTGCACCAGGATCACACTGACCGCGCCGACCCTCAGGTCCACGCCCCGCTCGTCTGCGGCCAGCCGCTGGTCCGCCTCCTGCGCGACCGGGGAGCTACGCCGCACCCCGGCAAGGCGGGTCAGTTCGGTGCCGGTGTCGAGGGCGAGCCGCTCGCCGGTGATCAGCGCGTCGGCCGGCACCTGCCGGGCGGCGGCCGCGTCCCGGCCGGCCTCCAGACCGGTGGTGACCACAGCACAGAACGCCGCCGAGGCGATCGCCAGAACCACTACCACCAGGGGGGTGGTGACCACGGACCGGGCGGCGCGGGCCGTGCCGAGGAACGCCACGCTGCCCGTGCCGCGGGCGGCGAGGCGGCCGAGCAGCCGCAGCGGCCACGGATACAGCCGAATCGCGAGCACCGCCGAGGCGACGGCCGACAGCACCGGAACGGACACCAGCAGCGGATCGACCTCGCCGGGGACCAGGCCCCGGCGACGCAGCAGCAGCACACCGAGCACGGCCAGCAGCAGCACCCCGGCCTCCACAGTGACGCGCCGCGCCGACGGACGCGCTGTCACCGGGTCACGGCGGACGGCCACGCCGGTCGGCACGGCGAGCGTCGCCACCGGCAGGGCCGAGACGATCAGGACCGTGGCGAGCACGGCCGCGGGTACGGAGTTCGACCACGGTCCGGGCGCGAGGTTGCCGAGCGCGTACCCGAGTGCCGCAGCGGGCACCAGCACCAGCACCGACTCGGCCAGGCTGCGCCGGACCGCGACGGCGGCGGTGCCGCCACGGGCACGCAGCAGGGTGAACTCGGTCCGCCTGCGGCGCGTCGTCGATCCGGCCGCCAGCACCACCAGCCCGGCCAGCGCGCCCAGCACGCCGGCGGCGGCCACCGCGAGGACGGTACGCGCGGCGGCCACCTGGTCGCGGAACTCCCGCAGGGGAAGGTCGAGGCCCTGGGTGAAGACGCGGCCCTGGGCCTTGTAGCTCATCTGCTGGAAGTCGTCGATGAGCCGGTCCACGTGCCGACTGTGGATTCCGCCGGCGTCCATCCGGTAGCGCCAGCCGAACCGCAGACCCCAACCGTCGGCGGAGAGCCGGTCCAGCGTGGCCCCGTCAGCCACCGCGAGACCGACGAAGGGCTGCCCGTCCCCGGACGGCTCGACCACGCGCAGCACCTGGGACAGCCCTTCCCAGATGCCGTCGGCACGGTCACGCGGCTCGAACACACCCACCACCCGCACCGCGACGGGATCGGGCACGTCCTCGGAGGACACCGACTCGGGTCCGGCGAGGGTGAGCCGGCTGCCGACCCGCAGGTTCAGCTTGCCGGCCACCTGACCGGCCAACGCGATCTGCACCGGCTCGTCGCGTGACGCCGCCGGCTCCGGCCAGGTCCCGGCGGTGAGCCGGCCCGACTCGGTGATCCCCGGCATGTCGCGCAGCCCGAGATCGACGAGCAAATTCCTCGCCGCCAGATCCGGGCCGGTCAACCGGCCGGGATCGGTCTCGGCGGTGAACCACCGCTTGTCGACCATCCGGCGCACGCCCGGCGGCATCTCGGCCTGCAACCGAGGCAGGTCGGACTCGAACGCCTCCATCAACGACGTGCCGTTGCCGACGTTGAAGATCGGCTCGGTGCCGTACGTCACGTCTCGCGTCGCGGCCGGCTGGCCACGGAGGAAGGTCTGCAGACCCGCGTCGGCGCGCTCGTTCACCAGCCGGGGCGCGGCGCCGGTCAGCGCCAGCACGACCGCGGCCAGCGCGGCCAGCAACAGGAACTGTCCGCCGTATGCCCGCACGCGGCAGGCGACGGCGCTCATCCCGTCCCCGCCGTGAAGCCGGCCGTCGCCGTGCCGCATCCGGTCACCGCTCTCCCCCGATCCGCAACTGTGCCGCCGCCACCCGCTGCCGGATGCCGAAGGCGATGAACGCGCTGAACGCCAGTGCCGCCAGCAGCAGGCCCGCCGTTGTCGCTCCGACCGGAAGCCAGGGCAGGACGAACGCCGCCTCCGGCACCGGTCTGCCGGCCGACGGGGTGAGGACGGTCAGCGGCGCCATCGTCGCCCCGACCACGGCGCCGAGCACCAGCCCGACACCGACCCCGATCCCGGCCAGGAAGATCTGCTCGGCCAGCAGTGCCCGAGCCAGCAGGCGGGGGGTCGCACCGAGCGTGTGCAGGACGGCGAACTCGCCCAGCCGTCGCCGGGCGGCGGCCCGGACGTCGACGAGCAGGCCGACGAGCGCCAGCAGCGCCGCGCCCAGGGCCGCGACGAGCAGGCCGGTCCGGGCGCCCTGCCAGTAAGGGTCGGCCGCCGCCCGGTCGGCCGTCTGCCGCCGGTCCAGCACTGTGACGCCGGCCAGGTTCCCGGCCGCCCGCCGGCCGCCGTCGTCGGCGCTCAACCACCACTCCTGCACCGGCCGCACCGTGCCGGAGTCGCGGACCAGCCAGTCGGTGGCCGCGGGCAGGTCGAGCAGGACGCCCGCACCGGGCGCGGAGGGCACGGCGTCCACCTCGCCGACCAGGACGACCGGCAGCGGATGGCCGAGGAGCGAGAGCGTGACCGTCTCGCCCGGACGCATGCTCAGCGCCTCCCGTACGCGGGGGGTCATCACCGCGGCCACCGGATGGTGGTCAGCGGTCGGCACCACCGCGAAGCGCGACGAGTCCTGGACCGCGAACCGGCCGCCGGGCCGCACGACCACGACGTTCTCGGCGGTCAGGCCGGTGTCCGTGACCGCGACGGAGAGTTCTGCGCCGGGCACGCCGTTCGTGGCCCGCCAGTCCTGACCCAGCCGGGCCGGCCGGGCCGTGCCCGCGCCGTCGACCAGGCGCAGGTCGGCCACCTCCAGCCGGTACGCGGTGCCGGCCACGTCCCCGCCGTCGGCCTCGAAGCCGGCGAGGCGCAACACCCCGGCGTCGGGCAGCGGCACCCGGAACGGCACCTGCCGGCCGGTCTCATCGCCGGTGGTCACCGGCAACCGCAGGGCGAATCCGTCCGAGCGGGTCAGCAGCAGCCACACCTGCACCTGCTGGGCGGCGACCGCGTCGCGTACCGCCGTGCGGACCGTGCCGGTGACCGCCTGGGTCCCGGCGGGCAGTTCGACACCCGCGACCGGCCCGCGGGCCCGGACCATCCGATCGAACAACGCCGCCGCGGGCTCCGGGGCCAGCCG
Source organism: Micromonospora sp. NPDC005686 (assembly GCF_042871665.1). Taxonomy (NCBI): domain Bacteria; kingdom Bacillati; phylum Actinomycetota; class Actinomycetes; order Micromonosporales; family Micromonosporaceae; genus Micromonospora; species Micromonospora sp. NPDC005686. The sequence goes on from NZ_JBIAIY010000005.1 coordinate 40,467, forward strand.
GTCGTCCAGCCGCACCACCCCCGCGGCGCCTGCCGCGTCGAGGCTGACCACAGTGGTGGTCAGGTCGGCGCGACCGACCCGGATCTCGTCGCGCCACGCCGGCAGGACCCGGTCGACACCCGGCAGCGCGGCGGTCTCCGCGGCCCGGCCCGGCGGCGCGACGCCGCCGGACTCGGTCAGCCGCAGGTCGGCGCCGACCGTGTGGTCGGCCTGGTCGACCTGGGAGCGCTCGCCGGTGGCCACCAGCGACCAGGCCAGCGTGCTGCCACCGACGGCCAGGGCCAGCAGCAGCACCGGACCGGCGTGCGGGCGACGACCCGCCTGCCACATGCCGAGGATGGTGGCCGTCCACAGCCGCCGGTCCACGAACCGTTCGGCGAAGCGGGTCGCGGGCGGCAGCAGCCGCAGCGCCACGACCGCGCCCGCCAGCACGCCGAGCGTCGGCGCGACGACCAGCAGCGGATCGACCCCCAGCCGGCCGGTCACACCGGCGACCGGGGAGGAGTACTGACGCAACTGGGTCCAGGCGATCACCGCGAACCCGACAAGCAACAGGTCGACGCCGGCCCGCTGCGCGCCGCCGGTCCGGACGGGCCGGGACCGGGCCGCCATGTCGGCGACGTACGTGCCGGCATCGCGCAGCGTCGGCGCGACCATGGCGACCAGGCAACCGGCGGCGGTGAGGGCGGTTGCCTGCCAGAGCGAGGTGATGCCTCCGTCGACGAGCGTCCGGCCGGCCCGGCTCAGCGCGGTGTCGGCGACGACCGTGCCCAGCACGGCTGCCGGCAGGACGACCACCGTCGCCTCCCGGGCCGCCAGGCCGGCCAACTGGAGCCGGGCGGCGCCCCGGGCCCGGAGCAGGGCGGTCTGGTTGCGCCGGTCGGCGTGCAGGAGCGCGGCCACCAGCACCAGCGCGTACCCGCCGAGGACGACGATGAGCAGGACCGGGGTCGCCAGCGCCGACCGGCCGACCAGATCGGCGTCGGCCACCCGGTCGAGGAGGCGGTCCATGGTGGTGACGACCTGCGCGGAGGAGCCGAGCCCGGCCTTCTCGGGCACGTCGGTGACGGCCGCCGGCAGCGCGTCCCGGACGTCCAGCAGCCGGCCCTGGTCGGCCACTGCGGCGAGGTCCGGCCGGATCACCCACCAGGCCGACACCGAGGTCGGAAACGTCGCGACGAAGTCCGCAGGGTCGAGCACGAACGGGCCGTGCGAGCTGTCGGAGGCCGCTGCGCCGCCCGTGCCCAGCCCGGGGGCCAGCCGCCAGTACGCCTCGGCTGGGTCACGGGGTCGCCAGGTGCCGACGAGCACCACTTCGCCGGCCCGGTCGGTGCTGCGGTCGAGCATCGGCACCCGGTCACCCACCGCCATGCCGAGCGCCCCGGCCACCTTCTCCGGTAGCGTCACCTGCACCGGCCGGGCGCCGGCCCGGGGCCAGGCCCCGGCGGTCAGCTCGGCGTGGGACGGCAGGTCGTCCAGGGTGGCCAGGTTCGCGAAGACCGGGTCGTCGTCCCGGGGCCTCGGCCCAAGGTTCCCGGTGAGTTCCCGGCCCGAGCCGTACCGGGCGCCGTACACGTCGACCCCGGCGCCGCCGAGCCCGCGGGCGAAACCGTCGCGGATCTCGCGGTCCCGGTCGGCCAGTTCGGCGGCGTCCCGGCCGGCCGAGCCGGTCACCAGCAGGCTGCGTTCCTCCACCGGCGCACCGGCCAGGAACGCGCGCTGCCCCGCCTCGACCGCGCGCCGGTTGAACTCGGTGAGGCCGGTGACCAGAGCGATCGCGACCAGCGCCGCGGCGGTGGCGGCGAGCAGCAGACCGCGAGCGTCCCGGGCCCGCCTCCATACCAGTGCCATCCGACCCCTCTCGTGGCCCGGCGTTCGGACGACCACAAGAGTCGTGAGGGCCAGGGAAAGGTTCGCGCAGTTACATGATCGTTATGACGTTCCGAACTGGACACCGTGGTCGGTCATGAGGCGCGGAACCCGGCCGCAGAACCGGGTACCGGGCCGCCGCCAGCCGGCGACGACCCGGTACGCGGGTCAGTCCTCCGGCGTCAGCCGGCCGTCGCGCAGCGTCAGCGTCCGGTCCGCCAGCTCGATCAGTGCCGGGTCGTGCGTGGCCACGAGCGCGGTCATCCCCCGGGCGTGCACCACCGCCCGGAGCAGGTCCATGATCGACCGTCCGGTCTCGGAGTCGAGCTGACCGGTCGGCTCGTCGGCGATCAGCAGATCCGGTTCGTTCGCCAGCGCCCGCGCCACCGCCACCCGCTGCTGCTGCCCGCCGGACAGCTCGTACGGGCGCTGCGCGGCGTGCCCGCCCAGCCCGACCAGTTCCAGCAGCACCGCCACCCGCTGCTCCCGTTCGGCCGCCGGCACCTTGGCCAGCCGCAGCGGCACCCCGACGTTCTCCGCGGCGGACAGGATCGGCACCAGCCCGAACGTCTGGAACACGAACCCGATGGTGCCCCGGCGCAACGCCAGCAGTTCCCGCTCGCCGGCCCCTGTGACGTCGTGCCCGGCCACCCGGATCCGCCCGGCGTCCGGCCGGTCCAGGCCGCCGATCAGGTTCAGCAGCGTGGTCTTGCCGGCGCCGGAGCGGCCCCGCACCGCGACCAGCTCGCCGCGCCGCGCGGTGAAGGAGACATCCTGTACGGCATGCACGGCGTGCTCACCCTTGCCGAAGGTATGGCTCACCCCCTCCACCTGGACCACGTCCTCCACTGCCGTCACCGGCGCCGCCGGCAGCACCACCGTCTGGTCGGTCATCACTCACTCTCCTCGGCGTGCGCCCGCTCGCCGGGGCGCACCTCGACGTGGTCGGGTTCCAGGTTGAGCCGGACCCGGTCGCGCAGGGACAGCGCCTCCACGAAGGGCGCCGGCAGCTGCATCCGGCCGGTGCGGTCGAGCACCGCGTACTCCTCGCTGACCATCTCGGTGTCGCCGTCGGCGGTGACGCGCGCGGTCCGGCGTACCTCGGAGGCGGTCCGGCCGTCGCGGATCGCGACGGTACGGCGGACCTGGCCGGCCACGGCCTGGTCGTGGGTGACCACCACGATGGTGACGCCCAGCTCGGCGTTGATGGTGCGCAGCGCGGCGAAGACCTCCGCCCCGGTCGCCTCGTCCAGCTCGCCCGTCGGCTCGTCGGCGAAGAGGATCTCCGGGTCGTTGGCGACCGCCACGGCCACCGCGCAGCGCTGCTGCTCGCCGCCGCTCATCTGGCCCGGACGGCGGTCCGCGCAGTAGCCGACGCCCACCATGTCCAGCAGTTCACGGGCCCGCTCCCGCCGCTTGCGCCGCCCGCCGCCCCGCCCGGCCAGCTTCATCGGCAGCTCCACGTTCTCCAGCGCGGTCAGGTAAGGCAGCAGGTTCCGGCCGGTCTGTTGCCAGACGAACCCGACCACCTCCCGCCGGTACGCCAGCCGCCGCTTGTTCGACAGCGACAGCAGGTCGTAGTCGGCGACGCGGGCGGTTCCCGCAGTCGGCGTGTCCAACCCGGACAGGATGTTCAGCAGCGTCGACTTGCCGGAACCGGAGGCGCCGACGATCGCGACCAGCTCACCTCTGTCGATCACAAGGTCGAGGCCCTGGAGGGCGAAGACCTCGACGCCCTCGGTCTTGAAGATGCGCACCAGGCCGTCGCAGACGATGTGCCCGCGCAGCCGGTCCCGTCCTCCGGCCCGTTCGGCGGCCCGTTCGGCCGCGCGCTGCTGCAGGGACGCCAGGTCCGGTACGGACGCCTCGGCGGTCGCGGTCATCTCAGCTCTCCTCTCCGAGCCGCAGCACCTCACCGAGGCGCAACCGGCGGTTGTTCACGGCTTCCACGGTGATCGCGAAGCCGAGGGCCAGCACGGCCAGGACCGACACCCCGGCCACCAGGCCGGGTTCGAAACGAGGGCGGATGTCCACACCGCCGGTGAACGCGGGCAGCCCGAGCACCGGCGTGAGCAGCAGCGGCAGCAACGCGCCGACCACCGCCCCGGTGAGCACCGACACCAGCACCAGCGGCGTCAGTTCCACCATCAGCAGTCCGCGCCACTGCCGGCGGGACAGGCCCATGGTGCGCAGCCGGGAGAGCACCTGCCCGCGCGAGCGGGCGCCGGCGAGCACCGCGAGCGCGAGCCCGAGCAGCCCCAGCACGGCGCCACCCCCGGCGCCGAGCGCGAAGCCGAACACCAGCAGGCCGTTCACCCCGGTGCCACCGAGGTCGGCGCGGACGGCGGAACGGGTGCTCACCTCCGGCGCGCGGGCCTTGTCCCCGGCGCCGATCCCGCCGATGCGCAGGTAGCGGTTCTGCCCCTCACGCGCGACCCGGTCCACCTCGGCGGCGTCCACGCCCGCGCCCGCCAGCACAAATCCGGTGGGCGCGAGCTGATGCGGCGCGTCTGCCGGCAACGCCGGCCACGGCAGCACCACGAACCGGCGTATGCCCTTGTCGACCAGCGCGAACTCGTCGACCGTGGCGGCGGTCCGCACCGGCAGCCGGTTGCCCTGCACGTTCAGCCAGGCGGGTCGCTCGCCCCGGGCGTCGGCGAGCCCGGCGTCGGCCAGTTCCCCGGCCACCGCCGGGGAGACGAGCGCCGGCAGCGGCGTACTGCCGTCGGCGCGGGCCCGCACCGGGTCGGGCACGCTCACCGGTACGCCGGCCCGGCGCGCCACCTCGGCGAACCGCTCCCCGTCCACGAGCACCACGCGCAGCTCGGTGATCGGCGCGAGGCGACCGGCACGGTCGGCGTAGGGTCGCTCGGCCGGCACCGTGAGCAGCGGCGCGACAGCGCGTACCCCGGGTAGCGCGGCCAACTCCCCGGCCGTGTCCGGCGCGAAGCGCTCGCCGCGCACCAGCAGGTCGCCGGGCACGGCCTGGGCGGCGGCGGTGTCCCGGCCGGTCTCGATGCCCGTCGCCACCACGCCGCAGAACGCGGCGGTGGCCACCGCCAGCACCACCACGACGAGCGGTCCGGTGCTCGCGGCCCGGCTCGCGCGGGCGGTGCCGAGGAACGCGACGCTGCCGCGCGCCCGCGCGGCGACGCGGCTGAGCAGCCGCAACGGCCAGGGGTACGCGCGCAGCGCCACCAGCGCCGCCGCGATCGCCAGCAGCACCGGCACGGACACCAGCAGCGGGTCCACCGAGCCGGCGGTGAGGCCACGGCGGCGCAGCAGGAACGCGCCGAGCACGGCGAGCCCGAGCACCGCCACCTCGACGGTGAGCCGGACGGCGGGCGACCGGCCGCCCAGGTCGGAGCGGCCACCGGCGCGGCGGCCGACCGCGAGCGCGGCGAGTGGCGGCAGCACCGTGGCCAGCAGCCCGGCGACCAGCACCCACCGCCACGGCGACCCGGCGCCGGGCAGCAGCCAGCCGAGCAGCCAGCCGATCCCGGCCGCGGCCGGCAGCACCAGCGCCGACTCGGCCAGACCGCGACGCAGCACGTCACCGGTCGAGCCGCCGCGCGCCCGGATCAGGTGGAACTCGGCGCGGCGGCGGCGCGCGGCCAGCCGGGCGGCCAGCAGCGTCAGCCCGGCCAGCGTGGCGAGCAGCCCGGCGGCGATGACCGCGAGCAGGGTACGCGCGGCGGCGAGCGCGTCGGCGAAGCGCCGCAGCGGGATGTCCACGCCCTGGCTGAGGGTCATCCTGAGCTCAGTGGACATGGCGCGGTCCAGCCCGTCGACGCCGGCGATCAGCGCGTCGAGGCGGCCCGGTTCGAGCCGGTCCGGGGCGATCCGGTACCGCCAGCCGAACGTCACCGGCCATTCGCGGGCGGTGATCGAGTTCAGGCCCGCGTCGGCGGTGTACGCGACGGCCACGAACGGATCGCCGTCGCCTTCCGGCGGGCTGAGCTTCAGCATCGACGGCAGCGTGTCCCAGACACCGCCGGCCGGGTCGTTCGGCCGCCACACGCCGACCAGGTCGACCGGGCGGGATTCGAGCACGCTGTTGTCGCGGTCCAGCAGCGAGAGGCGGAACCGGTCGCCGGCCGCGACGCCCAGCCGGGTGGCGATCGTCTCGGCGAGCGTCACCTCGATCGCGCCGGCCGGGGTGACACCGCGTTCCGGCCACCGCCCGTCGACCAGGGTGGCCGCCTCCCGGATGCCGGTGCCGGCGCGCAGGTGCAGGTCGATCAGCCCTTTGTCGTCGCTCAGCGTCGGACCGCGCAGTCGCCCGGGGACGGTCTGCGCCGCGAACCAGCGCTCGCCGATCGCGTCGCGCACCTCGGCGGGCATCTTCTCCTCGACCGCCGCGAGCAGGGCTCCCCGGCTGGCGACGACGGGCTGGTCCGAGGCGGGCACGACGTCCGGTCCGGCGCTGTACGCGAGATCCCGGCGGGCCACCGGCTGACCGGCCACGTACTCGGTGAGCCCCTGCCCGGTCAGCCGGTCGGCGACCCGGGGCACACCCGTGAGCAACAGTGCGGTCACCAGGGTCAGGACGGCGAGCAGCAGGAACTGCCCTCCGTATGCGCGGACCCGGCGCGCGGCACCAGGAAGGCTCATCGTTCTCCTCCGATCCGGAGCTGCGCGGCGGCGACCCGCTGGCGGATGCCGGTGGTGATGACGGCGGCGAAGGCGAGCGCGGCGAGCAGCAGCCCGGCGGCGGTCGCCCCGATCGGCACCCACGGCACGGTGAAGACCGCCTCGGGCACCGGCCGTCCGGCGGCCGGGGTGAGGATCACCAACGGCACCATGGTGGCCGCGACGAGGGCGCCGACAAGCAGCCCGACGCCGACTCCGATCCCGGCCAGGAAACCCTGCTCGGCGAGGTAGGCGCGGGCCAGCAGCCGGGTGTTCGCGCCGAGCGTGTTGAACACGGCCAGTTCGTTGAGCCGCCGCCGGGTGGTGGCCCACACGTCGACCGCCAGGCCGACCAGCGCCAGCAGCACCGACCCGAGCGCGGCGGCCAGCAGGCCGGTACGCGCACCCTGCCAGTACGGGTCCTCGGCGGCCTCCGCGGCCACCGCCCGCCGGTCCAGCAGCACCGTGCCGCCGGTCGCGGCGAGCGCGTCAGCGGCCGCGGCGTGCCCGCCGGGCGTGGTGCCCAGCCACCACTCCGCCACCGGCCGGACGCCGCCGCTGCGTTCCAGGAGCTGGGTGGTGGCGGTGGGCAGGTCCAGCAGCACCCCGTCGCCACCGGTGCCGGGCACCGCGGCGACCTGGCCGACCACAGTGACCTCCAGCGTCACCTCGGCGACCGACAGCTTGACGGTGTCGCCGGTCTTGACGCTCATCGCGGCGGCCACGCCTGGCGTGACGAGCACCGGCACCGGCGGGTCGTCGGCCTGGGGCACCACGGCGAACCGGGACGAGGGCACCCGGGCGTACTGCAACAGCCCTTCGGGCACGTCGAAGGCCTGCGTCGCGTCCACCCGGGTGGGGGTGGCCTCGGCGTCGCGGCGTGGCCCGCTGCCCGGGTCGATCACCCGCCAGGCCCCCTCCACCGGCAACGGCAGGGACGCCCCTGCGGCGTCGGTGAGCCGCAACGTGTCCAGGAGCAGCCGGTAGGAGCTGCCGCTGGCGTCGCCGCCGTCGGCCTCGAAGCCGGCCAGGCGCAGCGGCGCGCCGCCGGTGTCGGGCAGCGGCACGGAGAAGCGCACCGGCCGTCCCTCGCCGCCGGCCTCGGCCAGCCGGACCCGCCAGGTGGCCCCGGCGTCGGTGGTGAACAGCGCGGTCACGGCGACCCGCGGCTGGTCGTACATGCTCTCGACCGGCGTGCGGACGGTGCCCGACAGTGTCTTCGCCCCGGCGGGCAGGACGCCGCCGGCCGGCGCGGCCCGGCCGCCGGCGAGCCGGTCCAGCAGGGCTCCGGTGGACGCCCCGCCGTCGGCGTCGTCGAGCCGGATCATGCCCTTCGCGGCGGCGGCGTCCAGGGCCACCACAGTCGCCGGCCGGGCCTCGCGGCCCAGGCGCACGTCGTCGCGCCAGGCGGGCAGCACCCGGTCCAGGCCGGAAACGGCGGCCAGCGCGGCGGCCCGGTCGGCCGGAGCGGCACCGTTGCGTTCGGTCAGTCGCAGGTCCGTGCCGACCGTGTGCTGGGCCTGGTCGCGTTGCGAGCGTTCCCAGGATGCGACGAGCGACCAGGCGAGCGTGCTGCCCCCGACGGCGAGCGCGAGCAGCAGCACCGGGCCGGCGTGCGGGCGGCGGCCCGCCTGCCACATGCCGAACATGGTGGCGTTCCACGTCCGCCGGTCGACGAGGCGTTCCGCGATCCGGGTGGTCGGCGGCAGCAGCCGCAACGCGATCACCGCGCCGGCCAGCACGCCGATGGTGGGTGCGGCGGCCAGCAGCGGATCGATGCCGAGGCTGCCGTTCGCGCCGGCGAGCGGCGACGAGTACTGCCGCAACTGGGTCCAGGCGAGCACGGCCAGGGCCACCAGCGCCACGTCCACGCTCGCCCGCTGCACCGCCGCTCCCCGGGTGGGGCGGGATCGGGCCGCCATGTCCGCGACGTACGTGCCGGCCCGGCGCATCGCCGGCACCACCATGGCGAGCAGACAGCCCATCGCCGCGCCGACCGCCACCAGCCACACCCGGGCCACGTCGCCGTCGGCCAGCCCCAGGTCCGCGCCCAGGAGGTGGATCGCCTGCCCGGTCAGCGCCGGGGCCAGCAGCAGCGCCGGCGCCACCACGAGCGTCGCCTCGCGTACGGCCAGCCCGGCGATCTGTCCCCGGGCCGCGCCCCGGGCCCGCAGCAGCGCGGTCTGCGCCCGCCGGTCCTCGTTGAGCAGCGCGGCCACCAGCACCAGCGCGTACCCGCCGAGCACGACGATCAGCAGCAGCGGTGTGAGCAGCGCGGACCGGCCCACCAGATCGGCCCGGCTGAGCCGGTCCACGAGCCGGTCCAGGTGGCTGAGCTGCTGCGCCGACGCGCCCAGGCCGGTGGCGTCGGGCAGCTTCCCGGTGATCTCGTCCAGCGCCGCCGTCACGGCTGGCAGCCGGGCCGGCTCGACCGCCACCAGGTCGGGGTCGACCAGCCAGGCCGCCGAGGTTGAACCCGGAAAGGTACTGGCGAAGTCGGCCGGGTCCAGCGCGAACGGCCCGTACGAGGTGACCACCGCGTCGCCCTGGCTCTCCCCCACCCCCGGGGCGAGACGCCAGTACGCCTCGGCGGCGTCCCGGGGCCGCCACGTGCCGGCCACCACCACGGTGCCGGCCCGCTCCGCTCCCCTGTCGTAGAGCGGCACCCGCTCCCCGACCTCAAGGCTCAGTTGTGCGGCGACCTTCTCCGGCAACGTCACCTGCAACGGGTTGCTGCCCGGCACCGGCCACGCCCCGGCCGCCAGCTCGGCGTGCGCCGGCAGGTCGTCGAGCGTGGCCAGGTTGGCGAACATCGGGTCGTCGTCGGTACGGGCGGCGCCCACGTCACCGGTCAGCTCCCGCCCGGTCCCGGAGCGGATGGCGGACACGGTGACCGGAGCGCCGCCGAGGCCGTTCGCGAACTGCTCCCGTACCGCCCGGTCCCGCTCGGCATACGCGGCGGCGTCGGCGCCACCGGAACCGCTGATCAGCAGACTGCGCTCCTCCGCCGGAGCGGTGTCCAGCACCGCCCGGGCGCCCGCCTCGACCGCCCGGCGGTTGTAGTCGGAGAGCCCGGTGACGAGCGCGACCGCGACGAGTGCCGCGACAGCGGCGGCGAGCAGCAGCCCACGAGCCTCTATCGCCCGCCTCCACACCAGCTTCATCCGACGTCCTCTCCGGGCCCCGGCGGGCCGATGCCGAGAGAGAGCAGCGACGCCCCGCAAAAGGTTCGCGCCCGTTACATGATCGTTATCGGCCTACCGCACAGCGCCCCGAACCCGGGGAGCGACCGTAGGGTGTGTCACGCCATGACCGGTGCCGCTCGCGGAACCCCTGACCACGCCGTACGCTGGGTCCGCTCGGCCCCGAAAGGACCGCACATGTCTGATCTTGACCACACCCCCGAACAGGCCGCCCGGGAGGCTGGACTCCGCGAGGTCTCGGAGGCGCTACTCAACATCGAGCAAGCGATCAAGAGAACCCAGCGGGCGAAGCGCACGGTGTCCATGACCGTCGGCTGCGACGATCTCGCGCGGATGCTGGACACCGCCGCACGCAACCTGGAAATCGCCCGCAAGGACCTGTTTCAGGGCGCCTACTTCTCGGCGGATTCGCCTAAGCTCTTCTGACCATGCGCAGTGGTGAGCAGATCCGATCGGCGCTCGTCAAGTTCGCCGACCGGTGGCAGGGCTACTCCGGCACGGAGCGCTCCGAGGCCCAGACCTTCCTCAACGAGTTGTTCGAGTGCTACGGCCGCAACCGCAAGGACGCCGGAGCGGTGTTCGAGGACGCCCACGCGTCCACCGGAATCATGGATCTGCACCTGCCGGGCCAGCTCATCGTCGAGATGAAGGCGCCCAAGGAGAGCACACGACTCCCTCAGCACCGCAAGCAGGCGCTCGACTACTGGCACAACTCGGCCGACGTGGCGACCGAACGGCCGGCCCCCCGGTTCGTGGTCCTCTGCTCGTTCCAGCGCTTCGAGATCTGGGAGCCGGGCAAGTATCCGAACGCTCCACTGATGGAGTACAGCCTCGCCGACCTGCCGGACCGTTACGAGTCCCTGATGGTGCTGGCCGGTGAGGAACCGCTGTTCCAGCACAGCAGCAAGGAGCTGACCAGATCCGCCGCCGTCGCGGTCGCCCGGATCTATCAGGGCCTCCTCGACCGGGAGGCGGCCGCGCCGGAGTCGATCCAGCGATTCATCCTCCAGATGGTCTGGCTGTTCTTCGCCGAGGACTTCGACATGATCGAGGGCCGGCCGACCGAGCAGACGCTCCGGTTCCTCACCGAGGTAGGCGAGGTGTGGTCGTCCTACCTGATGCTGGGCGGCCTCTTCACCTCCCTCAACGATCCCGACGACCACGGCCGGCGGGGCGTGCTGAAGGGCACGCAGTACGTCAACGGCGACCTGTTCAACAAGCCCGCGCTCGTCCACCTGACCCGGGAAGAGGCAGCGGAGCTGCTGGAGATCTGCAGGTATGACTGGCGGCAGGTCGACCCGACCATCTTCGGGTCGCTCATCGAGGGCTTCCTCAGCAGCGATCGCAGTGCCCTCGGTGCCCACTACACGCACGAGGTCGACATCCTGAAGATCGTCCGGCCGACGGTCGTCAAGCCGTGGCGGGCCCGGATCGACGCGGTGGCCACGCCGGACGAAGGCGTCGCCCTGCTGGACGAGCTGTGCCGGTTCCGGGTGCTCGACCCCGCCTGCGGCTGCGGCAACTTCCTCTACGTCGCCTACCGGGAGCTCCGTCACCTGGAACACACGCTGAAAGAGCGGATCACCTCGCTGGCCAAGGCTTCCGGCCTGCCGGTTCCCACCGGGCTGCCGTACTTCCCCCTCCGCAACATGCAGGGTATCGACGTGGTGCCGATGGCGACCGCCGTCGCCCGGGTCACGCTCTGGATGGGCCACCGGCAGATGATCGAGAAGTACGGCGCCGCCGAGCCACCGCTGCCGCTGGTCAGCCTCGCCTCCATCCGGACGGCTGATGCCCTGCGGGTGCCCTGGCCCGAGACCGACTGCATCGTCGGCAACCCCCCGTTCCTCGGCTCGCAGTTCATGCGCGACGCCCACGGCGACGACTACCTCAAGTGGCTGACCATCACCTTCAAGGTCGGCATCAAGGACTTCTGCGTCTACTGGTTCCGGCGCGCCCACCAGCATCTCAAGCCGGGCCAGCGGGCCGGGCTGGTCGGCACCAACTCGATCTCCCAGAACCGCGCCCGCTCGGCGAGCCTGGAGTACGTCACCAGCAACGGCGGCGTCATCACCGACGCGGTGTCCAGCCAGACCTGGCCGGGCGAGGCGAAGGTCCATGTCAGCCTGGTCAACTGGGTGAACACGCCGAGCGAGCCGCCCACCGAGTTCACGCTGGACAACAAATCGGTAAGCGGCATCACGGCCGAGCTTCGACCCCCCGAGCAGTCCACTGGCGACGCCCCTGCCTTGCCGGCCAACAAGGGGCGCTGTTTCCAGGGCATGACGCCGGTCGGTGAGGGTTCATCCTCAGCGATGCCGAAGCCAAGGCCCTTCTCGTCGCCACGGACGCCGATTATCGAGAAGTTGTCCGTCCTTACCTCATCGGCGAGGACATCGCCGACCACCCGGAGCAGCGTCCGGGCCGGTGGATCATCGACTTCGGTCATCGTCCGCTGGAACTGGCCATGAAGTATCCAGCCGCGATCAAGATTGTTCGAGAGCGGGTCAAACCGGTACGCGAAACGAACAGGGACCGTTTCCGACGGGAGAACTGGTGGCGCTTCGGCAGGCCGTACACAGCGGTCCGTGACGCCCTATCGGGCCTGCCTCGCTACATTGGCGCGGGAAGGGTCGGAAAACGACTGCTCTTGACCTGGTGTGACGCGTGGACCTGCCCGAGCGACTTGGTCTACGTGTTCGCGTTCGATGACGACTACTCGATGGGAGTGCTGTCGTCGTTCACCCACAGCGCCTTCGCCTGGTCCCAGTCCTCGACCCTGAAGCGAGATATCCGATACACGCCCACGTCGGCGTTCCTGCCGTTCCCGTGGCCCTATCCGGTGACCGACGAGCAGCGGGAGCGGGTCGCCGAGGCGAGCCGACGGATGATCGCCCGCCGCCGGGAGATCTGCGCGGAGGAACAGATCGGCCTGACCCGGCTCTACAACCTGGTCGATGACGGCGCCTACGCCGACCTGAAGAAGCTGCATCGTGACCTGGACGAGGCGGTGGCCGCCTGCTACGGCTGGCCGAAGTCGATCGCCCAGGACAAGGACGAGATCAGCCGCCGACTGATGGCGCTCAACGCCGAGATCGTCGCCGGCCAGCGCCCTTACGACCCGTTCGCCGGACGGGACGGCCAGTCGATCGCGCAGCAACTCGGCCTGCCCGTCGCGTGAGCATGAGCGGCGGGTGGTACCGGTGCGCCGACACCACCCGCCGTCACGACTCAGGCCCGGTCGTTCAGCAGGCCCGCGCGAACCGCCCCGACGAACCGGGTCCACGCCGCTGGGTCGAAGCTCAGCGTTGGCCCTTGCCGGTCCTTGGTGTCCCGCACGCCGACCGCGTCGGCGAATCCGGCCACCTCGACACAGTTGCCCTCACCGCCGGATCGGGATGACTTGCGCCAGACCCCGTCACGTCCCATCGGTCATCTCCTTAGCGATCGTCGTCATCAGCTCACGGGACCCGCCCGCGTCGAGCGCTCGCTCACCGAGCGAGCGCCAGGCGTCCTCGTAGGTCTGGATCTCGTGGGCCTTGTCAAGGTAGGCGGCACCGCACGGGCCGTCCATGTAGATGGTGGTCGGCTCCGGCTCACGCACCTCGGTCGGGAAGTCGAGCATCGTGAAGGTTCCCGCCGCGGCCCAGCGGTAGAGCCCAGCACTCAGTGGGAGCACCCGAATCCGGATGTTGTACTGCTGGCTCGCCACCACCAGGGCATCGAGTTGCCTACCCATCGCGGACCGGTCGCGCAGCGGTCGACGGAGCACCGCCTCGTTGAGGATCACATCGAGATAGGGAGCCCGGGGCACCGTGCGCGCCAGCAATCGCTGCCGCCGCAGTCGAACCTCAGCCTTGGCCTGCCGCTCGTGCTCACTCAACTGCGGGCTGTCGGTGGCGATGACCTCGGTCATGTACTCGACCGTTTGCAACAGACCCGGCACAAGATTCGTTTCGTAGTGGCGGATCTTCGTCGCGGCAGCTTCCAGACCCACGTACAGCTTGAACCAATCCTTGATTGCCTCCCCGTAGCTGTGCCACCAACCGTGCGCCTTGGTTTCCCGGGCCAGGGCGCGCATGGTCTCGATGGTTTCTCGCGACGCGCCGTAAACGCGGCACATGGCTTCCACGTCGTTCGGGTGCATCGGCACCTGGCCCGTTTCGTAACGCCAGATCCGGGGCGCCGACCATTCCAGCTCCTTTGCCGCCGCTGTCACCGTGACGTGCGCGCCTTCGCGAAGTTCTCTCAGATATCTGCCGAGCTGCCTACGCGGGACGGTGCTTCCCGAGTCGTCCACGTCATCTCCTTCGGTGTTGTCGCGTAAGGCACCTCATCCCTTGGTCTGCATTCTGCCGCGAAATATTGCCTCGGGCCAGAGGTGAATTGACCATTGTGGTGCCCGCCGGAGACGCGGCGGGTTCGCGGGGACGGATGCCTTTCCCCGAAACCTCATCCCGGTATCCGTCCCCGCACCCGGCACTGATCCACAAAGGAGAGTCATGGACTCGATCGATCGTATCCTCGGCGACATTCCGCTTCCGCCCTACGTCACCGCCGAGGATGTCACCTTCGCGATCCGGGCGATCACCGTGCACGCGCCCGAGCAGTGGCCCGAGGGTCCACGCTGCCGCAACGACCGGGCACCCCACCCGTGCCGGCTGCACCGCTGGGGCCGGCGGGTGCTCGACCTGCGCGGGCTCACCGACCGGCAGATCCACGCGCTGGTCGCCGAGCAGACGGCACCCGTGCGGTGATCTACGTGACCGGGGAACGCCTGCTGCCGCACCACGTCCGCGCCGCCTACTTCGACAGGCGCTGGCGGGGCTTCGACCCGACCCAGGTACGCGACCACCTCGACCGGGTCGCCGACGAACTCGACCGGCTGAGCCGTGAGCTGGTCACCACGCGGACGGAGGCCGAGCGCGTCCGCCAGGCGCTGCGGCAGTGGCAGTCCAAGCATCGCGCCTGCCGCCACCGTGACCCCGACGCGCCGCCCGGCGGATGGCCGGAATGACCGCGCCACGGTGGGTCCTCCACCTGCCCACCACGCTGACCGGCGCCGACGAGGCAGGCGCCCTCGCGGTGGCCCTCCGCGACTCGCTCGGCCACGTCACGGTCATCGACTTCGGCGAGACCACGATGAGTGAGGAGGACAGCCAGTTCGCGCGTACCCGGGTCTGGTGCGACGCCCGGCTCGACGGCGCCGGCCGGTGCGGGCGCCGCAACGACCACGGCGGCCCGTGCGCGGCGTGAGCGCGACGCGCGTCAGGGGCGCGGGCGGTCGCGGTCCTTCGAGGGCTGGACCCGCTTCGGCTCGCCGGGCATCTTCGGGTATTCCGGTGGATAAGGCATGTCGCCCAGCCCGTCGGCGGCGTCCCGCTCGGCCCACTCCAGCAGGGGTGTGATGTCCCACGGGGCGTCGTCGATGCCGGCGTGCGGGTCGCCGCGCTCGGCGAAGCGGGCGGGCACCGTGCCCAGGTGGAAGTCGTCCGGGTCGACCTCCGGCAGCTCGTCCCAGTCGACGGGTGTGGAGACGGTGGCGCGCGCGTTGGCGCGCAGCGAGTATGCGCAGGCGATGGTGCGGTCGCGTGCCATCTGGTTGAAGTCGACGAAGACCCGCTCGCCCCGCTCCTCCTTCCACCAGGCGGTGGTGACCAGCTCGGGCCGGCGGCGTTCCAGCTCGCGGGCCAGCGCGATGGTGGCCCGGCGCACCTCCACGAACGTCCAGCGCGGCTGGATGCGCAGGTAGACGTGCACGCCCCGGCCCCCGGAGGTCTTCGGCCAGCCGGGCACGCCCAGCTCGTCGAGCAGCCCGCGCAGCTCACCGGCGGCGGTCACCGCGTCGGCGAAGTCGGTGCCGGGCTGCGGGTCGAGGTCGACGCGCAGCTCGTCGGGCCGGTCGGTGTCGGCGGCGCGCACCGGCCACGGGTGGAAGACCACGGTGCCCATCTGCGCCGCCCAGGCCACGTGCGCCAGGTCGGCCGGGCACAGCTCGTCGGCCGGGCGGCCGCTGGGGAAGGCGATCCGCGCGGTGCGGACCCACGGCGGCACGCCCCGCTGCGGCACCCGCTTCTGGAAGAACATCTCCCCCTCGACGCCGTCGGGGAAGCGCTGGAGCGTGGTGGGCCGGTCGCGCAGGGCGCGCATGATCCCCTCGCCGACGGCAAGGTAGTAGCGGAAGACGTCGGCCTTGGTGAAGCCGCGCTGGGGGAAGATCACCCGGTCGGGGCTGCTCAGCCGCACCGGGTGCCCGGCCACCTCGATCTCCTCGACCGCGCTCCTGCCCGCCATTACGCGACCATATGCGATGCCACCGACAGCCGACGTACCGTGGAACGGTGAGTCTTTCCGAGAGCGAACTGCCCCGTACCGAGGACGAGTGGCGCGTGCGGCTGAGCCCCGAGGAGTTCCGGGTGCTCCGTCAGGCCGGCACCGAGGCGCCCTGGACCGGTGAGTACGTCGACACCAAGACCCCCGGCGTCTACCACTGCCGGGCCTGCGGGCTGGAGCTGTTCCGCAGCGACGACAAGTTCGACTCGCACTGCGGCTGGCCGAGCTTCGACGACGCCATCCCGGGCGCGGTCAAGGAGATCCCGGACAACACGCTCGGGATGCGGCGGGTGGAGATCCGCTGCGCGCGCTGCGACAGCCATCTCGGGCACGTCTTCGAGGGTGAGGGCTTCACCCCCAAGGACACCCGGCACTGCGTCAACTCGATCTCGGTGCGCCTGGAGCCCGGCGCGAGCTGACGGCCCGCCGGTGGCGAGGTGGCGGAAGCGGTACTCCCCCGGGCCGAGCCGGACCGTCACGGTACGGGTGCCGACGCGGCGCGGCACCAGCGCGCGCCGGCCGGGCTCCCATCCGTTGAGTTTCGGCGGTCACCGGAGTCAACGCGCGACACGCCGGGAGCGACACGCCGTGGGGCCGGATCAGGTTCGCCGGTTCCGGTTGCTCCGGGGTGCCGCCTGCGCAACCCTCGGATGACACGTCCGTTTTCGGGGGTTTTCGTATGGCTACCTGCGAGGTTTGCGGCAACGACTACTGGATGGCGTTCGAGGTGCGCACGGTAGACGGGTCGCGGCACACGTTCGACTGCTTCGAGTGCGCGGTGCACAAGATGGCGCCGATCTGCGAGCACTGCCAGATCAAGATCGTCGGGCACGGCGTCGAGGTCGCCGGGCGCTTCTTCTGCTGCGCCCACTGCGCCCGCGCCGTCGAGGGCGAGCAGGGCGCCGAGGTACGCGACGCGGTCGGCGCCCGCCCCGCCTGACGCGCGGCGGCCACGCCCAGGGGGGGCCGCGCTCCGGGGACACCGTCCGAGTCGATTTCTGACTAACATCCCTCCGTGACCCGACGGTTGATCATCGCGGCGGCACTCGTCGCCGTCCTCGCGGGCTGCTCTCCCGCCACCGAGCCGGGCGCCACGACCGGCCCCGAGCCGGGCGCCACGACCGCCCCCGATCCGGCGCTCGCCGCGCCCTCGCCCACCGACGGCGGCGCCGCCGCGGCGCTGCGCGACCGGTACGCCGCGACCGGCAGCCTGGCCGGCCTGGCCGAGGAACCCGAGCACGCCAGTGAGCGGCTCGATTCCGACGGTGTCGTGTGCGGTCGCCCGCTGCCCCTGCTCGACCGGCGGCTGGTCGTGTCCACCCGAGTCTTCGTCACGCCGCAGGGAACCCCGGCCGCCGAGTTCGTCGAGATCGCCCAGGAGACCGTGGTCTACCCGGACGAGGCGGCCGCCGCGGACGCGGTACGGCAGATCTTCGGCGTGCTGGAGGCGTGCGAGCGCGACGAGGAGGACGGCCAGGTGACTGCCGGCCACACCGCAGCGGACCTGCCCGCCGGGCTGGGCGTGCCGGGCCGGGTGGTGTCGGCGACCATGACGGTGCCCGACGGCGCCCGCTTCCCGCACCGCTACGGCTGCCTGCACCGGGGCCGGGTGACCCAGTGCGTCGCGGTCTGGACCCGCTCGGCGGCCGGCACCGGCACCTGGTTCGAGCGTGCCGTCACCGCCACCGCCACCGGGCTGCGCACGTCGAAGGACTGAACCGGCACGCCGGGCCGATGAGTCGCGCCAGGGGGAGCACGACCGGCCGGAGACGGGCCGCCTAACCTGGGCCGATGCCCGTCGAGTCCCACCTGGCAAGCTTCGCCGACCTGGACGCCCGCACCTTCCACGACCTGCTCCGGCTGCGCGTCGACGTGTTCGTGGTCGAGCAGTCCTGCCCGTACCCGGAACTGGACGGCCGGGACGTCGAGCCCGACACCCGCCACCTGTGGCTGAGCCGCGACGGCGCCGTGGTCGCGTACCTGCGGATCCTGGCCGACCCCGGCGGCGTGGCGCGGATCGGGCGGGTGGTGGTGGCGCCGGCGGCCCGCGGCGCGGGCCTGGCCGGCGCGCTGATGACCGAGGCGCTCGTGGTGGTGGGTGACCGGCAGTGCGTGCTGGACGCGCAGACGCACCTGGTCGGCTTCTACGCCGGGTTCGGCTTCACCGAGAGCGGTCCCGGCTACGTCGAGGACGGCATCCCGCACACACCGATGCGCCGCGATCCGACTAATTGACGTTTGTCGCTTTTTGTGGCAGCGTGCGGGCGGAGCCGCCACGCGGGAGAGGGCAACTCCCGACAGTCCGGGCGTCGTGCACCGACACCCCATCCCGGAGGCTTTCCATGTCCACTCCGTACCGCCGCCCCTTACCGCTCGCGGCGGCGATCCTCGCCGTCTGCGCGGTGGTGGCGGCGCTGCTCACCACCGCGTTCTCCGGCCCGGCCTCGGCGCACGGGTCGGTTGTCGACCCGGCCTCGCGCGCCTACAGCTGCTGGCAGCGCTGGGGCGGCGACTTCCAGAACCCGGCCATGGCGACCCAGGACCCGATGTGCTGGCAGGCGTGGCAGGCCGACCCGAACGCCATGTGGAACTGGAACGGCCTGTTCCGTGAGGGCGTGGCCGGCAACCACCAGGGCGCCATTCCCGACGGGCAGCTGTGCAGCGGCGGCCGCACCCAGAGCGGCCGCTACAACGCGCTCGACACCGTCGGCGCGTGGAAGACGGTGCCGGTCACCAACAACTTCCGGGTCAAGTTCTTCGACCAGGCCAGCCACGGCGCCGACTACATCCGGGTGTACGTGACCAAGCAGGGTTACAACGCGCTCACCACGCCGCTGCGCTGGAGTGACCTGGAACTGGTCGGCCAGATCGGCAACACCCCGGCCAGCCAGTGGACGCGCGAGGTGGACGGCGTGTCCATCCAGATCCCGGCGAACGCGCCGGGCCGCACCGGCCGGCACATCGTCTACACCATCTGGCAGGCCAGCCACCTGGACCAGTCCTACTACCTGTGCAGCGACGTGGACTTCGGCGGGGCCGGCCCGACCACCCCGCCCACCAGCACCCCGCCGACGAGCACCCCGCCGACCAGCACCCCGCCCACCAGTACCCCGCCGACCAGCACGCCGCCGAGCACGCCGAACCCGGCCGGTGGCTGCACCGCGACGTACGCGATCACCGGTACGTGGGGTGGCGGCTTCCAGGCCGAGGTGAAGGTGACGAACGGCAGCGGTTCACCTGCCCGCGGCTGGTCGGTGAGCTGGAACTACCAGAACGGCCAGCAGGTCAACTCGGCGTGGAACGCCAACGTGACCACGAGCGGGACGCTGGTCACAGCGCGGAACGTGGCCTACAACGGCTCGCTCGCACCGGGTGCCAGCACCTCGTTCGGCTTCACCGGCTCGGCCGGTGCGTCGAACCCGGTGCCCAGCCTGTCCTGCACGACGACCGCCTGACGGCTGTCGCCCCGGCGGGGGCCCTGCTCGACACCTTCGCCGGTGTCGAGCGGGGCCCCTTCCTTTCACACCAGGCAGTTGACGATGTCGGCGACCGGCCGGCGGCGACCGGTGTAGAACGGGATCTCCTCCCGCACGTGCCGGCGCGCGCCTGATGCGCGCAGGTCGCGCATCAGGTCCACGATCCGGTGCAGCTCGTCCGCCTCGAACGCCAGCATCCACTCGTAGTCGCCCAGCGCGAACGAGGCCACCGTGTTGGCCCGCACGTCCGGGTAGCCGCGGGCCATCTTGCCGTGCTCGGACAGCAGCTCGCGCCGCTCGGCGTCGGGCAGCAGGTACCACTCGTACGAGCGCACGAACGGGTAGACGCACAGGTAGGCGCGCGGCTCCTCGTCGGCCAGGAACGCCGGGATGTGGCTCTTGTTGAACTCGGCCGGGCGGTGCAGCGCCATCTGCGACCAGACCGGGGTGAGCGCCCGGCCCAGCGTGGTACGGCGGAACCGCAGGTACGCGTCCTGGAGCGCGTCGCTGGACGACGAGTGCCACCAGATCATCAGGTCGGCATCGGCGCGCAGCCCGGCCACGTCGTACGTGCCGCGGATGGTGACGTCCTTGCCGGCCAGCTCGGTGAAGAGCGACTCGACCTCGTCGACGACGTTCTCCCGCAGCGACGGCAGCGGGCTGCTGGCCCGGTACACCGACCACATGGTGTAGCGGATGGTCTCGTTGAGCTCCCGCAGCCGCGCCGCGTTGGTCTGCTCGGTCATGCTGCCGATCCTTCCAGAGCCGTGATGATCTCTTCGGCCGCCGTCTCGCCGGAGCGGACGCACACCGGGATGCCGACGCCGTCGTAACCGGCCCCGGCCACTGCCAGCGTCGGGTAGGCGACGCGCAGCGCCGCCCGGACCGCCGCCACCCGGGCGGTGTGCCCGGGCGTGTACTGCGGCAACGCGCCGCCCCACCGCTGCACGTGCCGGGCCACCGGGACCGGCAGCGGCGCGCCGAGCACCGCCGACAGCTCCCGGTGCACCGCGTCGGCCAGGTCGTCGTCGGTGAGCTGGAGCGACGCCTCGTCGCCGTACCGGCCCACCGAGGCGCGCACCAGCGCCAGCCCGTCCGTCCGCCGCAGGTGCCCCCACTTGGTGGTGAAGAACGTGGACGCCTTGATCGTCAGCCCCTCGCCGGCCGGCACCAGGAAGCCGGACATCTCCGGCAGGGCCGGGCCGGGCAGGGCCAGCGTGATCAGGGCGACGCTGGCGTAGTCGAGCGCGCCGATCGTGTCGGCCGCCTCGGGCGCGGCGGCGGCGAGCAGCCGGGCGGCCGGGCGGGCCGGCACCCCGAGCAGCACCGCGTCCGCCTCGACGTGCTCGGCGTCGCGGGTCGGCCCGACGGTGAGCCGCCAGCCGGACGGGGTGCGGCGCAGCTCGCGTACCGCCGCGCCCCGGCGGATCGTCGCCCCGCTCGCCGTGGCCGCCGCCTCGACCAGCGTGCTCAGCCCACCGGCGAGGGTGCCGAAGACCGGGGCGCCGGGCGCGCGCGGCGCCGCGGCCTGCGCGGCGCGTACCGCACCGACCAGCGTGTGCTCGACGCGGGCCGCGCGGGCCAGCGCCGGCATCGTGGCCACCAGCGACAGGTCGTCGGCCCGCCCGGCGTACACGCCGCCGAGCATCGGGTCGACCAGCCGGTCGACCACCGCGTCACCGAGGCGCTCGCGGACCAGCTCGCCGACCGAGGTGTCCTCGCCGTCGGCCAGCAGCGGACGGCCCGCGTCGCGGTCGGCGTCCGCGGCCGGCGGCGCGACCGCCGCCACCTTGTCCAGATCCCCGGGTACGCCGACGAGCGTGCCGCCCGGCACCGGGCGCAACGTGCCGTCGACCAGCAGCGCCGCCTGCCCGACGGTCGGGTGCACGATCGAGTCGCCCAGGCCGAGGCGGCGGGTCAGCGTCACCGCCGCCGACTCGCCACCGGCCGGGTCGCGCATCAGGAACGACTCCGCGCCGAACTCGACCGGCCCGCCGGCCAGCTCACCTGTGTGAAGCTTGCCGCCGAGGCGGCCGGACTGCTCGTACACGGTGATCTCGGTGTCCTCGGGAGCGAGGTCGCGCAACCGGACGGCGGCGGCCAGCCCGGTGATTCCGCCACCGACGATCGCCACCCGCCACGGTCGCACCACTGTCTCCTCCTAGCGCTCCGGTCGCGCGGTCAGTTCGTGCACCAGCGCGACCACCCGGGTCAGCACCTCGGGGTCGGTCTCCGGCAGGACGCCGTGACCGAGGTTGAACACGTGGCCGGGAGCGGCCCGGCCCTGCTCGACGATGCGCCGCACCTCGGCCTCCACCACCGGCCATCCGGCGAGCAGCACCGTCGGGTCGAGGTTGCCCTGCACCGCCTTGTCCGGCCCGACCCGGCCGGTGGCGACGTCCAGCGGAGTACGCCAGTCCACGCCCACCACGTCGGCGCCGGCCTCGCCCATCGCGGCGAGCAGCTCGCCGGTGCCCACCCCGAAGTGGATCCGCGGCACACCCGCGTCGGCGAGCCCGCCCAGGACGTACGTCGAGTGCGGCAGCACGAAGCGGCGGTAGTCGGCCTCGGAGAGCGTGCCGGCCCACGAGTCGAACAACTGCACCGCGGAGACCCCGGCGTCGATCTGCACCTGGAGGAACGACAACGTGACCTCGGCCAGCCGCGCGCACAGCGCGTGCCACAGCTCCGGGTCGCCGTACATCAGCGCCTTGGTCTTGGCGTGCGTCCGCGACGGCCCGCCCTCGACCAGGTAGCTGGCCAGGGTGAACGGGGCGCCGGCGAAGCCGATCAGCGGGGTGTCGCCCAGCTCGACGACGAGCCGGCGGACCGCCTCGTCCACGTACGACACGTCGTCGAGCCCGATCGGGGTGATCCGCTCGACGTCGGCGGCGGTACGGATCGGCTCGGCCACCACCGGCCCGGTGCCGGGCACGATGTCCAGGTCGACGCCGGCCGCGGCGACCGGCACCACGATGTCGCTGAACAGGATCGCCGCGTCCACGCCGTGCCGGCGCACCGGCTGGAGCGTGATCTCGGTGACCAGCTCGGGCCGGCGGCAGGATTCCAGCATCGGCACGTTCGCCCGGATCTCGCGGTACTCCGGCAGCGACCGGCCGGCCTGGCGCATGAACCAGACCGGGGTGTGCGGGCCCGGCTCGCGCCGGCAGGCGCGGACGAAGGGCGAGTCGGCCGGCCCGCCGCGGCGGGGTTCTCCGTCTCGGGCGGCAGTGCCCGTGGTGTCGGTGGTCATCGCGGCAATCGTGCCACGCCCCCGGCGCGCACCCGCGCTCACCGTCCGCATTTGTGACGTAGAAGGAAGGGCCCCCGCCCGGCGCCTCCGGTGAGGCGAGGGCTTAACCGTCGATCACCGGCGCGCCGTCGCGCGCCGCGCGGTGAGCGCGGCATAGGCTGCCCGCATGGCCCCCCCGATCGCGCTCCCGGAAACGTTCGCACGCGCGGTCGCGGGGCTGCGATCGGTGGCACCCCGCCCGGAGATCGTCCTGGAGGAGGTCGGCGCACCGCAGCGGCTGGCCCCGTACGCGTTCGCGCTCTCCGCCGCGGTGATGCGCGACGACGACGAGGTGGCCGCCGGCCGGCTGATCCTGCTGCACGACCCGGCCGGGCACGAGGCGTGGCAGGGCACGTTGCGGCTGGTCACGTACGTCACCGCCGAGCTGGAGGTCGACCTGGCCAGCGACCCGCTGCTGCCCGGCGTCGGCTGGACCTGGCTGACCGACGCGCTCGACGCGCAGGGCGCCGGACACCGGGCGATCGGCGGCACCGTCACCCAGACGCTCTCCACCCGCTTCGGCGAGCTGGCCGGGCCGCCCGCGGCCGGTGACATCGAGATCCGCGCCTCCTGGACGCCGCTTCGCGCCGACCTGGGGCCGCACCTGCTCGGCTGGTGCACGTTGCTGGCCTCCACGGCCGGCCTGCCGCCGCCCGGCGTCACCGCGCTGCCGACCCGCCGCTCCGCCGGCGCCGCCTGACCGCCTCCCGGCCGGATGCGCGAAGGCCGCCCCGGACGAACCGGGGCGGCCTCGACGTGGACACCGGTCAGAGGTAGTTCTCGGCCTCGTCGCAGATCTTGTCCAGACCCTTGCTGGCCGCCTCGAAAGCGGCCCGGTCGCCACGCGACGCCGCGGCGATGGCGGTGGTCAGCTTGTCCAGGCAGTTCGCGATGACCTTCTTCTGCCGGGCCTGCTCGTCCCGGTCGTTCTTGGTGCCGGTCAGGTCCTGCTGGGTGTCCGACAGCCGCTCCTGGACCGTCTTCAGCTCACCCTTGAGCTTCTCGATCTCCTGCTGGTTCGTCGAGATGGTGCTGTCGCGCTGGCTGACCGTCTGCCGCGACTCGTCCAGGTCGCCGTTCGTCGAGACGTACAGGAACGTCATGACGCCGCCGAAGACGAACAGCAACGCGGCGACGAGGCCGAGCACCAGCGGCGCCCACCTCCGGCCACCGCCCGCGGCCGGCGCGGGGCCGGCCGGGCCGTACGGGCCGGGCGGCCCGGACATCGGCGGCGGCGCGAAGCCGGAGCCGGAGAACGGCGGGGCCGACGCGGGTGGGACCGACATCGGCTGCGCGTAGCCCGGCCCGGAGACCGGTGGCACGGAGACCGGCGGCGCCGACATCGGCTGGGCCGGCGGAGGCCCCGGCGCGTATCCCGGCTGTCCCGGCGCCGCGGGCGGGTATCCGGCGTACCCGTGACCGTCCGGCACGCCGGGCTGTTGCAGGGTCGGGGCGGGCTGGTTCGGGTCGTGCTGCCGGGGCGCGGGCGGGCTGCCGTACGGGCTGCCGTAGACCGTGCCCCCCGGCGCCGGGGGCGGGTTCTCGCCCCCGGCCGGTGGGTAGGACATGTCGTTCCTCCAGATGTTCTGGTCCCCGCGGGGTGGCCCGGTGGGCCGGGGTCGATGCGGTACGGCCGGCCCACACCGGTGTGGGCCGGCGCTCAGCAGAGCCGGAACCGGTCGCAGGCGGTCTTGATCGGCACCGCCAGCCCGATGCCCTCGGCGTTGCGGGCCTTGGCCGTGGCGATGCCCACGACCTCCTTGGAGCCGTTGATCACCGGGCCGCCGGAGTTACCCGGGTTGATCGGCGCGTCGAACTGGATCACCGGCCCGCCGCCGCGCTCGTCGTCGCGGAACGCGCTGACCACACCGGTGGTGACGCTGTCCTGCAACCCGAGGGGCGCGCCGACCACGATGATCTGCTGGCCGGACCGGACCGGGGCGCGGGCCGCGACCAACCCGGTGAACTTGGCGCTGGCCCGCAACTGCGCCAGGTCCTTCTCCTTGTCGGTGGCGATGATCGTCGCCTCGAACCGCTGGTCCTTGCGCTCCAGGAACACCTTGCGCTCACCGGCGTTGAAGGCCGCCTCGACCACGTGGAAGTTGGTCAGCAGCGTGGTGCCGCCGCCGGACGGCGCCTTGCCGACGGCGAACGCCGTACCGGTGAACTGCCCGGCCCGCACCCGGAACACGCTCGGCAGCACCGCGCTGGCCACCGCCTCAGGGTTGAACGCCGCGTCGGCCTGCTTCTCCAGGCTGCCGGCGCGCTGCTCCAGGCCGTCGAGCCGGTCGGCGTCCGAGTCCTGCCCCTCGGCCATCCGCTTGTCGGCGGCGGCGAGCCGGTCGTCGAGCCGGTAGATCTGGTACGCCTGCACGCCGGTGACCAGCGTCAGCACGGCGACCAGGGCCAGCGCCACCACCGCCACCCGGCTGCGCCGGGACGGCTTGCCGGCAGCGGGCGCGCCGAAGCCGGCCGGGCCGCCGAGGGAGGGCTGCTGACCGGGGTACGCGAAGCCGGGCTGCCCCGGCTGGGACGGGGCGGACACCGGCTGGCCCGGGTAGCTGGGCGCGGACACCGGCTGGCCGGGATACGACGGGCCGCTGCCGGACGGGCCCGGGTAGGCCGGTGCGGCGGACCGGGAGGTCTGCGCCGGCACCGCGCCGAAGGACGACGGCTGAGCCGGCGTCGTGCCGTAAGAGGGCTGAGCCGGCGCGGAGCCGTAAGAGGGCTGTGCCGGCGCGGAGCCGTAAGAGGGCTGGCCCGGCGTGGAGCCGTAGGACGGCTGGCCCGGCTGGGCGGATGAGCTGCCGTAGGACGGCTGGCCCGGCTGGGCGGTGGCGGGCGGGGTCGCGGCGCCGGCCGGGGACGCGTAGGCGGTGGACTGCGGCGACTGGACGGCGGCCCGGGCCGACGGCGCCGGATAGCCGGAGGCGCCGCCCCACTCGGGCCCGCCGCCGAACGATCCGGGGACCGGCGCCGAACCGGCGGGCGGGGCGAAGCGCGGCGGCAGCGGCCCCGGCCGGTCGGCTGCCGTGTCGCCGCCGCCCTGCCCCGGCGCGTCGTCGCCGGTTCCGTACCCGCCTGTCATGCTCGCCCGTCCTCCCCGTCGGCTCCGCCGACGCCCCCCGACCGCTGTGGCCCGGCCCGTACGCCGTTCGCGGCTCGATGGACCGTACCGGCGGGATCGGGCTTTGTCTTCCCTCTTGTCCGACCCTCTCACGGCTCCGCAACCCGTACCTTTCCGGTCACCTGCCGGCAATCGCGCCGACACGCGCCCGACCGGCTGCGCACACCGGATCGTCCGGCCTACTAGGGTTGTCAGGTGACCGACGAACCACCCCTGCGCCGTCGGGCCGCCGAAAGCCGTACCGGGGAGGCGTCCGCCCAGCCGGCGTCGGCCCTGCCGGAGCCGACGGACGCGGGAACCGAGACCGATCCGGACGCGGCCGTCCCCCTGACCGCGCCGCGCGACGGCACGCCCGCCCCGGTGGCCACACCCGCCGAGTTGGACGAGGTCGTGGCCCGCTTCGCGGCCGGCACCGGCCCGGTGGCCCTGGATGCCGAACGCGCCTCCGGCTACCGCTACAGCCAGCGCGCCTACCTGGTGCAGTTGCGCCGGGGCGGCGCCGGCACCGCGCTCATCGACCCGCTGCCGCTGCCCGACCTCTCAGCCCTGGACGCGGCGATCGCCGACACCGAGTGGGTGCTGCACGCGGCCAGCCAGGACCTCGCCTGCCTGGCCGAGGTGGGGCTGCGCCCGCGGCGGTTGTTCGACACCGAACTGGCCGCCCGGCTGGCCGGGTTCGAGCGGGTCGGCTTGGCCGCGCTGACCGAACAGCTACTCGGGTACAGCCTGGAGAAGCACCACTCCGCCGCCGACTGGTCCAGCCGGCCGCTGCCGGAGTCCTGGCTGACGTACGCGGCGCTCGACGTCGAGATGCTCGTCGACCTGCGCGACGTGCTGGACGAGGAGTTGCGGCGGCAGGGCAAGTCCGGCTGGGCGGCGGAGGAGTTCGACGCGCTGGTGCGCAACGGCGCCCGCCCGCCGCGCGTGCGCGCCGAGCCGTGGCGGCGCACGTCCGGCATCCACCGGGTACGCGGCGCGCGCGCCCAGGCCCGGGTGCGTTCCCTCTGGTACGCGCGGGACCAGATCGCGGTCCGCCGGGACGCCGCGCCGGGCCGGGTGCTGCCCGACTCGGCCATCGTGGCCGCCGCCGAACTGGACCCGAAGGACGAGAAGACGCTGCTCACGCTCCCCGGGTTCGGTGGGCGGTCGGTGCGCCGGCTGGCGCGTACCTGGCTGGCGGCGCTTGACGACGCGCGCCAGTTGCCGGACGACGCGCTGCCGGTGAGCCCGGCGGTGGAGGGGCCGCCCCCGCCGCACCGGTGGGCCGAACGCGACCCGGTGGCCGCCGGGCGCCTGGCCCGTGCCCGGGAGGTGGTGGTCGGCACCGCCGGGGCGCACCGGCTGCCGGCGGAGAACCTGATCGCGCCGGACTCGGTCCGCCGGCTGGCGTGGCAGCCGCCGGCCGAGATCAGCGACGAGACGGTTGCGGAGGCGCTGCGCGGGTACGGAGCCCGCGAGTGGCAGATCGGGCTGCTCCTGCCCGCCCTGACGGAGGCGCTGCGCTCCCCGCAGCAGTGACAACCGCGGGCGGGGTGTGAGGTGGGCCACGCGGGGGGTGGTGCCACGTCTGGTTACTGGCGAGTAGCATCCGGGGAAATGCCCGTGCCGAGGGAGGCTCCAAGTGCCCCGTGAAGTCCGGGATGTCGTCTTCGTTGACGGCGTCCGTACCCCGTTCGGCAAGGCGGGTGGGATGTACGCCAACACCCGCGCCGACGATCTGGTGATCCGCTGCATCCGCGAGCTGATGCGCCGCAACCCGCAGCTGCCGCCGGAGAAGGTGGAGGAGGTGGCCATCGCTGCCACCACCCAGATCGGTGACCAGGGCCTGACCATCGGCCGCACCGCCGCCCTGCTGGCGGGCCTGCCCAAGACCGTGCCGGGCTTCGCCATCGACCGGATGTGCGCCGGCGCGATGACCGCCGTCACCACAGTGGCCAGCGGCATCGCCATGGGCGCGTACGACGTGGCCATCGCCGGCGGCGTCGAGCACATGGGCCGCCACCCGATGGGCGAGGGCGTCGACCCCAACCCGCGCATCGTCGCGGAGAAGCTGGTCGACCCGTCCGCCCTGGTGATGGGCTCCACCGCGGAGAACCTGCACGACCGGGTCCCGCACATCACCAAGGAGCGCACCGACGCGTTCTCGCTGGCGTCGCAGCAGAAGACCGCGAAGGCGTACGCCAACGGCAAGCTCCAGGGCGACCTGGTGTCCGTGGCGACCCGTGACCCGGAGACGGGCTGGGGTCTGGCCACCGTGGACGAGGCGCCCCGGGACACCTCGATGGAGAAGCTGGCCGGCCTGAAGACCCCGTTCCGGCCGCACGGCAAGGTCACCGCCGGTAACGCGGCCGGCCTCAACGACGGCGCCACCGCCGCGCTGCTGGTCGCCGAGGAGACCGCCCGCGAGCTGGGCCTGCCGGTCGGCATGCGCCTGGTGTCGTTCGGCTTCGTGGGCGTCGAGCCCGAGGTGATGGGCGTCGGCCCGATCCCGTCGACCGAGAAGGCGCTGCGCATCGCCGGCCTGAGCATCGACGACATCGGCCTGTTCGAGCTGAACGAGGCGTTCGCGGTGCAGGTGCTCGCCTTCCTCGACCACTTCGGCATCGCCGACGACGACCCGCGGGTCAACCCGTGGGGCGGCGCGATCGCCATCGGTCACCCGCTGGCGTCCTCCGGCGTCCGGCTGATGACCCAGCTCGCCCGCCAGTTCGCCGAGCACCCCGAGGTCCGCTACGGCCTCACCGCCATGTGCATCGGCATCGGCATGGGCGGCACCGTGATCTGGGAGAACCCGCACTGGGAGGGTGGAGACAAGTGAGCCTCGCCGCACCGAACGAGGTCGTCACCAAGGCGCTGCTGCGCCAGGTGGCCGTACCCGGGCTGGACCGGCCCGCCGCCCTCATCACCCTGGACAACGGCTTCGACCACACCAAGCCGAACAGCTTCGGCCCGGGCGGCCTGACCAGCCTGGACGAGGCGATCACCGCCGCGCTGGCGGCGGAGCCGGCGTTCATCGCGGTCACCGGCAAGCCGTACATCTTCTGCGTGGGCGCGGACATCACCAGCCTGCCCGCGCTGGAGAACCGCGAGCAGGCGCTGGAGATCGGGCGGCTGGGCCACCGGGTCTTCGCCCGGCTCAAGGACAGCACCGTCCCCACCTTCGCGTTCGTCAACGGCGCGGCGATGGGCGGCGGCCTGGAGCTGGCGCTGCACTGCCACTACCGGACGCTGTCGGCGGGCGCGGCGGCCCTGGCGCTGCCCGAGGTCTCGCTCGGCCTGATCCCCGGCTGGGGCGGTACGCAGTTGCTGCCGAACCTGATCGGCATCCCGGCCGCGACGCAGGTCATCATCCAGAACCCGCTGATGCAGAACAAGATGCTCAAGCCGAAGCAGGCGGCCGAGATGGGCATCGCGGACGTGCTGCTGGAGCCGGCCGACTTCCTGGAGCGGTCGCTGGAGTGGGCCGCCGGCGTGGTCCGGGGCGAGGTCGCGGTCACCCGGCCCGAGGTCGACAAGGACATGTGGGCGGGCGTGCTCTACTTCGCCCGGCAGACCCTGGACCAGCGGCTGCACGGCGGGGTCCCGTCCGCGTACAAGGCGCTCGACCTGCTGGAGACGGCGAAGGACGCCGACTTCGCCACCGGCACCGCGGCGGAGGACGAGGCCCTGGCGGACCTGGTCTTCTCCGAGGAGCTGCGCAGCGGCCTGTACGCCTTCGACCTGGTGCAGCGGCGGGCCAAGCGCCCGGCCGGGGCGCCGGACAAGGGCCTGGCCCGTCCGGTCACCAAGGTGGGCATCGTCGGCGCCGGCCTGATGGCCAGCCAGCTCGCGCTGCTGTTCGCCCGGCGGCTCCAGGTGCCGGTCGTGATGACCGACCTGGATCAGTCCCGGGTGGACAAGGGTGTGGGCTACGTGCACACCCAGATCGAGAAGGCCGTGAGCAAGGGCCGGATGGACAAGGGCACCGCGGCCAAGCTGTACGGCCTGGTCAGCGGCTCGGTCGACAAGTCCGTCTTCGCCGACGCCGACTTCGTCATCGAGGCCGTGTTCGAGGACCTGGGCGTCAAGAAGCAGGTCTGGGCCGAGCTGGAGAAGATCGTCAAGCCGGAGGCGGTGCTCGCCACCAACACCAGCTCGCTGTCCATCACCGAGATGGCCGCGGAGCTGGAGCACCCGGAGCGGGTGGTCGGCTTCCACTTCTTCAACCCGGTCGCGGTGCTGCCACTGCTGGAGATCGTCCGCGGCGAGCGGACCGACGACGCCACGCTTGCCACCGCGTTCGCGGTCGGCAAGCAGCTCAAGAAGTCGTCGGTGCTGGTGAAGGACGCCCCGGCGTTCGTGGTGAACCGGCTGCTGACCCGCTTCCTCGGCACCGTGTTCGCGGCCGTGGACCAGGGCACCCCGCTGGACGTGGCGAACAGCGCGCTGGACCCGCTGGGCCTGCCGATGCGCCCGCTGGCGCTGCTGCAGCTCGTCGGGCCGGCCGTGGCGTACCACGTCGGCGGCACCCTGCACGAGGCGTTCCCGGACCGGTTCGGGGTCAGCGAGAACCTCAAGCGGATCGCCGACTCGGGCCAGCCGATCGTGGTCGACGACGAGATCAACGACGAGGTGGCGAAGCTCCTGGTGGTCGGCGACCAGCCGCTCACCGCCGAGCAGGTCCGGCAGAACGCGCTGGACGCGCTGGCGCAGGAGATCCGGCTCATGCTCGACGAGGGTGTCGTCGCCGAGGCGCAGGACATCGACCTGTGCATGATCCTCGGCGCCGGCTGGCCGTTCCACCTGGGCGGCGTGACGCCGTACCTGGACCGGACCGGCACCTCCGAGCGGGTGACCGGCAAGCGGTTCCTGCCGCGCGGCGTGGCCAGCCTGCGCTGACCGACGCGACGCATCGATCGCGGGGGGGGGGGGGGGGGGGGGGGGGGGGGGGGGCCGCCGGCCGCGCGGGGGGGGGGGGGGGGGGGGGGGGGGGGGGGGGGGGGGGGGGGGGCGGGACCCCCCCCCCCCCCCCCCCCCCCCCCCCCCCCCCCCCCCCCCCCCCCCCCCCCCCCCCCCCGCCCCCCCCCCCGCCCCCCCCCCCGCGGGCGGGGGCGGGGGGCCGCCCCCCCCCCCCCCCCCCCCCCCCCCCCCCCCCCCCCCATCGGCGTTCGCGGGGCAGGTCACGGGTCGGTCGCGGTTTCGCCACACCGGCCTTCTGCGGACAGCGGCGTGTCGGTGCTCCTGGCTACGATCACGCGTCCAGTTTTCACACAGGAGCTGCCCACATGTCCCAGCCGCCGTCCAGTCCCTACCCCGGCAACTACCCTCCTCCCCAGCACCAGCCGGGCGGCTTCCAGCCGCCCCAGCAGCCGCAGTACGGCGGTGGCTACCCGCAGACTCCGCAGCAGCAGTACGGCGGTGACTACCCGTCGCAGCAGCCGCAGTACGGCGGCCAGCTCGGTGCGCCGGTCCCGCCGAAGAAGTCCGGCGTCGGCAAGATCCTGCTGATCGTCCTCGCGGTGGTCCTGGTGCTCTGCGTCGGCGGCGGTGTCGCCGCCTACTTCGCCACGAAGGACACGGTCGACGAGGTGGTCACCGCCACCAAGACCCGGGTGGTCGAGCCGCAGACGCTCGGCGGCCGGCCGAAGGTCACCGACCCGCAGCTGCAGAACGCCGCGGCGCAGATGAAGGCCGACCTCAGCAAGGACGTGCCGGACGCGACCAGCACCGTCGGCGCGTTCTACGGCGACCCGGCCAAGAAGGACCTGGTCATGATCGTGGCCGTGTCCGGCGTCATGGCCGACCCGAAGAAGGAGCTGAACGACGCCGTCACGGCGGTCACCCCGGAGCTGGGCACCAAGGACTTCAAGACGGTCGACGCGGGCCCGCTCGGCGGCGACGCCAAGTGCTCCGACGGCAAGGCGTCCGATGTGCCGGTGGCCGTCTGCGTCTGGGCCGACCGGGGCAGCCTCGGCATGGTGGTGGTCTACTTCAAGTCCGCGACGGAACTCCAGTCGCAGTTCGTGGCGCTGCGCGGCGAGATCGAGAAGCAGGACTGACACCCGTCACGCACCGGGCCCCCGCCGTCACGGCGGGGGCCCGGTGCCGTTTCCGGATCAGGCGGACGCGGCCCGTTCGGCCCAGCTCCGGCAGACGCAGAACTCGTTGCCTTCGGGGTCGGCCAGCACCACCCAGCCGCTCCCGTCCGGCCGGCGCCGGTCGGCCACCAACGCGGCGCCGAGGTCGCGCAGCCGCGCCACCTCCTCGTCCCGGGTGCCCTCGGCCGGGTGCAGGTCGATATGGAACGCGCCCTTGCCGTGCCGCTCGCCCACCCGGACGAACAGCAGGTCGGGACCCTGCCCGGCGGGTGCGGCGAGGACCGCCTCCGGGTCGTCCGGGTGGTCGTCGGCGGCGAGCTGCCGGTCGAGCACTCGGGCCCACCAGCCGGCCAGCGTGTACGGGTCGTCGGACTCGACGGTCACGCAGTGGAACTGCGCACTCATGGTGCTTCCTCCTGTGGGGAGCGCGCCCCGGCGGAGTAGGGGACGTCAGCGGGGAACGTGGGGCGCGGGACGGTTCACGACGGACATCGACCACACCCCCTTCCGCCTCTCGGGCTGACCCGATTGATCATTCCACCGCCCGGTCGCACCGACAACCCACCGTGCGAGGAAGGGCCCCTCGTCGACACCGGGGTGTCGGCGAGGGGCCCTTCGCCACCGGGCCTACGGGCCGACGAACACCGCCTTCGCGCGCCAGTCGACGCCGTCGACGGCCGGGCCGCTGCGCACCGTGAACGTCCCCGACGGAGCGCCGTTGGTCCAGTCGACGGCGGACAGGTCGCCGGTGTTCCGGTTCACCTTGTAGAGCGTGCCGCCGGCCACGAAGACCGCGCCCGCGTCGGCGAACCCGGTCGCCCCGGCCACCGAGAACCGGTCGGCGCCGACCACGCCGCCGTCCGGCGTGAACCAGCGCCAGAACAGGCCGTTCTGCCCGGTCAGGGTGTAGTAGAGCCGCCCGCCGGAGTAGAACATGCCGGTCACGTTCGGGATCTCGGCGTAGAGGCCGGTGGTCACGCCCACGTACGTCTGCCCGTCCGGACCGGAGTTGGTGATCACGTTGTCCCAGTACGGGTCGTGGTACGGATCCACCAGCTCGGGCGTGCCGAACGTGGTGCCGTCGAACGTACGCCGGTACAGCGCACCGTCGGCGCCGTAGAACACGGTCCCGCCGACCCAGAACGCGGCACGCGCACCCGTCCAGACGGTCCCGTCCGCGTCGGCCACCGGGTCCGGCGCGCCCACAGCGGTCTGCCCGTCGTACGAGCGCACCTGCACCGGCGTGCCGGTCCCGCTCGGCGGGGGCCCGGTCTTGACGATCTCGACCGCGTTGACGAGCGGGTTCTCCCGTACGTGGCGGAACTCGATGTCGATCGAGCCGTCACTGACCACTGTGAACTCGCGCATGGTGCCCACGTTGTGCCCGGCGCTGGCGGACAGGTCGAGGTCGTCGAAGACGACAGCGCCCTCCAGCGCGACGTCGAAGATGCGCGTGCCGGCGCCGGAGGTGCCCGCGTACCGGTTGGCCAGGTAGAGCCGCACGTGCACCTCGGTGCCGGTGGGCACCGGGAACTGCCACGCCATTTCCGCACCGCCGGACGGGTCGTACCGCTCGTCGTTGAAGATCGTTGCCGGCGTGCCGGCCGGCACCGTCGAGTCCACGGTGGGGGCGGTGGTGTAGCTGGACGTGCTGCTGCCGGAGTTGCGGTACGGGCTGGGGCTGGAGTTGGTGTCGGCCGACCAGTCCGGCCCGCCGTCGGTGGAGGCGACCGCCGAGCCGCCCGCGTTCACCCGGTACAGCACGTTCGTCGGCTGCGGCAGGCCGGCCTGATAGACGTTGCCGGGCAGCGTCGCCGTGGTGGTCGGGTGCGCGGCCTTGCCGCCGGCGAGCGGGAAGAACGCGATCCGCTCCCGGCGGTACTGGAAGTTGCCGATCCAGAGGGTGTCGCCGCCGATCCAGAGCCCGGACTCGGTGACGAGCATCTCGGACGCGCCGATGCCGCGCGGGTGCCGGCCCGGGTTCCAGGACAGCGGCAGGCCGTTTACCGGGTCGAGCGCGGCGATGCTGGCCCGGCCGACCGCGCCGGCTCGGGCGTTGTCGGTGCCGGCGGTGTTGTTGAGCCAGCGGAGGTGGCCGCCGACGTACACCGCCTGCTCGCTGATGCCGACGGACAGGAACGTGTCGCCGCCGCTGTAGTCGACCCAGGTCGGCTGGAGACCGGACCCGGTCGCGCCGGCCTCCCAGCGGGCCGCGGTGTCGCAGAGCGTGCCGCTGTACGGGGCGCCGGTGGTGACCACCACGAAGTAGCTGTTGTCCGGGGAGAACGCCACGTCACGGACGTACGAGTCGAACGACTGCCACTTGCAGCGCGGCGTGTAGCGGGCCGTGTTCCAGTCCGCGACGGTGGCGGCGGTGGCGCCCAGGTCGATCTTCACGATCTGGTCGCGCAGCACCCCGTCGGCCTTCTTGAAGTTGCCGATGACGACGAGCTGCGTGCCGTCCGGGGAGACGGCGAGCTTCTCCGCGCCGACGCCGGCCTTGGCGCCGCTGACGCCGTCCCAGTTGTGGTTCTCGGTCAGGGTGGTGGTGAGGTAGCCGTCGACCGCGCCGGTGGTGGCGTTGAGCGAGGCGAGCCCACCGCGCGGGTTGGGGTTGCCGGCCGTGGTGAAGATGCCGCCGACCAGCAGCCGGTTGCCGACCAGCGCGATGTCCTTGACCAGCCCGTTGAACGCCGGCGGCGCGAAGCTGGTGACGACCGCCCCGGTGGCGACGTCGAGCAGGGCCACCTTGCGCCGGGTCACGCCGTTGACGGTGTTGAACTTGCCGGCCACGAAGACCGTGCCCGCCGTGGGACCGGCGACGACCGCCGTCACCTCGCTGTCGAGCGTGGGCGCGAACGCGGTGTCCACCTGCCCGGTGTCCTTGTCGAAGGCGAGCAGGTAGTCGCGGGGGATGTCGACGTCGGAGTTGCGGTTCTGCACGCGCGTGAACGAGCCGCCCGCGATGATCTTCGTACCGGCGTCGTGGATCGCGTCGACCGAGCCGTCCTGGACGTCGGGCGAGGCGGCGGAGGGGACGGTGTGGACCACTTTGTCGTGGCCGGGCGCGGCGGCGGCCGCGGGCGTGGCCGGAGAGAGACCGGCGACGGTCAGGGCGCCGGCGGTGAGGACCGCGAGAAGACGGCGGCGGCGCGGGGCCGGGTGGTGGGTCACGGGCAGCTCCGGTGGGTGAGCAGGGTGAGGCGTCGCTGCGCTTACTCTCCGTTGATCAGCGGCTCCGCGTCCAGCGCGGGCGGCGCATTCTGCCCGACCACCGCGCCGCCGGGGCCGACCACCGTCCGGTCCGGCCAGGACAGCCGGGGCCGTCCGCACGAAAAGGTGAGGTGGCCTCACCGGCCGGCCGGGCGGGCGGGCCGGGTCGGCGGTCAGGTGGCCGCCGCCGGGTCGGCCGACGGAAGCGTGACAGTCACCTCCAGGCCGCCGCCGGGCTGGGCGACCGCCTTGACCGTGCCGCCGTGCGCGTCGCTGACGGCCCGGACGATCGACAGGCCGAGACCGGAGCCACGCGCGCCGGTGCGTTCCTGGCCGCCGCGCCGGAACGGCTCGAACAGGCCGGGTACGTCGGCCGGGGCGACCTCGAAGCCGGTGTTGCCCACCACCAGCCAGGACCGCTCCCCGTCGGTGCCGGTGCGGACCCAGATCCGGCCGTGCAGGTGGTTGTAGCGGACCGCGTTCTCCACCAGGTTGCCGGCGAGCCGGTCGAGCAGTCCGGGATCGCCGACCACCGGCGCCGGGCGCAGCGAGGTGTGCACCTTCAGGCCGATGCGCTCCACCTCCCGGGAGACGGCGGACAGCGCGTTGGCGGTGCCGATGGCGAGGTCCGACTCGGTACGCCGGGCCAGCCGCCGCCCGGTCTGCGCCTCGCTGCTCGCCAGCACCAGCAGCGCGTCGACCAGCCCGTTCGCGCGCTCGGAGGCGTCGCGCACCACGCCTGCCATGCGGCGGTACTCGGCGAGGTCGGCGTCGTCGTCGCTGAGCGTCACGTCGATTTCGGTACGCATCACCGCCAGCGGCGTACGCAGCTCGTGCGAGGCGTTCGCGACGAACCGCTTCTGCGTCTCGAACGCGCCGCTGATCCGGTCGAGCATGGCGTCGAACGTCTCGGCCAGCTCGGCCACCTCGTCGTCGGCGCCGGACCAGCCGATCCGCTCGTCGAGCGTGGCCTCGCCGAGCCGGCGGGCGGTGGCGGTGACCTGGTGCAGCGGGCGCAGCGCCCGGCCGGCCACCAGGTACGCCCCGGCCACGCCGACCACGCTGATCGCGACCAGCGCGAGCAGCCCCTTGACCAGCAGCTCCTGCGACGCGGCGTCGACCAGCTGCCGCTGCCACTGCCCGGCGTCGAGGCTGCGCCCGTCACTGAGCACCACCGTGGTGCCGGGTAGCAGCTCGTCGGTGGGGCGCAGCGCGTCGCGGACCAGCAGCCAGGCCAGCAGCACCAGAATCGCCCCGGCGCCGACCAGCAGCACGCCGTTGAGAAGGGTCAGCCGCAGCCGCAGCGTCGGCCGCACCCGGCGCGCGGTCCGCGTGGTCACTGCTGAACCCCGCCGATGCGGTATCCCGCGCCCACGACGGTGTCGATCAGCGGCGGGTCGCCGAGCTTCTTGCGCAGGGTCATCACCGTCACCCGGACGATCGTGGTGAACGGGTCGGTGTTGGCGTCCCAGACCCGCTCCAGCAGCTCCTCGCTGGACACCACGGCGCCGCGTGCCTTGAGCAGCTCGGCGAGCACGCCGAACTCCTTGTTGGTGAGGTCGAGCGGCACTCCGCCCCGGCTCACCGCCCGGCGCGCCGGGTCGAGCACCAGGTCGGCCACCTCCAGCACCGGCGGCGCCGCCGGGGTGGCGCGGCGGCCGAGCGCCTGCACGCGGGCCACCAGCTCGTCGAACGCGAACGGCTTGGCCAGGTAGTCGTCGGCGCCGAGCTGCAACCCCTCCACCCGGTCGGCGACGGTGCCGCTGGCGGTCAGCATCAGCACCCGGGTCAGCGCGCCGGAGGCGGCCAGGTCGGCGCAGATCCGGTCGCCGTGCACGCCGGGCAGGTCGCGGTCCAGGATCACCACGTCGTAGCGGGTGACGAACGCCGCCTCGTGCCCGGCGTCGCCGTCGTAGGCGACGTCGACTGCCATCCCACGCTTGCGCAGCCCGCGCGCGATCGCGTCGGCGAGGTTGCGCTCGTCCTCGACCACCAGTACCCGCATCCCGGCCTCCCACCTCGTGACCCCTGACAACCTAGTGCGGCAGGCCAAACCCGCCGCCGCAGGAGCCGACCCCCGAGGCGTCCGCCGACGGGCGCGAGGCGTGCCGCCGCCGAAGCGCGCGGGCGCGAACCGCGCCCGGCACCGGCTCCGCTGCTGCTCTGGCTCCGGTCTGGTCACTCTGTGCGACTCGGACACCGCTTCGCCGCGGAATCACATACCGTGACGGCCACTCGCTCACCCGAAGGGACCACCGAGCCACCCGGATCGCTCCTACCAGCGGAAACGGTGAATCGGGCGCCGGCACATAAGATGCCGCTCCGCGCCCTTTGCTCTGCAGCCTCATGCGCAGCGGTAGCCGTGGGTCACCGTCGCGTCGATGGCTGCAGAGCAAAGGGCGCGGGGTGACGATGCCGGGGAGCAGGCGGCGACTACGGGTGGTGACCGAGAGGCGGACGGCGGCCACGACCGGCGGCCGCCGCCCGCCGTTGCAGAAAACCTTCGGGTACGCGATGCTCGGCGACGATGATCGACAAGCGCAGCAGCCACAGGGGCGCGTCCACGCCGGGCGGGTTCCCCGTGACCGGCCGCGACGTCGCGTACCACCGGTTCCGCTTCCCGGCGGACCGGGACCGTGGTCACGCGGACGGGCTGCGTGCCGGGCCGGACGGGCTGACGCTCGACGGCGCGGCCGGCCGGGTCACGCACACCGACCCGCACTCCGGGACCACGGCCGAGTACGCCGCCGGCACCTGGACCTCCCCGGTGACGCAGGCCGGCTTCGCCGTCACCGAGCTGGTGCCCTCCTGGACCGCCGACACCCCGCCCGGCTGCTGGCTGCGCGTCGAGCTGCGCGGCTGGGCAGACGGCACCGCCACCACCGGCTGGTACGACCTGGGTCACTGGGCCGCCGACGACAGCGCGGTGCACCGCGCGTCCGTACCCGGGCAGGAGGACGACCGGGCGCGGGTCGCCGCCGACACGCTGCGGGTGACCGGCGCGACGGTGACCGGCTGGCAGGCCCGCGTGACGATGCACCGCCGGCTCGACGCCCCCGCCGGCCCGGTGCTGCGCACGGTGGGCGTGGTCGCCTCGACCGACCCGCCCGGCGGCGCGGAGGCGGCCGGCGGCGGAGCGGACGGCGCGTGGGGACGGGTGCTGGACGTGCCGCGCTACGCGCAGCGGCTGCACGCCTCCGGGGAGAGCCGCTGGGGTGGCGGCGGCGACTCCTGGTGCAGTCCCACCTGCGTTTCGATGGTGCTCGACTACTGGGGCGCCGGCCCCACCCCGGACCGGTACGCCTGGGTCGCGCCGCCCGGTCCCCGCCCGCAGGTGGTGCACGCCGCCCGGCACTGCCACGACCACGCCTTCGGCGGGCCGGGCAACTGGCCGTTCAACACGGCGTACGCGGCCACGCACGGGGTGGACGCCTTCGTGACCCGGCTGCGCTCGCTGGCCGAGGCGGAGCGGTTCGTGGCCGCCGGCATCCCGCTGATCGTCTCGGCCGCGTTCACCGCCGGCCAGGTGCCCGGACTGGACTACGACACCCGGGGACACCTCATGGTGCTGGCCGGCTTCACCGCCGACGGCGACCCGGTGCTCAACGACCCGTACGCGCCGGACGACGAGCGGGTCCGCCGCGTCGTGCCGCGGGCACCGTTCGAGAGCGCCTGGCAGGTGGGCAGCGGCGGGGTCGCGTACGTGCTGCGGCCGGAGTCGACGCCGCTGCCGCCGCCACCGGCGCAGGCCAACTGGTGATCAGCGGCCGACCGGCCAGATCGCCATGCCACCGGTCGGGCGCAGGCACACCAGCGCGGTACCCGTGTCCGCGCACTCGGACCAGGCACCCGGCAGGATCCCCCGGATCCGCACCTGGCCGGCAGCCACGTCCAGCGCGCCGACGAGCGTCCGGTCCTCGGTGAGCGTGCGCAGCCCTACCAGCGGCGCGGACGGGAAGTCGTTGCCGGAGACGCGCCAGCGGCCCAGCCGGGCCAGCACCCGGCCGGTCGGCGGGTCCAGCGCCGACAGTTCCAGCTCCTCCCCCACCCCGCGCTCGGCCGCGATCAGCCGGTCGCCGAACGGGCCCAGCCCGAGCCAGCGCTCGTCCGACCAGGCGGGACGGCCGGTCGCCGGGTCCAGGGCCTGCGCACCGCCCCTCTGGTTGCGCAGGCACACCATGCCGGCGCAGTCGGCGAACCAGAGCCCGGCGCGGGAGCCGGTCGGCACGCTCCACCGCTCGTCGAGCCGGTCCAGCCCGTACGCGATGACCGTGCCCCGGGCGTCCTCGACCAGCAGGAGACCGGCCACCACCTGCGCGTACCGGTAGGCGCCGCGTTCGGCCACGGGCGCCACCCGGCCGGTGTGCGCGACAGCGCCGGAGTCCGCGTCGTACACGGTCACCCGGCCCTGCGGGGTGACCAGGACGAGCTGCGTCACCCCGTGGTCGTCATGGCGGTAACCCACCTCCTGGCCCGGCACCGGCAGCGTCCACCGCACCGCGCCGGAGGCCGGGTCCACTGCCCGCACGGTGCCCGCGCCTGGTGGTTGCGGATTCTCCAGCAGCAACCCGCCGGACGCGGTCCGCACCGGGTAGCCGGGATGCCGCCAGCGCAGCGTGCCGGTCGCCGGGTCGAGCATCGCCGACACCGAGTCGCCGTCCCCGGCCGGGCTGCTCGTCACCAGCAGACCGCCACCCACGGCGGTGAGCCCGAGCACGTGGTCCCCGGCGGTCAGCGCGAACCGCCAGACGGGTTCCCCGCCGGGCAGCCGGTGCGCGGTGACCACCCGTCCACCCCGGCCGATCGCGCCCGGGCCGTCGGCCACCACCACCCGGCCGGGCAGGATCACGAACGCGGCCCCCTGCGGGGCGGATACCCGGACCGGCTCGGGCCGGCGCGGCGGCCCGGCGGCGGCGGTCACCACGAGCAGGACCAGAGCGCCGGCCAGCACGACGCGCCCCACCCTGCCCAGCGGCGGCCTCGGCGACGCCGGGTACGGCTGGTCGGCGGACTCGCCGTGCCGCATCTCCCCCAGTTCGATCACCGGGCTCACGGCAGCCGCCGCACCAGGAAGCCGCCGCCGGGCCTGCGGCAGACCAGCAGCCTCACGCTGGTCGTGCAGTCGGTGCCGGTGATCACTCCCCTGATCGGGGGCGGGTCGCCGGACAGGTTCATCTCGGCCAGGAGTTGCCGGCCGCCGCCCAGCGGCCGGGTGGCCAGCAGCGGCCCGCCGGACTCGTGTTGCGGGGCCAGGGTCCAGCCGTCCAGCTCGGCGATCAGATGCCCGTCGGTCTGGCCGAGCACCGCCAGGCCGCCGGCGCCGGTGGCGGTGTCGCCGACGAGCAGCCGGTCGCCGCGCGACGCCGCGACGCCCGCCCACCGGTCCGCGCTCCAGAGCACGGCGCCGGTCGCCGGGTCGAGCGCTGTCATCCCGCCGGCCGGGCGGGCGGCGCAGAGCAGGGCGCCGCAGTTGTCGACGTAGTCGACGAACTTCTGCTCGACGGTCCAGCGCGGTCGCAGCGTGTCCAGGTCGTACGCCTCGACGGTCCCGTCGGCGTCGCGGATCTCCAGCAGCAGCCCGCCGACGGTCAGCACCTGGCGCTGGGCGGGCGGTCGCACCGGGTGCAGGTCCCGGGCCGCGACCCGCGCGCCGGTGCGCGCGTCCACGACCACCGTCTGCCCGGTCACCGGGGACAAAACCATGCGTTCCGCCCCGGAGCCGTAGTCGAGCCCCAGCATGCCCGTCGAGGGCATCGTCCACATCGTCCTTCCGTCGGCCGGGTCGACCCGGGTGATCGACGGGCTGGGATCGGATGCGGCGGACTGCGACAGCAGCACCCCGCCGACCGCGAACGCGACGCCGCGCCGGCGCCAGACGTCCGCGCCGGTGGCCGCGTCGTACGTCACCGTCTCCCAGGCCGTGTCGTCGCCGGTCGGGCCGGTCACCATCACCCGGCCGTCCTGCTGCCACACCGACACGGCGGTCCCGGCTCCGGGCAGCGGACTGCGCCACAGTTCCCGTTCTCCGCGGTACGCGACGAGTTCCCGCCCGTCACCGCGGTTTGGCCGCACCACGTACACCACCTCGCCGGAGACGAACACGGCCGATCCCAGCCCGCCGGGCAGCGTCCACTCCGCCGGGTGCCGGGGCGGTGCCGCGGCGGTGAGCGTGAGCAGCGCCACCAGCAGCACCAACAGGCTGCGGAACGGACGCCCGACGGCACGCGGCGGGCGCGGGGCCGGACCGGGCGAGGCGTCGCTCAACTCCCCCAGATCGATGACGGTCACGGCCATCCTCTCCCGCGCGCCGGGCCGCCGCCCGGCCGTGACCGGACACGTGACGATCCGCCTGTACGATGGCGCGTCGTGGCCGTGCCCGTGGTGGACCCCTCGTTGAACCCCTCGTCCGTCGAGGCGGACGCCGTCGTGGCCGACCCGCCGCGCCGCGCCCGTCGCCGGCCGGCCCGCGCCGACGTGCTGGCCATCGGAGCCTATGTGTTGCTCGGTGTCCTCGTCTGCCTCAACTATTGGGGCGACGTCGAGAACCGGGTCTCCTCGCACCTGCCCACCGACCACAGTTGGTTCGAGTGGCTGTTCGCCCACGGCGCGTACTCCGTGCAGCACCTGGAGAACCCGCTGTTCACCACCCGGCAGAACGCGCCGGACGGGGTGAACATGATGGCGAACACCTCGCTGCTCGGGGTGACGTTGCCGCTGGCGCCGCTGACGTTGCTGCTCGGCCCGCAGGTGATGTACGCGCTCTATCTGGGCGCCGCGCTGTCCGCGACCGCCGCCACGTCGTACTGGGTGCTGTCCCGGCACCTGGTCCGCTCCCGGGGCGCGGCGTTCGTCGGCGGCGCGT
Source organism: Micromonospora sp. NPDC005686 (assembly GCF_042871665.1). NCBI lineage: Bacteria > Bacillati > Actinomycetota > Actinomycetes > Micromonosporales > Micromonosporaceae > Micromonospora > Micromonospora sp. NPDC005686. The sequence goes on from NZ_JBIAIY010000005.1 coordinate 82,551, forward strand.
TCCTCGGTTTCGCGCCGGGCATCGTGCACCACGCCAACGGACAGCCCAACTTCGTGTCGAACTTCCTGCTGCCGCTGATCGTGGCGCGGGTGCTGCGCCTGGGCGAGCCGGGCCGCTGGCGGCGCAACGGGCTGGCGCTCGGGCTGCTGGTCGCGTACCAGATCTTCATCAACGAGGAGATGCTGCTGCTCACCGCGCTGGCCTGCCTGGTCGTCGTGGTGGTGTACGCGGTGCAGCGCCCCCGCGCGGCCCGGGAGCGGGCCCTGTCGTTCCTGGCCGCGATCGGCGTCGGCGGCGGCCTGGCGCTGCTGCTGACCGCGTACCCGATCTGGTTCCAGTTCAACGGCCCGCAGTCCTACCGCGGCCTGCAGGGCGGCGTCTTCCACAACTGGGGCGAGGACCTGGTTGCCTTCGTCACGTTCGCCCGGGACACGATCGCCGGCGACGAGGCGGTGGAGAAGACCATCGGCCTGACCGAGCAGAACACCTGGTTCGGCTGGCCGCTGGTGCTGGTGGCGCTGGCCGCGCTGGTGCTGCTGGTCCGCCGGTCGGTGCCGGCCCGGATCCTGGCCGTGCTGGTGGTCGTGTTCACGATCGCCTCGATCGGCCCCGTCGTGCGGTTCAACGGCGCGGAGACCGACATCGACGGGCCGTGGGCGTACGTGCCGGACGACCTGCCGCTGGTCGAGATGATGATGCCGACCCGGTTGAGCCTGATCGTGGTGGCCGCCGTCGGCGTGCTGCTCGCCCTGGCGTGGGACACGCTGGCCGGGGCCGGCCGGCCGCCGGTGCCCGCCCCCCGCGCCGCCGCCGACGACAGCCCGGACGACGGCGACGGCGAGGCGGCCCGGCGCGACACGCGCCGCCGGGTCCTTCGCCTGGCCGGGCTCGTCGCGATCGCCGCCGCCGTGGTGCCGCTGATCCCGCGCCCGCTGCCGGCGGAGCGGATCGACCCGCCGCCGCACTTCATCACCGCGGGCGGCTGGCGGCCGTACGTGCCGGAGGGCCGCACGCTCGTGCCGGTGCCCATCCCCAGCAACGTGCACGGGCTGCACACGCTGCGCTGGAGCGCGCTGACCGGGCACGAGTTCCCGGTCCCGGGTGGCTACTTCATCGGCCCGAACGAACGCGGTGAGGGCGTCTTCGGCGCCCCGAACCGCCCCACCAGCACGCTCATCTACTCCACGATGGACGCACGCGAGGTGCCGGACATCACCGAGGAGAACCGCCGCCAGGCCGTGGACGACCTGCGTTTCTGGCGGGCCTCGGTGGTGGTGCTCGGGTCGGGCCCGCGCGAGGCGGTGCTGCGCGACCTGATGGCCGAGCTGCTCGGCCCGCCGCAGCGGGTCGACGACGTGTGGCTCTGGGACGTGCGCGACCGGGTGTGACCCCTGCCGGTCAGCCGACGAGCGGGCGGACGTCCCACAGGTGCCCGCCCGGCACGTCCCGGCCGGGGCCGACCAGCGCGTCCACAGTGGCGCGTACCGGGTCGCCGGGCGTCGAGCCGGCCTGCACCAGCGCCGCCGCCCGCCAGTGCCGCAGGTCGTCGGCGACCTGCCGGCGTTCCGCCTCGCCGACCGGCGGCACCCGGCCGGTCTCGGCGGCCCGGCGCAGCAGCAGCGACGTGGGCCGGTCCGGCGCGCCCCAGCGGGCGGCCTCGTCGGTGGCCGAGCGGGGGCCGATGAAGTACCCACCGGGCGCGTCGAACGCCAGCGCGGTGCGCGCCGACCAGAACATGGCGGGGCTGACCGCCGCTCCGGTCACCGGCGGCACCGGCACCAGCGTCCGGCCCGGTGGCACGTACTCCCGCCAGCCGCCGCCGGACACCACGGCCGGGACCGGCGGGACCGGCACCGTGCGGATCGGCGTCGGCGCCAGCGGCAGCAGCGCGGCGGCGACCGCGGCGGCCCACGGCGCCCAGGTGCGCACGCCGCCGCCCCGGACCCGGTCCAGGGCCAGCGCCAGCAGCACCCCGAGCACCGGAACGCAGACCAGCGCGAACCGCGCCGGCACCACCAGGTCCAGCAGCGGCACGTCGGCGAGCAGGCGGTACGGGCCGGGCACGCCGGTGTCGTGCCGGTTCACCACCACGCTCGTGCCGAGCGACAGCAGCGCGAACAGCAGACCGCACGCGGCGAGCGCCTGCACCAGCGGCCGCCGCCACAGCCGCACCACCACGAGTACGGCGAGCAGCGGCAGGAACGGCCCGAAGAACGAGTTCTGCTCGGTCGGGTTCGGCGACAGCAACCCGGCCCGGCGGGCGTCCCCGGCGACGGTCTGCCGGGCGGTGGCGGCGAACGAGACCACGTCCAGCCGGTAACCCTCGGTGTGGAACGGCATCCCCCGGTAGTGGCCCGGCCCGGCGAACTGGAACCACAGCGGGTACGCCAGCAGCACGCCCGCGACCAGCGCGCCGATGCCCAGCCGGCGGGCCACCACCGGCGCCAGCCGACGCGCGGCGGCCCGGTCGGCGAGCGCGTACGCCCCGGCGAACACCCCGGCCGCGAGCGCCAGGAAGACCAGCACCTCCTCGCCGAGGAACACCTGGTACGCGACGGCCAGCCCGAGCAGCACGCCGTCGCGCCGGACCCGGTCGGAGGCGGGCCGGAACACCAGCGCGAGAATCACCGGCACCAGGAACTGCGCGGCCATGTGCAGGTGCGCCCCGGCCTGCGCCACCATGCCCGGGGCGAAGCCGCAGAACAGGCCGCCCACCGCGGCCGCGGCCCGGGAGCGGACCAGCCGGCGGGCGAGCAGCGCGTACCAGGCGGTGGCGGTGCCGGCGAGGCTGAGCGTCACGGCGACGAGGAAGGCCGTCTGGGAGCCGAAGACGAGGGTGACGGGGGTGAGCGGCACGCCCAGCCCGAGCACCGACGTGTTCGCCATCAGGTTCACCCCGTCCGGGGCGTTCAGCGCGCCGCTGTGGAGCGGGTTCTCGCCGCCGGTGACCGCGCGGGCGGCCCGGGCCAGCATCCACTCGAACAGCATCTGGTCGCCGGCCTGGTGGAACAGCCGTTCCGGCCGGCGCCACTGGCCGGTGGTGAGCAGCACGGCGAGACCGAGGTAGCCGGCCACCACCAGCGCGTCGACCGGACGGGGCCGGCGGCGGGGCGCGGGGGCGGGGGCCGCCGGTTCGGTCAGGCGGACCGGCTGGTCAGTTTCCGCACGTCCCACAGCCACACGTCCAGCTCCTGCCGGCCGGGGCCGACCAACTGCTCCACGGTCCGGCGCAGCGGCTCGGCGTTCTGCTCGTCGCGCGGCAGCACCACCAGCGCCGCGTTCCAGTGCCGCAGCTCGTCCAGGTAGCGACGGCGCTGCCGATCGTCCAGCTTCGGCGTACGGCCGGTCGAGGACACCTCGCGCAGCATCTCGCCGATGCCACTGGGCCGGCCGCCGAAGCGTCCGGGGTCGCCGGTGACACCGTTGCGCGGCGCGAGGAAGTAGCCGCCGGGGATCTTGAAGTCGAGGTTGGTGCTGGCCGCCCAGCGCATCGGGTCGGTGTTGCCCATCGCGGGCACCGGCACGGAGACGAGCGTCTGGTCCGGTCCGACGTACCTGCGCCAGCGGTCGGCGGTGATGAACTCCGGCACCGGCTCCCGCGTGGTGACCTGCAGCGGCATCGGCGCGATCGGCAGCAGCGCGAGGACCAGGCCCGCGGCGGTGAGCCTGCGGGCGGTGGGCCGGTCCACGCCGCGCAGCGCCCAGGAGCGCCGGACCGCGTACGCGAGCAGGATCGCCACCGTCACGCCGGTGATCAGACCGAAGCGGGTCGGCACCACGGCGTCGAGCAGCGGCAGCCGCACCAGCAGCTCCCACGGTCCGGTGGCGATCTCCCGGTCCCACCAGGAGATCCGCTCGCCGAGGGAGAGCACGGCGAAGAACAGCCCGGTGGCGGCGAGCGCGCGGACGATCACGTCGCGGCGCAGCCACACCACGATGCCCACGACCAGCAGCGACAGGCTCCAGCCGAAGAACGCGTTCTCCTCGGAGTAGTTCGGCGCGAGGTTGACGTTGGCGCGCTCGTTGCCGCCGAACGTGGGCGAGCCGGGCGCGAAGAACGCGGCGATGTCGTTGCCGTAGTCGCGCACCGCGTCGCTGAGCCCGTGGTACGCCATCGGCCCGGCGAACTGCACCCACAGCGGGTACGCCAGCAGCGCCCCGGCCAGCGCCGCGCAGACCGCCAGCCCGGCACCGAGCGGACGCCAGGCCGTCGTCCACCGCTCGCGCTGCTGCACCACCACGGCGATCAGGAACACGCCGAGGCCCAGCGCGGTGAAGAGCAGGATCTCCTCGTTGATGAACGCCTGCGCGGTGACCAGCAGCGCGAGCAGCACGCCGTCGCGGACCGGCCGGGCCGACCGGGTCAGCACCAGCGCCCGCCACACGATGAACGGCAGCAGGAACTGACTGATGATGTTCGGGTGCCAGTTGGCGTGCGACAGCATGGCCGGGGAGAACCCGCAGAACCAGGCCGCCACGGCGGCGGCCGGACGGTGCCGGATCAGGTGCCGGGACAGCACCCGGTACCAGGCGGCGGCGGTGCCGGCCAGGCCGAGCGTGACGAGCGTGACGAAGGAGACCGCCGGTCCGAACAGGAGGGTCACCGGCACCATCGGGATGCCGAGCGCCAGGATGGCGGTGTTCGCCATCAGGTTGACGCCGTCGGGGTAGTTGAACTGCTCGGTGAAGAACGGGAACTCGCCGTGCAGCACCACCCGCACCGAGTGGGCCAGGAAGAACTGCACCTGCGCCGGGTCGCTGCTGTAGAGCGCGGCCACCCGGCCGGCCGGGTCGACCCAGATGGCGCTGGTCACCCAGATCGCGGCGAGCAGGAATCCGCCGTACACCGTGAGGTCGATCCGGCGGCGGGTCCACCGCCACCGGCGCTCGCGCCGCGCGCCCGGCGTGGCCGGCGCCTCCGCCGTGCCCGGCTCGGTAGTGGTGGTGGTCGCCGGCTCGGGCTCGCTGACGGTGACCGGCGGTGGGTCCAGGGTGGCGGCACGGTGGCCCGTCGGGGCGGCGGCGTCCGGCGTCGAGGCGCCGCGGGTCTCGGCAGGCGTCACAGTCGGCGGAGTCTACCGGAGCCGGATATTGATACCCGAATCGCCCGTCACGTTCCGCAGTGGCCGACCGACCGAAAGGGTGAGCCGGGCGCGCCCAGGTGACCGGCCGTCTCGTACCATGTGGGCTTCCGACCGACGACCGGCGAGGGGATCAGGGTGCTTTCAGCCCGCCGAGGCGCTACGACGGGCATCGCGCTGGCAGCTCTGCTGCTGGTCACGACCGGTTGCGGGCCGGTCGCCGAACGGCGGCCGACGGACCTGCGGGTCGGCTACGACAGTCTCGACGGCACCCTCGCGGTCTGGCCTCCGCGCGGCAGCCTGGCCGGCGACACCGCCGCCACCGCCGCGATCACCACAGCGGTACGTGGCTGGCGCTCCCCGGTGGACGACCGGGTGCACATGCCCACCTCCGGCATCCTCTTCTCCGGTCAGGTAGCCGGGTCGGCGCTCGCCCTGGTCGCCGCCGACGTGCCCGGTGAAGCCGCCTCCTGGCTGCTGCAACTCGACCGGGACGGGCAGCGCTGGCGGGTCACCCACGCCACCGAGTACACCGACGCCGGCTACCTCGTCTACTCCGACGTGCTGCCGGTGCGGGAGCCGGCCGGTCGCCGTTACCTCACCTCGGCCCGCGTCGAGCGCCTGGCCGGGCCCGACGGCAAGGTGCTCCGCAGCACCGACGGCCTCACCGACCCGGTTACCGTACCGGAGTGCCGGGCCGTCGAGTTGACCGCGACGCTGCGGCCCACGACGTCGCTGCCGCGCGGCCGGGCCGCGGACCGCGTCCTCGACCTGGGTACGGCCACCGAAGCGCCCCGCTACCCCCTGGTACGCGACGAGACGGGCGCCGGCAAGCGCGCGCTGACCGGGTTGGACACCTGCGTGCTCGCTGGTGAACGGGGCCCGTTCGGCAGCGTGCCGCGGCGCATCGGCGACCGCGACGCGCCCCGCTCCGCGCCGGAGTCCTGGCCGATGGCGAAGATCACCACTCGCTCGCTCGGCTCGGTGGCTCTCGGTGACGGCGAGCCGGGCGAGCTGGAGCAGCTCAGCTGGGAAACCTCGGGCGGGACGATGACGGCTGTGGTCTACCGCCCGGCCGGCGGCGGCACCCCGATGGTCTCCCCCGCCGACCGGTCCACCACGCTTCAGGCGTACCACCTGCCGATGCCGGGCCGCCCGCTGGCGGTGCTGTCCTGGCGTACCCGGGACGCCTCGTTCTCCGCCCCGCCCGGCACGACGCGCCTGGTCGACCGTCCCGGCCTGGTGGTCGTCGAGCACACCGACCAGAGGCAGACGTTCAGCCTGGCCGGCACCGAAAAAACCTGGTACCGCTCCCTCCCCACCCCCTGACCCCGCTGCCCCCGCCCTCCCCGCTGCCGCCCCGCTGCCGCCCCGGGGTCGCCCCACCCCGTCGATCATGAACTTGACGGCGACAAACCGGACACAATCTACGGCCAACCTCATGATCACCGCACCGCCCCGGTGATCAAGGAGTTTGAGTCACCCGGGCAGCCTCTCACGCACCCGAACTCCTTGGTCGACAGGGACGAGCTCGCCCCGACCTCGGCGATCTTGCAGTTGGTGCCCCTTCGATCGGGGTGAAACGGGCAAACCAGGCCCTCGCGATCTTGCGATTGCGGCCCTCCGAAATCAGCGAAGCCGACACCAGGAGGGCCGCAAATGCAAGATCGACGCGTAGACCCGGCGGGAACCGCGCGGGCGGGTGGGTCAGTTCTGGGCTCGGGCCTCGTCGGCGGTGGCCGGGTCGACCGGGGCGGCGTCCAGGCTGGAGATCCAGCCGGTGACGTCGCGGGCCACGTCCTGCGCGGTCAGCCGCAGGTCGGCCAGGATCTGCGCGCGGGTGCCGTGCGGGTGCCAGTCGGCAGGCACGCCCATGTCCTTGACCGGTACGCGGACGTCGGCGTCGCGCATCGCCTGGGCCAGCGCCGAGCCGACGCCGCCGATGCGCACGCCGTCCTCCACGGTGACCACGAGCCGGTGCGAGGCGGCCAGCTCGACGAGTTCGGCCGGCACCGGGCGCACCCAACGCGGGTCGACCACAGTCACGCCATACCCCTGCTCGGCGACCCGGGTGGCGACCTCCACGCCGAGGCCGGCGAACGAGCCGACAGCTACCAGCAGCACGTCGGTACGCGCCGACTCGGCCAGCACGTCCACCGGGCCGACCCGGCGAACGGCCGGCAGGTCGGCGGCCACGGTGCCGGTCGGGAAGCGCACGATGGTCGGGCCGTCGTCCACGGCGACCGCCTCGCGCAGCTCCTCGCGCAGCGTGGCCGAGTCGCGGGGCGCGGCGATCCGCAGGCCGGGCACCACGCCGAAGACGGACATGTCCCAGATGCCGTAGTGGCTGGGCCCGTCCGGGCCGGTGATGCCGGCCCGGTCCAGCACGAACGTGACGGGCAGCTTGTGCATGGCCACGTCCAGCAGGACCTGGTCGAAGGCGCGGTTGAGGAACGTGGCGTAGACCGCGACCACGGGGTGCAGGCCGCCCATCGCCAGGCCGGCCGCCGAGGTGGCGGCGTGCTGCTCGGCGATGCCCACGTCGTACACCCGCTCCGGGTACTTGCGGGCGAGCGTGGCGATGCCGGTGGGCTCGGCCATGGCGGCGGTGATGCCGACCACGTCGGGGCGCTCGTCGGCGATCGCGACCAGCTCGTCGGCGAAGACGTTCGTCCACTTCACCGACGGCACGGCGAGCAGCTTGCCGGTCTCGGCGTCGAACGCGCCGGGGCCGTGCAGGCAGTCCGCCTCGTCGTCCTCGGCGGGACGGTAGCCGTAGCCCTTGCGGGTGACCGCGTGCACGATCACCGGGCCGCCGAAGTGCTTCGCCGCGCGCAGCGCCGCCTCGACCGCCGGCACGTCGTGGCCGTCGACCGGGCCGACGTACTTGATGCCCAGGTCCTCGAACATGGCCTGCGGGGCGACCGCGTCCTTGATGCCCTTCTTGACCGCGTGCAGCACCTCGTACATCGGCTTGCCGACGAACGGGGTGTTGCCGAGGGCGTCCTTGACGGTGTCGAGCACCTTCTCGTAGCCGGGGTTGAGCCGCAGCGACGACAGGTGGTCGGCGAGGCCGCCGATGGTCGGCGAGTAGGACCGGCCGTTGTCGTTGACCACTATCACCAGCGGGTTGCCGGCGGTGGCGATGTTGTTCAGCGCCTCCCAGCACATGCCGCCGGTGAGCGCGCCGTCGCCGACCACGGCGACCACTGAGCGCTTCTCGCCGCGCAGCGCGTACGCCTTGGCGAGCCCGTCGGCGTACGACAGGGCGGTGGAGGCGTGCGAGTTCTCGATCAGGTCGTGCTCGCTCTCCGCCTGGCTGGGGTAGCCGGAGAGGCCACCGCGCTGGCGGAGCTTGTCGAAGCCCTCCTGCCGGCCGGTGAGGATCTTGTGCACGTACGCCTGGTGGCCGGTGTCGAAGAGGAGCCGGTCGCGCGGCGAGTCGAAGACCCGGTGCATGGCGAGGGTCAGCTCGACCACACCGAGGTTGGGGCCGACGTGCCCGCCGGTGCGGGAGACCTTGGCGATCAGGAAGTCACGGATCTCGGCGGCGAGGATGTCCAGCTGCTCGGCGGTCATCCGCTTCACGTCCTGCGGGCCGTGGACGGTGCCCAGCAGCCGGCCGTGGTTGGCCGTGCCCTCTTCAACACTCATGACCGGAGAGTCTATCGGCCGCGCGACAGTCCGCAGCCTGGCCGTGCATCGACCCAGGTCAGGCGTCGACCACCAGCCGGCGGGGCGCGGGCGGGCGCGGCGCGGCGACCGACGGGCCGGCCGGGGTCCAGGAGCCCAGCACGGCGGCCCGGGACGCCCCGGTCACCGACGGGACCGCGCCCGGCAGGCCGTGCCAGGACAGCCAGCCCAGCAGCGCGAACGCGTACGCCTCCTTCGCCTGCGCCGGCACGCCCAGCTCGTCGGTGGTGCGCAGCCGCCAGCGCCCCTCGCCCAGCGCCGCCAGTCGCGCCCGGAGTGTGGGATTACGCACTCCCCCGCCGGCGGCCACCACCTCGGTGACCCGGTGCCGGTCGCAGGCGTCGGCCACCGTGCGGGCGGTCAGCTCGGTGAGCGTGGCCAGCACGTCGTCGCCGGCCACCGGCTCGCCGAGCGCGGCCAGCGCGGCGTCCAGGTAGCCGCCGTGGAACAGCTCCTTGCCGGTCGACTTGGGCGGCGGCGCCGCGTAGTACGGCTCGGCGAGCAGCCGGTTCAGCAGCGCCCCGTGCACCCGCCCGGCCGCGGCGCGGACGCCGTCGACGTCGCAGGGCCGGTCCAGGAAGCGCCGGGCGGCGGCGTCCAGCAGCGCGTTGGCCGGGCCCACGTCGTACCCGAGGACGGGTGCCCCGGGCGCGACCACCGTGAGGTTCGCGATGCCGCCGAGGTTGAGCGCGGCCCGGGGGGAGGCACCGGCGCCCGGGTCGAGCAGCAGCGCGTCGAACGCCGGGACCAGCGGTGCGCCCTGGCCGCCGGCCGCCACGTCCGCCGAGCGCAGGTCGTGCAGCACCGGTAGGCCCAGCCGGGCGGCCACCCGGGCCGGTGCGCCGAGCTGGAGCGTGCCGCGCACCCGGCCGTCCTCGACCCAGTGGAAGACCGTCTGCCCGGGCGACACCACCGCGTCGGCGGCGCCCCCCGCCAGTTCGACGCCGGCCGCCGCCGCCTCCGCGAACACCTCGCCGAGCCGGTTGTCCAGCCGGCAGACCGCCTCGATCGTGGTGGCGGCCGGGGGCAGCAGCGCGCCGATCTCGGCCCGCAGGTCGTCCGGATACGGCAGCTCCTGGTGCCCGAGCGGGCGCAGCCGCAGCGTGTCACCGTCGGCGGTGAACTCGGCCGCCACCACGTCCACCCCGTCGTACGACGTGCCCGACATCAGCCCGACGATCTTCATCGGGTCAGGCTAGCCAGGCAGGAACAGCCCGACCAGCTCCACGTGCTGGGTCATCGGGAACAGGTCGAAGCCGCGCAGCGCGGCCAGCCGCCACCCCGCCTCGGCGAACGTGCGCACGTCCCGGCCGAACGCGGCCGGGTCGCAGGCCACGTAGGCGACCGCGCGTGGCCGGGCGGCCACCACGCCACGGACCACCGGCGCGCCCGCGCCGGAGCGCGGCGGGTCGAGCACCACCAGGTCGACCGGTCCGGTGATCCGGCGCCGGGCCAGCGCGGTCTCCACCCGCGCGGCGACCACCTCGACGGCGGGCAGGCCGGCCAGGTTCTCCCGGGCCGCGGCCACCCCGTCCGGCGCCGACTCGACGAGCGTCACCCGGGCGCCGCCGACCCGTTCCGCGAGGGCGGCGGCGAACAGGCCGGCCCCGCCGTACAGGTCCCAGGCCGTCTCGCCCGGCCGCGGGTCCAGCAGGTCGAGGACCGCGCCGGTGAGCGCGTCCGCGGCGGCCGGGTGCACCTGCCAGAACCCCGAGGCGGGCAGCGTGAAGGACCGCCCGGCCGCCGTCTCCCGGACCCGCTCCGGCCCGCTCACCGCCGTCGGAACCCCATCGGCGTACGCGACCACCGCGACGTCCCCGCCGGTGCTGGCGACCGTCTCCACCGCGTCGGCGTCCGGCCAGCGGGCGCCGGTGGGCGGGAGCACCGGCAACTCCTGGATCGCCGGGTGCGCGATCAGGCACCGCTCGATCGTCACCACCTCGTGCGAGCGGTGCTTGAGCAGCCCGGCCCGGCCGGCGGCGTCGACCGCGTAGCGGACCCGGGACCGCCAGCCCAGCTGCCCGCCGGGCAGCGCCTCGACGCGTACGCCGAGCGCGTCGATCTGCTCCGCCGCGAGGCCGCCCAGCCGGGTGAGCTGCTCCCGCACCACGGCGAGCTTCCAGTCGAGCTGCGCGGCCGGGGCGACGTGCTGGAGGTCGCAGCCACCGCACCGGCCCGGCCGGGCGTACGGGCAGGGCGCCGTGACCCGGTCCGGCGAGGCGTCCAGGATCTCCACCGCGTCGGCGCGGGCGAAACCCCGGTGCAGCTCGGTCACCTCGGCCACCACGCGCTCGCCGGGCAGCGCGTGCCGGACGAAGACCACCTGCCCGCCGGCCCGGGCCACGCAGTGCCCGCCCGGCGCGACCGCGTCGACTGTCAGCTCGACCCGCTCGGCCTCCTCCAGCCCGGGCCGCTCCTCCGCCGCCGGCACGGAACCGGACCGCCCCGCCACCGTCGCAGAACCGGCCGACGCGGGACCGGGACGCTCGACGCCGCTCATGACAACTCCTCGCGCTCGACGGACGGCGTGGACGCCACCGGTGGCGGCAGCGTGCTCTGCGGCGCCACCCGGGGGCCGCGCGCCGGGCCCCGGCTCAGCGTGGCGTCCAGCCGGTCCAGGTTCTTGCTGGCGGTGGAGGCGAGCTGCCACGGCACGCTGGTCACCATCACGCCCGGCTCGAACAGCAGCCGCCCCTTGAGCCGCAGCGCGCTCTGGTTGTGCAGCAGGTTCTCCCACCAGCGGCCCACCACGTACTCGGGAATGAAGACGGTGACCACGTCGCGGGGCGACTCCCGGCGCACCGACGCCACGAAGTTGAGGATCGGGCGGGTGATCTCCCGGTACGGGGAGTCGATCACGGTGAGCGGCACCGGCAGCTCACGGCGCTCCCAGTCGGCCTGGAGTTCGCGGGTGTCCTGCTCGTCCACGTTCACAGTGACCGCGGTGAGCGTGTCCGGACGGGTGGCCCGGGCGTACGCGACGGCCCGCAGCGTCGGCTTGTGCAGCTTGCTCACCAGCACGATGGCGTGGTTGCGGGCGGGCAGCACGCCCCGCTGCTCGGTCGGCTCCAGTTCCTCGGCGATCCGGTCGTAGTGCCGGCGGATGCCGAGCATCACCATGTACATCATCGCCATCGCGACGATCGCGATCCACGCGCCGAGCAGGAACTTGGTGGCCAGCACGATGATCAGCACCACGCCGGTCATGACCATGCCGAACGTGTTGATCGCCCGGGAGCGCAGCATCCGGCGGCGGGCCTCCGGATCGCGCTCGTGGCGCAGGTGCCGGTTCCAGTGCCGGATCATGCCGGCCTGGGAGAGCGTGAACGAGACGAACACCCCGACGATGTAGAGCTGGATGAGCTTCGTCACCTCGGCCTGGAAGCCGATGATCAGCACGACCGCGAAGACGGCCAGGAACACGATGCCGTTGGAGAACGCCAGCCGGTCGCCGCGGGTGTGCAACTGGCGGGGCAGGTAGCGGTCCTGCGCGAGGATCGAGCCGAGCACCGGGAAGCCGTTGAAGGCGGTGTTGGCGGCCAGGAACAGGATCAGCGCGGTCATCCCGGCGACCACGTAGAGCAGGACCGAACCGCCGCCGAACACGGTCTCGCCGAGCTGCACCGTCACCGTCTTCTGCACGTAGTCGACCGGGCCGGAGACGATCTGCCTGCTCGGGTCCTCGACGAACTGGAGGCCGGTGAGGCGGGCCAGCCAGATGATGCCGACCAGCATGGTCACCGCGATGCCGCCGAGCAGCAGCAGCGTGGTCGCCGCGTTCTTCGACTTCGGGCTCTTGAACGCCGGTACGCCGTTGGAGATCGCCTCCACCCCGGTGAGCGCGGCGCAGCCGGAGGAGAACGTGCGCAGCAGCAGGAACACCAGCGCGAACCCGGTCACGCTGTGCTCGGCCTGGATCTCCAGCCCGGCGCTCGGCGCGCGCAGGTCGTCGCCGAGCACGAAGACGCGGACCAGCCCGGTCAGCACCATGCCGCCGATGACGATCACGAAGCCGTACGTGGGGACGGCGAAGGCGGTGCCCGACTCGCGCAGGCCGCGCAGGTTGATCGCGGTGAGCAGCACGACCGCGCTGACCGCGATGAGCACCTTGTGGGTGGCCACGAACGGCACCACCGAGCCGAGGTTCGCCACGCCGGAGGAGACCGAGACGGCGACTGTGAGCACGTAGTCGACGAGCAGCGCGCTGGCCACCGCGAGGCCGGCCCGGGGACCGAGGTTGACGGTGGCGACCTCGTAGTCGCCGCCGCCGGAGGGGTAGGCGTGCACGTTCTGCCGGTAGCTCGCCACCACGGTCAGCATGACCACGACGACCGCGAGCGCCACCCACGGCGAGAAGAAGAACGCCGAGGCGCCGGCGATGGACAGCGTCAGGAGGATCTCGTCCGGGGCGTACGCGACGCTGGAGAGCGCGTCCGAGGCGAAGACCGGCAGCGCGATGCGCTTCGGCAGCAGGGTGTGCTGGAGGCGGTCGGACCGGAACGGTCGACCGAGGAGGAGTCGCTTCAGCAGCGAGGTGGGTCGGGCCACAACCGCAAAGCGTACGACCACCGGGCGTGGGGCGCGGGGGTGGTCGATCCCCGGTGCGCGGGCCCGCGCGGTACGGTCGGTCCCCCTGTCCGGGGCGGGACGTGGCAGGCTCGCAGACGACGGGTCGGCGGGCGGCACCGTGGGAGGAGCGGACACCGTGCATGTGGTGATCATGGGCTGCGGCCGGGTCGGGTCGACCCTGGCCCACAGCCTGGAGTCCCGGGGGCACTCGGTGGCGGTGATCGACCAGGACGCGGACGCGTTCCGCCGTCTCGGGCCCGACTTCGCCGGCATCACCGTGACCGGCGCGGGCTTCGACGGCGAGGTGCTGCGTGAGGCCGGCATCGAGCGGGCCGACGCGTTCGCGGCGGTGTCCAGCGGCGACAACTCCAACATCATCTCGGCGCGGCTGGCCCGGGAGACGTTCGGCGTGTCCCGGGTCGCGGCCCGCATCTACGACCAGCGCCGCGCCCAGGTCTACGAGCGGCTCGGCATCCCCACCGTGGCGACCGTCCGGTGGACCGCCGACCGGATGCTGCGCCACCTGGTCCCCGAGGGCAACGTGGAGATCTTCCGCGACCCGACGAGCACCGTCTCGATCATCGAGGTGCCGGTGCACAAGGACTGGATCGGCCGGCCGCTGCGGCAGCTGGAGCAGGCGGTCGGCGCCCGGGTGGCCTACCTGAACCGCTTCGGGATCGGCACCCTGCCCACCGCCTCCACTGTGGTGCAGGAGGGCGACCAGGTCTTCATGCTGGTGACCGACGACATCAACGGCTCGGTCACGTCGGTGGCGGCGGCGCCGCCGGAAGGGGGGCACTGAGCCATGCGGATCGCCATCGCCGGCGCGGGCAACGTGGGCCGCTCGATCGCCCAGGAACTGATCGACAACGGCCACCAGGTGATGCTGATCGAGCGGCAGCCGAAGATGCTGCGGCCCGACCGGGTGCCGGCCGCCGACTGGGTGCTCGCCGACGCGTGCGAGCTGGCCAGCCTGGAGGAGGCCGACGTGGCCGGGTGCGACGTGGTGGTCGCCGCCACCGGCGACGACAAGGTCAACCTGGTGGTGTCGCTGCTGGCCAAGACCGAGTTCGCGGTGCCCCGCGTGGTGGCCCGGGTCAACCGGGCGGAGAACGAGTGGCTGTTCACCGAGCAGTGGGGCGTGGACGTCGCGGTGAGCAAGCCGAGGGTGATGGCGGCGCTTGTGGAGGAGGCGGTCACCGTCGGCGACCTGGTCCGGCTGATGACGTTCCGGCAGGGCGAGGCGAACCTGGTCGAGATCACCCTGCCGCCGACCGCGCCCTACGTGGGGCAGCCGATCCACGCGGTGCCCATCCCCCGGGACGCGGCGCTGGTGGCGATCGTGCGCGGCAAGCGGGTGCTGGTGCCCACCCCGGACGACTCGATCGAGGCCGGTGACGAGCTGGTCTTCGTCTGCACCGCGGCGGTCGAGGACGACGTGCGCGCGGTGATCCTCGGCCCGGCCGGCGCGGACCGTGACCGGGAGCGGTCCTGAGGCGGGGGCCTCAGGCGCCGGGCAGCGGGGCGGGTGCGTTCTCCCGGGTGACCCGGCGCACCACCCAGACGGTGATCAGCAGCAGCAGCGCGTACGGCGGGTAGCCCAGGGCGAGCCGGGCCACGCCGAGCGCGGTGTCCTGGTGGGCCAGGTAGAGCCCGGCCTGTACGCCGACCTTGGCCAGCCACACCACGCCCCAGAGCACGGTGAGCTGGGTGAAGGTGCGGACCAGCTTGGGGTCGTCGCGCCACTCGGAGCGGCCCTTCGCCACAAGCACCGACCAGATCCAGCCGACCAGCGGCTGCCGGATCGCGGCCGACAGCAGCAGCGCCAGGCCGTACCCGATGCCGTAGAGGATGCCGGGCAGGTAGAAGTCGCGCTCGTCGCCGGTGCGCAGGGCCAGCAGCGCGCCGATGCCGACGCCGAACAGCCCGTTCATCGCGTGCCGCACCGGCTTGCGCTGGGCCAGCCGCAGCCCGGCGATCAGCAGCGCCACCGCCACCGAGGCGTACACGGCGGGGCGCAGTTCGCCGATCACGTTGGCGACCACGAAGACCACCACCGGGATGCTCGACTCGACCAGCCCACGCCATCCGCCGAGCTGGTCGGCCATCTGCTCGGCGAGGCTGGGCAGCCGCTCCTCGTCCTGCGGGCCGAGACCCGGCGGGGTGTGCTGCTGTCCGGTCGTCACTTCGGCGACTCCAGCTCGTAGTACGGGTTGTAGATCACCTTGCGGTCGTCGCGCACCGCCACCCGGCCGCGCGCGGTCAGGTGGCGGCCCGGCTCGATCCCGGCGATGTGCCGGCGGCCCAGCCAGACCAGTGTGACGACGTCGGTGCCGTCGTAGAGGTCCGCCTCCAGCGTGGGCAGGTTCGTGCGGGGCGTGTAGACGACGGTACGCAACCGCCCGGCCACCGACACCACCTGACCCCTGTTGCACTGGTGGGCGGGCGTGCCGCCGGACTCGGCGCTTTCCCGGCGCAGCTCCTGCGCCTCGATCTCGGCCTCGCTCGCGGTGAGCCGGTGCAGGAGCCGCCGCAGCGACCCCCGACTCTCGTCGGTCGTCATGACCTCCGCGTCACCCTCTCCACAGCGGGGCCCCGCGGGCAGCGGAACCGTCCCGCCAGCGTACGCGCAGTGGCACGCCGACGGGAGCGGCGAGGCGCGTAACGCCGGCCCGGGACCGGACACGCCGCGGGCCCGGCGCATGTCGCGCCGGGCCCGCGCACGTCGTAAATCAGACCTCCGGCGAGTCGGCGTCCTGCTGCTCGGCGACCTCGCGGGGCAGCCGCAGCGGCAGCGGCTCGCGCACCGGCTTGGCCTCCTGGCCCCGGTCGACGACCAGGCCGTCCAGGCAGGCCGCGAGCGGGCCGGCGGCGGCCGGGTCGGTGGCGGCAGCGCCCTGGAAGACGCCGCGCACCATCCACCGCGGGCCGTCGACGCCGACGAACCGCAGGTCGGTCGGCCCGTCCGGGGTACGCACCCGGGCGCGCAGCTCGGGACCCTGCTCCCCCTCGACCTCCTGGACGGTGGCGCCGTCGGTGACCAGCGACTGCCGGATCTCCTCGCGTACCTCGTCCCAGATGCCCTCGGAGCGGGGCGCGGCGAAGACGCCGAGCTGGAGCGCGCTCTGGCCGTGCACCAGCACGACCTGCTGGATCACGCCCTGCGGGTCGGCCTGGACCCGCACCTCCACGTCCGGCACCGCCGGTATCCGCAGGCTGCCCAGGTCGAGGCGAGGCGCGTCGGGGGCCTCACTGACGTCGTACGGGCCGCGGTCCGGCGCCGACGGGGTCTCCTCGGCGTCGAGGACCCCATTCTCACGCTCGTCGGCCCGCTTCCGGGAGAAGATCACTGCGCCCACCCTCCGCTGTTCACGCTCACCCTGCCACCTCTTCGCTCTGCCCGCCGGACGGCGCCGGGACCAGCCCCGCGTGCCCGCCGGTGGATCCGTGCCCACCGGTGCCGCGCCGGGACGCGGGCAGCTCGGCCACCGGCCGGAACTCGGCCCGGGCGACCCGCTGCACCACCAGTTGGGCGATCCGGTCACCCCGGCTGATCTTGGCTGGCGTGTCCCGATCGTGGTTGATCAGGTTGACCAGGATCTCACCCCGATAGCCGGCGTCGACCGTACCGGGCGCGTTGAGCACCGTCACGCCGAGTCTGGCCGCGAGTCCGGATCGGGGGTGCACCAGCCCGACGTAGCCGTCCGGCAGCGCCACCGCCACGCCGGTGGGCACCAGGGCCCGGCCGCCGGGGGGCAGCTCGACGTCCGCGGCGGCCACCAGGTCCGCGCCGGCGTCGCCGGGATGGGCGTACGCCGGCAGTGGCAGCTCCGGGTCGAGCAGCCGTACGGGCACGGGTACGACGTCTGTCACGGTCATCCTCTTCCGTCCGGTCCTGCGGGGTGCCCCTGCCATCCTGCCGGTTGCCGGAGGGCTCGCGCGCCGTACCCTCGTCTGTGTGCGTCAGTCGTCATCTCCCGCCGCCCCGCCGGCCACCGTCGCGTACGCGGAGCGCCTCGGGCTGCCCTGGTGGGCCTGGCCGGCCGGGCTGGCCGTGGCCGGCCTGCTCGCGGTCGAGCTCTGGATGGGCGCGACCGGGGTGCGCGCCTGGCTGCCGTTCGTGCTGCTGATCCCCGCCGCGATGGCCGGCCTGTGGTGGCTGGGCCGGATCGGGGTCGAGGTGCGCGACGGCGAGCTGCGGGTGGACGACGCCCACCTGCCGGTGCGGTACGTCGCGGACGTGGTGCCGCTGGACGCGGCCGGCCGGCGCGAGGTGCTCGGCGTCGGCTCCGACCCACTGGCCTTCGTGGTGCAGCGCCCGTGGATCGGCGGCGCGGTGCAGGTGGTGCTGGACGACCCGGCCGACCCGACCCCGTTCTGGGTGGTCAGCACCCGGCGCCCGGTCGAGCTGGCGGCCGCCCTGCTGGCCGCCCGCGACGCGGCCTGACGTCCCGCCGCCCGGCGCCGTGGAACGTCAGGACGGCGCCTCCGGCAGGGCACGCGCGGTACGCCGCAGGTCCTTGCGCAGTTGCTCGCCGAGCGTGCGGGTGGCCCGGCGGTTGAGGTATCCGGCCACCGCGGCGCCGGTCAGGAACGGCCCGAGCGTGGTCAGGTTGCGCCCGAAGCGGCGCATCAGGCTGTCCCGCAGTTCCCGGCGGGCGGCGGTGCCGAGCACCGCGCTCACGCCGACGCCCGGCATCATCGGGTTGACCCCCCGCTGGGTGGCCCAGGACTGCACCAGCGCCACGGCGCGGCCGGTGCCGCCGGCCGGCAGCGGCACCCGGTGGACCTCGTGCAGCTCGCCGATCAGCTTCAGCTCGATCGCCACCACGGCCACGGTCTCGGCGGCCAGCAGGACGGGGGCGGAGAGCAGGGTGGGCGTGACCGCCCACTCGACAGCGGCGACCCCGCCGCCCGCGGCGCCGACCCCGGCGGTGGCGCGGGACGCGTTGCGGACGAGCCGGTCGGCGAGCGCGTCGTCGTCCAGGCCGGGGAAGTGCCGTCGCAGCGTGGCGAGGTCGCGGACGGGCACGTGCGGGGCGACCTCGGCGACCGTGTCGGTCATCCAGCGCACCGCCGAGCGGGGCTTGAACAGGTCGGTGATGCCGCGGGAGCGGGCCTGGCGGACCAGCCGGGCCAGCAGTTGCCGCCGGCGGGCCGGCGCGATGTCGTCGGCGGTCAGCGCGGCGACGGTGGCGCCCATCTCGGCGCTGTCCGCGCCGGACTCACCCGGCGTCGGGCCGGAGCCGACCGGCTCGGGTGACGCGGCCGGGCCGCTCGATGCCGGTCTCGCCGGAGCCGGGGTCCGGTCCGCGCCGGTCCCCTCGCTGCGCTCGCTCACCCGTCCGCCCTCCTGCTCCGGGCGGCGTGGCAGCCGCCCGTAACGAGTCAAGCAGCAACCGGTCGCCGCCGCACGGCGGCGGCTCGAACAGCGGCGGCCCCGTCGAGGCGGCCGCCGCTGGTGTCCCCGGTCGGGATCAGACGCACTCGCGGCAGATGAGGTCGCCGTTGCGCTCGACCGCCAGCTGGCTGCGGTGGTGGACCAGGAAGCAGCGGGCGCACCGGAACTCGTCCTGCTGCATCGGGAGGACCTTGACCGTGAGCTCCTCGTCGGCCAGATCGGCGCCGGGCAGCTCGAAGCTCTCGGCCACCTCGGCCTCGTCGACGTCCACGGCGCCCGACTGTGAGTCGACCCGCCGGGCCTTGAGCTCTTCGAGGCTGTCCTCGCCGAGGTCGACCTCGTCGCGACGCGGGGCGTCGTAGTCGGTGGCCATCGGTTTCACTCTCCAATATCGATATTGTCGCTGCCGGTTGTAACGCCGGACGACGCCGTTTCGGTTCCCCTGACCGGCCACCATCTTTGTCGGGCACCCGACCGAGGAACGGTGGGCCGGGCTCACTGGTGCGCAATGCCCCCGGTGAGCGCGGAACCTTACCCCCCTGTGGGCGAGGCATGTATACCGCCCTCGCGGGAGAGATGTACGCCTCCAGGCCCGAAGTTGTTCCCAATGTGACTCAGGCGACACGAAGATAGGGGTAGTCCTACCGGCTCACCGCGTGGCGCGCCGGTATGTCGGACTGTTTCCACGCCTGAGCCGGACAAGCGTTAACCTCAGCGGCGTACTGGACGGCCGACCGGTCGCGGTCCGACCGCGTCGCCCGCCACCACCCAATCACTGTCCGGGGAGCGCCCAGGATGAGTTTTGCGCGAGTGCGGGCACTCGTTGTCGTCGGACTGCTGGCGGTCGTCGCCCTGGTCTTCGTGGTCGTCGCCGTGCTGAAGGACAGTCAGGGCACAGCCGGTACGGCGGCCTCCTGCCCGGACGGCTGGCCGCTGGTCGACCTGCGGCTGCGGGAACAGAAGGACGTCAAGATCAACGTTTACAACGCCACCGACGAGGCCGGCCGGGCCGGCAGCGTCGCGGACGACTTCCGCAACCGCAAGTTCCAGGTCAAGAAGGTCGGCAACGAGAAGAAGGCGTTCGACGGCGTGGCCCAGCTCCGGTTCGGCCCCAAGGCCGTGGGCTCGGCGCACCTGCTGCGTGCGTACTTCCTCAACGAGGCCAACCAGGCCTTCGACGCGAACCGCAAGGACGACGTGGTCGACGTGGTCCTGGGCAACCAGTTCCAGCAGCTCGCCACCACCACCGAGGTCAACCAGTCGCTCGGCGACCTGGGCGCGCCGCAGGCGCCACCGGAGACCTGCGCCATGCCGGTCGCCAAGTAGGCGGCAGGCGGTCCGGCGACGCGGGGCGGTCTCCCTCGGGGAGGCCGCCCTGTCGCATGTCCGGCACCCGGTCACGGCCCGCCGGAGGCGTCCAGGTCGACCAGCCGGGCGTGCAGCGGCCCGTGCAGCGCCGGCGGCGCGGCGAGCACCATGTCCGGACCGGCCGCCCGCCCGGACAGGCCGGTCACCAGCAGACCGGCCTCCCGGGCCACCAGCCCGCCGGCGGCCAGGTCCCAGTCGGCCAGCCCTTTCTCGTAGTACGCGTCCACCCGCCCCTCGGCGGCCAGGCAGAGGTCGAGCGCGGCGGCGCCCATCCGGCGGATGTCCCGGATGTGCGGAATCAGCTCGGTCACCACGCGCGCCTGGTGTGCCCGGCGGCGAGCGTCGTAGCCGAACCCGGTGGCCACGAGCGCCTGCCCGAGGTCGGTGGCGGTGGAGCCGTGCAGCCGCTGCCCGTCGCGCCAGGCGCCGCCGCCGAGCGTCGCGGTCCACTCCTCGCCGGTGACGACGTTGCGGACCACCCCGGCGACCACCTCGTCGGCCACCTCGGCGGCCAGCGAGACGGCGTAGTAGGGCAGCCCGTAGAGGTAGTTCACGGTCCCGTCGATCGGGTCGAGGATCCAGCGCACGCCGTCGGCGTCGGCGGGGCCGGCCTCGCCGGCGCCGTACTCCTCGCCCAGCACCGCGTCGCCGGGCCGGCGTGCCCGCAGCGCGGCGATCACCTGCCGCTCCACCGCCCGGTCGGCGGCGGTGACCACGTCGGTCACCGTGCTCTTGGTAGCGGCCACCGAGACGCCCTCGACCCGCATCCGGTAGGCGGTGGCGGCGGCCTCCCGGGCCACATCGACAGCGATCGCGAGCAACTCCCCCGCCGTGGGCGTCGAGGTGATCATGTTCCTCCCCTTCCGGCGCGATCGGGACCGGCCGTCTCGTGCGTGGGTATCATCCTTACAAAGTCCACATCTGCGCCGAATCTGCGGTCCCGGACCGCAGGTCAGCCGTGCGGCGCGGGATGATCGCGGCAGACGGCGTTACAATTCACCCTGCCCACGCGCCACGGACCGCCACCGACCGGACGGCCCGGGACACGGGGGTCCTCAACGACTCGCCCGGCGCGGCCGTCCCATGCTGCGCCGGACGACCCGGCCGTGCTCGCTCTTTCGCCTCCGGAAGGTCTTCGTGACAGATCCCCGCCAGACCGGCGCCGACGTTCGCTCGCTCACCGACACCCTGATCGCCCATGCGCAGAGCGCCGGCGGCCAGCTCACGTCGGCCCAGCTCGCGCGCACCGTCGAGTCCGCTGAGGTGACCCCGGACCAGGCCAAGAAGATCCTCCGCGCGCTCTCCGAGGCGGGTGTGACGGTGGTGGTGGACGGCTCGGCGAGCACCCGCCGCCGCGTCGCCGCCGCCCGGTCCGCCACCCCGGCCTCCCGCGCGACCACCGCCAAGACCACGAAGAAGGCCGCCGCGCCCGCTCCGAAGCAGGCGCCGGCCGCGGAGGAGTCGCCCGCCCCGGCCCCGCGGAAGGCGACCGCGCGCAAGGCCACCACCGCCGACGCGGCGAAGTCCGCGGTCCCGGCGAAGGCCACCAAGGCGACCCGTGCCACCAAGGCCACTGTGGCGGCGAAGACCGCCGCGGCCAAGCCGGCCAAGGCCGAGGGCGCCGAGGGTGAGGTCGACCCGGAGGCGCTGGCCGCCGAGATCGAGGACGTGGTGGTCGAGGAGCCGGCCGAGCTGGCCCAGGCCGCCGAGGCCGACGCGGCCAGCTCCGCCACCGACAACGACTTCGAGTGGGACGACGAGGAGTCCGAGGCGCTCAAGCAGGCGCGCCGGGACGCCGAGCTGACCGCCTCCGCCGACTCCGTGCGGGCGTACCTGAAGCAGATCGGCAAGGTGCCGCTGCTCAACGCCGAGCAGGAGGTCGAGCTGGCCAAGCGGATCGAGGCCGGCCTCTACGCCGCCGAGCGGCTGCGCGCCGCCGACGAGGGCGAGGAGAAGCTGGTCCGCGACCTCCAGCGCGACCTGATGTGGATCTCCCGGGACGGCGAGCGGGCCAAGAACCACCTGCTGGAGGCGAACCTCCGCCTGGTGGTCTCGCTGGCCAAGCGTTACACCGGCCGTGGCATGGCCTTCCTCGACCTCATCCAGGAGGGCAACCTCGGCCTCATCCGCGCCGTCGAGAAGTTCGACTACACCAAGGGCTACAAGTTCTCCACCTACGCCACCTGGTGGATCCGCCAGGCCATCACCCGCGCCATGGCCGACCAGGCCCGCACCATCCGCATCCCGGTGCACATGGTCGAGGTGATCAACAAGCTCGGCCGGATACAGCGCGAGCTGCTCCAGGACCTGGGCCGCGAGCCCACGCCGGAGGAGCTGGCCAAGGAGATGGACATCACACCGGAGAAGGTGCTGGAGATCCAGCAGTACGCCCGGGAGCCCATCTCGCTCGACCAGACCATCGGTGACGAGGGCGACAGCCAGCTCGGCGACTTCATCGAGGACTCCGAGGCGGTCGTCGCTGTCGACGCGGTGTCGTTCTCACTGCTCCAGGACCAGCTCCAGCAGGTCCTCCAGACGTTGTCCGAGCGTGAGGCGGGTGTGGTGCGCCTGCGTTTCGGCCTCACCGACGGCCAGCCGCGCACCCTGGACGAGATCGGCCAGGTGTACGGCGTGACCCGGGAACGCATCCGGCAGATCGAATCCAAGACCATGTCCAAGTTGCGGCACCCCTCGCGTTCCCAGGTGCTCCGCGACTACCTGGACTGACCGCGTACGTCAACTAATCGTGCCGGTTTGATCACCAGCCGTAGAACACCGATCGGTGATCGGTCGGTTGCCTGTTTGTGATCGTTGACGTGGCACCCTTGGTACACGGCACACTGTCCTCCACGCCAGGTGTGACCTCGGTCCCCCGCGGGCACACAGGGAAGGCAGGGCCCGAGATGGGTGTTGCACGATAGGTGAGCAACCGAAGAGAGTGTTCATCGGTGACGACCAGAGGAGGAAGGCGATGACCCCGACCCTCACGCCGCCGCCCGAGACGGTGAGCCCCCCGGCCGCCGATGAACGGTGCGACCGCTGCAATGCTGCCGGCAAGCTCCGGATCACCCTCTCGGGTGGGAGTGAGCTGGTGTTCTGTGGGCACCACGCGAACAAGTACGCGGAGGATCTCGTGAAGATCACCGTGCGTTTCGTGGCGGACCCGGAGTTCAGCTGGCGTGGCGCCGATCTGATGGCGAACTGAGGTCCGACAAGAAGTCCACAACCCCGACATGACCGGCCGGAGGCACCCGCAAGGGCAGCCTCCGGCCGGTTTTTCGTGCGGGTACCGATGTCCGGAAGGGGCCCCCTCATTACCGGAGGCCCCTTCCTCACAGGGTCTGCACGGTGGCGATGCGCTCCTCGAGCTGCTCGATCGTCGCCTGCGCGCTGGGCGGGCCGCCGCAGATCCGGCGCAGCTCCGCGTGGATCTTGCCGTGCGGCTGGCCGGTGTGGTGGTGCCGGGCGGCCACCAGAGTGTTCAGCTGCCGCCGTAGCGCCACCCGGCGCTGGGCGGCGCTCATCGGTGGGGGCGCCGCCGCCGGGGCCGCAGCGGCCGGCTCAGCGGTCCGCTGGGCGGCCCGGCGCTTCTGCGCGGCGAGCTGCTCGGCCTGCCGCTTGGTGAGCAGCAGCGAGACCTGGTCGGCGGTGAGCAGACCGGGCAGGCCGAGGTATTCCTCCTCCTCGGGCGTGCCGGCCTGGGCGGCGGTGCCGAACGATGCCCCGTCGAAGATCACCTGGTCCAGCTCGGCGGTGGCGGAGAGCGCGGCGAAGCGCTTCTCCAGCTCCCCGCTGGCGGCGTCGTCGCGCTGGGCGCGCTCCAGCAGGTCGTCGTCGAAGCCCTCGCGGTCCTTCGGCTTGCCGAGCACGTGGTCCCGCTCGGCCTCCATCTCGCTGGCCAGCCCGAGCAGGTGCGGCACGCTGGGCAGGAACACCGACGCGGTCTCGCCGGGACGGCGGGCCCGGACGAACCGGCCGATCGCCTGCGCGAAGTACAGCGGGGTGCTGGCGCTGGTCGCGTACACGCCGACGGCCAGCCGGGGGATGTCGACGCCCTCGGACACCATCCGCACCGCGACCAGCCACCGTTGCTGCGAGGCGGCGAACGTCGCGATCCGCGCGGACGCGCCCTGGTCGTCGGAGAGCACCACGGCGGCCTTCTCGCCGGTCACCTGCTCCAGCAACTTCGCGTACGAGCGCGCCACCTGCTGGTCGCTGGCGATGACCAGGCCACCCGCATCAGGCATGCCGTTGGCGCGCAGCACGCTCAGCCGGGCGTCGGCGGCGCGCAGCACCTGCGGCATCCAGTCGCCGGCCGGGTCCAGCGCGGTACGCCACGCCTGCGCGATCAGGTCCTGCGTCATCGGCTCGCCGAGGCGGGCGGCCAGCTCCTCGCCGGCGTTGGTGCGCCAGCGGGTCTCCCCCGAGTACGCCAGGAACAGCACCGGCCGGACCACGCCCTCGCGCAGCGCGTCGGAGTAGCCGTAGACCGAGTCGGCGCGGGAGCGCAGCAGCCCGTCGCCGCCGCGCTCGTAGCCGACGAACGGGATCGGGTTGTCGTCGGAGCGGAACGGCGTGCCGGTGAGCATCAGCCGGCGTACCGCGGGCTCGAACGCCGCCTTGACGCCGTCGCCCCAGGTACGCGAGTCACCGGCGTGGTGGATCTCGTCGAGGATGACAAGCGTGCGGCGGGTCATGGTGCGCCGCCGGTGCACCTGCGGCGCCATGCCCACCTGGGCGTAGGTGACCACCGCGCCGTGGAAGTCGGCGGCGGAGTGCAGGTCGGCGTTGCGGAACGCGGCGTCGAGCTGGATGCCGACCCGTGCGGCGGCCTGCGCCCACTGGGTCTTCAGGTGCTCGGTCGGCGCGACCACCGTGACCGCCTCGACGGTGCCGTCGGCGAGCAGTTCGGCGGCGATGCGCAGCGCGAACGTGGTCTTGCCGGCGCCGGGGGTGGCGACCGCTGTGAAGTCCTCGGTCCGGCGGCGCAGGTACTCCACGAGCGCCTTGCGTTGCCAGGCGCGCAGGGGCGGGAACGTGTCGAGCGCCGGCATCCGCGGTGGCACGCGTAGCTCCTCTCCGCCGCGGACGGCGGCGGGCCCGACCGGGGCCACGGGAGCCGCCGCCCATGAAAACGCCCTCGCGCATCCGGTGCCGCGAAGGCCGGTTCAGCATAACCAGCCGGGGCCGTGCGCCCCACTCGACGCCACGCCTGTCACATCCGCCCACCCCGGCGCACGAGGGCTCAGGACAGGGGCCCCGGGGTGCCGGTGCGCGGCGGCTGCAGCGTCGCCACGGGCGCGGACCAGCGGCGCCGCAGCGCGATCAGGCGCAGCCCGAACACGAGCAGGGCGGCGGCGGTGAGCGGCACGGCGGTGGCCTGTCCGGACGCCGACAGCAGCGCCACCGCGACCGAGCCGGCGAGCGCGGCCAGGGCGTAGATCTCCCGGCGCAGCACCACCGGGATCTCGCCGGTGAGCAGGTCCCGGCCCAGTCCGCCGCCGATGGCGGTGAGCATGCCGATCATGCAGGCGCCGACCGCCGGAACGGCGGCGTCGAGGGCCTTGAGCGTGCCGATGACGGTGAACAGGCCGAGCCCGGCCGCGTCCAGCACGAGCACCGTCGTACGCAGCCGGGCGAGCTGGGGGTGCAGCCAGAACACGGCGGCGGCGGTGACGGAGGCGGTGGCCGTGTACCGCCAGTCGGCGAACGCCAGCGGCGGAACCTCGTCGATCACCAGGTCCCGGGCGATGCCCCCGCCGAGCGCGGCGACCACACCGACGAAGACGACCCCGAACAGGTCGAGCCGTTTCGCCACCGCCGCGGAGGCGCCGGAGGCGGCGAAGACCGCCACGCCGGTGAGGTCGGCGAGCAGAAGGGCGGTGGAGGTGGTCACCGCCGCAGGTTACGTGCGCGGGCGGCGGAGCCGCCCGCGATCACTCGCGGTACGAGTCGTAGATCTCCTTGCACTTCGGGCAGACCGGGGAGCCCGGCTTGGCCGCCTTCGTGACCGGGAACGTCTCGCCGCAGAGCGCGACCACGTAGGTGCCCATGACGGCACTCTCGGCGATCTTCTCCTTGCGGACGTAGTGGAACATCTCCGGACCAGTGTCCGCGTCCTTCAGCTCGGGACGCTCGAGAATCTCTGTGTTCACGACTACACCTCCGGCGTTCCAGTTTTGCAGGTCGGTCTGCCCCGGTCCACCTGGGCCCCGGCCGGAAGCGGCCCGTACGGTAGCCGACGTGACCAACTTTCACATCAGTCTCGGTAGTGAGGTGGCCGACGCCCTGCGGGACGGCCGCCCGGTCGTGGCGTTGGAGAGCACGATCGTCTCGCACGGGCTGCCCCGGCCGGACAACCTGCGCGTGGCGCGCGAGATCGAGCAGGCGGTACGGGACGCGGGGGCGGTGCCGGCCACCATCGGCATGGTCGCCGGCGAGCTGCGGGTCGGGCTGGACGACGCCCAGCTCACCCGGCTCGCCACTGTCGACGGCGTGAGCAAGCTCTCGGTCCGCGACCTGGCCCCGGCGGCGGCGGCGGGCGCGGACGGGGCCACCACCGTGGCGGCCACCAGCGCCGTCGCGGCTGCGGCGGGGATCGGCGTGTTCGCCACCGGTGGGCTCGGCGGTGTGCACCGGGAGGCGGCGCAGACGTTCGACGAGTCGGCCGACCTGGTCACGCTGGCCCGTACGCCGATCGCCGTGGTCTGCGCCGGGGTCAAGTCGATCCTGGACGTGGGCGCGACGCTGGAGCGGCTGGAGACGCTCGGGGTGGGCGTGGTCGGCTACCGCACCCGCCGCTTCCCCGGCTTCTACCTGACCGACGCGGGCTTCGACCTGGACTGGTCGGTCGAGTCGCCCGAGCAGGTGGCGGACGTGCTGGCCGCCCGCGCGGCGCACGGTGTGCACCACGGCGGTCTGGTCGTGGCCAACCCGCTGCCCGCCGACGAGCAGCTCGACCCGGCGCTGCACGACCGCACGCTCGCGGCGGGACTGGCCGCGCTGGCCCGTGAGGGGATCACCGGCAAGGCGGTCACCCCGTTCCTGCTGTCGCACTTCCACTCCGCCACCGAGGGCGCCAGCCTGGCCGTGAACGTGCGGATCATCCTGCGCAACGCCGACCTCGCGGCCCGGATCGCGGTCGCCGCGGCGACCCGTCCCACCCCATGAGCACCACGCCGCGCGTCGTCGTCGTCGGCGACGTCATCACCGACGTGCTCGCGGTGCTGTCCGGGCCGCTGGCGACCGGTTCGGACACCGCGGCCGGGATCCGGTTCAGCGGCGGCGGGCAGGCGGCGAACACCGCGGCCTGGCTCGCCGGGCAGGGCGCGGCGGTGACCCTGGTCGCCGCCGTCGGCGACGACGAGACCGGCCGGGAGCGGGTGGCCGAGCTGGCCCGGATCGGTGTCGACTGCGCGGTGGAGCGGCACGAGGGCTACCCGACCGGCACCGTCATCGTGCTCACCCACGACGGGGAGCGCACGATGGTCAGCCAGCGGGGCGCGAACCTGCGGCTGACCGCCGGGCACGTGGACGCGGCGCTGGCCGCCGCGCCCGACGCCGGGCATCTGCACCTGTCCGCGTACACCCTGTTGGACGTCGCGTCGCGCGGCGCCGGCCTGCGCGCGCTGGCCACGGCCCGCGCGCGTGGGCTGACCGTCAGCGTCGACGCGGCGTCCGCGGCGCCGCTGCGGCGCGTCGGCGGAGCGTTCCTGACCTGGGTACGCGACGTCGACCTGCTGCTCGTCAACACGGACGAGGCGACGGTGCTGGCCGGCGGGCTCGACCCGGCGGCGCAGGCGCGGGCGCTGACAGCTGTGGCGCGCCGGGTGGTGGTCAAGCAGGGAGCGGCGGGCGCGGTGTGGGTGGAGCGCGGCGGCGTGGTGGAGTTCGCCCCGGCACCGGGGGTTGACGTGGTGGACGTGACCGGCGCCGGGGACGCGTTCGCGGCCGGGCTGCTCACCGCGTGGCTGGACGGCGCTGATCCGCGCGCCACGCTGGCCCGCGCGGGCGACCTGGGCGCGCTCGCCGTGACGACAGTGGGCGCCCGTCCGGCTCCCTGACGCGAGCGGCCGGCCCGGGTGGTGCGCCGCCCGGGCCGGTCAGGGCTCGGCGTCGATGATCTTGTGGGGGTTCTCCTCGGCGGTGAGGACCGTGGGCGCGGGCTCCTCGCGGTGCCGGTTGCGGAACCGGTTCGCCAGCCGGTGCTCCTCCTTGGGCGGCCGGTCGTTGGCGAGCAGCACGGCGAGCCAGGGCACGAGCACCATGCCGAGCGCGCACAGCGGCAGCCAGAGCCAGAGCAGCGGGGCCTTGACGCCGACCAGGATCGCGCCCGCCACCAGGCACGCGACCCGGATGGCCATCATCAGCACGTATCGCTTCTGCCGGCTGTTGAGCTGGTCGTCCTGGCTGCGCGGGGCGTCGGTGATCAGGATCGGCTGGTACGCCTGACGCTTCACCACGGACCTCCTACGAGGGGATAGGGACCATCCTGTCACTCCGGACGGATGATCGGCGAGAATCGTGACGGTCGGGTGCGTGTTACGCGCGTGGTACGCTCCGCCCGTGGCCAACCGGTTCAGCTTCACCGACGAGGCGCTGGCGAACCTGCGGGTCTACGACGTCACACCCGGGGAAGTCTGGGAGGCCCTGCACAGCAGGCGCCGGGTCATCCGGCACCTCGGCGACGACGTCATGGTGGTCTACGCGACCGACCACCGGGGCCGACGGCTCGCCGTGCTGCTGGCCGAGGCCGACGGCACCGACAACGACTGGGACATCCTCTCCGCCCGCGAGCTGAGCGACGTCGAGGCCAAGCGCTACGACGAGGCGGTACGGAGATCACGCCGACGAGGAGGCGGTCACGATGCACCGTGACGAGGCGACAAAGCGGTTCCACGCCGGAGGCGACGCGTTCGCCGACCTGATCGACGACACGTCACCCGCGCAGCTGCCCACCCCCGACACCGACGTACCGATGGTCAGCCGCTCCGTGCGGCTGCCGCTGGAGACGTACGAGCGGGTCCGCGCCGCCGCCGACGCGCGCGGCATCGGGGTGACCACGCTGATGCGGCAGTGGATCGAGGCCGGCCTGGCCGACCTGGACGACTCGGCCACCGTCTCGCTTGCCGACGTGCGGCGCGCGCTGGCGTCGCTGTCCCGCCCGACCGCCGCCTGACGGCTCACCCCACCGGCCCGGCGGTCAGCCCTTCGCGGCCTTCGCCTCCGCCTTCATCCGCTGCTTGAACTCGCGTACGCGGCGCAGCGACTCCGGGTCGGTCACGTCGGCCACCGACCGGTTGGCGTCCGCGTCGCCGTAGTCGCCGGCGGCCTCGCGCCAGCCGTCCGGGGTGATCCCGAACCGCTTGCCGAGCAGCGCCACGAAGATCTGCGCCTTCTGCCGGCCGAACCCGGGCAGCTCACCCACCCGGCGCAGCAGTTCCCGGCCGTCGGTCACGTCGGACCAGAGCCGGGCCGGGTCGCCGTCGTAGCGCTCCACGAGCACCCGGCACACCTCCTGCACGCGGGCCGCCATCGCCTTCGGGAAACGGTGCAGCGCGGGCGGCCGGGCGAAGACCTCCACCAGCGCCTCCGGGTCGTACCCGGCCAGTTCCGCGGCGTCCGGCTCGTGGCCGAGCCGCTGCGCCAGCACGTACGGGGAGGAGAACGCCTTCTCCATCGGCACCTGCTGGTCCAGCACCATGCCGAGGAGCAGTGCCAGCGGGCTGCGCGCCAGCAGCTCGTTGGCCTGCGGGTCGATGGGCAGGGAGAGCGTCATGCCCCCATCCTGCCGCCCGGCCCGGCGGCCGGGGCGCCGACTCCCCGACGACGTGACACGGCCCGGTGGACCCCTGGGAGGTCCACCGGGCCGCGGCCCACGGTGTGGTCAGGTCACCTTGTCGTCAGTTGACGACGAAGAGCAGCCGGTTCGGCGAGCCCGAGCCCGGGCTGGTCACCTTGCCGGTGGTGGCGTTGCTGGTCAGGTAGCTGGCCACCTGAGCCGGGGTGTAGGAGGTGTTCGCGGACAGCACGAGCGCCGCCGCGCCGGCCACGTGCGGGGAGGCCATCGAGGTGCCGCTGATCGAGTTGGTGGCGGTGTCGCTGGTGCGCCACGCCGAGGTGATCGACGAGCCCGGCGCGAAGATGTCCACGCAGGAGCCGTAGTTCGAGTAGGAGGCACGGGCGTCGGTGCTGGTGGTGGCGCCCACCGTGATCGCCGAGGCGACCCGGGCCGGCGACGAGTTGCACGCGTTGGCGCTGGAGTTGCCGGCCGCGAGCGCGTACGTGACGCCGGAGTTGATCGAGTTGGCCACCGCGTTGTCCAGCGTGCTGCTGGCGCCGCCGCCGAGGCTCATGTTGGCCACGGCCGGCTTCACCGCGTTCGAGGTGACCCAGTTGACGCCGCTGATCACGCCGGTGGTGCTGCCGCTGCCGCTGCAGTTGAGCACCTTGACGGCCACCAGACGCACACCCTTGGCCACGCCGTACTTGGTGCCGCCGACAGTGCCGGCGACGTGCGTGCCGTGGCCGTTGCAGTCGGTGTTGTTGGTGTCCACCGTGTTGGTGCCCCAGGTGGCCCGGCCGCCGAAGTCGCTGTG
This sequence comes from Micromonospora sp. NPDC005686, assembly GCF_042871665.1. Taxonomy (NCBI): domain Bacteria; kingdom Bacillati; phylum Actinomycetota; class Actinomycetes; order Micromonosporales; family Micromonosporaceae; genus Micromonospora; species Micromonospora sp. NPDC005686. The sequence goes on from NZ_JBIAIY010000005.1 coordinate 113,261, forward strand.
CGTGGTGCGGATGCCGGTGTCGATGATGTAGGCGCGCACGTTGCTGGCGGTGTTCGGGTAGGTGTAGGTGCTGTTCAGCGGCAGGTTCCGCTGGTCGATCCGGTCCAGGCCCCAGGTGGCCCCGGTCTGGGTGCCCTGGGTGGTCATGACGCGGTCCTGCTCGACGTACGCGACGGCCGGGTCGGCGGCCAGCCGGCGAGCCTGGGCGGGGGTCATCTTGGCGCTGTAGCCGGTGAGAGCGGAGCTCCACACCGTGCCGACGTTGCCGCCGTAGCGCTTGGCCAGCCCGGCGGCCCGGTCCGGCACCGCGGTGCGGGCGGCGAGGGTGTTCGCGGTGCCGACCGCGTCGCCCTTGAGCACGACCACGTAGCTGCCGCTGATGGCGTCGGCGGCACCGGCGTACCGGATCTCCCCGGTGGGCGCGGCGAGAGCGGGCGTGGAGGCGGCGGCGGCGAAGGCCGCGGCGGCGGCCGTGACGGCGAGCGCACGCAGCGCGCGCCGCCGGGGAAGGGACACGTCGGGCATCGTCTGGCTCCCTACCGGGGCGGCCCGGTTTGTGTCCGGATCACCCCATCGACGGATGTTGGCAGGAATGCTAACCAGAGATCGACACACATGAAAGAGATAGCTGCCAATAGATGCGGTTCACGTTATGGATCGGCGGGTGCGCGCCGCGCCGGACCGCGTCCGAGGCAGGATGAACACGTGGACCGTCACGACATGCTGCTCTCCCCCGCCGGGGTCGACGCGCTGCGCACCGCGCTGACGCTTGCCCGCTTCACCGCCAACGGCATCGCCGACCGCCTGGGCCCGCAGGGCACCGGCGCGGTGGCCCGCAACGACTACCGGGCCGCGCTGCGCGCCACCGAGGACCGGGACCGGCTGGCCACGCTGATCCGGGTCTTCATCTGCGACCAGACCGAACCGGAGGCGGCGGTGGCCGCCGCGCTGGCCCCGCTCGCCGTGGACGAGGCGCTGGCCGGGGGCATCGTCGAGCGGCACGGCGACGGCCTGCGCGCCGGGGTGGACCTGGAGCCGTACGGGGACGACTGGTGGGTGCTCGCCGACGTGCCCGCCAGTGCCCGGCCCGGACAGCCGCTGCACGCCGAGCACGTGCTGGGCATCGGCGGCGCCACCCAGACGCTGATCTCGGCCACCGTGCGTCCGACCGTGGACACCGCGCTCGACCTCGGCACCGGCTCCGGCGTCCAGGCGCTGCACCTGGGCACCCACGCGCGCCGGGTCACCGCCACCGACGTCTCCGAGCGGGCGCTGCGGTTCGCCGCGACCACCGCCGCGCTCAACGGGCAGGACTGGGAGCTGCTGCGCGGCGACATGGTCGCCCCGGTGGCCGGGCGCCGCTTCGACCTGGTGGTCAGCAACCCGCCGTTCGTGGTCGGCCCGGGCACCACCACGTACGTCTACCGGGACTCCGGGCGGGTCGGCGACGCGATCGGCGCGGAGCTGGCCGCCGCCGCGCCAGACCTGCTCACCGAGGGCGGCACCATGCAGTACCTGGCGAACTGGGTGCACGTCACCGGCGAGGACTGGGCCGAGCGGGTCACCGGCTGGTTCGCCGGCACCGGCCTGGACGCCTGGGTGATCCAGCGCGAGGTGGCCGACCCGATGGCGTACGTGAACCTCTGGCTCACCGACGTCGGCGAGAGCGCCGACCCGCAGCGGATGGCGGCGTGGCTGGACTGGTTCGACGCGCACAAGGTGGAGGCGATCGGCTTCGGCATCGTCTCGCTGCGCCGCTCCGGCCACGAACAGCCGATCGTCCGGGTGGAGGACCTGCGCCAGCGGGTCGAGCCGCCGCTCGGCGACCGGATCGGTGAGTGGTTCACCAGGCAGGACTGGCTGCGCGCCCGGGGCGCCGAGGGTCTGCTGGCCGCCCGGTACCGCGCCGCCGAAGGGCTCCAGCTGCGGCAGGAGGCCACCATGGGCGACGAGGGCTGGGCGGTGGACCGGCAGGTCCTGGCCATGCCGCGCGGACTGCGCTGGTCGGAGGAGATCGACCCGCTGGTGCTCGCCCTGGTCGGCGGCGCCGACGGCCGGTTGCCGCTGCGCGACCAGCTCGCCCTGCTGGCCGCCGCGCACGACGTGACGCCGGACGAGCTGGCCGAGGCGGCCGGGCCGATCGTGGCGCACCTGGTCGAGCGCGGCATCGTCGAGCCGGTGACCGACTGATGCGCGCTGTGGTGCAGACCGTCGGCCGGGCCCGGGTGACCGTCGACGACGAGGTGACCGGTGAGATCACCGACGGGCTGCTGGTGCTGCTCGGCGTCACCCACACCGACACCCCGCAGGTGGCCGCCACGATGGCCCGCAAGCTGCACGAGCTGCGCATCCTCGACGACGAGCGCAGCGCCGCCGACGTCGGGGCACCGCTGCTCGTGGTGAGCCAGTTCACGCTCTACGGCGACGCCCGCAAGGGCCGGCGGCCGAGCTGGACCGCCGCCGCGCCCGCCCAGGTGGCCGAACCCCTGGTGGACGCGGTGGTCGAGCAGTTGCGCGCCCGGGGCGCGAAGGTGGAGACCGGCCGTTTCCGCGCCCACATGCTGGTGGAGAGCGTCAACGTCGGTCCCCGGACCCTCGTGCTCGACCTCTAGGAGAACAGCCCGCGGCGGGACAGCGACTGCCGCAACCAGCCGTCGAGCTGGGCGGCCCAGTCGGTGCGGTCCGCCGTGGCGTGGTCCACGGTGAACCGGCCGAACGCGTCACGTCCCTCGGTGAACAGCCCGCCGCGCTTGTCCAGCTCCAGCACCACGTGGACCTGGCGCGGATCGGTCACGAAGGTGACCTCCAGCTGGTTCATCGCGCCCGCGTACTGCGACGCCGGGTAGAACTCGATCTCCTGGTAGAACGGCAGCTGCTGGTGCAGCCCGTAGATGTGTCCACGCTCGACGTCGGCGCGCGCGAAGCGGAAGCCCAGCCGCAGCAGCGCCTCCAGCAGCCGCTCGTGGGCCGGCAGCGGGTGCACCGCCACGGCGTCCATGTCGCCCTTGTCCACCGCCCGCGCCACCTCCAGCTCGGTACGCAGACCCATGGTCATGCCGTGCAGGTGCTGGCCGTACAGGTCGGTCAGCGGCGTCTCCCAGGGCACCTGGTAGCGGAACGGCACATCGTGGCGCTGCCCCGGCTCCAGCCGGAACGCGCCGGTCATCTGGGCCCGGCCGAACTCCTGGTTGACGTCGTACTCCGAATCGGAGCTCTCCACCTCGACCCGCGTGACCAGACCGAGCGCGAGGTAGCTCACGTCCACCGGGTGCTCGCCCCCGACCACCTGGATCCGGCCCTCCAGAACGCCGCCCGGGCGGCAGTTCGGGTTGGCGAGCACCGTCTCCACCGACGGCCCGCCCACACCCATCGCCTGCATGAGCCGCTTGAAGACCACCGCGTTCTCCGATCATCAGTGCCGTGCCGGCCCCGACGGCCGGTCGCTGGCACGGTAACCGCGCCGGGCAAGCGGCCGCGGGATTCCACACCGGAATCCTGTCGGTTCCCCGATCGCCTCACTCCCGTCTCACGCCCCGACCGCCAAGCTGTTTGTCATCGGCCACCACGGCGTAGGCGGCACGGGGCCGGTACGGCACGTCGGACACGGGGAGAACAGAGATGACCCAGCAGATGATCGAGCACCAGGACATGGACGTCACCCTCACGGACCTCGACGCCACCGACGAGCGCGGCGTCTCCACCGACCTGGTCCGGGCGTACCTGAACGGCATCGGCCGCACCAAGCTGCTCACCGCGGCGCAGGAGGTCGAGCTGAGCAAGCGGATCGAGGCCGGCCTCTTCGCCGAGGAGAAGCTGTCCACCTGCACCCCCGTCTCCGCCGAGCTGCGCGCGGACCTGGCGCTGATCGCGGCCGAGGGCCGCGCCGCCAAGGACCACCTGCTGGAGGCGAACCTGCGGCTGGTGGTGAGCATCGCCAAGCGTTACACCGGCCGTGGCATGGCCTTCCTCGACCTCATCCAGGAGGGCAACCTCGGCCTCATCCGCGCCGTCGAGAAGTTCGACTACACCAAGGGCTACAAGTTCTCCACCTACGCCACCTGGTGGATCCGCCAGGCCATCACCCGCGCCATGGCCGACCAGGCCCGCACCATCCGCATCCCGGTGCACATGGTCGAGCAGGTCAACCGGATGGTCCGGGTACGCCGCGAGCTGTCGGTGTCGCTGGGTCGCGAGCCCACCGTCAGCGAGGTGGCCAAGGCGCTGGAGATCCCCGAGTTCCAGGTGATCGAGCTGATCTCCTACGACCGGGAGCCGGTCAGCCTGGACCAGGCCGTCGGCGAGGACGGCGAGAGCGCGCTCGGCGACTTCGTCGCCGCCGTGGACCCGCGTACCGAGCCCGGCGACGCCGCCACCAACGGCGAGCTGCGCAACGAGGTCCGCATCGTGCTGGCCACGCTGTCCCAGCGGGAGCAGGCGGTGATCCGGCTGCGCTTCGGCCTGGACGACGGCCGGCAGCGCACGCTGGACGAGGTCGGCCGCGAGTTCGGCCTGTCCCGGGAGCGGATCCGGCAGATCGAGAAGATCACGCTGCTGAAGCTGCGCGACCCGGAGCGGGCGAACCGGCTGGAGGCGTACGCCTGCTGACCCACCCTGCCCCGAAAGGCCCCGGCGGTTCGCCGGGGCCTTTCGCGCTTGATGTGGCCGCCTCGGGCGACCACCCTGAGGCCATGAACTGGACGCTGGAAGTGGTGGTCGTACCGGTCTCCGACGTGGACCGGGCCAAGGAGTTCTACGCGCGGCGGCTCGGCTTCGTCGTCGACCACGACACCGACCTGGGCGGCGCGGGGCGGATCGTCCAGCTCACACCGCCGGGCTCCGGCTGCTCGATCGTCCTCGGCCGGGGCGTCGTACCGGAGATGCCACCCGGCTCGCTCAAGGGCCTGCAACTCGTCGTGCCGGACCTGGAGCGGGCCCGCGCCGAACTGGTCGAGCGGGGCGTCGAGGTGAGCGAGATCCAGGTGCTCGGCCAGAACCCGCGCCCGGTGCCGCACCCGCTGGACAACGTCGGCTTCGTCTTCCTCCGCGACCCGGACGGCAACGAGTGGGCGGTGCAGCAGATCTCCGCGCGCGGCTGAGGTCTACAGCCTTCGAGGGCCGGTGTCCGGGCGGGCGGCCTCCGCGCCGGTGCGGACCGTGGCGTGCAGCACCGAGATGCCGTCCGGCCGGGCCAGCACCGGGTTGAGCGTGAGCGACCGCACCCGGGGCTGCTCGTCGGCGAGCCGGCCGATCCGCACCAGCAGGTCGACCAGGGCCGCCCGGTCCACCGGCGCGGCGCCCCGGTGCCCGCGCAGCAGCGGCGCCGCGCGGGGCTCGTCGACCAGCTCGGCGGCGTCCCGGTCGGTCAGCGGCACCGCACGCCAGGACCGGTCGCCCAGCAGCTCGGTCGCCACGCCGCCCAGCCCGAACCCGACCACCGGCCCGAACGCCGGGTCCTCCACCAGCTCCACCACGCACGCCACGCCCGGCGCGACCATCGGCTGGACCAGCACCTCCGCGCCGAACACCGGCGCCATCTCGGCGTACGCGCGGCGCAGCGCGGCGGCGTCGGCCAGGTCGAGGCGTACCGCGCCGAGGTCGAGGCGGTGCCGCAGCCCGGGGGCGGCGGCCTTGAGCGCCACCGGCCAGCCGAGCCGATCGGCCGCGGCCAGCACCTCGTCGACGGTTCCGGCCGGCACCGACTCCACCACGTCGATCCCGTACGCGCGCAGCAACGCCGCCGAGTCGGCGCCGCCCGGGCGCAGCGCGGCGTGCCCGGCCGCCCGGTCCACGTCGGCCAGTTCCGGCAGCACACCGGGCGGCCGGCGCAGCCAGTCCGCGTACGCGGTGACCCGGCCCAGCGCGCGTACCGCCTCCTCCACGCTCGGGTACGCCGGCACCCCGGCCGGCACCAGCCCGGCCAGGAACGTCGCCACCACCGGCTTGCCGGTGACCCGCGCGTCGGGCAGCGCCGCCGCGAAGTCAGCCCCCGGATCGGCGAGCTGGCCGGGCAGCGGCGGCGCGAACACCGCCACCACGGCGTCCACCCGCTCGTCTGCCCCCGCGTCGCGGAGCGCGACGGCGTACGCGGCGGCCCCGGCGCTCGGCCCGACGTCCTGCGGGTAGCCGTCGGCCACGGTCAGCCCCTGGGCGGCGCAGGCGGTCGCGGCCAGCCCGGTCAGCGCCGACGAGTTGCCCACCACCGCCACCCGGCGTCCGGCCGGTAGCGGCTGGTGAGCCAGCAGCACGCCCACGTCGAGCAGTTCGGAGACGGTGTCCACCCGGATCACCCCGGACTGGGCGAACAGCGCGCTCACCGCCGCCGCGTCCAGCGCGGGCGCCTCCCCCACGCCCGGCGGCCGGGCCAGCGAGGCGAGCGCCACCACCGGCTTGCTGCGGCCGATGCGCCGGGCCAGCCGGGCGAACTTGCGCGGGTTGCCGAACGTCTCCAGGTAGAGCGTGATGACGTCGGTGGACGGGTCGTCCTGCCAGTACTGGAGCAGGTCGTTGCCGGACACGTCGGCCCGGTTGCCGGCCGACACGAAGCTGGACAGGCCGAGCCCACGGCGGGACGCCTCGGCGAGCAGCGCCACCCCGAACGCGCCGGACTGGCTGAACACGCCGACCCGGCCCGCCGCGGGCAGCACCGGGGCGAGCGTGGCGTTGAGGCGTACCGCCGGGTCGGTGTTGGCGACGCCGAGGCAGTTCGGGCCGACCACCCGCATGCCGGCCAGGTGCGCGGCGCGGACCAGTGCGCGCTGCGCCGCCGCACCGGCCGGGCCGGATTCGGCGAACCCGGCCGAGATCACCACGAGGCCGTGCGCGCCCGCGCGGGCCGCGTCGCGCACCACGTCGGTCACCGCGTCCGGCGGGACCGCCACCACGGCGAGGTCGACGTCCTGACCGGCGTCGGCCGCCGACGGGTACGCGGGCAGCCCCGCCACTGTCGACGCGCTCGGGTGCACCGGCACGATCGCGCCGGTGAACCCCCCGTCGCGCAGGTGCCCGAGCAGCGCCGCGCCGACGCCCTGGCCGGTGGTGCTGGCGCCGTAGACGGCGATGCCGCGCGGCGCGAGCAACCGGGCGATCGAGCGCGCCTCGGTGCGGTGCTCCCGGCCGCGCTGCACCTCCAGGGTCGCCTCGGTCGGCGCGACCGGGAAGCTCAGGTGCACCACGCCGTCGGCGTACTGGCGCTGGACCTGGTAGCCGAAATCGGCGAAGACGCGCAGCATGGTGCCGTTCGCGGGCAGCACCTCCGCGACGAAGTGCACGATGCCGTGCCGGCCGGCCGCGTCGGCCAGGTGCTCCAGCAGCACCGAGCCGATGCCCCGGCCCTGGTAGGCGTCCTCGACCACGAACGCCACCTCGGCCTCCGGCGAGGCGGGGCCGAGGCGCTCGTACCGGCCGACGGCGACGATCCGCTCGCCGGCGAGCACCACGAACGCCTCCCGGTCGCGGTGGTCGACGTTGACGAAGCGCTTCAGGTCGCGTTCCGGAATGCGCGGGTACGGCGAGAAGTACCGCAGGTAGCGGGTGCGCTCCGAGAAACGGCCGTGCATGGCCACGATCTCGGGCGCGTCCTCGGGACGGATCTGTCGCAGCTGGACGGTCGTGCCGTCGCTGAGCAGCACGTCCAGCGGTTGTTCGACGGTGGTCACCGGTCGGTCCTCCCCTGCCGCCGGCTCAGTCGCGCGGATCGTGCGGGTCGAGCCCGAGCAGCGGGAAGACGGCCTTGCGGGTGGCCGCGACGGCCCGGTCCACCGCGTTCGGCTCGCCGCTGGGCTGCCACGGCAGGTACGACGGGTCGACGTCGTCGGTCATCCGCAGCGGGACCTCGTGCCCGGGTCGCCGCCGCGCGGCCAGGTCCCGCCAGCCCGGCGGGGTGAGCGTGGCCGGGTCGATCGGCTCACCGGTGGCTATCGCGAGCAGGTGCGTCCAGGCCCGGGGCACCACCTCGACGAGCGCGTACCCGCCGCCGCCGGTGGCGATCCAGCGCCCCTCGCACAGTTCGTCGGCGAGCGCCCGCAGCGTGCGGTAGGTGGCCCGCTGCCCGTCCACCGACAGGCGCAGGTCGGCCAGCGGGTCGCTGCGGTGCCCGTCGGCGCCGCACTGGGTGACCAGCACCTGCGGCCGGAACGCGCGCAGCACCGACGGCACGACCGCGTGGAACGCGCGCTGCCAACCGGCGTCGCCGACCCCGGGCGGCAGCGGCACGTTCACGGCGGTGCCCTCCGCGCCCGGCCCGCCGGTCTCGTCCGGGAAGCCGGTGCCGGGGAACAGCGCGAGCGGCGTCTCGTGCAGGCTGATGGTGAGCACCCGGGGGTCGCGGTAGAAGATCTCCTGCACGCCGTCGCCGTGGTGCACGTCCACGTCCACGTACGCGATCCGCTGCGCGCCGAGGTCGAGCAGGCGGGCGATGGCCACCGCCGGGTCGTTGTAGACGCAGAAGCCGGCGGCGCGGGCGGGCATCGCGTGGTGCAGCCCGCCGGCCACGTTCACCGCCCGGCGGGCCTCGCCGCGCCAGACCGCCTCGGCGGCGGCGACCGTGGCGCCGGCGATCAGCGCGCTCGCCTCGTGCATGCCGTCGAAGACCGGATTGTCCGACGTGCCCAGACCGAACCCGGCGAACAGCGGGTCGCGCGGCGCGGCCCGCACCGCGTCCAGATAGGCCGGATCGTGTACGCGGGTGAGCAGCGCGTCGTCGGCCGGCTCGGGCTTGACCAGCCGCACGCCGGGCCGGTCCAGCACACCCAGCTCGCGGGCGAGCGCCATGGTCAGCTCGACCCGCACCGGGTCGAGCGGATGGTCGCCCATGTCGTAGGTGAGGAGAGCCTCGTCCCACACCACCACCGTGTCGTCGGCCATGCGGCCATCGTCGCACGTGGGCCCCGGTGCGCCCACCCGACGTACGCTCACCGGCCGGACGGGCCGCCGGTCGCGACCGGACGGTCCGGGTCGGCCACCCACTCGCTCCACGAGCCGACGTACAACGCGGCGTCCGGACGGCCGGCCAGGTGCAACGCGAACACCGCCTGCGCGGCGGTCACCCCGGAGCCGCAGTACGCGCCGACCGGCTCGTCCGGGGCCACCCCGGCGGCGGCGAACCGATCCCGCAGCGCCTCGACGGCGGGGAACCGGCCCTGCGTGACGTACTCCGGTGCGGGCACGTTGACCGCGCCCGGCACGTGCCCGGCCACCGGGTCGACCGGCTCCTGCTCGCCCCGGTAGCGCGGGGCGGCCCGCACGTCGAGCAGCACACCGGGCCCGGCGGCGAGCCGGGCGGCAGCCGCGGCGTCGAGCACCGGCAACGCCCCGGGCGCCACCGTCACGTCGCCGGGCACCGGGGCGGGCAGGCCGGTGTCGACCGGCAGACCGGCGGCCGACCAGGCCGGGAAGCCGCCGTGCAGCACCCGCACCTGCCGGTGCCCGGCCCAGCGCAGCGTCCACCAGGCACGGGCGGCGGACATGCCGTCGCCGCCGTCGTACACCACCACGGGATGACCCGCGCGGACGCCCGCGGCCCGCAGCGCGGCCTGCAACGCCGCCGGGTCCGGCAGCGGATGCCGCCCGGCGGCACCCGGCCGTCCGCACAGCTCGGTGTCCAGGTCGACGAAGACCGCGCCGGGCAGATGATCGACGGCGTAGTCCTCGCGGCCGGGCGGCCCGGTCAGCCGCCAGCGGACGTCGAGCAGGGTCGGCGGGTCGGCGTGGTCGAGCTCGGCGGCGAGCCGGTCGGGCTCGACCAGCAGATCTGCGGTCGCGGGCATGCGGCCCAGTCAACACCATCCGGGCCGCCACCTCCGGCTTCGCCTGCGTCGATGGCCGGTGGGAGCGGGTACCATCGGAGGCCGGGAGGCCGTAGACGTGAAGCACGACCTTGTTGACACCACCGAGATGTACCTGCGCACCATCCTCGAACTCGAGGAGGAGGGGGTGCCGCCGCTTCGCGCCCGCATCGCCGAGCGGCTGAAGCAGAGTGGCCCGACCGTCAGCCAGACCGTCGCCCGCATGGAGCGCGACGGCCTGCTCACCGTCGAGGGCGACCGGCACCTGACCCTCACGCCGCAGGGCCGCAGCTCCGCCGTGTCGGTGATGCGCAAGCACCGGCTGGCCGAGCTGCTGCTGGTAAACGTCATCGGGATGCCCTACGAGGAGGCCCACGAGGAGGCCTGCCGGTGGGAGCACGTGATGAGCGACGCGGTCGAGAAGCGGGTCTTCGACCTGCTCAACCGCCCGACCCGCTCGCCGTACGGCAACCCGATTCCGGGTCTGGAGGAGCTGGGTGACCCCGGCCACGCGCCGGCCGAGGCCAGCGAGAGCGAGCGCAACCTGGCCTTCCCCGGCCTGTCCGGCCAGGTCGTGGTGCGGCGGATCTGTGAGAGCGTGCAGACCGACTCGGACGTGCTCCGGCAGTTGCACGCGGCCGGTGTCGACCCGGGCGCGACGGTGACCGTGGCGCAGGAACGCGACGGCGTCTCCATCGACCGCTCCGGCGACCGGGTGCGCCTGCCCCGCGAGGTGGCGTCCCGGGTGTTCGTCGCGGCCCGCTGAGGCGACCCTCCTAGAGCTGCCTGGTGTCGATCACCTGCGCCAGCGTGACCAGCTTGCCTGCCGTCTTGTCCGCCTCGCCCTTCGCGGTGCCGGCCGGGGCGGTCCAGCGCAGGGTGGCGAGCCGGCCCTCGGTGTCCAGCCAGCCGACCTCGGCGACCGGGCCGGACTTCGCGGTCTTGGGCAGCGTGCGCCGGTAGGCGGCCTTGCCCAGCTTGCTGATCTTCGCCGCGCCCCTGGGCTGCACGTCGAGGGCGAACGTGGCCGCGTCGATCGACGTGTCGGTCACCGACAGCGTCAGCTCCGGGAGCACCGCCCCGGCCGCGCGGACCACACAGGTGTACGTGTCGCCCCGCTCGGTGGCCGCCGCCACGTCGAACGTGCCGCCGGTGTGCTCGGCGATCACCGCGAAGTCGAGCAGCCGGCACGCCCCGCCCGAGGACGCCGCCACGACCGCGACCGGCGGGGGCGGATCTGGCGGCCCGGCCACGGTCGGCGCCTCCTCGGCGCAGCCGGCGGCGAGCAGGACGGCCGGAACGGCCAGCCAGGTTCGGGCACGCACGGGAGACCTCCGCCGGTCGGCGGCGGGTCCGACCCGCCGGAGTTCCGTCGGACACCGTACGGCGTGCCCAGGCGGGGACGGAAGCCCCTATTCGGCCACGTACGGACAGTGCCGGCACCCTCGCCCGCAGCACGTGCCGCGCCGGGCCAGGAACCCGGCGCTGAGCACGAACAGCCCGGTCTCCGGGTCCAGGTAGCCGGCCTCCCCGGCCGTCAGGGCGGCGGCGTGCACGGCCAGGATCCGCTCCCGCCCGGGGTGACCCGGCGACAACCGCGACGGGTGCGGTTCGGTCAGGGGCCGGTCCGCCAGCTCGTCACGCACCGCTGGAGTCTACGGATCGGGTGTGACAGGGGTCGGTGGCCCGGGTCAGTCGCATCGAGGCTCAGCCGGCCGGACGCTGGGCGAGCAGGAATGCCTGGGCCTGACGCTCGCCCTCGACCGGCTCTCGGACCGTCGTGGCGGTGACGGTGAGCCCGGCGGCGGTGAGCTGCGCGGCCAGCCGCTGCGGCGACAGCCAGTAGACGTCGTACCCGACCTGGTGGCCGTACGCCCGCTCCCGCCGGTCCCGCCGGTCGCCGGCCTTGACCGCGAGCAGCAGGTGACCACCGGGGGCGAGCACCCGGTGGAAGCCCGCGAACACCTCGGGCAGCAGCTCCGGCGGCAGGTGGATCACCGAGTACCAGGAGACCAGCCCGGCCAGCGACTCGTCCGGCGCGGTGAGCTCGGTGAGCGAGCCGACCTCGAAGCGCAGGTCCGGGTATGTCCGGCGGGCCACCGCCACCATCCCGGGCGAGAGATCGACGCCGTCGATGTCGAGGCCGAGCCGGTGCAGGTGGGCGGTGACCCGGCCGGTGCCGCAGCCCACCTCCAGCACCGGCCGTCCCGGCCCGACCAGCTTCGCGAACGCGGCCAGCAGCGCGCGGTCCAGCGGCGGCTCCACCACGTCGGGCAGCAGCCGCGCGTAGTCCTCGGCGACGGTGTCGTAGGCGGCGCGGGTCTCCACCAGCCAGCTCGGTTCGTTCACGACCACCGAACCTAGACGCCTGTCCGCCCTCGCCCGGCCTTCGTCGACCATGAGGTTGGCGGCCGTCAGGGTCGGCGTGTCGCGCCGTCAACTTCATGATCGCCGGGGATGAGGGCGGGTGGGTGGGTCAGCGGAACCAGGTGAGGGCCTGGCCGTGGCCTCTCGTCCAGGCGAGCGGGCGGCCGTCGAGGGCCAGCACGTTGTGGAGACCGTCTGCGGGCGGCTCGGGCAGCGCCGCGTGCGGCAGCACCGACTGGTCCTCGTTGGCTATCCAGTGGCCGGGCAGCGTCCGGACCAGCGCGGTGAAGGCGTCCCGGCGCGCCTTCGGCACCTGGTAGAGCACCGAGCTGTGGAACACCACGAGCGTCGCCCCGGCCGGAGCTTGCACCGCCAGCGCCGGCAGGTCGTCGACCAGGTCACCGCGTACCAGCAGCGGCGGATCCGCGGCGGCGACCGCCGCCGCCGCGCGCAGCCGGTCCCGGCGGTGCCGGTGTTCCGGCCAGATCAGCGCGTCCAGCCAGGCCAGGGCGGCCGGGTCGGTGACGTCGAGCGGGTTCACGTCCAGCCCGGCGCGCCACACCACCTCCGGCAGCCGCTGCGGCGGCTCGGTACCGGTCAGGTCACAGTCGAGCACCGGCTCGCCGTCGCCGATCCGCCGGTCGCCGTAGCGGTAGGCGTACCGGTCCGGGTAGAGGCACAGCCCGGCGGACGCGCCGACCTCCAGCAAGGCCAGCGGCTGCGGCAACGCGGCGAGCACCGGAAGCAGCAGCGCGCAACGGCCGGCCTCGTTCGTCTGCGTCGCCCGCACCCGCATCTGCGCCGCCACGTCCGGCCAGTGCGCCAGCACGTACGCGCGGAACGCCGCCGGGTCGTCCACCGGCCCGCCGTGCAGCCGCACCACACCGAACAGCAGGTTCGGCTGGCGCTTGGCCGGTGGCAGCGTGTCGAGCAGCGCGAGCAGCTTCCGGTCGCGCGCCACCGCCCGCGACAACCGCTCGTACGCGGGGGACACGCCGCGCGCCTCGCGCTCGGCGAACGCCAGATAGATGTCGGCCGTGCTCATCCCCCGAGCATTCCACTCGCGTACACGATGGGCTGTGACCGCGAGCACGCGTACGACGGTCAGCGCGACAGCATCCGGCGAACCCGTCCGCCCACCGCCTGCTTGACCCGCTCACGCACGGGCTGCGCGCGGAGTGCCTTGAGGTCCTGCTGCAGCGTCCGATTCTCGGCCCGCAGCCACTGCATGCGCGCCAGCAGTTCATCGGCGGTGTAGGCGGAGGCCGGCCGGACCGCCTGCGGGTAGACGGTTTGGCGGACCTGCTCGTCGAAGCGGGCGGCGCTGTCCCCGTCGGCGAACGAAAGGCCGAGGTCGTGCTTGGCGAGGAACCCGGTGATTCGCGCGAAGCGCTCCTTGTGGCCCTCATTCAGAGCCGTGTAGTCGGCTTCCTCGTAGAGTTGGGCGGCGTCGACGTCGGCCGGTACGTCGCGCATCAACCGGTGCGGGATGTCGAAGTAGCGGGCCAGTTCCAGGGTGCGCGAGTCGTGTGCGAGGAGATATCCGGGAGTGCCGGAGACCAGCGCCGTGATGGTGCCGTGGATCCGGGTGCCGAAGGCGAAGTCGAATCCGGACAGATATTCCATCCAGGGCCACGGGTCCACGAACATCCGCACCTTGTCCTCGACGAAGAGCGGGTGTGAGGTGTGGATCGGCATGTCGTCGGTCTTGCCGCTCAAATGTGGTGCGTCGCCATAGAGCAGGGTGCCGAGGGTGTACAGGCCCTGCGCCAGGTAGCGCAGGTTCGGGTAACGCTGGTGGTGGTGATGGGCGATCGGGGCCAACGCGCGGACGTATGGCGAGATGACGAACGCGAGCCGATCCTCGGTGCCCAGGGTCGCCTTCGCCTTCTCGACCCGCAAGCTGTCGCCGTGCAGGAACATCGACGGGCAGCCGATCTGCTCGACGGCGGAGAAACCCAGCGTACGCAGGTAGCTTTCGCTGATCTCGCCGCGTACGCCGATGCTGTGCGATCGGTTCAGCACCGCCCGGCAGAACGCCTTCACCGGCTCGTCGATCGGGCGCAGGTACTCCCGGTCGCCGTCCACGTCGGTCTGCACCCCGACCCCGAGCACCACCACCGGGATCTTGAGCCGCTCGATCAGCCGGGTCATCGACATCAGCCGGTTCGCGTAGTCGTGGCGAAACGCGTTCGCCAGCGGGATCACAAAGACGTCGTACTTCTCGTTGATCTCGTCGGCATCGCGCGGATCCGCCCGGAACCGCGACGGGGTGATCTCCGCCGCCGAGGTGGACAGCAGCTTGTGCGCGGCGTGGCTGAAGACCAGGTTGCCGCTGTTCTTGCCGATCCAGTCCCGCTCGTAGGTCTCCTCGGCGGTGACGACGTCGAACGGGCCCTTGCGGGCGCGCAACAGGATCCGCTGGTGCATCCGGGGTGTCCACCCTTCGTCCCGAACGCCACGGCGCCCGGCGAGGCCGAAGCGGCGCGACCGGCCGAGCACGGCCCCGTTCCGTGCAGAAGTCGATATCCTACGCCGTCTCCACGATTGATCTGCGGCCTGGTGTCGTGCTGATTCTGCACGTCAGTGCCGCAGCGACCGCCCGACCCCTACAGGATCGGGCGGTCGCTGTCCTTCAGGCGACTCAGCCCAGTTCAGCTGCAGCCGCTGGTGGAGCCGCAGCCCTCGCAGACGTAGCAGCTACCGGCGGGCCGCATCTTCGTGCCGCAGGTGAAGCAGAGCGGCGCGTCCGCGGCCTTGCCGATCACGGCCTCCAGCAGTTCGGTGCTGGAACCCACGGCCGGGGCCGGCTTGACGGCCGCGACGTCGGTCATCTCCCGGGCCGGCTGCGCGATCGGGCCGGTCTTCGGCTCCGGCGCCTCGACCGGGGCGGAGGAGGCCATCGCGGTGAGGTCCGCACCGCTCGCCTCCGCCTCCGCCTCGGCCGCGAGCTGGGCGGCCCGCTCCTTGGCGGTGAAGATGCCCAGTTCGGCGCGGCGGTCGTACGGCAGGAAGTCCAGCGCCAGGCGACGGAAGATGTAGTCCATCACCGAGGCGGCCATGCGCACGTCCGGGTCGTCGGTCATGCCGGCCGGCTCGAAGCGCATGTTGGTGAACTTGCTGACGTACGTCTCCAGCGGGACGCCGTACTGGAGACCGATGGAGATGGCCACCGAGAAGGCGTCCATCACGCCGGCCAGGGTCGAGCCCTGCTTCGACATCTTGAGGAAGACCTCGCCGAGGCCGTCGTCCGGGTAGGACGAGGCGGTGAGGTAGCCCTCCGCGCCGCCGACCGAGAACGAGATGGTCTCCGACGGGCGCTTCTTCGGCAGCCGCTTGCGTACCGGGCGGTACTCGACGACCTTCTCCACGACCTTCTCCGGCGCGGCCTGCGCGACGGCGGTCGTGTCCGCCTTGGCCTCCGGCTTCTTCGCCACCGACAGCGGCTGGCCGACCTTGCAGTTGTCCCGGTAGATCGCCAGCGCCTTCAGGCCGAGCTTCCAGCCCTCGAAGTAGATCTTCTCGACGTCCTCGACGGTGGCCTGCTCCGGCATGTTCACCGTCTTGGAGATGGCGCCGGAGATGAACGGCTGGACCGCCGCCATCATCCGTACGTGGCCCATCGGCGCGATCGAGCGCTCGCCCATGGCGCAGTCGAAGACCGGGTAGTGCTCCGGCTTCAGGCCCGGGGCGTCGATCACGTGCCCGTGCTCGGCGATGTGCTCGACGATCGCCTCGACCTGCTCCTCGGGGTAGCCGAGGCTGCGCAGGGCGCGCGGCACGGTCTGGTTGACGATCTGCATCGAGCCGCCGCCGACCAGCTTCTTGAACTTCACCAGCGCCAGGTCCGGCTCGACTCCGGTGGTGTCGCAGTCCATCATCAGGCCGATGGTGCCGGTCGGGGCGAGGACGCTGGCCTGCGAGTTGCGCCAGCCGAACTTGTCGCCCAGCTTGTTGCCGAGCGTCCACTGCTTGGTCGCCTCGCGCTGCACGGCGGTGCCCACCGTGCCGATCGGCTTGATCGCGTCGTTGGCGGCGGCGTGCTTGCGCATGACCCGCTTGTGCGGCTCGGCGTTGCGGGCGTAGCCGTCGTACGGGCCGACGATGCCGGCCAGCTCCGCGGAGCGGCGGTAGGCGGTGCCGGTCATCAGCGAGGTGATCGCGGCGGACACCTCCCGGCCCTGCTCCGAGTCGTACGGCAGGCCGGAGGCCATCAGCAGCGCGCCCAGGTTGGCGTACCCGATGCCGAGCTGCCGGTAGGCGCGGGTGGTCTCACCGATCTTCTCGGTCGGAAAGTCGGCGAAGCAGATCGAGATGTCCATCGCGGTGATGACGAACTCGACCGACTTGACGAACTTCTCCACCTCGAAGCCGCCGTCGGCGCGGAGGAACTTCATCAGGTTCAGCGAGGCCAGGTTGCACGAGGAGTTGTCCAGGTGCAGGTACTCCGAGCACGGGTTCGACGCGGTGATCCGCCCGGTCTCCGGGCAGGTGTGCCAGTCGTTGATGATGTCGTCGTACTGCAGGCCCGGGTCGGCGCACTCCCACGCGGCCTGGGAGATGGTGTGGAACAGCTCCTTGGCGTCGATCGTCTCGATCGTCTGCCCGTCGAGCCGGCCGCGCAGGTCGAAGCTGCCGCCGTTCTCCACGGCGGTCATGAACTCGTCGGAGACGCGGACCGAGTTGTTGGCGTTCTGGTACTGCACGCTGACGATGTCGGCGCCGCCCAGGTCCATGTCGAACCCGGCGTCGCGCAGCGCGCGGATCTTGTCCTCCTCGCGCGCCTTGGTCGCCACGAACTCCTCGATGTCCGGGTGGTCGACGTCGAGGATGACCATCTTCGCCGCGCGCCGGGTGGCGCCGCCGGACTTGATGGTGCCGGCGGAGGCGTCCGCGCCGCGCATGAAGCTGACCGGGCCGGAGGCGGTGCCGCCGGAGGAGAGCAGCTCCTTCGAGGAACGGATCCGGGAGAGGTTGACCCCGGCGCCGGAGCCGCCCTGGAAGATCCGCCCCTCCTCCTTGTACCAGTCGAGGATCGAGTCCATCGAGTCGTCGACGGAGAGGATGAAGCAGGCGCTGACCTGCTGCGGCGACGGCGTGCCGACGTTGAACCACACCGGCGAGTTGAAGCTGAACACCTGGTGCAGCAGCATCCAGGTCAGCTCGTGCGCGAACACCTCGGCGTCGGCCGGGGTGGCGAAGTAGCCGTACTCCTCACCGGCGGTGCGGTAGGTCTCGACCACCCGGTCGATCAGCTGCCGCAGCGACCACTCCCGCTCCGGGGTCCCGACCGCGCCCCGGAAGTACTTGGTGGTCACGATGTTCGCCGCGTTCACCGACCAGGACTCGGGGAACTCCACCCCGCGCTGCTCGAAGTTGATCGAGCCGTCCCGCCAGTTCGTCATGACGACGTCGCGGCGCTCCCAGGCGACCTCGTCGTAGGGATGCACCCCCTCGGTCGTCCAGACACGCTCGATCTTCAGCCCCGCCCCGGCCTTGTTCCGCGACTTACTGGTCGTCACGCTCGCCCCCCTCGTCGGCACGGTCACCCACCGCGCCTCGTGTACCTGTCAGAAAAACCGAAATGTCAGCTGATCGCGCCGGCGGCGTCCGCCGCACCGGCACCGGCGCCCTCCCGGGCGCGTGCGGCGGCCCGCAGCGTCTCGATCTCGCGCTCGAAGTCGGCGAGCGAGTCGAAGGACCGGTAGACGCTGGCGAACCGCATGTAGGCCACCTCGTCGAGGTCACGCAACGGGCCGAGGATGGCCAGGCCCACCTCGTGGCTGGGGATCTCGGCCGCCCCCTTGGCCCGTACGGTCTCCTCGACCTTCTGGGCCAGCAGCGCGATCGAGTCGTCGTCGACCGGCCGCCCCTGGCACGCCTTGCGCACCCCACCGATGATCTTCGTACGGCTGAACGGCTCGGTCACCCCGCTGCGCTTGACCACCGCGAGGACCGCCTCCTCGACGGTGGTGAACCGCTTGCCGCACTCCGGGCAGGACCGTCGCCGCCGGATGAGCTGGCCGTCGTCGGCCTCCCGCGAGTCGACCACCCGGGAGTCGGCGTGCCGGCAGTACGGACACCGCATTCGCCCGACCTCCTCAGTCGATCGCGGGCACAACTGCCGGCTCCCGGGCACGCGTCGACACGGCGGGGCCATCGTCCGATGACCGTCGCCGGGTGCGCGGTGCGGGAGTGCGTTCGGTAGTCGAACCCAACCTGTAGGCAACTTACGCCCGTGTGACTACTACATCTAGGGGTCGACCGTAGGCCGAACCCCAAGCGAGGTCAAGTTGCCGGGCGTGTCCGGCGCGTCATCAGGATCACGCCCGGCACGACGCCGCCGCCGAGCCCAACGGACGGCCTCCCGTGCTAGTCACGGGCAGCCGGGATAGAACACCCGTTCGAGCGGCGTACCCTTCTATCAGAACACCAGTTCGGAAATCCAGGAATTCGGCGCGACACGCCGACAGCAGGTCGTACAGATGTTTGAAAATGGCCGATCTCACCTATACGGTCAGACCACACGCACCACGAGCCGACGAGGCACCCCAGCGCCGACCAGGGAGGGACGGACGTGACCGAGGACCGGGCCAGCCGGCAGAAGAACCCGCAGCCGAACGACGGGGCGGGTCCTCCGGCGACCCGTCGCCCCCGCACCGCCCGCAGTCGCACCGCCCCCGCGGCGGTGCGTCCGGTCACCCCGGTGGTGAGCAGCTTCCCCGACCCGGCCACTGTCGACCTGACCGCCCGGCAGCGGCGGATCCTGGAGTTCATCCGTAACTGGGTCGAGCGCCACGGCTACCCGCCGAGCGTGCGCGAGATCGGCGAGGCGGTCGGGCTGGTGTCCCCGTCCAGCGTCGCCTACCAGCTCAAGGAGCTGGAGAAGAAGGGCTTCCTGCGCCGCGACCCGAACCGGCCGCGCGCCGTCGACGTCCGCGCGCCGGGCGAGGCCGACGACGAGGCGGCCCGTGCGCAGCGGCCCGCCCCGGCGTACGTGCCGATGCTGGGTCGCATCGCCGCCGGTGGGCCGATCCTGGCCGAGCAGGCCGTGGAGGACATCTTCCCCCTCCCCCGCGAGCTGGTCGGCGAAGGCGAGGTCTTCATGCTCCAGGTCAAGGGCGACTCGATGCTCGACGCGGCGATCTGTGACGGCGACTGGGTGGTCGTCCGGCAGCAGCCCAACGCCGAGGTCGGCGACATCGTGGCCGCGATGCTCGACGGTGAGGCGACGGTGAAGACCTACCGGCGCCGCGACGGGCACGTCTGGCTGATGCCGCAGAACCCGGCCTTCGACCCGATCCCCGGCGACGACGCCACCATCATGGGTCGCGTGGTGGCGGTGCTGCGCCGCATCTGACCGACAGCGACGAAGAGGGGGTGACCGGCGACCGGTCACCCCCTCTTCGCGTCGTCTCAGTAGCGGTCGCCGCGGTACTCCCGGCCGCCGGGCACCGGGCCGTACCGACCCCTGTCGTCGTAGCCGTCGTCGCGCCGCGCGCCACGCGGATCCGATCCGCGACGCGGCGGCTCGGCCCGGCCGCCCTCGCCGCGCGGTCCGCCGCCGTTGGGCTGGCCACGGTGTCCCGGGCCGCCGCCGGAGCCGCCACCCCGGCCGCCCCGGGGGGCACCACCGCCGGGGACACCGGGACCGGCCTGGTCCGCGCCGCCGTACACGCCGCCGCCCTGGCCCCCGCCGCGCCCACCGCCGGCCGGGGCGCCGCCGTAGACGCCACCACCCTGCGGACGGTCAGGACCCGGGGGACGGTCAGGACCCGGGGGACGGCCACCACCCGGAGGACGGCCACCGCCCTGTGGGCCGCCGCCCTGGGGTCGGCCGCCGTACACGCCGCCGCCCGGCTGGCCGCCGCCGTAGACACCGCCACCCTGGGGACGGTCGCCGTTCGCGGCGCCGCCGTACACGCCGCCCTGGCCACCGCCTCCGTAGACCGCGCCTCTGGGCGGGACGTCCGGCCGTTCCGCCGACGGGAAGCCGCTGTTGACCGGGAACTCGCCGCTGCGCTCGGGCTCGTCGGCGGGCGCCCGGGGCGCCGGCTTGCGCCGCGCCCGCAGGATGCCGAAGACCCCCGCGCCGACCAGGAGCGCGCCGAGCACCCCGACCGCCGCGATCAGGTACGTGATCTCGTCGAGCGAGAGCCCTGCGAGCCAGGACTGCTTGGCTGCCGGTTTGGTCGGGGCCTCGCCGCCGTTGGGAAGCGCCTCCGCGCCCTTCGTGGACGGGGTGTAGCTGAGGATGTCGATCGGGTCCGAGTCGTCGAGCGTGCCGCCGTCGGAGACGGTGACGAACGCCTTGCCGTCCGGCGTGTAGGAGATCGCCTCGCCGAACGGATCGGCGAGCGGCGTGACCCGGGGCTTGCCCGTGGTGATCGCCTTGACGATGTCGCCGCCGGTGACGTCGAACTCGAACGCGTCGGCGTACGTGCGCAGCACCACCTTGCCGCCGTCGGGTGAGCGGGCGGCGCCGGTGACCAGCACCCGGCCCGGCCCGCCGAGCTTGTTGTCGGTGCTGGTCTTCGGGAGCGTGACCTCGCCGACCTTCTTCATCGGGATCGGCTCGGGGTCGCCGCCCGCCTTCAGCTTCGCCGTCGGGGTATAGAGCTCCGCCTTGCCCGAGAGCTCCTTCGTGATCACCAACGGCATGTTGTCGTCGCCGACGAGCAGTGCCTCCGCGTCGTGCGGCTCCTTGCCCGGGTAGGTGAGCCGGTGCAGCACCGGCTGCTTCGAGCCGCTCAGCGGCATCGTCCACACCGCGACCCGCTCCCGGCGGGTCTTCTTGTCGATGTTGTCGCCGGTGTCGGCGATCCAGAGCGTCTTGCCGTCCGGCCCGAGCGCCAGGTCCTCGGTGTCGAGCGGGCCGTCACCGGAGTAACGGACCTCCTTGTCCACCTTGCACTTGGAGTCCAGATAGAAGACCCGCTTGCGGGCGGGGTCGTCCGAGCTGTCGTTCACCACGACGTACCCGCCCGCGGTGGCGACGAGCCCGGACAACTCGCGGAGGCGTCCGTCCTCGACCGTGCACTTCTTCTTGGGTGCCGCGGCCAGCACGGGGGCCGCGGCGGGTGCCGCCGGGGCCGGCCCGGCCGGCGCCACGACCGCGCCGACCAGGCCGAGCGCGAGCGTGACCGAGGAGACAACGTGCCGCATGACGCTCAGTGTCGCACGGAGCGGGTTTCCGGCGGGTGACGCCGGACGGCTCACCGCCCGGCACCCACCCGCTCGTCGCTGGTCAGCCGGTCGCCCGCCCGGTAGGGCGCGAGTTCCGCGGCCAGTCCCTCGTTGACCCGTACGTGCAGCAGCGTGCCCTCGGGCAGGTGCGCGGTGCTGAGCACCTCACCCTGCCGGTGCACCCGGGCGACCAGGTCACCCCGGTCGTACGGCAGCACGGCGCGCACCTCGACGGCCGGCCGCGGCAAGCGCCGCTCGACCGTCTCGCGCAACTCGTCGACGCCGCGCCCGCTGTGGGCGGAGACGAAGACCGCATCCGGCCACAGCCGCTTGAGCCGCAGCATCGTCTCCTCGCCGGTGGCGTCGGTCTTGTTCACCACGAGTAGTTCCGGCAGCCGGTCGGCGCCCACCTCGGCGAGCACCTCGCGGACCGCCCGGACCTGCTCCTCCGGGTCCGGGTGGGTGCCGTCGACCACGTGCACCACCAGGTCGGCGTCGGCGACCTCCTCCAGGGTGGAGCGGAACGCCTCGACGATCTGGTGCGGCAGGTGTCGGACGAACCCGACCGTGTCGGACAGCGTGTAGAGCCGCCCGTCGGACGTGGTGGCCCGGCGGGTGGTCGGGTCCAGCGTGGCGAACAGCGCGTTCTCCACCAGTACGCCCGCACCGGTCAGGCGGTTGAGCAGGCTGGACTTGCCGGCGTTCGTGTAGCCGGCGATGGCCACCGCGGGCACCGCGTTACGGGTACGCCGGGCACGCTTGGTCTGGCGTACCGTCGCCATGCTCTTGATCTCGCGGCGCAGCCGCGCGATGCGGTGGCGGATGCGCCGCCGGTCGGTCTCCAGCTTCGTCTCACCGGGACCGCGCAGGCCCACGCCGCCGCCGGCGCCACCGCCGCGGCCGCTACCGCCGGTCTGCCGGGACAGCGTCTCGCCCCAACCGCGCAGGCGCGGCAGCAGGTACTGGAGCTGGGCCAGCTCGACCTGCGCCTTGCCCTCCTTGCTCTTGGCGTGCTGGGCGAAGATGTCCAGGATCAGGGCGGTCCGGTCGACCACCTTGACCTTGGTGCGCTGCTCCAGGTTGCGCAGCTGCGACGGCGACAGCTCACCGTCGCAGATGATCGTGTCGGCGCCGGTGGACAGCACCACCGCGCCCAGGTCGTCGACCTTGCCGCGGCCGATGTACGTGGCCGGGTCGGGCCGGTGCCGGCGCTGGATCAGCCCTTCGAGCACCTGCGAGCCGGCCGTCTCGGCCAGCGCCGCCAGCTCGGTGAGGCTGTTGTCGGCGTCGGACTGGGTGCCCTCGGTCCAGACCCCCACCAGGACGACCCGCTCCAGCCGGAGCTGGCGGTATTCGACCTCGGTGATGTCGGTGAGTTCGGTGGAGAGGCCGGGGACCCGCCGCAGCGCCTGCCGCTCCGACAGCTCGTACTCGCCCGTGGTGGCGTCGAGCTCGTCGTCCTCGTAGGGATGGAAGGTCTCCTGCTCGCGCAAATCGCGTCTCCTGTCCGTTATGTGCATCGCCGAGAATTTTCGGCGCGTGACAGCAATCCTGACATGTGTCAACGCCGGGCGCACCTGTCTTATGCCCGTGACGCTACCGACCGGTAGCGGGGGCGGATGCCGGGCGACCTGGCCAGGCGAGTAGAAATGCCAGTCGAGCCGCTCAGCGCCGACGGAGGAGTTTCTCGTGGCAAACACACGACTGCCGAGTGCCGGATTCTCCATCACCATCCGGATCGCGGTACCCGCCGACGCCTCCTCCATCGGCCGGCTCACCACCGCCGCCGGCGAGGCCGGCGCCATCGTCACCGCGCTCGACGTGGTCGACTCCGACCCGACGAACGTGATCGTCGACCTCACCTGCGACACCGCCGACGCCGGCCACGCCGACCAGGTGGTCGACGCGCTCACCGCGCTCGACGGGGTCGACGTGCGCAAGGTCTCCGACCGGACGTTCCTGCTGCACCTCGGCGGCAAGATCGAGGTCACCCCGAAGATCGCGCTGCGCACCCGTGACGAGCTGTCCCGCGCGTACACCCCGGGGGTCGCCCGGGTCTGCATGGCGATCGCGGAGAACCCGGCCGACGCCCGCCGGCTCACCATCAAGCGCAACACCGTCGCCGTGGTCAGCGACGGCACCGCGGTGCTCGGCCTCGGCAACCTCGGGCCGGCCGCGTCGCTGCCGGTGATGGAGGGCAAGGCGGCCCTGTTCAAGCGCTTCGGCGGGGTGGACGCCTGGCCGGTGGTGCTCGACACCCAGGACACCGACGAGATCGTGGCGATCGTCAAGGCGATCGCGCCCGCGTACGGCGGGATCAACCTGGAGGACATCGCCGCGCCGCGCTGCTTCGAGATCGAGGCCCGACTGCGCGAGGCGCTCGACATCCCGGTCTTCCACGACGACCAGCACGGCACCGCGATCTGCGTGCTGGCCGCGCTGACGAACGCGCTGCGCGTCGTGGGCAAGCAGCTCGCGGACGTCCGGGTCGTGGTCTCCGGCGCCGGCGCCGCCGGCACCGCGATCATGAAGCTGCTGCTGCGTCAGGGCGTGGGCGACATCATCGCGTACGACCGCAGGGGCGCCCTGCACCGCGGACTGCCGGACCTCAACCCGGCGTGGCAGTGGCTGGCCGAGAACACCAACAAGGAGAACTACTCCGGCGACCTGGCCGGTGCGGTACGCGGCGCGGACGTGTTCATCGGCGTGAGCGCGCCGAACCTGCTCACCGGCGACGACGTCGCCGCGATGGCGAAGGACTCGATCGTCTTCGCGCTCGCCAACCCCGACCCGGAGGTGGACCCGCGGGAGGCGCGCAAGTACGCCGCGGTGGTCGCCACCGGCCGCTCGGACCAGCCGAACCAGATCAACAACGTGCTCGCCTTCCCCGGCGTGTTCCGCGGCATGCTCGACGCGCACGCCGAGGAGTTCACCGAGGAGATGGCGATCGCCGCCGCCCGGGCCATCGCGGACGTGGTCGGCGAGGAAAAGATCAACCCGACGGTGATCGTGCCGAGCGTCTTCGACTCCCGGGTCGCCCCGGCGGTGGCCGCGGCGGTACGGGCCGCCGCCCAGAACCCGGCCGCGACGCCGGCCCCGGCGGCCGATCCCGGTCCCGCCGACCTGCCCGAGATCGCCGCCAACGCCAGCGCCACCCCCTGACGCCGTCCCCGCGCCGCCTGGTGCGAGATCACCGGCCCCGGGGCCGGCGGGCGACGGTCAGGGGCGCAGGGCGGCGGGGGTCAGGGTGCCCGTCGCCACCAGGACCGCGGGGCCCGACAGCCAGCAGGAGTCGGCCGTCACGGTGACCGTGAGACGCCCGCCGGGCACGTCCACCGCCACCGCGCCGGTGTCCAGGCCGGCGTCGCGCAACGCCACCGCCGCCACCGCGCACGCGCCGGTGCCGCAGGAGAGCGTCTCGGCGGAGCCGCGCTCGTAGACCCGCATCAGCACGTGCCCGTCGGTGCCGGCGACCGGCTCACCCGGCGTGGTGAACTCGACGTTCACCCCGGCCGGGAACATCGAGGCGTCGACCTCGGGCGCGCGGGTGAGGTCCAGCGCGGCCAGCTCCAGCGCGGCGGGCAGCGGGCACACCAGGTGCGGGTTGCCGACGTCCACCGCGGTGCCGGGCACCGTCAGCCCGCCGAGCGTGGCGGTGGCCGTGTCGTACAGCCGGGGACGGCGCATCTCGACCGCCACGTCGGCGCCCTCGACGCGGGCCCGCACCAGACCGGCGCGGGTGGCGATGGGCAGCGTCCCGCCGGACGGGGCGGCGGCCGGCGAACGGTCCAGCAGGTAGCGGACGAACACGCGGGCCCCGTTGCCGCACATCTCGGCGAACGAGCCGTCGGAGTTCCAGTAGTCCATGAACCACTCGGCCTCGCCGGCCAGCGCGACGCCCTCGGGGTGCTTGGCGGCGCGCACCACGCGCAGCACGCCGTCGGCGCCGAGCCCGCGCCGCCTGTCGCAGAGCGCGGCGACCAGGCCGGGTGTCAGGTCGAGGGCGCCGTCCGGGTCGGGCAGGATGACGAAGTCGTTGCCGGTGCCGTGCCCCTTTGTGAACTCCACGCCCCCATCATCGCCGATGCTCGGCGACCACCCGCAGGGCAGTGTCGAGAAACCCGGGCGAGGCCGAGTCCAGCCAGGTGACGCGCGGGTCACGCCGGAACCAGGAGCGCTGCCGCCGGACGAAACGGCGGGTGGCGCGGATCGTCTCCTCGTACGCTTCGGTCTCGGTCAGCTCACCGGCCAGGAACCGCAGCACCTGCTGGTAGCCGAGCGCCCGGCTGGCCGTCCGTCCCTCGGGCAGCCCCTCGCCGACCAGCGCCCGCACCTCGTCGACCAGCCCGTCGGCCCACATCCGGTCCACCCGCAGCGCGATCCGCTCGTCCAGGCGCGCGGTGTCCAGGTCCACACCGAGCTGGACGGACGGGTAGTACGGCGTGGGCGACGGCAGCGAGGCGGTGAACGGGGCGCCGGTCAGCTCGATCACCTCCAGTGCCCGTACGATCCGGCGGCCGTTGGTGGGCAGGATGCTCGCCGCCGCGCCCGGGTCCGCCTCGGCCAGCCGCGCGTGCAGCGGCAGGGGGCCGACCGCCGCCAGTTCCGCCTCCAGCCGCTCCCGCAGCGCCGGGTCGGTGCCGGGGAACTCGAACCGCTCCAGCACCGCCCGCACGTACAGCCCCGAACCGCCCACCAGCAGCGGCACCCGCCCCCGGGCCAGGATGTCGTCGACCGCCGCGCGGGCCAGCGTCTGGTACTCGGCGACGCTGGCCGGCTCGGTCACCGGCCAGATGTCCAGCAGGTGGTGCGGCACGCCCTCGCGCTCGGCCGGTGTCAGCTTCGCGGTGCCGATGTCCATGCCCCGGTAGAGCTGCATCGAGTCGGCGTTGACCACCTCGCCGCCGAGCGCGTGCGCCAGTGCGATGCTCAGCGCCGACTTCCCGGCCGCGGTCGGCCCGACCACCGCCACGACGGTCATGACTGCTCCCAGTTCGCCACGAAGTAGGCCACGCCGTAGGGGGCACTGTGGTAGCTCAGGTCACCACGCCAGTCGCCGCCCGCCGCCTCGACGGCGCCGGCCAGCACCTGCCACGGCGCCCGCCCGGCGACCCGCAGCTGCGCCGAGAGCACCGGGTCCAGGCCGCGCAGCGCCTCCGCGTCCGCGCCGGCCAGGGCCGCGGCGACCCCCTCGTCGTACGCCTCGGCGCGCGGGTCGTCGTACCCCGGCGCGGTGACGCCCCGGCACGCGGACCCGTCACCGAGCACGAGCAGCCCGACCGGCGGGTCCTCGTCGTGGAGCAGGCCCGCGCCGAAGGCCGCGCACTCGGCCGGGGTGGCGTCGTGGGCCACCGCCCGGGCGAAGCGGGGCAGGGCGGTGCCGGAGCGGTCGAGCAGCCAGGCGCCGATGGTCAGGCTCAACGGCAGACGCACACCACCCTCGCAGTTGACCTTCCAGAGCCGCACGTGGCGGTTCAGCCCGTACGGGCGCAGCGAGCCGTGCTCGGCGGTGCTGAACCGGACGGTCTCCCACCCGCCGCCGACGAGCAGGATCGCCTCGGGTCCGGCGGCGAGCAGCCGGGCCACCGCGGCGTCGGTGGCGGCGCGCAGGTCGTCCAGCTCGGGCGCGGCGGCGCCGGCCAGCTCGGGCACGATCAACGGCGGGTGGGGGCAGACGGCGGCGGCGACCAGTGGCACGCCCCCAAACCTATCGCCGATCCCCCGGTGCGTCCCCGCGCCGATCCGGCCATCGAGGGCGTACAACACCGTATGGTCACGGTCGGCGACAGGCGCTCGACACGGACGGGGGCGGACCTGTGACAATGCCGGGAGAAAGTTTGCTGCGCCGTGGCGGCGAGCGAGGGGGGCTGTCCCCTCGACGCCGGGAGAACGAGGATGGGCACATGAGCGACTGGACTGCCTACGGACGGGTCGACGAGGACGGCACCGTCTACGTCAAGACCGCCGAGGGCGAGCGGGTGGTCGGATCCTGGCAGGCAGGTGCACCGGAGGAAGGGCTCGCCCACTTCGCCCGGCGCTACGCCGACCTGGTGACCGAGGTCGATCTGACCGAGGCCCGGCTCAACTCGGGCGCTGCTGACGCCGGCCACTCCCTGACCACCATCCGCCGGATCCGTGGGTCGCTGGCCGAGGCGCACGTGGTCGGTGACATCGACGCCCTTGCCGCCCGCCTGGACAAGCTGGCCGCCGTCGCCGAGGAGAAGGCCGGCGAGGCCAAGGCGGCCCGCGAGGCCGCCCGGGTCGAGGCGCTGGCGCGCAAGACCGCCCTGGTCGAGGAGGCCGAGAAGCTGGCCGCCGAGTCGACCGGCTGGAAGACCGCCGGTGACCGGCTCAAGGAGATCCTCGACGAGTGGAAGACCATCCGCGGCGTCGACAAGAAGACCGACGGTGAGCTGTGGAAGCGGTTCGCCGCCGCCCGGGACGGCTTCACCCGTCGCCGGGGCGCCCACTTCGCCACCCTGGACCAGCAGCGCAAGCAGGCGCAGACGGTCAAGGAGGAGCTGGTCGCCGAGGCGGAGAAGCTCAAGGACTCCAGCGACTGGGGTGTCACCGCCGGTCAGCTCAAGGACCTGATGGCCCAGTGGAAGGCCGCGCCGCGCGCCGCCAAGGAGGCCGAGCAGAAGCTCTGGGAACGGTTCCGGGCCGCGCAGGACGAGTTCTTCACCCGCCGCAGCGAGGTCTTCTCGGCCCGCGACAACGAGCAGCGCGCCAACCTGGAGCGCAAGGAGGCGCTGCTGGCCGAGGCCGAGGCGCTCGACGTCGACGGCGACCCGAAGGGCGCCCAGGCGAAGCTGCGGGAGATCCAGGCGCAGTGGCACGAGGCCGGCCGGGTGCCCCGCGAGGCCGCCGCCGGGCTGGAGCGCCGGCTGCGGGCCGTGGACGACAAGGTCCGCCAGGTGATGGACTCGGCGTGGCGGCGGACCACCAAGGAGGACAACCCGCTGCTGGCGCAGATGCGCGCCCAGGTCGCCGAGGCCGAGGACCGGCTGGCCCGGGCCCAGGCCGCCGGTGACGCCCGGCGGGTCAAGGAGGCGGAGCAGGCGCTCGCCTCGAAGCGGCAGTTCCTCCAGCTCGCCGAGCAGGCCGGCTGACGCAAGCACCCAGCGACACACACCAGGTGAGCCCCCGGCCGGGTCGGCCGGGGGCTCACCTGCGTCCGGGGCCGGGTTGACGCATCGAGGCAGGCTGATCAGAATGAGCGGCGGAGCCAGGTTCCGGCACCGGCACGAGGGCATCGACGGCTGATCTTCGCCGTCGACGATCGCCGGCGCGCATTCCCGCGAGTGGCCGTCCACGTGACCGGCCCGGCGCGCGCTGTCGCGCGTACTCGATGAGGAGCGGGCCGATCCTCCTGGTCCTGCCGCCCGCGGCGCCCATGCGGCGCGGGCATCCGAAGTGGAGCTCCCATGCACCGACGCACCGCCCTCGGCGGCGCCCTGACGGCGCTCGCCACCGCCGCGGCCGGCGTTCTCGTCGCCGCCGCCGTCTCCACCGCACCGGCCGCCGCTGCGGCCGGTGGCACCGGCACCGGCTACCTGCACACCAGCGGCAACAAGATCGTCGACAGTACGGGCGCCACCGTCCGGCTGACCGGCATCAACTGGTTCGGGATGGAGACCGACAACAAGACGTTCCACGGCCTGTGGTCGAGCAACCCGTGGCGTTCCCAGCTCGACACCATGGCCCGGCTGGGCTACAACACGCTGCGGCTCCCGTACTCGAACGACGCGCTGAAGCCCGGCGCGACCGCGACCGGCATCAACGACTTCGTCAACCCGGACCTGATCGGGCTCTCCCCGCTGCAGATCCTCGACAAGGTCATCGACTACGCGGGCAGCAAGGGGATGCGGGTCATCCTGGACCGGCACCGGCCGACGTCGGCCGGGCAGTCGCCGCTCTGGTACACCTCGACGGTCTCCGAGGCGACCTGGATCAACGACTGGAAGATGCTGGCCCAGCGGTACGCCGGCAACACCACTGTGATCGGCGCGGACCTGCACAACGAGCCGCACGCCGAGGGCACCAACCCGGCCGCCACCGGCGCCTGCTGGGGCTGCGGCGACACCGCCCGGGACTGGCGGCTGGCCGCCGAGCGGGCCGGCAACGCGGTCCTCGGCGTGCAGCCGAACTGGCTGATCTTCGTGGAGGGGGTGAGTTGCCCGAGCGGCGGCCTGTCGAACGTCTGGGACAACGACCCCAGCAACGACGAGGACTGCGGCTGGTGGGGCGGCAACCTGTCCAAGGCCGGGCAGTTCCCGGTCCGGCTGAACGTGGCCAACCGGCTGGTCTACTCGCCGCACGAGTACGCCACCTCGGTGTACCGCCAGGCGTGGTTCGACGACCCGTCGTACCCGGCGAACATGCCGGCCATCTGGGACAAGTACTGGGGCTACCTCTACAAGCAGAACATCGCGCCGATCATGATGGGCGAGTTCGGCACCACGCTCCAGGACCCCAAGGACAAGATCTGGCTGCAGAACCTGATGGCGTACACCGGCACCGGGGTGAACGGCATGTCGTTCACGTACTGGTCGTGGAACCCGAACTCCGGTGACACCGGTGGCATCGCCAACGACGACTGGACCACGATCAACCAGCCGAAGCAGGACATCCTCACGCCGTACCTGATCCCGCCGACCGGCGGTGGCGGCACCACCAGCCCGTCCCCCACCGGCACGCCGAACACCTCGCCGGCGCCCACGACCCCGCCGCCGCCCACCGGTGGCTGCACCGCGAGCTACAAGCAGATCAACTCCTGGGCGGGTGGCTTCCAGGGCGAGCTGACCGTGAAGAACACCGGCACCGCCGCGGTGAACCCGTGGTCGGCCACCTGGACCTGGCCGTCCGGGGTGACGCTGGCCAGCGGCTGGAACGCCACAGTCACGCAGTCCGGCACCACCGTGACGGCCGCCGCGCCGACCTGGGCGTCGTCGCTGGCGCCGGGCGCGTCGGTCACCGTCGGCTTCACCGCCAACGGCACCGCCGCCACGCCGGGCAGCGTGAAGCTCAACGGCACCGCCTGCTGACGGTCTCCGGTAGCGGAAGGGCCCTCTTCAACGCCGAGTGTTGAAGAGGGCCCTTCCTTACCCGAGGTCAGTGGGCGGCGCAGCCGCCGACCGGGGCGGGCGCGGCGGCCGGCGCACCGACCGTCGGCAGTCCGAGCAGCACCCCTGGGGTACGCGGGACCTGTCCCGCCTCGGCCGCGTCCCCGGCCCGGGTGCGCCGGTGCGCCGCCGGCGCACCGTCGGCGTTCAGGTGGTGCGGGGCGGCGTACGTGACGGCTGTGTGCACGATGTCGCCGGGGCGGATCCGCCCGGCCAGGTCACCGGTCGCGAAGTGCACCAGCCGGCCGTCGCGGGCCCGGCCGGACATCCGGCCGGTGCGCTCGTCCTTGCGGCCCTCGCCGACCGCCACCAGCACCTCGACGGTCTCGCCGACGAGCTTCTTGTTCTCCGCCCAGGTGATCTCCTCGACACAGGCGATCAGCCGCTCGTAGCGCTCCTGCACGACCTGCTTGGGCAGTTGCCCGTCCATCGTGGCGGCCGGTGTGCCGGGTCGCTTGGAGTACTGGAACGTGAACGCCGAGGAGAACCGGGCCTCCCGGACCACGTCGAGCGTGCGGGCGAAGTCGGCCTCGGTCTCGCCGGGGAAGCCGACGATGATGTCTGTGGTGATCGCCGCGTCCGGCATCGCCGCCCGCACCTTCTCGATGATCCCCAGGTAACGCTCCGACCGGTACGAGCGGCGCATCGCCCGCAGCACGTCGTCCGAGCCGGACTGCAACGGCATGTGCAGCGAGTGGCAGACGTTCGGCGTCTCGGCCATCGCGGCGATCACGTCGTCGGTGAAGTCCTTCGGGTGCGGGCTGGTGAACCGCACCCGCTCCAGAGCGTCGATGTCCCCGCAGGCGCGCAGCAGCTTGCCGAAGGCGTACCGGTCGCCGAACTCGACGCCGTAGGAGTTGACGTTCTGCCCGAGCAGCGTCACCTCCAGCACGCCGGAGTCGACGAGCGCGCGGACCTCGGAGAGGATGTCACCGGGGCGGCGGTCCTTCTCCTTGCCGCGCAGCGAGGGCACGATGCAGAACGTGCACGTGTTGTTGCAGCCGACGGAGATGGAGACCCATCCGGCGTACGTCGACTCGCGCCGGGTCGGCAGCGTGGAGGGAAAGACCTCCAGCGACTCCAGGATCTCGACCTCGGCCGCGGCGTTGTGCCGCGCCCGGTCCAGCAGCGCCGGCAGCGAGCCGATGTTGTGCGTGCCGAAGACGACGTCCACCCAGGGGGCCTTGCGGACGATGTCGCCGCGATCCTTCTGGGCCAGGCAGCCGCCGACGGCGATCTGCATCCCCGGGTGCTTGGCCTTCACGGGGCGCAGATGACCCAGGTTGCCGTAGAGCCGGTTGTCGGCGTTCTCCCGGACCGCGCAGGTGTTGAACACCACCACGTCGGGCTGATCGTCGGCTTCGGGGGCACGCACGTACCCGGCGTCCTCGAGGAGGCCGGAGATGCGCTCGGAGTCGTGCACGTTCATCTGGCAGCCGTACGTACGCACCTGGTAGGTGCGCGGGCTGCCCGCCGCTGCGGTAGTCATGACCCGGACAGCGTATCCGGGTGGAGTCGATCGGATCGAACGAGGAGGAGACCCCGGCGGCGCACGACGCCGCCGCGTTCGAGGCCGCGGTGGACGCCGTGGCCGCCGCCACCGCGACGCTGCTCGACCATCTCGTGGTGCGGGGACAGCAGCCGGCGGCCCAGGGCTGAGCCGGACGGCCGCGCGCTCGCCGCCGGCCGGGCACGGCGGGCCGGCGTCCACCCGGCGGCGAGCCCCGTCTGAGCGCGGCCGCGCTCAGGCGGCGGCGAGCGCCGGGGCGACCGTGTCCGGGGCCCAGCGGGAGCGGTGGCACTGCGACCAGCCCCGGCAGCGCGCGTCGGCGACCGTGCAGAGCCGGTGGTGGCTGAGCACCTCGCCGTCGTCGGTGTCGGCCACGTCGAAGTGCACCGGCCGGATCGTGCCGTCCGGCGCGACCAGCAGGTGCCGGCCGGCGTCGAGCGTGTCGTCACGCATCAGGCAGTTGCGGCCCAGCAGCCGGGCCAGCGCCGCGAGGGCGGGCAGCTCGGACAGGTTCTCGGGCACCCCGTAACAGTCGACCACCGTGCCGTACAGCCCGGGCGCCTCCCACACGTCGCAGACCACCGCGTACGCGGGGAGCCGGACCGGGTCGGCGACGGCCATGGGCATCACCACCCGGCCGAGTGCCTCGGCCAGCGCCGGGTAGACCTCCACCGGCTCGCCGCCGTCGATTCTCCAGTTCCACAGCTCGGTCATGCCGCCTCCTCGCTGCGCTCGTTCCATCGGCCTCCGGATCGGGCCTTACTGACGATGGTGGAGGGCATTTGCCCTCAGCCGGGCGCAAGTTACCGGTCTGTGACCATTCCGGGCAAAATTCCCTCCGGGCGACGTTGCCCAGAGTATCTGGAAGATGACAGTTTATCGGGTACGGTGCCGCGCCGGCGCACCGGCCACGCCGCGAGTCGAGGCTCAGCGGACCCGGATCAGGTGCTCCGAGGCCGGCAGCAGCTCACCGATCACCGTGCCGCCGGGCACCTCACCGGCGACCAGCAGCCCGCCCGAGGTCTGCGCGTCGGCAAGCAGCAGCCGCTCCCCCTCGTCGGCGCCGCCGAAGTCGGTCCACGGGACGACCCATTCCAGGTTGCGCCGGGTGCCGCCGCTGACGTACCCGTCGCGCAGCGCCTCCCGTGCGCCCGGCAGGTACGGCACCGCCGCCGCGTCGATCGCCACCGTCAGGCGGCTCGCGCGGGCCAGCTTCGAGGCGTGCCCGAGCAGGCCGAAGCCGGTCACGTCGGTGCCGCAGCGGATGCCCGCGGCGATCGCCGCGCGGGCCGCGTCCCGGTTGAGGCGGGCCATCGAATCGACCGCCTCGGGGAAGCGCTGCCCGGTCTGCTTGTGGCGGGTGTTGAGCACGCCCACCCCGAGCGGCTTGGTCAGCGACAGCGGCAGGCCGGCCCGCCCGGCGTCGAGCGTGATCAGCTCGTCCGGCCGGACCACGCCGGTCACCGCCAGGCCGTACTTCGGGCTGTCGTCGTCCACGCTGTGCCCGCCGGCCAGGTGACAGTTCGCCTCCCGGGCCACGTCCAGACCGCCGCGCAGCACCTCGCGGGCCATCTCCGGCGGCAGTACGCCGCGCGGCCAGCAGAGCAGGTTGAGCGCGACCAGCGGGATGCCGCCCATCGCGTACACGTCGGAGAGCGCGTTGGCGGCGGCGATGCGCCCCCAGTCGTAGGCGTCGTCGACCACCGGGGTGAAGAAGTCGGCGGTGCTGACCAGGCCGGTCCGCTCGTCCAGCCGGACCACCGCGGCGTCGTCGCCGTTCTCCAGGCCGACCAGCAGGTCGGCCGAGCCACCGGTGGCGCCGAGACCGGCGACCATCACCTCCAGCTCGCCGGGCGGGATCTTGCAGGCGCAGCCGCCACCGCGGGCGTAGTCGGTCAGCCGGATCGCGTCGGTCACCGCCTCATGATCTCCCGCCTGCGGCGACGGCGCCAGTCGGCCCACCCGACGGTGACGAAATTCGGACGGGCCGGTACGCCGGTGATCGGTGTTACCGCTCCGTGACCATCTGAGTTGCGTTCTGCCACGTCACCCCGCCTACAGTTGCCCAACCGGGGGTCGACCGACCCCCGAGTTCCGCCATGGACGACAGGGACGGTGGACGACGTGACGACGGGCGACCCGCTGATCGTGCTCGACGGGGTCAACAAGTGGTTCGGGCCGCTGCACGTGCTCGACGACGTGTCCCTCTCCGTCGAACGGGGCGAGGTGGTCGTGGTCATCGGCCCGTCCGGCTCCGGCAAGTCGACGCTCTGCCGCACCATCAACCGGCTGGAGCCGATCGACAAGGGCACCATCACCTTCGACGGGCAGCCGCTGCCGGCCGAGGGCAAGCCCCTGGCCAAGCTGCGCAGCGAGGTCGGCATGGTGTTCCAGTCGTTCAACCTCTTCGCGCACAAGACCATCCTGGAGAACGTCACGCTGGGGCCGGTCAAGGTCCGCAAGGAGAAGCCGGCCGCCGCCCGTGAACGCGGGCTGGCGCTGCTGGACCGCGTCGGCATCGCCAACCAGGCCGACAAGTACCCCGCGCAGCTCTCCGGCGGCCAGCAGCAGCGGGCGGCGATCGCCCGCGCGCTGGCCATGCAGCCCAAGGCGATGCTGTTCGACGAGCCGACGAGCGCCCTGGACCCGGAGATGGTCGGCGAGGTGCTGGACGTGATGACGTCGCTGGCCCGCGAGGGCATGACCATGGTCGTGGTCACCCACGAGATGGGCTTCGCCCGGCACGCGGCCAACCGGGTCATCTTCATGGCCGACGGCAAGCTGGTCGAGGACGCGCCGCCGACCGAGTTCTTCGCGAACCCGCGCAGCGAGCGGGCCAAGGACTTCCTCTCCAAAATCCTCACCCACTGAGCGCCCGTATGTGGAGCCACGACGTCGGCTCCATCGAAGAAGGAGAATGAGTATGCGTTTCAAGCGCGTGGCGGCGGTGGCCGTGATGGCCTCGCTCGCCCTGTCCGCGGCGGCCTGCGGCAAGGAGGGGGACCCCGCCCCCAGCGGCGGCGGCAACGCCAGCGGCGGTGCGCAGGGTGACAGCTGCACCAGCTCGGGTGTCACCTTCACCCCCAAGACGGACGCCGCCGTCGCCGGCAGCCCGGCCTTCGAGAAGATCAAGTCGGCCGGCAAGGTCGTCATCGGCGTCAAGTTCGACCAGCCGAACCTCGGCTACAAGGACGCCCAGGGCAAGCGCTGCGGCTTCGACATCGAGATCGCCCAGTACGTCGCCAGCACGCTCGGCGTCGACCCGGCGAAGATCGAGTACAAGGAGATCGCGTCCGCCAACCGGGAGACCGCCATCAAGGGTGGCGAGATCGACTACTACGTCGGCACGTACTCGATCACCGACAAGCGCAAGAACGACGTCTCCTTCGCCGGCCCGTACTTCGTCGCCGGCCAGGACCTGCTGGTCCGCAAGGACGAGTCGTCGATCACCGGCAAGGACACCCTCAAGGGCAAGAAGGTCTGCTCGGTCACCGGCTCCACGCCGATTCAGAAGGTCCGCGACGAGGGCCTGACCGAGGGCGAGAACATCGTCGAGTTCAAGACCTACTCCGAGTGCGTCTCGCAGCTGCTCGACAAGAAGGTCGACGCGGTGACCACCGACGACGCCATCCTCAAGGGCTACGCCGCGCAGAACCCGGACGAGCTCAAGGTCGTCGGCCAGCCGTTCAGCACCGAGAAGTACGGCATCGGCCTGCCCAAGGACGACAAGGCGCTGCGTGACTACGTGAACAACCAGATCGAGGCCGCGTTCACCGACGGCACCTGGAAGAAGGTCTACGACGGCACGCTCGGCAAGTCCGGCTCGCCGGCCACCCCGCCGCAGCTCGAGCGGTACTGACGGTCCGCACCGACGTCGGGCCGGGCGGGGAGGTCGTCCTCCCCGCCCGGCCCCGTCTGGAGAGAGTGAGAGCGAGGTATGGGCGAGTTCTTCCGCGTCCTGACGGACAACGCGAGCCTGTTCCGCGACGGGTTCTACAACACAGTCAAGTTGTTCCTGATCGCCGGCGTGGGCAGCCTCGTCCTCGGCACACTGCTCGGCGCGATGCGGGTGTCCCCGATCCCCGCGCTGCGGGCGTTCGGCGCCACGTACGTCAACCTGGTCCGCAACACCCCACTGACCCTGGTGTTCGCGTTCCTCGTCTTCGCGGTGCCGAAGCTGGACGTGAACATCGACTACTTCAACAGCGCCTGCATCGCGCTGATCGCCTACACGTCGGCGTTCATCTGCGAGGTGATCCGCTCCGGCGTGAACACGGTCGCCACCGGTCAGGCCGAGGCGGCCCGCGCGCTGGGCATGACGTTCGCCCAGGTGCTGACGCTGATCGTGCTGCCGCAGGCGCTGCGGGCCATGGTCCCGCCCATGATGAGCGTGCTCATCGCCATGCTGAAGAACACCACGATCGCGGCGGGCTTCTCGGTGCTGGAGGCGGGCGCCATTCCGGCGTACATGTCGGAACGGGGTGAGCCGCAGTTCATCGTGCTCACCTGGATCGTGATCGGCTTCCTCATCCTGATCCTCCCGCTGGTGGTGCTCCAGCGGTTCCTCGAGCGCAAGTGGGCGGTGGCCCGATGAGCAGCAACAGCATCCTCTACGACATCCCCGGCCCGAAGGCCCGGCTGCGCAACCGGATCCTCGGCATCGTCTCGATCGCCGCGATCGTCGCGCTGCTCGCGTTCGTGGTCTACAAGTTCGACCAGACCGGCCAGTTCGAGGCCCGCAAGTGGGAGCAGTTCCAGTACGCGGCCGTGCAGCGCGAGCTGCTCAACGGCCTCTGGGCCACGCTGAAGGTCGCCGCCGTCGCCACCGTGCTGGCACTGCTGTTCGGCGCGTTCTTCGCCAGCGCCCGGCTCAGCGACAAGGTGTTGTTCCGCGCTCCGGCCACGTTCGTGGTGGAGCTGTTCCGCGCGATCCCCCTGCTGATCCTGATCTTCTTCGGCTACTACGTGCCGCTGCAGTACGGCTGGCCGATCGACAAGTTCTGGGCGCTGGTCATCGGATTGACGCTCTACAACGGCTCGGTGCTCGCGGAGATCTTCCGCGCCGGCGTCAACGCCGTGCCGTACGGGCAGTCCGAGGGCGCGTACGCGGTGGGCATGCGCAAGAACCAGGTGCTGCGGCTGATCCTGCTGCCGCAGGCGTTCCGGTCGATGCTCCCGGCGATCGTGAGCCAGCTCGTCGTCCTGCTCAAGGACACCGCGCTCGGCTTCATCATCACGTACCCGGAGCTGCTGTTCGTGGGCAAGCAGATCGGCGGCCGGCTGGCGTTCGGCCTGCCGTACGTGCCGACGTACCTGATCGTCGCGGCCATCTACATCAGCATCTGCGGCCTGCTGTCGGTGCTGGCCTGGTGGTTGCAGAAGCGGCTGACCCGGCTGCCGCGCAGCGCCGCCAAGCCGCTGCCGGCGACGCAGACCGACGGCGGCACCGGCGTCACGCCTCTGTGAGTCGACGGACACGAAGCGGGCGGGTGGGGTTCCACCCCCACCCGCCCGTTCTTCGTCTCGCCGCCGCTCAGCGGGCGATCTCGGTGACCCGCGACTCGCGCACCACGGTCACCCGGATCTGCCCCGGGTAGGTCAGCTCCTCCTCGATCTGCTTGGCCACGTCCCGGGCCAGCACCGCCGCGCCGATGTCGTCCACGTCGTCCGGCTTGACCATCACCCGGATCTCCCGGCCCGCCTGCATGGCGAAGACCTTCTCCACACCCAGCTTGCCGGCCGCGATCTCCTCGATCCGCTCCAGCCGCTTCACGTACGCCTCAAGGCTCTCCCGCCGCGCGCCCGGTCGCCCGCCCGAGCAGGCGTCCGACGCCTGGGTCAGCACCGCCTCGATGGTCTGCGGCGGCACCTCGTTGTGGTGCGCCTCGATGGCGTGCACCACGTCCTCGCTCTCGCCGTACTTGCGGGCCACGTCCGCGCCGATGATCGCGTGGCTGCCCTCCACCTCGTGGGTGAGCGCCTTGCCGATGTCGTGCAGGAACGCGCACCGCTTGATCGTCGGCACGTCCAGCCGCAGCTCGGCGGCCATCACGCCGGCGATGTGCGCGGTCTCCACCAGGTGTTTGAGCACGTTCTGCCCGTACGACGTGCGATAGCGCAACCGGCCCAGCAGCGTCACCAGCTCCGGGTGGATCTCGGTGATGCCGACCTCGACCAGCGCGTCCTCGGCGGCCCGGTGGCACAGCTCCTCCACCTCCTGCCGGGCCAGGTCGTAGACCTCCTCGATCCGGTGCGGGTGGATGCGGCCGTCCAGCACCAGCTTCTCCAGCGTGACCCGGCCGACCTCCCGGCGTACCGGGTCGAAGCAGGACAGCAGCACCGCCTCGGGGGTGTCGTCGATGATCAGGTTGACGCCGGTCACCGACTCGAAGGCGCGGATGTTGCGCCCCTCCCGGCCGATGATGCGTCCCTTCATCTCGTCACCAGGCAGGTGCAGGACGCTGACCACGCTCTCCGCGGTCTGTTCGCTGGCGACCCGCTGGATGGCGTCGACCACGATGTTGCGGGCGCGCTGCTCGGCGCTGCCCCGGGCGTCCGCCTCGATCTCCCGGACCAGCAGCGCGGCCTCCCGCTTCGCCTGCCCCTCGATCGACTCGACCAGCTCGACGCGGGCCGCGTCGGCGGTCAGCCCGGCCACCCGCTCCAGCTCGCGGCGACGCTGCTCCTCCACCTCGGTCAGCGTCCGCTCCCGCTCGGCCAGGGCGGCCTCCCGGGCGGCCAGCGCCGCGGTGGCGGCGGTGAGCTGCCGCTCCCGCTCGGCCAGTCGCTCCACCTCCTCGGTGTGCAGCCGTTCCCGCTCGTCCATCCGGGCGGCACGGCGTTCCACCTCGGCCGCCTGCTCCCGGGTGGTGGCGGCGAGCACCGCCACCTCCCGCTCGCCGCTGCGCCGCGCGGCGGTACGCAGCTGCTCGGCGTCCGCCTCGGCCTGCTTGTGCGCCCGCTCCAGCACCGTGTCGGCCTCGGCACGGGCGTCGTCGAGCACCCGCCGCGCCTCGGCCCGGGCGGCCTTCGCCTCCGCCTTCGCGGCGGCCGCCTCGGCCCGGGCCGCGGAGGCCGCGGACTTCGCCACGTCGATGGTGCTGTTCACCTCGTCGGCGGCCGTCCGCAACGCCGCGAGGGACTGCTCCTGCCGGTCCTTCTCCGCGATGAAGGCCGGATCCTCCGGCGCGGGCGCCAGGCTGAGCCGCTTGAGGGTACGCACGCCGAACAGCACGGCGCCGACCACCACCGCGACGAGCAGCAGCACGACCACGAGGAGGACGATGTCGAAGGCGCTCATCCGGCCGCTCCGAGCCGGTACACGGGCACGTCCGCCCGCCCCGCTTCGACGACCCGCCCGGCGTCGCCGGCCCACCGGGGCGCGGTGGCGGTACGGGGCGTGTCGCCCGTCGCGGAAAGGTCGGGGCCGTGTGGCAGTCCGCCGGTGAACCTGTGCCGCCCTGCCATGGCCGCCTCCCCCTGAACGTCGGCGCCGCAGCACGCGTGAAGGACACGCGCCTGCGGCTCTGTACGCCCGACCGGAGCGGCTGGCCCTGGGCAGCTTTCCGTCGGCGGTGCCCCCCGTGAGGGCACCGCTGACGGCCGGTTGCAGTTGTCGGAGGTTCCGGAGGTTCCCGGAGCGCCCCGTCAAGGGCCGGTGTGGCTGGCCAAAGTGATGCTGTTCTGTTACGAGATCTATGTTGTGCGCTTAGCCTGCGCTGGTCGGGCAAAGTGAGCCTGTATGGCGAGGCTAGGTCGCGAGGGGCCATTCGGTCAACTAGTCATGATCAAACCACCCGGACGGAGAGAAGTTGCGACGTCACTCAGTGGTGATCAGATCCCGGACAGGCCAGGACAAACCTCACCCCGCAAACGCACCAGCCCCGCCTCCCCGACCTGCTCAGCTCTTCCCCACCCTCGCGGGCGCCACACAGCCCCGGCAACCCCGTTGATCAAGGAGCTGACGTCACCCCCAGCCCTCCCACCACACAGCGGGCGGCCGGTTCAGGGCTGGGCCGGGTGGGCGTTGGGGGTGTCGGGGACGGCGGGGTGGGTGCGGGCGGTGGTTACCAGGGTGGCGTTGTCGGGAGCAGTGGTGCCGTCGGGCAGCAGTAGCGTGTCCTCCAGGCCGATCCGGGTGTGCAGGCCGCGCCGGAGCGCGTCGGCGTACACGGGCCAGGTGGCCGGACCCTCACCGTGCAGCAGCACCGGCGGGTGCCCGCCGGGCAGCGCGGCCAGGATCGCCGCCGCGTCGGCGAGTGCCGTCTCGACCTGCTCGGCCATGCACTCGACAAGGATCCGCCCGGTGGGTGCGGACCAGCGGCGCCAGGCGTCGACAGCCGCCAGGGTCCACAGACCGGCCTCGACCATCACGCCGCGCTCGCTCAGGGCGACGGCCACCTCGGCCGCTCCGGGTTCGTGGGCGTTGACCGAGGCGAAGTCGGGCAGCACCGTCCAGGCGCGGACCACGGCGACCCGCTCCGCCGGGTCGGGGACGATCCAGGCGCCGGTGCTCACCCCGACCGGCAGACCGGGACGGGCGGCCCGGATGGCGCTGACCGCCGCGGCGATCGCGGCCGGGTCGAGCGATTCGGCGCCGGCCTCGTCGCGCGGGTGCACGTGCACCGCGGCCACCCCGGCGGTCGCGCAGCGCACCGCGTCGGCGGCCAGTTCGGCCGGGGTGAGCGGCACGGCGGGGTGCTCGTCCCGCCGTCGGGTGCCGTTGAGACACGCCTTCAGCACTGGTGTGCGCCTCTCCCCTCGGGACAGCGGCCGACACGGCCGGTCGGTCAGTCGAGCCGGCGGGAGTCGAGGTCGTGCTCGGCGTCGGCCATCGCGTCGGCGTCGATGTGCTCGGCGAACTCGGCCGCCTCGGCGCTCTGCGCGGCCAGCGCGTCCTTCACCGCCCGGATCGCCACCCCGGGCGGGTAGCCCTTGCGCGCCAGCATGCCGACCAGGCGGCGGAACACCGCGTCCGGCTCGCCCCGGGTGCTGCGCAGTTTCCGTTCCACCAGGGCGCGGGCGGTCTGCGCCTCGGTCTCCTCGTCCAGCCCGTCCAGGGCCGCGCCGGCCACCTCGCCGTCGACACCGCGCTGGCGCAGCTCGTTGGCGAGCGCCCGGCGGGCCAGCCCTCGGCCGGTGTGCCGACTGCTCACCCAGGCGCGGGCGAAGGCGGCGTCGTCGACGATGCCGACCTCGTCGTAGCGGTCGAGGACCTGCTCGGCGACCTCCTCGGAGATGCCCCGACGAGCCAGCGCGCCGGCCAGCTCGGCCCGGGTGCGCGGACGCACCGCGAGCTGCCGAAGGCAGATCTCCCGGGCCAGCTCGGCCTCGTCGCGCGGCGGAGCCGGAGCCTCCCCTGCATCGGGCTCCGCCGCGCGATCACGGCGCCCCCGGCGGGGCCGGGGCGTACCTGTGGCGTCGCCCGTACGAGATGGGCTGGCATCCCAGCCCCGGCCCGTACGGGCGCGTCGTCCTGCCACCGGTCAGCGGATCAGAAGTCGACCGGCGGCAGTTCCGGGCCACCGGCGGCGTCGCCCGCACCACCGGTGCCGACGCCGAGCTTCTCCAGGATCTTCTTCTCGATCTCGGCCGCCACGTCCGGGTTCTCGCGGAGGAACTCGCGGGCCTTCTCCTTGCCCTGGCCGAGCTGGTCGCCGTCGTAGGTGTACCAGGCGCCGGACTTGCGGATGATCGCCTGTTCCACGCCGACGTCGATCAGCGAGCCCTCGCGGGAGATGCCCTTGCCGTACATGATGTCGAACTCGGCCTGCTTGAACGGCGCGGCGACCTTGTTCTTCACGACCTTGACCCGGGTGCGGTTACCGACCACGTCGGTGCCGTCCTTGAGGCTCTCGATGCGGCGCACGTCGAGCCGGACCGAGGCGTAGAACTTCAGCGCCCGGCCACCGGTGGTGGTCTCCGGGCTGCCGAACATCACGCCGATCTTCTCGCGGAGCTGGTTGATGAAGATCGCGGTGGTGCCGGTGTTGTTGAGCACGCCGGTGATCTTCCGCAGCGCCTGGCTCATCAGCCGGGCCTGCAGACCGACGTGGCTGTCGCCCATCTCGCCCTCGATCTCGGCGCGCGGCACCAGGGCAGCCACCGAGTCGATCACGATGATGTCGATCGCGCCGGAGCGGACCAGCATGTCCGCGATCTCCAGCGCCTGCTCGCCGGTGTCCGGCTGGGAGACCAGCAGGGCGTCGGTGTCGACGCCGAGGGCCCGCGCGTAGTCCGGGTCGAGCGCGTGCTCCGCGTCGATGAACGCGGCGATGCCACCGGCCCGCTGGGCGTTGGCCACCGCGTGCAGCGCGACGGTGGTCTTACCGCTGGACTCCGGACCGTAGATCTCGACCACCCGGCCGCGGGGCAGACCGCCCACGCCGAGCGCCACGTCGAGCGCGATGGAGCCGGTCGGGATGACGGCCGTCTGCACGACAGGCCGCTCCCCCAGGCGCATCACCGAACCCTTGCCGAACTGCTTGTCGATCTGAGCGAGAGCAAGGTCGAGCGCCTTCTCCCGGTCAGGCCCTGCTGCCATCGTTGCCACCCCTGCCTTCGCCGGCGTCTTTCCTGAGCTTCGCGTCACGCGGGACACGCTAGGCGCTGGGTCCGACAGAAAACCAGCCGACGGGCCGTGAGCTGTGGACGAGCACCCCGCTGTGGACAATAGCCGAACAGGTGTACGACTGGGCAAGCGACACGCGGGATCGACGAAAAGGCTGCTCAGCGTAGCCGGGCGGGCACCCGGTCGGGATATGCGGCGACCACGGCACGCCACACCACGTGCGTTTCCTCACCGGCGGCGAGGGCCTGCTCGATGGTCCGCCCGCCGAGCTGGGACAGCACCTGGTCGCTGGCGATGCTGGCCGCGTACCCCGGGCCGAACGCATTCTCCAGCCGCGTCCAGAAGTCGGTCAGCCGCACGTGTTCAGTCCTCCTCGTCGAGTGGCGCCGTGGCGGGACGGCGCAGCGCCAGCGCCACCAGCGGCACCACGGCGATCGCCGCCAGCAGGGTGAGCGTCGGGTACCCCACGGCCCGCATGACGAACCCGCTCGCCGCCGCCGCGCCCGCCCCGGCCAGCCCCATGAGCAGGTCGGACAGGCCCTGCACACCGGGCCGGTCGGCGGTCGGCACCGACTCCGACAGCAGCGTCGAGCCCGCCACCATCGTGCCCGACCAGCCCAGCCCGAGCAGCGTCAGCCCCACCGACAGCAGCGCTGTGTGGTGCCCGGCGGTGCCGGAGACCGCGCACGCGGCCAGCAGCAGCGCGACCCCGCCGAGGATCACCGGGCGCCGGCCGAACCGGTCGGTGAGCCACCCCACCACCGGCGACAGCGCGTACATGCCGGCGATGTGCAGGCTCAGCACCAGGCCGACCACCGGCAACACGTCCTCGTCGGAGTGCCACTCGCCGAGGTGCACCGGGGTCATCGACATCACCGCGACCATCACCAGGTGCCCCACCGCGACAGCGGCGATGCCGAGACGGGCGGCCGGCCTGCGGCGTACCGTGCGCCACGCGGCGGCCATGCCACCGCGGCGGGCGACCGCCGGCGCGGAGTCCGGCGCGGGCTCGGCCGCCGCCAGCCGGCGCGCGGTGAGCAGCGGGTCCGGCCGGAGCAGGACCAGGATTACGACGGCGGCCAGCGTGAACGCGACGGCGCTGAAGGCGAACGGCCCGGACAGCGCCGGCAGGCCCCAGCCCCGGGTGGTGTCGTCGGCGAGCGCGGCGAAGTTCGGCGCGGCCACCGCGCCGATGGTGGTGGCCCAGACCACCATCGAGAGCTGCCGCCCCCGGCGGTGCGGCTCGGCCAGGTCCACCGCCGTGTAACGGGCCTGGAGGTTGGCCGCCGTGCCGCCGCCGAACAGCAGCATGCCGACGAAGAGCAACGGGACCGCCCCCGTCACGGCGGCGACCACCACCAGCACGCCGCCGACCGCACCGACTGTGTACGCGAGGACCAGGCCGGGCCGCCGGCCACGGGCGGCCATGAGCCGGGTGACCGGGATGGCCAGCAGCGCGGCGCCGACCACCCCGGCGCTCTGCGCCAGCCCGGCCAGCGCGGTGCCGGCGACCCGGGCGGCGAGCAGCGCGCCGACCGAGATGCCGATGGTGACGCCGATCCCGCCGATGATCTGGGTGAGGAACAGCAGCCGGACGGTACGCCGCTGGACGCGGGCGACGTCGGGCCGGGGCGGGGCCGGCGCGGTCAGGCCGATGGACATGCTGCGCTCCTGGTGGGGGTGGGTGTCTCATCCTCCCGCACCACTCCGACCGGCTGGCACCCGGTTTAGCTACAGGCCGAGGCCCCGGCCGATGATCTCCTTCATGATCTCGGTGGTGCCGCCGTAGATGGTCTGCACCCGGCTGTCCAGCCACGCCTTCGCCACCGGGTACTCCGCCATGAAGCCGTAACCGCCGTGCAGCTGCACGCACCGGTCGGCGACCTTGGTCTGCAACTCGGTG
The DNA here is from genome assembly GCF_042871665.1 of Micromonospora sp. NPDC005686. Taxonomy (NCBI): domain Bacteria; kingdom Bacillati; phylum Actinomycetota; class Actinomycetes; order Micromonosporales; family Micromonosporaceae; genus Micromonospora; species Micromonospora sp. NPDC005686. The sequence goes on from NZ_JBIAIY010000005.1 coordinate 157,704, forward strand.
GTCCACCACTTGGCCTTCGCCGCGTCGGTGACCGAGAGGCGGCCCGCGTTGAACTCGGTGACGCAGTGGTTGACGAACGTCCGCGCGATGGTGACCTCGGTGTCCAGCTCGGCCAGCAGGAACCGGTTGTGCTGGAACCGGCCGATCGGCCGGCCGAACGCCTCCCGGGAGCGGGCGTACTCGATGGTGAGCGCGAGCAGCTTCTCGCAGGCTGCCACCGCGGCCACGGCGATGCTCAGCCGCTCCCGGGGCAGGTTGGCCATCAGGTGGTAGAAGCCCTGGTTCTCGGCGCCGATCAGGTTCTCCGCCGGCACCCGGCAGTCGTCGAAGAACAGCTCGGCGGTGTCGTTCGCCTTCAGGCCGACCTTCGCCAGGCGGCGGCCCCTGGCGAAACCCGGCGTGCCGGTCTCCACCACGACCAGGCTCACCCCGTGCGCGCCCTGCTCCGGCGCGGTCTTGACCACCACGACCACCAGGTCGGCCATCTCACCGTTGGTGATGAACGTCTTCTGCCCGTTGAGGACCAGGCTGTCGCCGTCGCGGACCGCCGTGGTGCGGATGCCGGCCAGGTCGCTGCCCGCGCCCGGCTCGCTCATCGCGATGGCGGTGACCAGGTCGCCGGAGCAGAAGCCCGGCAGCCACCGCTTGCGCTGGTCGTCGGTGGTCAGCTCGGTCAGGTACGGGGCGACCACGTCGTTGTGCAGCCCGAACCCCAGACCGGTGCACCCGGCCGCGACGATCTCCTCGTCCAGCACCGCGTTGAACCGGAAGTCGCGCTGCCCGCCGCCGCCGTACTCGGGGTCGACGTCCGGGCCGAGCAGCCCGGCCGCGCCGGCGGCCCGCCACACCTGCCGGTCGACGATCCCGTCGGCCTCCCAGCGCTCGTGGTGCGGCACCGCCTCCCGGGTCAGGAAACGGCGGCACAGGTCGCGGAACTCGTCGTGGACGGGCTCGTAGAGATGCTGCTCCATGGCGGCAAGTCTGACACCGCTCACCCGCCCCGGACAGGGGCGAGCGCCGCGCGCAGCCGGCGCTCGCGGCGGCCGGTGCGTACGGCCACCGCCAGCACAAGCCAGAGGACTCCGGAGAACGCCATGGGGCCACGTAGGGGCCGGGAGCGCCGAACCGGAGAAGCTCCACGCGAGGCCGGGGTTCCGCCGATGCCGGAGCCGTACCCCCGCGCCGTTGGGTAATCCTCTATGGAGGATGGCGACCGGACGGAGCGCACGCCAGGATGGCCGGATGAGCACACTCACGGGGAAACAGGTGGCCGAGGCCGGGCTGGACGGGTGGACGTACCTGCGGCCGGGCTGGCCCGCCTGGAACTCGCGCTGGACACCCCGGAGCACGCGGCCGTGCTGCCGTTCTGGCGGGCGGTCCTGACCTGGCAGTCGCCCGACGGCCGGGGCCCGGACGACGACGAGGTACGTGACCCCGACGGCGTGCTGCCCACGCTCTGGTTTCAGCGCTCCGGCCGGGACGAACCGCGGCAGCGGTGGCACCCGGACGTGTGGGTGGATCCGGCCGAGGTGGACGCGCGGATCGCCGCCGCGCTGGCGGCCGGCGGCACCCTCGTCAGCGACGCGGAGGCGCCGAATTTCTGGGTGCTCGCCGACCCGGACGGCAACCGCGTCTGCCTCTGCACCTGGCAGCAGCGCGCCTGACTCAGCGCAGCGCCTCGGCGGCCACCTTGAGGTCGGCGACCAGGCCCTCGTACGCGACGTCCTGGTTGTCGGCGCGCAGCACCGCCGACGGGTGGATGGTGGCGAGCAGCCGGGCCGCCGGGGCGTCGGCGACGTCGCCGGCCCGGTCCACCGGCACCCGCTGGCGGCTGTCGCGCCGAGCACCACCACGATCTCCGGGCGCAGCCGGGCGAACTCGGCGACCAGCCAGGGCCGGCAGGCGGTGACGTGCACCCGGTCCGGGGTCTGGTGGACTGCGCAGCAGCCGACCGGCCGGGCCGACGAACGGCAGTCCCTTCTGGTCCTCGATGTCGCCCGGCTGCTCGCCGACGAAGACCACGCGCGCGTGTTCGTCGCCGCGACCGAAGACGGTCTGGGTGGCGTCCCGGTACAGCTCGCAGCCCCGGCATCCGCCGGCGGCGGCGCGCAGCGCGTCGATGGTGTCCGCGCCGGGCGGGATGAACTCCTGCGCTCCGGGGGCGGTCTCGGTCTCGGCCATGCCGACGTTCTACCCCGTCCGCCGCCGCCCACGCGAGCGGCCCGCCGCGCTGTCCGCCCGCCGGGCGGCCGGGGATTGTCAACAGGGACCTATACCGAATGCGTCAACAGGGGGCCCTTCCCCACCGCGGCGAGCGCGTCGGCCAGCGCGGGGATGTCGGCCTCGTCCAGCGCGCTCACCGAGACGCGCACGGCGGGGTCGGCGGCGATCCGGTAGAGCCCGCCGGGGGCGAGCGCCCACCCCGCGTCGCGCAGTGTCGTGACCGCCACCGTCTCGTCGGGCACCGTCACCCAGACGTTGATCCCGGTGCGCCCGTGCGCGGTCACACCCCGTGCGGCCAGCGCCTCGACCAACCCGTCGCGCCGCCGGTCGTAGCTGTCCGCCGCACGCCGCACCAGCTCGGCGGTGGCCGGGTCGCGCCAGAGCGACACGACCAGGCGTTGCAGCACAGTGGAGACCCAGCCGGCGCCGACCCGTGCCCGCCCGGCCACCCGGGCCACAGTGGCCTCGTCGCCGGTCAGCACCGCGAGCCGCAGGTCGGGCCCGTAGGGCTTGCTCACCGACCGGACGAAGGCCCACGCCGGGGTCGCCCCGGCGAGCGGATGCAGGGGTACGCGGGCCAGTTCGGCGGCGTGGTCGTCCTCGATCAGCAGCAGGTCGGCCCGGCCGGCCAGCAGCGTGCGCAGCGCGTCGGCGCGGTCGGCGGAGACGGCCGCGCCGGTCGGGTTCTGCGCCCGGCTGGTCACCACCAGCGCCCGGACCCCGGCGGCGAGCGCCGACCGCACCCCGGCCACGGTGGGGCCCTCGTCGTCCACCGGCACCCCGACGGTACGCAGCCCGAGCGCCGCGATCAGGTCGAGCAGGTTGGCCCAGCCGGGGTCCTCCACCGCCACCGCGTCGCCGGGGCGCAGGTGGGCGGCGAGTAGCCGTTCGATGCCGTCGAGCGCCCCGCCGGTGACGGTCAGCTCGCCGGCCGGGACCCGATCGGCGGCTAGCCGTTCCCGGGCCAGGGCGGCCAGGTCGGGCAGCACGGCGTCGGTCGCGTACCCGCCGGGGGGTCCGATCTCGGCGGCGAGCGCGGCGAGGTGCGGCCCGAGCGGGGGCAGCAGCCGGGGATCGGGTTGTCCGGCGGAGAGGTCGTGGCCGCCGGTGCGCGGCGGAGGCAGCAGCGCGGCGCGGCGGGCGGCGACCGGTGGGCGGGGACGGACCCGGGTGCCGTGCCGGCCGGCGGTCACGACCAGGCCGCGTTGCCGCAGCTCCTGGTACGCCTTCGCGACGGTGGCCGGGCTGACGCCGAGGTCGGCGGCGAGCGCGCGCACGGCGGGCAGGGCGTCGCCGGGGGCGAGGGCGCCGGTGCGGATGCCGGATTCGACGCTTGCCGAAATCGCGGCGGAGGCGGACCCGGCGATCTGATAATGTGCTGCCACAGTTTAGAGATTGTACTAGAACAAAGGTGGGATGTCACGTGTACCCTCCGACCGAACGCACCACGGCCACCCGCACCCGCGACCGGATGTCCTACGACCGGGCCACCGCGCACGCGCTACTGGACGAGGCGTACCACTGCGCGCTGGCGTTCACGGTGGACGGCGAGCCGCGCCTCCTGCCGACCCTGCACGTCCGTATCGGCGACACGCTCTACCTGCACGGGTCCACCGGCAGCCGGCCGCTGCTCGCCGCCCGGGGCGAGGCCGGGCTGCCGGTCTGCGTCGCCGTCACCCACCTCGACGGGCTGATCTACGCCCGCTCCCAGTTCCACCACAGCGCGAACTACCGGTCGGTGGTGGCGCACGGCACCGCCCGCCTGGTCGAGGACGCGGACGAGAAGGCCGCGGTGCTGACCGCGCTGGTGGAGAAGGTGGCCGCCGGCCGGTCCGCCGAGAGCCGCCCGCCGAACCGGCGTGAGCTGGCCGAGACGGCGGTGCTGGCGCTGCCGCTGCGCGAGGTGTCGGTACGGATGCGTACCGGCGGCGTCAAGGACGAGCCCGCCGACGAGGCGCTGCCGTACTGGGCCGGCGTGGTGCCACTGCGGCTCACGCCGGGCCGCCCCGAACCCGCGCCCGGGGTGGGCACGCCGGTGCCGGCGTACCTGCGGGCAGCCCGCTCGCCCTGGCACGAGCCGGCGGTGCTGCGCGGCGCGCACGTGGTGCTGGAGCCACTCGACCTCGCCCACGCCGACGAGCTGTACGCCGCCACCGCCGACCCGCAGGTGTGGCGGCACCTGGGCGGCGTCCAGCCGGCCGACGCCGCCGAGATGCGCCGGCTTGTGGCCGGCTACCTCGACGCGCAGGAACGCGGCGAGCAGGTGTGCTGGGTCCAGCGCTGCGCCACCACCGGCGCGGTGATCGGCACGACCTCCTACTACGAGATCGACCCGGTACGCCGGTCACTGGCGATCGGCTACACCTGGCTGGGCCGCCCGTGGTGGCGTACCGGCGTGAACACCGAGGCGAAGCTGCTGCTGCTCGGCCGGGCATTCGACGAGTTGGACGCGGTCCGCGTGGTCTGGCACACCGACCTCCGCAACGAACGCTCCCAGCGGGCCATCGAACGGCTCGGCGCGAGCCGGGAGGGCGTGCTGCGGCAGCACAAGCAGCGCGCCGACGGCTCCTGGCGGGACACCGTCCAGTACTCCATGCTCGCGCAGGAGTGGCCGACGGCACAGGTCAGCCTGCGGGAAAGGCTTCGCCCGGCGGTGGGCGCGGCGTCATGATGTCCGGCGTGCTGGGGATCACCGACATCTGGACGTACGTGCTGGGCACCGTGGCGATCGTGCTGCTGCCCGGCCCGAACTCGATCTTCGTGCTGGCCACCGCCGCCCGCCGGGGCGTGGCCACCGGTTACCGGGCGGCGGCCGGGGTGTTCGTCGGCGACGCGGTGCTGATGGTCCTCTCCGCCGCCGGGGTGGCCTCACTGCTCCAGGCGTACCCGCCGCTCTACCTGGTGATCAAGTACGCCGGCGCGGCGTACCTCGGGTATCTGGGGCTGGCCATGCTGCGCGGCGCGTGGCGGCGCTGGCGCGACCGCAACGACCCGGCCACGCCGCGCCTGATCGACGAGGTGGAGCCGGCCGAGCAGCGGGAGCCCTTCCGGCGTGCGCTGGTGATCAGCCTGCTCAACCCGAAGGCGATCCTGTTCTTCGTCTCGTTCTTCATCCAGTTCGTCGACCCCTCGTACGCGTGGCCGGCGCTGTCGTTCCTGCTGCTCGGTCTGATCGCACAGGTCGCCAGCGCGCTCTACCTGACCGTGCTGATCTTCACCGGCACCTACCTGGCGGCCCAGTTCCGGCAGCGCCGCCGGCTCGCCGCGAGCGGCACCACAGCCGTCGCGGTGCTGTTCCTCGGCTTCAGCCTCAAGCTTGCCGCCGGCTGAGGTGTAAGGGGAGGGCTCTTACACCGGCAGCGGCGGCGCTGCTCACGTGCCGTCGCCGCCTCCGCCACCACCGCCGATGCCCGCGCCGCCGGCCGTGCCCCCGAGTCCGTAGCCCGGCGCGACCGGACGGTCGGGGCGGCGGCTGACGTGCGCCGACTCGCGGATCGTGGCCGACCAGTCGGCGTGCGCGACGGCCGCCGCGTGCCTGTCGATGGCGTGCCGCAGCCAGCCGTCCACGGTGGCCACCCAGTCGCGCTCGTCGGCTCCGGCGTGCCAGACCCGGAACCGGCTGATGCTCTGGTGGGTGATCCCGGCCAGGGAGAGCCGCCGGTCCAGCCAGAGCAGCACCTCCATGCCGGCCGAGTCGGTCAGCATGATCATTTCGAGTTCGGTCATCGGACCGGCGTAGAGCGGGGCGGCCCAGAACCCGTACCACTGCTGGAACGGCAGCGTCTGCTCCACCCCCGGGAGCCGCCCCTCTCGCAGGCCCGCCTGCCGGATCGCGAAGCCGAGCGTGTCCAGCGCCGCGAGCACGTGCTCCTGGGCGGGCAGCGGATGGATCAGCACCGGCACCATCGAGCCCTGATCCACCTCCGGATCCACCGACACCTCGGTCCGCAGCCCGGTACGCAGGCTCAGCAACGGCACCCCGCCGTACGTGGTCACCGGTGACTCCCACGACAGAGGCACGGCGAAGTCGACAGCGCGCCGCCGCCCGGCCGGCACCACGAACCGCGCCGCGATCGTCCACGTCTGGAACTGCACCAGGCGGCGGGGCGCCTCCGGATCCTCCGGCTCGACCTGGGTCACCAGCCCGAGCCGGATGTGCCGGACCGGCACGTCCGATCCGCCCGCGCTGAGCGTCACCCGGCCGGGCAGGCGCAGGCCGGGCCGGGTGCTCGGGTTGGGCACCGTGGTGCTCACCGACAGCCCGGTCCAGGCGGAGTCCCGCGACACGCCGGTCAACCGCATGCCGTGGCTTTCCCGCTGCCCGCCCGCCCATGCCAGGCCGAAACGGACGCCGGCCCGGCGAGGTGTCCCCACCTCGCCGGGCCGGCGTGAATCATGACGCTCAGCGCATCCGGCGGCCCCGCGGCACCGGGTCGGTCTCGTCGTCGAACTCGCCGATGACCTCCTCCAGCAGGTCCTCCAGCGCGACGAACCCGATCGGCCGGGTCGGCCCACCGCCGTTGCTCACCAGCGCGAGCTGCGCCTGCTGCGCCCGCATGGAGGTCACCGCCTCGGTCACCGACGCCTCGGCCGGCAGCGTGAAGGCGCTTGTCATCAGCTCCTCCGCGGTCGCCGGGCGGCCGATGGTGACGGCGCGCACCGCCTCGCGTACGTGCACCAGGCCGCACACCTCGCCACCGGCGTCGACAACGGCCAGCCGGGACCGGCCGCTGTCGCGTGAGACGTGCTCGATCCGCTCGGCGGTCTCGCCCCGGCCCACAGTGACGATCTGGTCGAACGGCTCCATCACCTGGGCGACAGTGGTGCCCTGAAGCTCCAGCATGCTGGTCAGCAACTGGTGCTGCTCGGCACCGAGCAGGCCGTGCTCCCGGGACTGCTCCAGCAGTATGCGCAGCTCGTCCGGGCCGTGCACCTGGGCCAACTGGTCCTGCTGCTGCACCCCGACCAGGCGCAGCATCGCGTTCGCCAGCCCGTTGAGCACGGACAGCACCGGCCGGGCGATCCGGGCGAACGCCCGGAACGGCAGCGCCAGCAGCGTCGCCGAACGCTCGGCGTCGGTGATCGCCCACGACTTCGGGGCCATCTCGCCGACCACCAGGTGCAGGAACGTCACCAGCGACAGCGCGAACACCAGCGCCACCACGTGACTGACCGCATCGGGCAGGCCGACCGCGTGCAGCAGCGGGCTGAGCAGGTGCTCGATGGCCGGTTCGGCCAGCGCGCCCAGACCCAGCGTGCACAGCGTGATGCCGAGCTGCGCGCCCGCCAGCATCAGACTCAGCTCGCGGACGCCGTCCAGCGCCGCGCGGGCCGCCCGGCCGCCGCCGGCCGCCGCCTGTTCCAGCCGGTACCGCTTGGCCGCGACGAGCGCGAACTCGGCGGCCACGAAGAACCCGTTGAGCGCCAGCAGCCCCACGGAGAAGAACAACGCGAACCCGGGGCTCATGCGGCACCCTCCCCGGACACGTCGGCGGTGGACCGCAGCCGCACCGAGTCGGCCACGTGCCGGTCCACCGCCAGCACCTCGACCAGCACCCGGGGGCCGGCGGCCGGCTCGTCGCCGTCCGTGGCGACCGGGATCTCCAGCAGGTCACCGACCTCGGGCACCCGGCCCAGCTCCCGCATCACCAGACCGGAGAGCGTGTCGTACTCGGGGCGCTCGGGCAGCTCGATGCCGGTGCTGTCGGCGACCTCGTCGATGCGCCAGCGCGCCGGGACCACCCAGGAGCCGTCCTCCTGCCGCGCCGCGGCCCGGTCCGGCGGGTCGTCCTCGTCGCGGATCGGCCCGACCAGCTCCTCGGCCAGATCCTCCAGCGTGATCACGCCGGCGAAGCCGCCGTACTCGTCGACCACGCAGGCGAGCTGCCGGTGCCCGGACCGCAGGCGGTCCAGCACCGTCGGCAGCGGCAGCGTCTCGGGCACCAGCAACGGGGGTACGGCCACCGCGTCGACCCGGGTGGTCGCGCGCTGCGCCGGGGGCACCCCGAGCACATCGGCGATGCCGACCACGCCGATCAGGTCGTCGACGCCCTCGGCGCCGCTCACCGGAAACCGGGAGTGGCCGGTGTCCAGCAGCTCGACGATGCGGCTGACCGGCTCGTCCGCCCGGATGGTGTGCACGTCGACGCGCGGCACCATCGCCTCCCCGGCGGTCAGCTCCCGGAAGTCCAGACCCCGGTCCAGCAGGTCGGACATCTCGGCGTCGAGGTGCCCCTCCTCCCGGGACTCGGCGATGATCTGTTCCAGGTCCTGCGGGGTGGCGCCGCTGGGCAGCTCCTCGATCGGCTCGATGCCGAGCCGGCGGAGCAGCCGAACGGCCGCCCTGTCGAACAGCGTGATCAGCGGACCGGCGATCTTCAGGTAGAGCAGGGTGGACGGCGCCAGCGCCCGGGCGAGCCGTTCCGCCCGCGCGATGGCCAGGTTCTTCGGGGCCAGCTCGCCGAGGACCATCTGCACCACTGTGGCGATGGTCAGGGCGAGGGCCACCGACAGCGGCAGCGTGACCGCGCTGGACAGCCCGGCCAGGCCGAGCAGATCGGCCAGCCCGGCACCCAGGAACGGCTCGGCGACGTAACCGACCAGCAGGGCGGTCACTGTGATGCCGAGCTGGGCGCCGGACAGCATGAAGGAGAGCCGCGCGGTCACCTCCAGGGCCCGGGCCGCGGGACGATCGCCACCGTCGGCGAGCTGCTTGAGCTTGCCACGGTCCACGGCGACGTAACCGAACTCCTGGGCCACGAAGTAACCGGTGGCGGCGGTGAGGACGGTGATGAGAAGGAGACCGACGAGGATCAACACGGGAGGTTCAGGGCTCCCGGGGTCGTCGGGGAGGGAATTCGCCGGGTATTACCCGGCCGGCTACTGCTGCCCTCCGGGGCAGGAGAGTCGATCATGCGGCCCATTTTATCGGTAGCCGCTGGACGTTCGCTGAGGGTGCCGGGAAGCCTCCCGTGCGTCCGGTTCACCGTCCGGCCAGTTCGTCGGCGTCCAGCAGCGTCCGGTCGACCCGTCCGGAACGGTACGCGGCCCGGCCGATCATCTGCGCGGCCACCGGCGCGGTGGCGAGCTGGAAGATCGCCACCAGGACCAGCATGCCCAGGTCCGAGGGGGTACGCAGACGCAGCGCCAGCCCGGCCAGCAGCAGCAGGACGCCCAGCACCTGCGGCTTGGTGGCCGCGTGCATGCGGTCCAGCACGTCCGGGAAACGCACCAGCCCGATGCCGGCGATCAGGGCCAGCGCCGCCCCGGCCAGCAGCAGCACCCCACCCACCCAGTCCACGATCGTGCCGACCATCAGGTTGAACCTCCTTCCGTTCGCGACTGCGGGGCTCGCAAGACCGGCTCACTCCTCGCGCTCACGCTTCAGCCCGGACCGCGAAGCGCACCAGCGACACCGACCCGATGAAGCCGAGCAGGGAGAGCACCACCAGGACGGGCAGCGTGGTGGCGTGCCGGTTCACCGCCGCCTCCGCCCCCACCGCGGCGAGCATCGCCGACAGCAGCAGGTCGGCGCCGACGACCCGGTCGAGCAGGGACGGTCCGCGGTAGATCCGGGCCAGAGCGAGCAACGCGGTGGCCGAGAGCAGCACGGTGAGCGCGACGGCGAGCAGGACTGTCACTGGTTCCTCCGTTACACGGGTTCGGGGCCGAGGCGGCGTACCTCGGCGGGAGATCCGATGGCACGCACGATGCGCCGTTCGACGGCCAGCACGCGCTCGCGGCTGCCGACCAGGTCCTCGGGTCCGCGCACGTCGAGCACGTGCACGTAGAGCACGCCCTCCGCCCTGTCGACGTCGATGATCAGCGTGCCCGGCACCAGCGAGATCGCCTCGGCGGTGAGTGTCAGGTTGAGGTCGGTGCGCACGCGCAGCGGCACCGCGATGATCGCGCCGCGCGGGCGGTAGCCGAAGCGCAGCGCCACGGCTGCCACGTGGATGCTGGCGCTGACCAGCTCAGCGACGAACGTGGCCACGAACACCAGCAGCGCGCGGGGGCGTACCCGGCCGCCGAACGTGACCGACGGCAGCGGGAAGAACAGCAGCACCGCCACGCCGACCACCAGGCCGGCGACCAGGTTGCCCCAGGACACGTCGCCCCACAGCAGCATCCACACGACGACCAGCCAGCCGAGCGCGACCGCCTGGTCCCGCCGCCGCCCGCCCCGGCCGGTGGTCGGGGCGGGCGCGTCCGGGGCGGGCGCCGCCCGGGGAACGCCCGCGGGCTCTCCGGCCGCGCCCCCGCCCGGGGGCAGGTGGTCGCTCACGGCACGTCCCCGGGCAGGACCGCCCGCACGTACGGGGTGCGTTCGCGCAGGTCGGTGGCCGCGTCCGCGGTGACCTGGAACAGCGGCCCGGCCGCCAGCGTGAACAGCACCCCCAGCGCCACCAGGGCGGTGGTCGCGCCGACCATCAGCCCGGGCAGCCGGGCCGGCGGGGTGGCGGTGGCCAGCCGGGGCTCCCGCCAGAACGCGATGTTCCACACCCGGGAAGCGGCGTAGAGGGTGAGCAGGCTGGTGAGCGTGCCAGCCGCGACGAGCACGGCGGGCAGCACGCCGCCGGCCGCCACGCCGGCCTGGAGCAGGCCGAGCTTGCCGAGGAAGCCGGAGAACGGCGGGATGCCGGCGAGGTTCATCGCGGGGACGAAGAAGAGCACGCCGAGGGTCGGGGCGACCCGCGCCAAGCCGCCGATGCGACGCAGGTCGGTGCTGCCTGCGCGTTCCTCGACCAGGCCGGCGACCAGGAACAGCGTGGTCTGGATGGTGATGTGGTGCACCACGTAGAAGATCGCCCCGGACAGGCCGGCGACACTGCTCAGCGCCACCCCGAAGATCATGTACCCGATGTGGCTGACCAGCGTGAACGACAGCAGCCGCTTCAGGTCCGACTGCGCCACCGCGCCGAGGATGCCGACCACCATGGTCAGCCCGGCCACCACCATCAGCAGCGTGGCGACCTGGCCGCCGGGGAACAGCAACGTCTCGGCACGGATGATCGCGTACACGCCGACCTTGGTGAGCAGGCCCGCGAAGACCGCTGTCACCGGGGCGGGCGCGGTCGGGTAGCTGTCCGGCAGCCACGCCGACAGCGGGAACACCGCCGCCTTGATCCCGAACGCGAGCAGCAGCATCAGTTGCAGGGTCAGGCGTACGCCCGACGGCAACGCGTCCAGCCGGCCGGCGAGCTGCGCCATGTTCAGCGTGCCGGTGGCCGCGTACACCAGTCCCACCGCGGACAGGAACAGCAGTGACGACAGGATGCTGACCACCACGTACGTCGATCCGGTCCGCAGCCGCACCTCGGTGCCGCCCAGCGTGATCAGCACGAAGCTCGCGGCCAGCAGGATCTCGAAGCCGACGAAGAGGTTGAACAGGTCCCCGGCGAGGAAGGCGTTCGTGACGCCGGCGGTCAGCACCAGGTACGTGGGGTGGTAGATGCTCACCGGCGCTGTCTCCCCGGTCTCGCCCCGGCCCTGCCCGATCGAGTAGAGCAGCACGCACAGCGTCACCGCCGAGGAGACGAGCACCATCAGCGCCGCCAACTGGTCCGCCACCAGCACGATGCCCGCCGGCGCCGGCCAGCCGCCCACGTGCACCACCACCGGCCCGAACCGGTACGCCTCCACCAGCAGCGCCGCCGCCACCACAAGGACGCTGGACAGGCACAGCACGCTTATCCACCGTTGCAACCCGGGCCGGCCGGACAGCAGGAGGGTGAGGGCCGCGCCGAGCAGCGGCACCACCACCGGCAGCGGAACCAGCGCGGTCATGAGGCGTCCCCGCGATGCAACCGCCGCCGGGCCGGCTCCGGGTCCACCTGCTCCGGGTCGTCGTCCGGGCCCTCACCGCCGTGGTCCGCGGTGGACACCTCGTTGCTCTCGGCGAGCCGGACGATCTGCCGGTCCTCCAGGTCGTCCTGCACCTCGTCGTCGCCGCTGGTGTACCAGCTCCGGTAGGCGACAGCGAGCAGGAACGCGGTCAGCCCGAACGTGATCACCACGGCGGTGAGCACCATGGCCTGCGGCAGCGCGTCGCTCATCTCGCCCTGCGAGGCGGAACCGACGAGCGGTGCGGCGCCGGACCGCCCACCGAGCAGGATGAGCAGGTTCACGCCGTTGCCGAGCAGGATGATGCCGAGCAGGATCCGGGTCAGGCTGCGTTCCAGCAACAGCATGACGCCGGTGGCGACGAGCACCCCGACGGCCAGCACCAGCACCAGCGTCGGCCCGGCCGCGCTCCTCGTCACTGAGCCACCTCTGTTCGCGACTGCGGGGCTCGCAAAACCGGCTCACTCCTCGCGCTCACAGCCACCTCTGTTCGCGACTGCGGGGCTCGCAAAACCGGCTCACTCCTCGCGCTCACAGCCACCTCTGTTCGCGACTGCGGGGCTCGCAAAACCGGCTCACTCCTCGCGCTCACGGTGGCCCCTCCCGCTGGACCACCAGCCCGTGCCCCGCGTCTCCCGCGGCCTCCACGTGCCGGTCCACCTCGGTGCCCAGGCTGCGCAGGATGTCCAGGATCAGCCCGACCACCACGAGATAGACGCCGATGTCGAAGAACAGCGACGTGACCAGGTAGAAGTCGCCGACCACGGGCAGCCACAGGTTGACCTTCACGCTCTGCAGCACCTGGCCGGTGAGCGCCAGGCCGAGCACGCCGCTGCCCACCGAGATGCCCAGACCCGCGCCGAGCACCGTTCCGGCCCCGACCGGCGCCGCCTCGGCCAGCTCGTACCGGCCGCCGGCCAGGTAACGCAGGGCCAGCGCCAGCCCGGCCACGAGCCCGCCGGCGAAACCGCCGCCGGGCGCGTTGTGCCCGGAGAACAGCAGGAAGAACGAGAAGATCAGTACGGTGTGGAAGATCAGCCGGGTGACCACCTCGAACACGATCGAGCGCCGCCGTTCCGGCAGCGTCTGCCCGCCGCGCAGCCACACCGTGCGCCGGTCCCCGGCGCGCAGCGCGGCCGGTGGCGGGCGACGAGGGCGCGGCCCGGTGCGGGAACGCTCGTAGATCAGGCTGGCCACACCGGTCGCGGTCACCACGAGCACCGAGATCTCCCCCATGGTGTCCCAGGCGCGGATGTCGACGAGCGTCACGTTCACGACGTTGCGGCCGTACCCCTGCGTGAGGGCGAGATCCGGGAAGGCCGCGGAGATCGACGGCGCGCGCCGCGCCCCGGCCGCGACGAGCGCCAGCCCGGCCATCACCACACCGGCGGCGATCCCGATCCCGCGCCGTACCCAGCGGCTGCGGCGCAGCGGACGGGCCGAGAAGCGCGCCGGCAGCCGCCGCAGCACCAGCACGAACACCGCGATCGTGGCGGTCTCCACCAGGAACTGGGTGAGCGCCACGTCCGGGGCGCCGTAGAGGACGAACATCATCGCGGTGCCGTAGCCGGTCACGCCGACGAGCAGCATCGCGGTGAGCCGGCGCCGCGCGCTCACCGCGAGCAGTGCGGCGACCGCGATCACCACGCAGACCACGAGCTGGGCCGGGTTGTCCCAGACCGCCAGATCGACCCGCCACGGCGCGGTGGCGATCATCGCCCCGCCAGGCACGAACACCAGCGCGAGCAGCACGGTGCCGAGGTACTGCGGCAGCGAGCCGCGCTGGGTGGCGCCGGTGACCTCGATGGCGAGCCGGTCGAAGGCGTGCGTCACCCACTCGTACCCCTGGTTGCCGCCCACCGGCGAACGCAGCCGGGCCAGCAGGGGCGCCAGCGGGCCGCGGACCAGGTGCAGCACCACGCCGCCGGCCAGCACGAGGGCGGACAGGCCGAGCGCCTCCGTCGGTCCGTGCCAGAGCGCCAGGCGCTCCTCGACCGGCCCGAACAGCTCGGCGTACGGCTCGAACAGGCCGCTCAGCCACCCGGCGGCCGGACCGGCGGCGAGCCCGGCCACGGCGAGCAGAGCCGGGGGTACGAACATCGCGGCGGGCGGCCGGGCCCACTCGGTGTCCGGCACACCGGGCCGGGTGCCGAACGCGCCCCAGAGGAACCGGATGCTGTACGCGACGGTGAGCGCGCTGCCGACCACCAGCACGATCAGGACCGGTGGATCACCGGTGAACGCGGCGAGCGCCGCCTCCTTCCCGACGAACCCGAGCAGCGGCGGCACCCCGGCCATCGAGGCGGCGGCCAGCGTGGCGACGGTGGCCAGCACCGGCGCGGCCCGGCCCAGCCCGGACAGATCCCGCAGGTCACGGGTGCCGGCCTCGTGGTCGAGGATGCCGACGACCAGGAACAGCGCCGCCTTGAACAGGGCGTGCGCCGCCAGCATCGCCACGCCGGCCAGCGCCGCCTTCGGCGTGCCCGCGCCGAACACCACTGTGAGCAGGCCGAGCTGGCTGACCGTGCCGTACGCCAGCAGCAACTTCAGGTCGACCTGCCGCAGCGCCGCCCACCCGCCGATGACGAGCGTGACCAGCCCGGCCACGACGGTGACCGGCCGCCACCCGCCGGCCGGGGCGAGCAGCGGGCCGAGCAGTCCGATGAGGAAGATGCCGGCCTTCACCATCGCCGCCGCGTGCAGGTACGCGCTCACCGGCGTCGGCGCGGCCATCGCCACCGGCAGCCAGGCGTTGAACGGGAACACGGCGGACTTCGCCAGCGCCCCGGCGAGGATGAGCAGCACCGCGACGGTGAGGTATCCCCCGCCGGGCAGCGGCGCCGCCGCCACCGCGGACCACCGGTAGCCGCCGGCGTGGTGGCCGAGCAGCAGGAACCCGACGAGCATGGCCAGCCCGCCCAGCGTGGTCACGGTGAGCGCCTGCGCGGCGGCCCACCGGCTGGACCGGCGCTCGGTGCTGTGCCCGATGAGCAGGTAGGAGAAGACGGTGGTCAGCTCCCAGAAGACGTAGAGCAGCAGCAGGTCGTCGGAGACGACGAGGCCGAGCATCGCCCCGGCGAAGGCGACCATGACGGCGGCGAACCGGGCCAGCCCGGTCGACCCGGGCGGGAAGTAGCGGGCGGAGTAGACCAGCACCAGCGCGCCGACGCCGCCGACGAGCAGCAACATCAGCCAGGACAGCGTGGTGACCCGCAGCGCCACGTCGAGCTGCAACTGCGAGATCCACGGGTACGTCTCGACCACCGCGCCGCCGTCGCGTACCGCTCCGGTGTGCGCCGCCGCCCACACCGCTGTGGCGGCCGGGGCGAGCGCGAGCAGCAGGCAGGCGCGCGGACCCCACCGGCGGACCAGCGGCGGGGCGAGCAGCGCCGCCACCAGGTGCACGATCAGCAGGACGAGCACGCGTACTCCCGGTCGAGGTGACAGCGCGGGGACACGCTGGTGTCACGACCGATCACACGCCACAGCGGCACCGAACCGGGCCGTTTTCCCCAAAACCCACCCGTATCCCCCTCGCCCAGCCGCCCTCTCCGGCCCGCTGATCAAGGAGTTCGTGTCCGGGAGCACGCCTGATCCCGCCGCAAATTCCCTGGTCGCCGCGCGAGGGAAGGGCGGGGTGGGGTGCGGTCGTCAGGGGGCGGGGTTGGGGGTGGCCAGCTGGCGGGCGGCGCGGTCGACGGCGCGCTGGGCGGCGGCCAGGGAGCGCAGCGGCAGCCGGGCGTCGCGGCTCTCCCGCCGCTGGACGAAGTAGTGCACAGCGGCCCGGACCCGGGCCCGGTCGGCGGCGCTGGACCGGGCGGTGGCCAGGATCATCTCGCGCAGCCGTGCGGCCAGCTCCTCGGCCAGCTCCAGATCGGGGCCGCGCAGACCGGCGCGCAGCGCGGCCAGGCGACTGTCGACCTTACGGATGAGCACGTCGGTCCCCGGCCCCAGGACTCGTTCCTCGACGGTCATCCACGCCTCCACCCCACGCTGCATCGCGAGTGAAGTTACTTTATGTTGCTGCTCACAAGCAAGCAGTTAAGTAAGACTTAACGGAATAATCGCCCATTGCATTCTTCGCCCGCTGCGGGCGGGACGCAACGGTCCGGCGACGGGCCGGATGTCACACCCGCGCGGCAGGATGGGAGCGTGGCGGACGAGGTGACCCCGTCAGGCGGGTCAGACAGGTCAGGCGGGTCAGACAGGTCGAGCGGGTCAAGCGGGTCAGGCAGGTCGAGCGGGTCGGGCGGCGTGCTGGCGGAGTTCGGCGCGGCGACCCGGGAGTGGTTCACCGCGGCCTTCGCCGCGCCCACCCCGGCCCAGGAGGGCGCCTGGCGTTCGGTGGCCGCCGCACGCAACGCGCTGGTGGTCGCGCCGACCGGCTCGGGCAAGACGCTCGCGGCGTTCCTCTGGTCGCTCGACCGGCTCGCCAAGGAGTCGCCGCCGGCCGATCCCCGGCGCCGCTGCCGGGTGCTCTACGTCAGCCCTCTCAAGGCGCTCGCCGTGGACGTGGAACGCAACCTGCGCGCCCCGCTCACCGGCATCCGCCACGCCGCCTCCCGGCTCGGTCTGGTCCCGCCGGACATCACCGTCGGGATGCGTACCGGCGACACCCCGGCCGACGAGCGCCGGGCCTTCGCCCGCACCCCGCCGGACATCCTCATCACCACGCCCGAGTCGCTGTTCCTGCTGCTCACCTCCGCCGCCCGCGACTCGCTGCGCGGCGTCGACACGGTGATCGTGGACGAGGTGCACGCGGTCGCCGGCACCAAGCGCGGCGCCCACCTGGCGCTGTCCCTGGAACGGCTCGACGCGCTGCTGGACCGGCCCGCGCAACGGATCGGCCTGTCCGCCACCGTCCGGCCGATCGACGTGTGCGCCCGCTTCCTCGGCGGCGCGCGCCCGGTCGACGTGGTGCAACCACCGGCCGACAAGACCATCGAGGTCAGCGTCCAGGTCCCGGTGGAGGACATGACCCGCCTCGACGAGCAGGAGCCGCCCGAGGACGACCTGGGCGGCCGCGCCCCCCGCCGCGCCTCGATCTGGCCGGCCGTCGAGGAGCGGGTGTTCGCGCTGATTCGCGCGCACCGGTCCACGATCGTGTTCACCAACTCCCGGCGCGGCGCCGAACGCCTCTGCGCGCGGCTCAACGAGCTGGCCGCCGAGGAGATCGAGGCGGCGTCCGCCCAGGAGGGCAGCCGCGTGGCCCGGGGCGGAGAGCCGGTGCGCGTATCCGATCTGCTGCCCGGCGCCGACGGCCCGCCGCCCGCCGCCGGGTCCGGGCCGGTGCGGACGCCGCGGCTGCCGGCGGAGGTGATGGCGCAGGCCGGCGCGGCGGCCGGTGCGCCGGCGGTGATCGCCCGGGCGCACCACGGCAGCGTCTCCCGGGAGGAGCGCAAGCAGATCGAGGAGGCACTCAAATCCGGTCGGCTGCCCGCCGTGGTCGCCACGTCCAGCCTGGAGCTGGGCATCGACATGGGCGCCGTCGACCTGGTGGTGCAGATCGAGGCGCCGCCGAGCGTGGCGGCCGGGCTGCAACGGGTCGGGCGGGCCGGGCACCAGGTGGGCGCTGTCTCACGTGGCGTCGTCTTCCCCAAGCACCGGGGCGACCTGCTCTCCTGCACGGTGGTGGCCGAGCGGATGGGCGCCGGGGCGATCGAGGAGCTGCACTACCCGCGCAACCCGCTCGACGTGCTGGCACAGCAGATCGTCGCGATGGTGGCGCTGGAGCCGTGGCCGCTCGGCGACCTGGCCGTGCTGGTCCGCCGGGCGGCGCCGTTCGCGGAGCTGCCCGACTCGGCGCTGCACGCGGTGCTCGACATGCTCTCCGGCCGCTACCCGTCCACCGCGTTCGCCGAGCTGCGTCCCCGGCTGGTCTGGGACCGCGCCACCGACGTGCTGACCGGCCGGCCCGGCGCCCAGCGGCTCGCCGTGACCAGCGGCGGCACCATCCCCGACCGGGGCCTGTTCGGCGTGTTCCTGGCCGGTGCCGAGCGGGCGGCCCGGGTCGGCGAGCTGGACGAGGAGATGGTCTACGAGTCCCGGGTGGGCGACGTGTTCCTGCTCGGCTCGTCGTCCTGGCGGATCGAGGAGATCACCCCCGACCGGGTGCTGGTCTCCCCCGCGCCCGGGCAGGCGGCCCGGATGCCGTTCTGGAAGGGCGACCAGCTCGGCCGCCCGGTCGAGCTGGGCCGGGCGATCGGCGCCCGGGTCCGGGCGCTGCTGCGGCAGTCCGACGCGGACGCGGTGGCGGCGCTGCGCGCCGGTGGGCTCGACGACTGGGCCGCCGGCAACCTGATGAACTACCTGCGCGAGCAGAAGGCGGCCACCCGGTCGCTGCCGGACGACCGGACCGTGGTGGTCGAGCGGTTCCGCGACGAGCTCGGCGACTGGCGGCTCGCCGTGCACTCGGTGCTGGGCGCGCGCGTCAACGGGCCGTGGGCGCTGGCGATCGGCCGCCGGCTGGCCGAGCGGTACGGCGTGGACGCCCAGGTCATGCCCTCCGACGACGGCATCGTGGTGCGCCTGCCGGACACCGCCGACACCCCGCCCGGCGCCGACGTGGTCGTCTTCGAGCCGGACGAGATCGCCCAGCTCGTCGAGGAGTCGGTGGGTACGTCGGCGCTGTTCGCGTCCCGGTTCCGCGAGTGCGCGGCCCGGTCGCTGCTGCTGCCCCGGCGTGACCCCCGGCGGCGGCAGCCGCTGTGGCAGCAACGCCAGCGCGCCGCGCAACTGCTCGACGTGGCCCGCGAGTACGCCGACTTCCCGGTCACGCTGGAGGCCGCCCGCGAGTGCCTCCAGGACGTGTTCGACCAGCCCGCCCTCGCGGGGCTGATGCGCGACCTGGCCGCCCGCAAGGTACGCCTGGTCGAGGTGGAGTCCGAGCGCCCGTCGCCGTTCGCGCGGTCGCTGCTGTTCGGGTACGTCGGCGCGTTCCTCTACGAGGGCGACGCGCCACTGGCCGAGCGGCGGGCCGCCGCGCTGGCGCTCGACTCCGGGCTGCTCGGCGAGCTTCTCGGCCGCGTCGACCTGCGGGAGCTGCTCGATCCGGCGGTGCTCACCGAGACCGCGCGCCAACTGCGCTGGCTCACCGAGCAGCGGCGGCCCCGCGACCCGGAGGACGTGGTCGAGCTGCTGCGCGTGGTCGGCGACCTGAGCGGCGCCGAGCTGGCCGAGCGCGGCGTGCCGGAGTCGTGGACCGGCGAGCTGGCGGCAGCCCGGCGGGTGCTGCGCGTCCGCATCGCCGGGGAGGACCGCTGGGTGGTGGTCGAGGACGCCGCCCGGCTGCGCGACGCGCTCGGGGTGGCGCTGCCCGTCGGGGTCGCCGAGGCTTACCTGGCACCGGTGGCCGATCCGCTCGCCGACCTGGTCGCCCGGTACGCCCGCACGCACGGCCCGTTCGCGGCGGCCACCTGCGCGGCCCGGTTCGGGCTCGGCGTGTTCGTGGTGGAGCAGGCGCTGCGCCGGCTCGCCGCGACCGGCCGGGTGGTCTCCGGTGAGTTCGCCCCGGACACGGTGGGCACCCAGTGGTGCGACGCCGAGGTGCTGCGCCTGCTGCGCCGCCGCTCCCTCGCCGCCCTGCGCCGGGAGATCGAGCCGGTGCCGCCGCGCGCGCTCGCCGCGTTCCTGCCGCGCTGGCAGCAGGTCGGATCGTCGGCCCGGGGCGTCGAGGCGGTCACCGCCGCCGTGGAGCAGTTGCAGGGCGTGAGCGTGCCCGCGTCCGCGCTGGAACGCCTGGTGCTGCCCGCCCGGGTGGCCGACTACTCCCCCGCCCAGCTCGACGAGCTGTGCGCCGGCGGCGAGGTGGTGTGGGCCGGCGCGGGCGCGATCTCCGGCGGGGACGGGTGGGTGACACTCGCGTACGCCGACGTCGCGCCGCTGCTGCTCCCGCCGCCGGACGAGGCGCTGACGCTCACCCCGCTGCACGAGTCGGTGCTCGACGCGCTCGCCGACGGGCAGGCGCTGTTCTTCCGCTCGCTGTCCGACCGGGTCGGCGCCACCGACGACGCCGCACTGTCCGGCGCGGTGTGGGATCTGGTGTGGGCCGGTCACCTCACCAACGACACCCTCGCGCCGCTGCGGGCCACGCTCGGCGCGGGTGGGGCGCACCGCTCCCGGCCGTCGGCGCCGCGCACCCGCTTCCGCCGTCCCGGCCGGGTCGCGCTGCCCAGCCGCAGCGGTCCGCCCACGATGGCCGGTCGCTGGTCCCGGCTGCCCGAACGCGACCTCGACCCCACCCGCCGCGCCGCCGCGCTGGCCGACCTGCTGCTGGAGCGGCACGGTGTGGTGACCCGGGGCGCGGTCATGGCCGAGCAGGTCACCGGCGGATTCGCCGGGGTCTACCCGGTGCTGTCCGCGATGGAGGAACGCGGGGCGGCCCGGCGCGGCTACTTCGTGGAAGGGCTCGGCGCGGCCCAGTTCGCGGTGCCCGGCGCGGTGGACCGCATCCGGGCGCTCGCCGACGACACCCAGGGCCGGGGCGGGCCGACAGTGGTGCTCGCGGCCACCGACCCGGCCAACCCGTACGGCGCGGCGGTGCCCTGGCCCGAACGCGTTGTCGACTCCGGCGGCGGCGCGGCACCCGCCACCGGCCACCGGGCCGGGCGCAAGGCGGGCGCGCTTGTCGTGCTGGTCGGCGGCGATCTGGTGCTCTACGTCGAGCGGGGCGGCCGGACGATCCTGTCGTTCACCGACGACACCGACACGCTCGGCGCGGCCGGCAAGGCGCTCGCCGACGCGGTGCACTCCGGTGCGCTCGGTGCGATCTCGGTGGAACGCGCCGACGGCGAGGCCGTGCACGCGTCCCCGCTGCACTACGCGCTGACCGCCGCCGGTTTCCGCGCCACCCCGCGCGGCCTGCGCCTACGCGGCTGACCGCCCGCTGTGCCGGTTAGGGTGTGCCGGACGCGAGCGGGAGGAGGGCCGGTGGCGATCCCGCACGTCGGCTCCGACGGCATCCCGCTGCACGACGAGCTGCGGCTGGCTCGGCACCTGACCAGGGCGGGCACCCAGTGAACGGCACCCCGCAGTGTGTCTCGCTGACCACCGACTACGGCCTGGCCGACGGGTTCGTGGCGGCGTGCCACGGGGTGCTGGCCCGGCTCGCCCCGGCGGTACGGGTGATCGACGTGACGCACCTGATCCCACCCGCCGACGTACGCCGGGGCGCGGCGGTGCTCGCGCAGACCGTGCCGTACCTGCCGTGGGGGGTGCACGTGGCAGTGGTCGACCCGGGCGTGGGCACCACGCGACGCGGGATCGCGCTCGCCGCGCCCGGCGGGCTGCTCGTCGGGCCGGACAACGGGCTGCTGATCCCGGCCGCCGAGGCGCTGGGCGGGGTCGTCGCCGCGGTGGAGCTGACCAACCCGGCCTGGCTCGGCCCGGTCGTCTCCCGCACGTTCCACGGGCGTGACGTGTTCGCGCCGGTGGCAGCCCGGCTGGCGCTCGGCGCGCCAGTGGCCGAGGCCGGGCCGGCGGTGGACCCGGGCACGCTGGTCCGGCTGCCGGAACCGGTGGTGCACGCGGCGGACGGCGTGCTGCGCGCCGAGGTGCTGACCGTCGACCACTTCGGCAACGTCCAGCTCGCCGCGCCCGGCCCACTGCTCGACGGGCTGCCGTCCCGGGTGCTGGTGAACGGCCACGAGGCGGTCCACGGCCGCACGTTCGGCGACGCGCCGCAGGGCGTCTTGGTGGTCTACGTCGACTCCGCCGCCCAGGTCGCCGTCGCGGTGAACACCGGCCGGGCCGCCGACACCCTGAACACCGCCCCGGGCGACCTGGTCACCATCACCACCCCCTGACCCCGCCCTCCCCCTCCCCCCTCCCCCCCGGTCCCGCGATCTTGCGGTTGCTGCCCCGGCACATCCGGCGAAAGCCCCACCGGGCGGGCCGAAAGTGCAAGATCAGCGGGAGGCGGGAGGCGAGAGGCGAGGGGGTGACGGGCGGGGGTCAGCAGCGGGGGACGGTGGCGCCGTAGATCGAGGACAGGTACGCGTGGCTGACGTAGGTGCCGTCCACCAGGCGGTACCACCTCGTCGTGGTGCGGTACGTGCCGGCGACGCGCTGCCCGGTGACGTAGCACCGCACCGGCACGTGGGCGTGCGTGGCGGCCAGGCCACGGCTCGCGTACGAGGTGCTCGCCCCGGTGCGCAGGTTCAGCGGCCCGGAGCCGACGATCGCCCGCGCCCCGCCGCCGGTCCACAGCAGCGTCACGTCCACCCAGGCGTTGTCGGTGAGCCGCAGCCCGTCCCAGAACGTCCCGTCGGCGAGGTCCAGCCCTGCCGGGTTGCGCACGGTACGTCCGAACTGGTCGCGCCCTCCGTTGTAGCCGTTCTGGTACGCCGCCTGCGCCTCCGGCAATCCGCGTGGCAGGTCCGTCCAGTTCTCCCGGACCGACGCCGGGTTCCACCAGTCGTCCCTGGTGTTCCACGGGCCGACGTCCCACACCGGTGCGTACTCGCAACGGCTGCCGCTCGTCGTGCAGACCTTGACCGTGTAGTCACCAGTGTCGCGCGGGGACAGGCCGCGCCGGGTGGGCAGCGCCGCGAAGTGGTCCCGGGTGCCCACGGTGTGCCCGTTGGCGGTGGTGCCGCCGACCAGGCCGATGCGGGTCGCGTACACCCGGTAGGTGAGCGCGGCGGCCGGCTGGACCGCTGTGGTGGTGACCCGGTCGGCGGCCAGGGTCAGGCCGGTCACGGTGGCCTCCGACGCGGCGTCGCGGGTGGTCAGCACGACGCGCGCCTGGACCCGGCTGACCGGCTGGTCGAAGACCGCGTCGGCGCCGTCGCGCCACTCGGTCCAGCCACGGGCACGCCAGCCGCGTACCTGGGCCACCGCCGTACCCCCGTCGCCGGTGCGGGCGGCGAGCTGCGCGCGTACCCGGGTCGCGGGTTTCCGCAGGGCGCGCGGCGCGGAGAGCAGGATGCCCTCGGCCACCGGTCCGCCCACGGCGGCCGGGCGGGTCCGGACGGCGGGTCGGGGGTCGGCCAGCCCCAGGCGGCCGGACCGCCAGGCGACGTTGACGTCGTCGCCGCCGGCCACGGCGAGGTCGACGGACCAGCGTTCGGGACCGGCGGCGCGGGCCGGTGCGGCGGTGGGTGAGGGCGCGGCGGGCGCGGGCGTGCCGGGCAGTCCGGCGGCCACGGTGAGCAGTGCGGTCAGGGCGACG
Organism: Micromonospora sp. NPDC005686; assembly: GCF_042871665.1. Lineage (NCBI taxonomy): Bacteria > Bacillati > Actinomycetota > Actinomycetes > Micromonosporales > Micromonosporaceae > Micromonospora > Micromonospora sp. NPDC005686. The sequence goes on from NZ_JBIAIY010000005.1 coordinate 180,940, forward strand.
ACGGTACGACGTCGTGAGTGAGCCATCAGCATTCTCCTCAGAACCCCCTGATCGTTGCGTTTCCATAGATCATGTGGAACCTCAGTACAAATGGCGACACATGCGAGTTCTGCTCGACCGGGGGACAATGGCCGGGTGCCCGAAGGCGACACCGTCTGGAACACCGCGCGCGTGCTGCAACGCGCGCTGGCCGGGGCCCGGCTCACCGGGTCCGACTTCCGCGTGCCGCAGCTCGCCGCCACCGACCTGACCGGCTGGACCGTGCGGGAGTCGGCGAGCCGGGGCAAGCACCTGCTGCTGCGCCTGGCCGACCCCGACGCCCGGCAGTGGACGCTGCACTCGCACCTGCGGATGGACGGCGCCTGGCGGGCGTACGCCCCGGGTGAGCGCTGGACCGCGCGGCCGGCGCACCTGATCCGGGTGGTGCTCCGCTCCCCCGCCGCGGTCGCTGTCGGCTACCACCTGCACGAGGTGGCGCTGGTGCCGACCGCCGAGGAGGAGTCGCTCGTCGGCCACCTGGGCCCGGACCTGCTCGGCCCGGACTGGGACGCCGACGAGGCGGTACGCCGGCTCGCCGCCGACCCGGACCGCACCGTCGGCGAGGCGCTGCTCGACCAGCGCAACCTGGCCGGGGTGGGCAACCTCTACAAGTGCGAGGTGCTGTTCCTGCGCGGCGTGTCGCCGTGGACGCCGGTCGGCGCGGTGCCGGACCTGCCCGCCACAGTGGCGCTGGCCCAGCGGCTGCTCGCGGCCAACCGGGGCCGGTGGACGCAGAGCACCACAGGCGTGTTGCACCGCGGCGGCACCAGCTACGTCTACGGTCGCCGGGCCCAGCCCTGCCGCCGCTGCGGGACCGCCATCCGCAAGGAGGAGCTGGGCGAACGGGTCACCTACTGGTGTCCGGCCTGCCAGCCCGGCGTGGAACTTCCACGAAACGCCGAAGATCAGTCGAGATAGGGACGATTGGGCAATTCCCCCTCGCCCTTCCGACGTCGCATGCTGCGGTGGACCGCTCACGGATCGTCAGCAGCGCGCACGCCCGCCACGCCGGGGTGTCGGCCGGCGCGCCCCGACCCCGGGGAGAGCCATGGTGCTGTTCCGCCGCAGCCGGCCCGGACGTCCGGACCACGCCGCCGTCGTCGCCGAGGAGACCGCGCCGCCCGGTTCCGTCGCGCCCACCGTTCCGGCCGCTCGCGGGCACGACGAGGAACCGGCCGACGGCCCGGCGCCGGCGAGCCTGGACCCGGCCGCCGTCCCGCGCCTGTTCGGCCCGGTGCCGAACACCGCCGCCAGCCCGCTGCCCACGCTCGACCCGGACGGCCGTGCGGTGCCCGGCACCGGCCTCCGCAAGTTCGTCGACCCGCTGCCGCTACCAGGGCAGCCGGCCACCGCCGGGCTCGGTGCCCGCCTGCCGGTCGCCGTCCCCGACACCATCACCTGGCCGGGCTGCGACTACTACGAGATCGGCCTCCAGGAGTACGCGCAGCGCCTGCACCGCGACCTGCCGGCCACCCGGCTGCGCGGCTACCGGCAGCTCAACCTGGGCACCGACGCCTCCGGGCACAACACGGTCGGCCCGCCCGGCCGCCCCTGGCACCTCGGCCCGATGATCGTTGCCCGCCGGGGCCGCCCGGTGCGGATCAAGTTCATCAACCAGCTCCCCACCGGCCGGGCCGGCGAGCTGTTCCTGCCGGTCGACGAGACTGTCGACGGCGCCGGCGCCGGGCCGCTCGACGGGCCCGCGCCGTACCCGCAGAACCGGGCCGTGCCGCACCTGTCCGGCGCGCAGACCGGCTGGATCAGCGCCGGCAACCCGTGGCAGTGGGTGACCCCGGCCGGCGAGATCACCCCGTATCCGGTCGGTGTGGGCGTCACGCCGGTGCCGGACATGCCGCCGCCCGGAGCGGGGGCCACCACGCTGTACTTCCCGAACGAGCAGAGCGGCCGGCTGATGTGGCTGCACGACAACACGCTCGGCCTGTCCCGGCTCACCGTCTACTCCGGGCAGATCGCGCTCTACCTGCTCACCGACCCGGCCGAGGAACAGCTCGTCGAGGACGGCGTGCTGCCCGCCGACCAGTTCCCGCTGGTGATCGAGGACAAGACGTTCGTACCCGACGACGCGCAGCTCGCCGCCCAGGACCCCACCTGGGACCGGGACCGCTGGGGCGCCAAGGGCAGCCTCTGGCACCCGCACGTCTACCAGCCCCGGCAGAACCCGTACCGGCTCACCGGCACCAACCCGACCGGGCGCTGGGACTACGGGCCGTGGACCCACGACCCGGACGGCGGCGCCAGCCCGTGGGTCGCGCCGGTGCCGAACCCGCACCACGACCCCGACGCCGACACCGACGAGCCGCCGCTGGTGCCGGGCGTGCCGCACCCGTCGGCCGTCCCCGAGGCGTACGGCGACACACCGCTCGTCAACGGCGTGGCCTATCCGTACCTGGAGGTCGCGCCGCGCGCGTACCGGTTCCGGATCCTCAACGCCTGCGCGGACCGGGCGCTCAACCTCCAGCTCTACCGGGCCGCCTCGGACGCGCCGATGTGGGCGGACGACGGCACCCCCGGCGAGCTGGACGCCGGTGAGGTGCCGATGGTCGAGGCGGTACGCGCGCCGGGACGGCCCGCCTACTGGCCGGCCGACGCACGCGACGGCGGCGTGCCCGACCCGGCCGCCGCCGGCCCCGGGATGATCCAGATCGGCAACGAGGGCGGCCTGCTCCCCGCCCCCGTCGTGCTGACCAACCGGCCGGTGGACTACCGGTACGACAGGCAGGACCCGACGGTGCTCAACGTGGACGGGCACGCGCTGCTGCTCGCCCCCGGCGAGCGGGCCGACGTGGTGATCGACTTCTCCACCGTGCCGCCGGGCAGCACGCTCATCCTCTACAACGACTGCCCCGCGCCGCTGCCCCGGTTCGATCCGCGCCACGACCACCACACCGGCGCGCCGGACCGGACCCCCGCCGGTGGCCTGCCGCCGACCCGGCCCGGGTACGGCCCGAACACCCGTACGCTGCTCCAGATCCGGGTCACCGGCAGCCCGGCCGAGCCGTACGACACGCGGCGGCTCGCCGACCGGCTCCCGGGTGCGTACGCGCGCAGCCAGCCGCCGCCGATCGTGCCGCAACCGGCGTACGACACCGCGATCGGCACCTCCACCCCGCGCCCGACGCTCGTCCCCGCGCGGGCCGCCTCGGTCACGTTCACGCCGGCCGGCGCGACCACCCCGGTCACGTTGCCGCTGGCGGTGAAGTCGGTCGGGCAGGTGTTCGAGCCCCGGCACGGGCGCGCGGTGGGACGGCTCGGGGTCGGCCACCCGGTCAGCGGGCCGCTCGCACCGGCCACCCTGCCGCTGGGCCCGGCCGACCCGGCCACCGAGGTGCTGCACGCCACCGACCCGGCAGTGGCGGTCGGTGCGCCCGGCGACGGCACGCAGCTCTGGCGGATCGTGGGGGACGCCCCGCGTACCCATCCGGTGCACATCGAGGGCTGCGACGTACAGGTGGTCAACCGGGTCGGCTGGGACGGCACGGTCCGCCCGCCGGACCCCGGCGAGCTGGGCTGGAAGGACACCGTCCGGGTCAACCCCCGGGAGGACGTCGTGGTGGCGCTGCGTCCCGTACCGCCCGCCCTGCCGTTCAAGATCGGCGACAGCGTACGGCTGCTCGACCCCACCCGCCCGGCCGGCGTACGGCTGGACGCCGGTCCGGTCAGCCCGGTCGACGGCCGCCCCGCGGTAGTGGTCAACCAGATGGTCAACCTCGGCTGGGAGTACCGCTGGCAGACCCGCTCGGCCGGACTGCGCGACCAGGGCATGAGCCGTCCGCTGGTCCTGCGCGTCGCACCCAGGGCGCCGACCGGGCTCGGCGCCACCCCCGCGCCCGGCGGCGCCACCGCGCTACCGGCCATCGCGCTGACCTGGACCGGCAACGGCAGCCGTCCCGTGCCCACCAGCCACCGGCTGCAACGCGCCACCGACAGCGCCTTCTCCACCGGGCTTACCCAGATCACCGTGGCCGCCACCGCCACGCGGTACACCGACGCCACAGTCACCCCGGGCGTCACCTACCACTACCGGATCCGGGCCGAGAACGCGGTGAGCTGCTCGTCCTGGTCGAACGCCACACCGGCGGCGGTGCACCTGGCCGCGCCGACCCGGCTGACCGCGGTGCTGCCGCCGAACGCGCCACTGCGGGTGGCGCTGCGCTGGGCCAACCACTCCTTCGCGACGGGGGTGGACGTGCAGCGGGCCACGAACCCGACGTTCACCAGCGGTCCGGGCACCACGGCCATCGCCGTGGGCGAGGCCCACGTGGACCCGGCAGTCGCACCGGACACCACGTACTACTACCGGGTACGCACGACGTACCTGGGCGCGGCCTCCCCCTGGTCGACGGTGGCCGCGGTGACCACCCCGGCGCGGCCGGCCGCACCGACCGGGGTGAGCGTCACCACGAGCGCGTCCGGGCCGGACACGGCCACCGTGACGGTGAGCTGGTCGGCGCAGACGCCGGCCGGACCGGGCGCCGGGTTCATCGTGCAGCGCGCCACCGACGCCGCCTTCACCCGCGAACCGGCGACGTTCCACGTCACCGGCCGTGGCTTCACGAACACCGGCCTGGCGCGCGGGGTCACCTACCACTACCGGGTACGCGCGACGAACGTCGTAGGCACCTCCCCCTGGACTCCCCCCACCCCCAAGACCACCCCCACCTGACTCCTCGCCCTCCCCCGGCCTCGACCGGGTGCCGAGACAGGCCCAGGCCGGTGATCATGGGGAGGGAAGCCGCAGCGGCGGGGTGGGAGCGCCCGGAGGGGACGGTCAGGGGGCGCGCAAGGGGGTGCGGAGTTCGGCCAGGGCGGAGGCTACGCCGTGCAACAGGTCGGTGGCCTCGGTCAGCCGCGCGGCGGCCGGGTGCGCGGTGTTCGGGCGGGCGTCCTCGGCGACGTAACCCGCCGCGGCCACCACCAGCCGCTCGTACGCGGCCACCCCGTCCTCCAACTGCGCCACCAGCGAGGCGTGCACCTCGTTCAACGGGCTCTGCGGCGTCAGCTTCGACGCGCGTTCCACGCCCGCCACCCGGTTCGCCAGCTCGCGCAGGGACCGGTCCGCCTCGGCCGCCTCCCGTACCGCCGGCTCGGCCAGCCCGGTCAGCCGCCCGGCCAGCCCGGCCAGGGTGAGCGCGGCCCGGTCCAGCCGGGCCCACGGCTCGGCCGCGGCGGTGCCGCGCAGCGCGAGGCGGGAACGGACCCGGCGAGCCTCGGCCAGGACGCCCGGCCCGACCGGGAGCCGCTCGACGGCGGCGACCAGCCGGGCCCGGGAGCGGGCGGCGGCCTCGGCCGGATCAAGGGCGGGTGGGGGCGGCACGGCGGCCAGCGCGCGGTGGTCGACCCAGCGCCAGGCGGCGACCGCGATCGCGCTGCCCGCGGCGCCGGCCCAGGCCGCGTCCGGCAGGCCCAGTCCGGCGTACGGGGTCAACACCGCGGCGGCGCCGCCGAGCCCTCCGGCCAGCACGCTCCACCGACGCGCCGAGTTACGCAGCCTGCGCAGCCTGCGGAAGTGCCGGGCCCGTTCGTCCGCCATCGTGTCCGCCCCTCCGTCAGCCGGTCGTGGTCTCCCCGGTGCCACGCTCCCGGCTCATGCTGGCCCGGATCTCGTCGAGCCGGGCGGTGGCGGCCGGGTCGGTCGGCTGCCCCACCGCTGGGGTCTCGTGCCGGGCACCGAGCTGCTCGCCGGCCATGCTCGACCGGATCTGCTCCAGTCTCGCCGATCCGGACGAGTCGAGGGTCGCCTTCTGAATCTCCAGCATCCGGCCCTCGACCGAGTTGCCGGCCAGTTCGGCCCGGCCCATGGCGGTGGCGTAGCGGCGCTCGATCCGATCGCGTACCTCGTCGAGTGACGGGGTGCTGGCGGGCGCGGTGAGCGACGACATCGACTCCAGCGAGCGGGCCACGCTCTCCTGCATCTTGGCCTGCTCCAGCTGGCTGAGCAGCTTGGTGCGCTCGGCCAGCTTCTGCTGGAGGATCATCGAGTTGTTCTCGACCGCCTTGCGTGCCTGCGCGGCGGCGCCCAGCGCCTGGTCGTGCAGCGTCTTCAGGTCCTCCAGCGCCTGCTCGGCGGAGACCAACTGGGTGGCGAGCATCTGGGCGGACTGCTCGTAGCGCCCCGCCTCGGTCTCGTCGCCCTTGCCGCGGGCCTGGTCGGCCAGCGCCAGCGCCTGCCGCGCGTTGCCCTGGAGCTGTTCCACCTCGGTCATCTGCCGGGACAGCTTCATCTCCAACTGGCGCTGGTTGCCGATCACCGCCGCCGCCTGCTGGACCAGCGCCTGGTGCTGGCGCTGCGCCTCCTCGACGGCCTGCTGGATCTGCACCTTCGGATCCGCGTGTTCGTCGATCTTCGCGCCGAAGAGCGCCATCAGGTACTTCCAACCCTTGACGAACGGGTTAGCCATCTCCGCCTCGTCCCCTCAGTAGCGTCGCGTCTACATCGTTCCAGCCGGACGCCACTCCGGCACCCGTACGCTCCTGATCAACAGTACGACGCGGACGCCAGCACTGCCCACGGCGCGGCAGCCGGGTCAGGCGGCGCAGACCACGTCCCGCTCGGCGGGGCGTACGCGGGTGCTGCGCAGCGTGGCCTTGAGCGGCGAGTCCTGCCGGACCTGGACGGCGACGGCGCCGTCGGTGACCTGCCGGACTCCACGGTTGGTGGCCTTGCGCACGGCGGACGGGGCCACCGCTGCCGGCTCGACCCGCTCGTCGGCCATCGGCACCAGCACGCCGGGCATCTGCTCGGCCAGGGCGACCGTGTCGCTCACCTCGCGCAGCAGCTCGGACAGGCGGGCGCCGAGCGCGTCGCAGATCGCCGCCAGCAGCTCGCTGGAGGGTTCCTTCTGGCCGCGTTCGATCTCGGAGAGGTAGCCGAGGCTGACGTTGGCGGCGGAGGAGACCTCGCGGAGGGTGCGGTGCTGTCCTTGCCTGCGTGCCCGCAGCGCGTCACCGATCACCCGGCGTAGCAGGACCATCGCACCTCCCCCTGAACGGGACCACCATCCCCGGCCGACCGCGTCGCGCCGGACGCGGCGGACCGCTCCGGCGCCGACGGCGACCGCCGGAGCCTTCCCGCAACCGTACCCGTTGGTCGCCACGACGACATCCCACCCCGCCTCCGAAATCCAGGCGGATCGGCCCGCCCGGCGGTCCCGCCGCCGGGTGTGCCGGCGCCTCGGCGGCTCACCGGTGGCCGGCCCCCGCCGCCTGCGCGGCGTCGGTGCCCTCAGGGAGATCGATGCGGTCGGCGAGCAGGCGCAGCGCCTCGATCACCGCGGCCGAGCGGATGTGGTCACGGCCGCCGTCGATGTCGAGCCGGCGCACCTCGGTGCCGTCCGGCCCGGCGACCGCCACGTAGACCAGGCCGACCGGCTTGCCGTCCTGCGGCTCCGGCCCGGCCACTCCGGTGGTGGCCAGGCCCCAGTCCGCGCCGCACCGCCGCCGTCCGCCCTCGGCGAGCGCCACCGCCACCTCCGGGTCGACCGGGCCGCGGTCGGCCAGCAGGTCCTCCGGTACGCCGGCGAGCGTCGCCTTGAGTTCGGTGGCGTAGACCACCATGCCGCCCCGGTAGATCGAGCTGACGCCGGCGATCTCCACTATCGCGGCGGCCAGCAGGCCGCCGGTCAGCGACTCGACGGTGGCCAGCGTCTGGCCGCACTCGTGCAGGCGGTGCACCACGGCGGCCGCCGGGCTGCCGGCGGGCCGCTGGTTTCTCGCGTCGGTGTCCATGCCCGCCCCCATTTCCCGCCCCACGCCGGCTTACTCGCCCGCCGACCGGTTCGAACGGATCAACGGGCCGGGCGGCGCAGCCGCAACGCCTGGGCGACGTAGTCGAACCCGGTGACCACGGTGACCACCACCGCCGCTCCCATGAACCACGGCCCGATCGCGGCCGGCGCCTCCGGCATCGGCCAGAGGTACCAGGTGATGGCCAGGATCTGCAGCGCGGTCTTGACCTTGCCGCCCCGGCTGGCCGCGATCACCCCGTGCCGGATCACCCAGAACCGCAGCCCGGTGATGCCCAGCTCGCGGGCCAGGATCACCACTGTCACCCACCAGGGCAGCCGGTCGTAGACGGAGAGCAGCAGCAGCGCGGCGCCGGTGAGTGCCTTGTCGGCGATCGGGTCGGCGACCTTGCCCAGCGAGGTGACCAGGTCGTACCGGCGGGCGATCCAGCCGTCGACCAGGTCGGTCGCGGAGGCCACCACGAAGATCAGGCAGGCCGTCATCCGCCAGCCCGCGTGACTCATGCCGGAGGCGATCACGGTGGCCATGAAGACCGGCACCAGCATCAGGCGCGCGCCGGTGAGCAGGTTCGCCGCGTTGAGCAGCGGTACGGGGGCAGCCGCCGTCGACTCCGCCCCCGTCATGTCCCGCATCGCCCCACGTGGCTTCCCCGCTCCGTCCGGGCCCGCCGTCACCGTACCGCGCCGGGCGCCGCCGAGATCATCTCATCCGGCACGGCGACCAGGTCGACGCCCTCGGTCGCCGTCACGGTGGCGCGGACCAGGTCACCGGGGCGCAGCGCGGCCAGATCCACGCCGCCGCCGACCGGCGCGACGAGCGTGGTCGAGCCGTCGACCTCGGGCGCCTGGTGGGCGGCCCGCCCCTCCACCACGCCGTCGGCGGTCGAGTCCACGAGCACCTCCACCGTCGCGCCGAGGCGCTCCTCGGCGCGCTGCGAGCAGAGTTCGTCGGCCAGCGCGCTGAGCTTGTCGTACCGCCGCTTGATCGTGGCGGCGGAAACCTTGCCGGTCAGCCCGGCGGCCTCGGTGCCGTCCTCGTCGCTGTAGTCGAACATGCCGATCGCGTCCAGCCGCGCCTCGGTCAGGAACCGGACCATCTCGGCGACGTCCTGCTTCGTCTCGCCGGGGAAGCCGACGATGAAGTTGCTGCGCGCGCCCGCGTCCGGCGCCAGCGCGCGGGCCGAGGCCAGCAGCTCCAGGAACCGGTCGGTGGAGCCGAAGCGCCGCATCCGGCGCAGCACCGGCTCGCTGGAGTGCTGGAACGACAGGTCGAAGTACGCGGCGACGCCGGGCGTGGTGGCGATCACCTCGACCAGGCCGGGCCGGGTCTCGGCCGGCTGGAGGTAGCTGGCCCGCACCCGCACGATCCCGTCGATGGCGGCGAGCTGCGGCAGCAGCTTCTCCAGCGCGCGCGGGTCGCCGAGGTCCTTGCCGTACGAGGTGGAGTTCTCGCTGACCAGCACCAGCTCCCGTACGCCGGTCTTGGCCAGCCACTCGGCCTCGGCGAGCAGCTCGTCCGGGGTACGCGAGACGAACGCCCCACGGAACGCCGGGATGGCGCAGAACGCGCACCGCCTGTCGCACCCGCTGGCGAGCTTCAGCGAGGCCACCGGGCCGGTGTCGAGACGGTGCCGCAGCACCTGCCGCAGGTGCGCCGGGGTGTGCGCGTCGGTCTCCGGAGCGACCCGGGCCGGGGTGCCGTGCCCGGGCAGCGACACCGCCGCGTCGCGGCGCTTCACCGGGGTCAGCGGCAGCAGTTCCCGCCGGTCGCGGGGGGTGTGCGCGCCGATCGCCTCGCCGGCGAGCACCGAGTCGAGCCGGGATGCGATGTCCGGGTAGTCGTCGAAGCTGAGCACGGCCTGCGCCTCGGGCAGACTGTCGGCCAGCTCACGGCCGTACCGCTCGGCCATGCACCCGGCGGCGACCACCTTGGCGCCGGTGTCGGCGGCGGCCAACAGCGTCTGGATCGAGTCCTGCTTGGCCTTCTCCACGAACCCGCAGGTGTTCACCACCACCACGTCGGCGCCCTCGCCGTCGGTGGTGACCTGCCACCCGTCGGCGTGCAGCCGGGCGGCCAACTCCTCCGAGTCGACCTCGTTGCGGGCGCAGCCGAGGGTCAGCAGGGCGACGCGGCGCCCGTCGGATCGCGGGGTGGAGGAGGAGGCAGACACCATCCGAGGGTACCGGGCCGGTTCCGGTCCGCCGCGCACCCGTCCGGCCGGCTCAGCGAGCGGGAACGGCCACCCGGGCCAGCCGGTCGAGGAGGAACACCTCCGTGCCGGCCAGGCCGGTGGAGCAGAAGACCGAGATCTGGTCCGCGGTGGTCCGGCCGGGGACCGCGCCGGCCAGCACCGCGCCCAGGTCGCGCAACCGCCCGGCGTACGGCTCCAGGGCGGCGAGCATCGGCGGGACGTACGCGGTGGCCTGCCCGGGTGAGTCGGTGACCAGCAGGTCGGCGGCGTCGAGGAGGTCGGGCCCGAACTCGTGCCGGTCGACCTGCTTGAAGCCGACAGTGGTGACGTGGGTGCCCGGGGCCAGGTCGGCGGCGTCGAGCACCGGGGTGGTGCTGGTGGTGGCGAGCACCACGACGTCCCGGTCGCGTACCGCGGCGGCGGCCGAGCCGACCGCGCGGGCGGGCACGCCCAGCTCGGCGCGGACGCGTGTGGCGAACGCCTCCCGCCGGGCCGCCGAGCGGCTGTACACGGTCACCTCGCGCAGCGGCCGGACCGCCGCCGCGGCCCAGACCTGGGTCCACGCCTGCCGCCCGGACCCCACCACGCCGACCGTGGCGGCGTCCGCGCGGGCCAGGGCGTCCACCGCCACGCCGCCCAGTCCTCCGGTACGCCGGGAGCCCAGCTCCTCGCCGACGGCGATGGCGCGTACCGCACCGGTGGTGGCGTCGTGCAGCACGACGAGCTGGCCGCTCTCCGGGTGGCCGAACGTGTCGTACGAACGGAAGCCGTACCACTGCCCGGTGAGGTGCCCGGCGGTCAGCACCATCCGGCCCCCGCCCAGCGGCGCGGACGCCCGGGGCGGGGCGATGAGCCGCCCGGCGTACGCGGCCAGCAGCGCGTCCCGCATGGCCGCCACGGTGAGCGGGGCGTCCACGGCGGCCGCGACGTCGTCGTCGGAGAAGAGCAGGGTCATACCTCCATCGTGCAACCTGAAGTTGACGTCAACTCCACTGATGGTGGGCTTTCTCACCTCGCCGCCGACGCGGCCGGCCCGGTGCTACGGTGGGCCCGCCCGTCAGAGGTGATACCCATGGCCTGGATCGTGCTGGTGCTCTCCGGACTGCTGGAGACCGCGTGGGCGATCGCGCTGGACCGCAGCGCGGGCTTCACCCGCCCTCTCCCCTCCGCCGTCTTCGCCGTCACCCTGGCCGGCAGCATGGCCGGCCTGGCGTACGCGCTGCGCGACATCCCGGTCGGCACCGGCTACGCGGTGTGGGTCGGCATCGGCGCGGTCGGCACCGCGCTGATCGGAATGCTCGCGCTCGGCGAACCGGTCAACCTGCCGCGCGTGGCCTGCCTGCTGCTGGTGGTGGCCGGCGTGGTGGGACTGAAGTTGTTCGGCTGATCGATACCGCATCCGGTTTGGACGACGCGGCGGCCGGGGTACCGAATCCTTCGTCGCCACACAGCGAGACCACTCACGGAGGAACCCCATGGCCAACATGCACGCCACCGCCCGTCCGCGCACCAACGCCGCCCGCATCTGCACCATCGTCGCGTTCGTGTTCGCGGCCCTCGCGATCTTCGTGTCCCCGCTGGTCTTCGGGGTCCTCGGTCTGGTCCTCGGCATCGTCGGCGCCGTCCTCGGCGACAAGCCGCTGGGCTGGTACGCCGCCGCCGCGAGCGTGGTCGGCGCGATCATCGGCGCCGTGCTCGTCGCCGCGCTGCTCAACTGACCCGGAACCGCCGACGGCGGCCACCACCGGAAGGTGGGGCCGCCGTCGTGCGTTACGGGGCCGTCAGTCCCCGTCGCCGCGCAGGCCCGCCAGGACCTCCTCCAGCTCGTCCGGCTTGACCAGCACGTCGCGGGCCTTGGAGCCCTCGGACGGGCCGACCACGCCCCGGGTCTCCATCAGGTCCATCAACCGGCCCGCCTTGGCGAAGCCGACCCGCAGCTTGCGCTGAAGCATCGAGGTCGAGCCGAACTGCGAGGTGACCACCAGCTCGACCGCCTGCACGAGCAGGTCCAGGTCGTCGCCGATGTCCTCGTCGATCTTCTTCTTGCTGTCCTGCGCCGGGGCGAGCACGTCCGGACGGAACTCCGGCTCGCGCTGGTCCTTGCAGAACTTCACCACGTCGGCGATCTCGCGCTCGGTGACCCAGGCGCCCTGGATGCGCTGCGGCTTGGACGCGCCCATCGGCAGGAACAGGCCGTCGCCGCGGCCGAGCAGCTTCTCCGCGCCGGGCTGGTCCAGGATGACCCGCGAGTCGGCGAGCGACGAGGTGGCGAACGCGAGCCGGGACGGCACGTTCGCCTTGATCAGGCCGGTCACCACGTCGACCGAGGGCCGCTGGGTCGCCAGCACCAGGTGGATGCCGGCGGCCCGGGCGAGCTGGGTGATCCGGACGATGGAGTCCTCCACGTCGCGCGGCGCGACCATCATCAGGTCGGCCAGCTCGTCCACGATCACCAGCAGGTACGGGTACGGCCGCATCTCCCGCTCGCTGCCCGGCGGCGCCTTGATCTCGCCGTTGCGCACCTTGCGGTTGAAGTCGTCGATGTGCCGGACCCCGTTGGCGGCGAGGTCGTCGTAGCGCATGTCCATCTCGCGGACGACCCACTCCAGCGAGTCGGCCGCCTTCTTCGGGTTGGTCACGATCGGCGTGACCAGGTGCGGGATGCCCTCGTAGCCGGTCATCTCGACCCGCTTCGGGTCGATCAGCAGCAGCCGCACCTCGTCCGGCGTGGCCCGGGTGAGGATGGACACCAGCAGCGAGTTGAGGCAGGACGACTTGCCCGCGCCGGTGGCGCCCGCGATCAGGATGTGCGGCATCTTCGCGAGGTTGGCCACCACGTAGCCGCCCTCGATGTCCTTGCCGAGCGCCGCCACCATCGGGTGGTGGTCGCTCGTCGCCTCGCGGGAGCGCAGCACGTCACCGAGCGACACGTTCTCCGGGTCGGTGTTCGGGATCTCCACACCGACCGCGCTCTTGCCCGGGATCGGGCTGAGGATCCGCACGTCCGGCGACTTCACCGCGTACGCGATGTTGCGGGACAGCTGGGTGATCCGCTCGACCTTGACGCCCGGGCCCAGCTCCACCTCGTACCGGGTGACTGTCGGGCCCCGGGTGAAGCCGGTGACCGCGGCGTCCACGTCGAACTGCTCGAAGACGCCGGTCAGCGCCGCGATCACCTCGTCGTTGGCCTTGCTGCGGGTCTTCGGCTTGGCGCCGCCGCCGAGCAGGTTCGCGGGCGGCAGCGTGTAGTCGCCGGCCAGCCCGGTGAGCGCGAGCTGCTCGGCGCGGGTGGGCAGCGGCGAGTGCTCCGGCGGCTCCACCGGCTTGCGGTTCGCCGGCACCTTCGGCGGCTTGCGCGGCAGCACCAGGGTCTCCTGGAGGTCCACGCCGGCCAGCTCGTCGTCCGGGTCCAGCGGCTCCAGCGGCGGCGGCATCCGCTTCGCCGGCCGCTTGCGGGCCGGTTTCACCGGCGCCTCGTCCTCGGCGAACTCCTCGTCGTCGTCCACCCCGGCCGGGTCGGCGCGCAGGCCGAGCCGCTCCGGGATCTTGTTGATCGGCGTCGCGGTGACCACGAGCAGGCCGAACACCAGCAGCAGGAGCAGCAGCGGCATGGCCACCCAGGCGGTCACCGCCGACTTCAGCAGGTCGCCCACGCCCGCGCCGATCAGGCCACCCGCGAAGTCGCGCTGGACCTCGTCGACCGGGTTCTGCCCGATGTGCAGCATCGAGGCGGTGGCCAGCATCATCGAGCCCCAGCCGACCAGGCCCCGACCGCGATGCTCGGGGTCGGCCGGAGTCCGCATCAGCCGCCACGCGCCGACCATGAACAGCACCGGCAGGATTATCGAGATGGCGCCGATGAACAGGCGCACGGTGTCGGCCAGGTGCCGGCCCACCGGGCCGGCGCCGCCGCCCCAGATGCCCACCGCACTGAGGATGGCCAGGCCGAACAGCAGCAGCCCGGCGCCGTCGCGGCGGTGCTCCGGATCCAGCTCCCGGGTGGACGCGCCCGCGGCCCGGAACGTCCAGCCGACAGTGTGGGCAAGTCCCATCCAGACGGCGCCCACGGCCCGGCCGACGAACGCGGCCGGGCTCGGCCCGGCGGCCGGGCGCCGCCGTGCCGTCTTCCGCGCCGCCGCCTTCTTCGCCGGCTGACGGGCGCGGTTGTTCGTGTTGCCACGCGGCGACGCGCCGCGCCGCCGGCTCGCCTGAGAGGTACGGCCCGCCATAGAGTCACGGTAACGGCGACACCCGGTGGATCGCCGCTTTTCCGGGTCGTGTCCGCGCGTCGCAGCACGGGTCGGACCGTCGTTTGTGTTATTCGCCTCAGAAGGGATGCCCGATGGCGTCGCCGGAGATCGAGGACGGTCCGGACGGCCCGCTGGCCGGACACCCGCAGGAACTGCGCCCGCTGACCGGCGAGCTGATCGCCGCCGTGCTGGGCCACCGGGGGTACGCGGTGGCCGAGGAACCGGACGGCGCGCTCGTGGGCCGCTGGGAGCGGAACCTGATCTGGTTCCACCGCCGGGGCGAGGCCGGCGAGCTTCTTCAGGTGCGCACGGTCGTGGCGCGCCACTTCGGCATCGAGCGGGTGCCCGAGCTGCACGCCTTCTGCAACACGTGGAACCACGACCGGCTCTGGCCGAAGGCGTACGTGCACGTCGCCGACGACGGGTCGGCACAGGTGTGCGGCGAGGTCACCGCCGACCTGGAGCGCGGGGTGACGCCGCACCAGCTCGACCGGCTCGTCGACTGTGGCGTGACCACCGGGTGCCAGCTCGCCGCCGCCGTCGACGAGCTGGCCGGCGGGACGCTCCGGTGACCACGGCACGCGACCGGGGACTGGCCGCCGCGCTCGACGACGCCCGGGACCGGCCCGACGGCGCCGAGCGCTGCGCCGAGCTGGAACGGATCGCGTCGCGGGCGGACGCCACCGGCGATCCGCGTACCGCCCTGTCGGCGCGGTTCGCGCTGGTCGAGGCGTACCTGCACCGGGGCGAGCGGTGGCGCGCGGTGGAGCCGGTCCGGCGGATGCGGGCCACGCTGGCCCGGCACCCCGGGCTGCTGGACGCCCGCCCCGAGGAGCTGACCCGGTTGCGCCGGCACCAGCGGCACGCGGTGGAGGCGTCGTTCGGCACCCCCCGGGTGGGCCTGGACCAGGCCCGGTCCCTGTTGGACGCGCTCGCCGACGAGCTGGGCGAGGACGCCGCCCCGGTGGCGGAGCTGCGCTGCCGGCTCGCCGACCACCTCGGCGACGAGCCTGCGGCCCGGCGTGCGTACGAGCGCTGGTCGGCGGCGGACGCCACGGACCCGGTGGGCGGCTGTCCGGGGTGCGCCCCGGCCCGGCGGGCCGAACTCCTGGCCGGCTGGGGCGAGCCGGAGGCGGCTCTGGCGGCGCTGGCGCCGGCGCTGGCCGGTTGGGTCGAGCCGCAGACGGCGCCGACCCGGCGGGGCGAGCGGGAGGCAGCGCTGGCCGGGGCGGCGACCTGCACCGACCAGCCCGAACGGGCGCTCGCGGTGGGGCTGCTGCCCTGGCTGCGTACCGGAGCGGTGACGCGGGCGGCCCGGGCACACGTCCACGCGTATCGCCGGCACCGGGGCGAGCGGACCGCGTTCCCGCTGCTCGCCGCGCATCTGCGCTTCTGCGCGCTGGGCGGCTACCTGCATCGCGGGCTGGAGATTCTGACCGAGCAACTGCCCGAGTTGGACCGCCCGGCCGACGACCTGTCCGCGATGGAGTTCGCCGCGGCGGGCGCGCTGCTGTGCGGCCTGGCCACCGAGGCCGGGCTGGGCGGGCGGCGGATCCACCGCCCCGGGCACGGCTCCCGGCCCGCCGCCGAGGTGGACGTGGCGACGCTGGGTACGCAGTTGCAAGCGCTGGCGACGGCGCTCGCCGGCAGCTTCGACGCCCGCAACGGCACCGGGCACCAGTCCGGCCGGATCGCCTCCTGGCTGGCCGAGCGGCCGCTCGCCGCGCCGGTGTCGCTGGCCGCCGAGAGCGAGTTCGACGAGGAGCCGGAAACTGATCCGGCCGAGCCCGGCCCGCCCGGCCCGGAGGAACCGGCCCCGCTGGACGCGGCGCTGCTCGCCGCCGCGCTCGCCGCCCGGGGCGAGCCGTACACGGTGGAGCCGGACGGCACGCTCGCCGGGCGGTGGGGCGAGGCCACGATCCAGTTCCGCCGGCTGGGGCGGCGGGGCGACGTGCTGCACGCCCGGGTGGTGGCGCAGCGGCGGCTGCCGGCCGAGCGGCGCGCGGAGGCGTACGCGTTCTGCAACGCCTGGAACCACGATCGGCTGCTGCCCGCCGCGTACGTGCACGAACCCGGCGACGGAATGCTGGTGCTGGCCGCGGGCGTCTCCACCGACCTGTCCTGCGGGGTGGCTCCGGCTCAGCTCGTGGTGCTGGTGGCCGCCGCGGTCCGCACCGGCACCGCGTACGCCGACGCGGTCGCCGCGCTGCCCTGAGTGCCCGGCCTGCCGGCGAACCGGCCGGCGCGGCGCGGCCCCCGACCACCGGGCGGTGGTGATCGGGGGCCGCGGTCTGGTGCGGCGGTCAGCGGGCGGAGAACGCCAGCGTGTACTCGCCGGAGCCGGACAACCCGACGACGCGGTACCGGTAGGCGCCGGCCGGGGTCTCGGCGGTCAGCCGGGCCGTGCCGTCGGCGGAGGTCGTGCGAGCCACGGTGCGGAACGCGCCGCCGGTGAAGCGTTGCAGTTCCAGCACCACCCGGGCGCCGTCCGGCGCGGCCAGGCACGCCTCCTGGGTGCCGTCCGGCACCCGGAAGAAGCGCCCGTCCGGCTGGATCTGGGCCCGTCCGGCGGCGATCCGGCCGGTCCGGCTGACCTGGCCGGAGCAGTCGGTGTCGCCGGCCGGCGGGGTGGGCTCGGCGGTCACCGGCGGGGTGGTCTCGCCGCCGCCCGCCGGTGGCTGCGTGGGCGCGGGCTGGTCACCGGCGGTGACCAGCGTCAGGTTGTTGCGCTGGAGAATCTCGTTGACCGGCTGGAAGAACGTGGTGCCGCCGCGTGTGCAGTCGCCCGAGCCCCCGGAGGTGACGCCCTGCGCCTGATCACCGGAGAGCCACGCGCCGCCGGAGTCACCCGGCTCGGCGCAGACGTTCGTGCGGGTCAGCCCGGTCACCGTCCCCTGGGGGTAGTTGACTGTGGCGTTCTTCGCCTGGACCAGGCCGCAGCGGGTGCCGGTGGTGGAGCCGGACCGGCAGATCGACGCGCCGACCGGCGCCTCGGTGGAGCCGTTCACCGCCACCGTGCCGCCGCCGTTGAAGTCGGTCACCACGCCCAGCGGCGTCCAGTCGGCGTTGGCGCGGACGAATGCCCAGTCGTCGCCGGGGAACGAGGAGGCCGCGAACGTGCCCTGGGCGACCCGGTTGGATCCGGTGGTGCGATCCCCCGGCTGTCCGCAGTGCCCGGCGGTGACGAACCCGCCGACCACCGAGAAGCCGACCGAGCAGCGGCCCGCATTGTTGATCAGGTAGGCGTCTCCGCCGCGCACGTCGAACAGCGGACGCGGCGCCTCGTCGGCGGTACGCACCCGGATCATCGCGGTCTTCGATCCGGCGGCAGCGGCGAACCGGCGACCGTCGGCCTCCGCGCCCGGCCGGGCGATCACGGCCACCGCGTTGTCGGTGACGTCGACGTACCAGCCGGCGACGTCGGGGCTGGCGTCGGCGCCCGCCGCGTCCAGCCGGGTCTTCACCGCGTCCAGCTCGGCGACGCCCCGGGCGACCCGCTTCGGGACCGCGCCCGCGGCCCGTACCCGCGCCTCGCCGGCCGCGTCGGCCACCGCCACGGTGAGCGTGGCGCCGTCCGCGCTGAGCCAGCTCCCGCCGTAGCCGGCGCCGAGTTCGCCGCGCAGCCGGGTGACGGCGCCGGCCGCCCACCGCTCGGTCCGCAGCCGCTTCACCGCCTGGTCGCGGGTCAGCGCGAGGTCGCGGCCCATCGCGTCCAGGACCTCCGGCGCGACGCCGTCGGCCGCCGGGGCGGCCCGCCGGGGTTCCTCACCGGCGAACGACGGCAGGGTCACCGCCGCCGTCAACCCGGCCGCCGCCACCACTACGCCGATGGCTGTCATCCGTCTGCGGTCCATCCGCCACGCTCCTCCCGACCGGCGCAGGGGCACGCCGGCCGTCGGGAGGTACGGAGACGGACGCCGATCGGATGAGTACGCGCGGCAGGTTTCGACGCGCCGTGTCGGGGCGTACCCGGAATGCGACGACGCCGGCCCACCGCGGACGGTGGACCGGCGTGCGGCGCGGTCGGGTCAGACCTCGACGACGGTCGGGACGATCATGGGCCGACGGCGGTACGCGTCGTTGACCCAGCGCCCCACCGTGCGGCGGACGATCTGCTGGAGCTGGTGCGGGTCGGTGATGCCGTCCGCGGCGGCCCGGTTCAGCGCCTCGGTGATCAGCGGGATCACGGGGTTGAACGCCCCCGGGTCCTCGGAGAAGCCCTTCGCCGAGACGGTCGGCCCGGCGACCACCTTGCCGGTGACCGAGTCGACCACGACTGTGGTCGCGATGAAACCACCGTCGCCGAGGATCCGCCGCTCGGTGAGCAGCGACTCGCTGACGTCGCCGACGGCGAGACCGTCGACGTAGACGTACCGGCTCTTCACCCGCCCGACCACGCTGGCGCGGCCCTCGACCAGGTCGACCACGTCGCCGTCCTCGCAGAGCACGACCCGGTCCGGCGCGACGCCGGACTCGATGCCGAGCCGGGCGTGCGCCCGCAGGTGCCGCCACTCGCCGTGCACCGGCATCAGGTTGCTCGGGCGTACGACGTTGAGCAGGTAGAGCAGCTCCCCGGCCGGGGCGTGGCCGGAGACGTGCACCTTCGCCACGTCCTTGTGCACCACCACGGCGCCGGCGCGAGCCAGCCGGTTGATCACCCGGTAGACCGACGTCTCGTTGCCCGGCACCAGCGACGACGCCAGCACCACGGTGTCGCCCGGCGCGATGGTGATGTGCCGGTGGTCGCCGCTGGCCATCCGGCCCAGCGCGCTCATCGGCTCGCCCTGCGAACCGGTGGACATCAGCACGATCTGCTCGGGCGGCAGGTTGGTGGCCTCCTCGATGCCGACCACCAGGCCCGACGGGATGTTGAGCAGGCCCAGGTCGCGGGCGATGCCCATGTTGCGGACCATGGACCGGCCGATCAGGGCCACCTTGCGGCCGTGCTCGGCCGCAGAGTCGAAGACCTGCTGCACCCGGTGCACGTGCGAGGCGAACGAGGCGACGATGATCCGCCCCTTCGCCTTGGCGAAGATCGAGTCCAGGACCGGCCCGATCTCCCGCTCCGGCGTGACGAACCCGGGGATCTCCGCGTTCGTCGAGTCGGACAGCAGCAGGTCGACGCCCTCGGCGCCGAGCCGGGCGAACCCGGCCAGGTCGGTGATCCGCCCGTCCAGCGGGAGCTGGTCCATCTTGAAGTCGCCGGTGTGCAGCACCAGACCGGCCGGGGTACGGATGGCCACCGCCAGCGCGTCCGGGATCGAGTGGTTCACCGCGAAGAACTCGCACTCGAACGGGCCCAGCCGTTCCCGGCCGCCCTCCCGCACGGTCAGCGTGTACGGCTGGATCCGCCGCTCGGCCAGCTTCGCCTCGACCAGCGCGAGCGTGAACTGGGAGCCGACGAGCGGGATGTCCGGCTTGTGGGCGAGCAGGTACGGCACGGCGCCGATGTGGTCCTCGTGGCCGTGCGTGAGCACGATCGCTTGCACGTCGGCCAGCCGGTCCAGGATCGGACCGAAGTCGGGCAGGATCAGATCCACGCCCGGCTGCTCGACGTCGGGGAAGAGCACCCCGCAGTCGACGATGAGCAGCTTGCCGTCGTACTCGAAGACGGTCATGTTCCGGCCGATGGCGCCGAGTCCGCCGAGCGGGATGATCCGCAGGCCGCCCTCGGGCAGCGGCGGGGGCAGCTCACCCTCGATGTGCGCCTCGGTCACGCGTCACCTCATTCTGCGACGCCGTCGCGCGGCGTCCGTCGTCTCGTTTGGTCATTCGGGCAGGGGCAGGCCCGCCGCGGCGCAGTCGGCGCGCAGCTGGGCCAGTTCGTCGCCGGTGGCGTCGACGAGCGGCGGTCGCACCGGACCGGCCGGGCGGCCCTGGGCCGCGAGGCCGGCCTTCACCAGGATCGTGCCCTGGGTCCGGAAG
Source organism: Micromonospora sp. NPDC005686 (assembly GCF_042871665.1). Lineage (NCBI taxonomy): Bacteria > Bacillati > Actinomycetota > Actinomycetes > Micromonosporales > Micromonosporaceae > Micromonospora > Micromonospora sp. NPDC005686. The sequence continues at coordinate 201,109 of NZ_JBIAIY010000005.1, forward strand.
ATACCGGTGTAGAGCGGCAGCAACTGCCGGTGCAGCGTGAGCGCGGCGGCGTTGTCGCCCGCCTCGAACGCCTCGATCATCCGCTTGGTCAGCGCACCGGTGAAGTGGGTGGAGGTGCCGACCACGCCGACCGCGCCGACCGACAACATCGGCAGGGTGAGCGCGTCCTCGCCGCTGTAGTAGGCCAGGTCGGTGCGGCTGAGCACCTCGGCGGTGGCGAACAGGTCGCCCTTGGCGTCCTTCACCGCGACGATCCGGCCGTGCTCGGCCAGCTTCACCAGCGTCTCGGTGGCGATCGCCACACCCGCGCGGTGCGGGATGTCGTAGAGCATGACCGGCAGGCCGGTGGCGTCCGCGACAGTGGTGAAGTGACGCAGCAGCCCGGCCTGCGGCGGCTTGTTGTAGTAGGGCGTGACCACCAGCAAGCCGTGCGCGCCGGCCTTCTCGGCCTGCGCGGCCAGCTCGACCGTGCGCCGGGTGTCGTTGGTGCCCACCCCGGCGACGATCCGGGCCCGGTCGCCGACCGCCTCGACCACGGCGCGGATCAGCGACTCCTTCTCCGCCTCGGTGGTGGTCGGGGACTCGCCGGTGGTGCCGTTGAGCACCAGCGCGTCGTTGCCCTGCTCGTCCACGAGGTATTCGGCCAGCCGGGCGGCGCCGTCCAGGTCCAGCCCGCCATCCGGCGCGAACGGGGTCACCATGGCCGTCATCACTCGCCCGAACGGGCGGGACGCGCCCCGGCTCGGGTCGGTGGAGTGGTCGTGCGTCATGCTCACAACCTAGCGGACGACCGCCGGTGGCCCGGCGGCGAAGGGCGACGAGTCACTCGGCGTGCGGCGACGCTGCCACCTCGGTGCCGTCGGGCAGAGTGGAGATCACGAAGTCGGCGAAGACGTTCGGCGCGACACCCTTGAGCTGGCGCAGGCACTCCACCGCCAGCTCGCGGATCTCCACGTCGGCGTGCTCCGTGGCGCGCATCTTCACGAAGTGCCGCCAGGCCCGGTAGTTGCCGGTCACCACGATCCGCGTCTCGGTGGCGTTGGGCAGCACCGCCCGCGCCGCCTGGCGGGCCTGCTTGCGGCGCAGCGTCGGGTTGGGCTCGTCGGTGAAGCGGGCCTCCAGCCCCTCCAGCAACTCGGTGTACGCCCGCACCGCCGCGTCGGTGGCCTCGACGAACTTCTTGTGCAGCTCCGGGTCGTCGGCGATCACCGACGGCTCGACCATCGCCGCGTCCCGCTCGGGCACGTAGCGCTGGGACAGCTGCGAGTAGGAGAAGTGCCGGTGCCGGATCAGCTCGTGCGTGAAGGACCGGGAGACGCCGCTGAAGTAGAAGCTCACCGAGCCGTGCTCCAGCACGCTCAGGTGGCCGACCTCCAGGATGTGCGCCAGGTAGCCGGCGTTCGTGGCGGTCGCCGGGTTCGGCTTCTTCCAGCTCTGGTAGCAGGCCCGGCCGGCGAACTCGGCGAGCGCCTGCCCGCCGTCGGCGTCGGTGGACCAGGGCACCTCTTCCGGCGCCTGGAACTGGGTCCACGCGATCAACTTGACCTGGGGCTGAACCATCTCCGGCATTCCTGCGACTGTAGTGGCCCCGCCCCTCGCCGCGGAAATCGGCCACGCGGCCGACCACCCGCCTTCCACCAGGCTTCGTGGGCGGCGGGAGGTCAGACGTAGAGCGAGGTGAAGGGGGCCCACGGGAGGTTGCGGACGACCGAGAAGACCGCCCAGGCGGCCATGAACACGCCGATGACCTTGGGGCTGAACTGCGCCTCGGGCAGCTTCCAGCCGAACGCCCGGTTGCCGGCCCAGGCCACGAAGAGCCAGGTCAGGAACGGCAGCGCGAAGACGAAAAGGAAGTGGTGCCGGGCCGCAGCGGGCAGGTCGCCGTGCAGCACGTACCAGAGGGCGCGGGTGCCGCCGCAGCCCGGGCAGTCCAGACCGGTGGTGAGCTTGAGCAGGCAGGACGGCGGGGCGTCCGGGTCGCTCCGGGTCGGGTCGCTGATCATCGCGTACGCGATGCCGACGCCGACGCAGCCGAGCGCGGCGAGCGGCACCGCCCAGCGCGGGGCGCGGGCGTGCAGGCGCAGCACCATCCGGGTGAACCGGTCGGCCTCGACCGGCTGGTACGCCACCGGGTAACCCCCCGGCCACGACCCGTCGGGAGCGTGCGGGCCGTGCGGGTGCGACAGGTGCGGGTGCGGATCGGTGTCCGGGCGCGTGTGCGGGTCGGGCGCGGTGGCAGGCCGGTCAACGCTCGTCACGCGCTCACCGTACACCCGCCAGGCCTGCCAGCGCGGCGGCCAGCGGCCCCGCCAGGTCGCCCGCGACGGGCGGGGCGACCGCGTCCAGGCCGAGCCAGCCGGCCAGCCGGTACAGCTCGGCGGCGAGCGCCACGGCGGTCTCCCCCGGGTCGGCGCCCGGCTCGACCCAGGCGGCCGGCACCAGCAGCACCCCGGCCTTCCGGTCGGCCTTGAGGTCGACCCGGGCGGTGAAGCGCTCGCCCTGGCGGAACGGCAGCACGTAGTAGCCGTAGACGCGCTGGGGCGCCGGCACGTAGATCTCGATCCGGTACGTGAAGCCGAACAGCCGCTCGGTGCGCGCCCGTTCCCAGACCAACGGGTCGAACGGGCTCACCAGCGTGTTGCCGCGTACCCACCGGGGCAGCCGGGCGTCGGCGTGCAGGTAGGCGGGCTGCCGCCAGCCCTGCACCGTGACCGGGGTCAGCTCGCCCGCCTCGACCAGCTCGGCCACCGCGCGTCGCGCCCCGGCGACCGGAAGCCGGAAGTAGTCGCGCAGCTCCGGCTCGGCGGCGACACCGAGCGAACGGGCGGCCATCGACACGAGCGTGCGGTGCGCCTCGGCGTCGGCCGGGGTGGGCGCGTCCAGCACGGCGGCCGGAAGCACCCGCTCGGGCAGGTCGTAGCGGCGGGCGAACGAGTTGGTGCGGCCGGCGGCGGTGACCTCGCCGGCCCAGAAGAGGAACTCCAACGCCCTCTTCACCGCCGACCAGTTCCAGCCCCAGTTGCCGGTCTCCCGGGGCGCGTCGTGCTCGATCTCGGCGGCGGTCAGCGGACCCCGGGCGGCCACCTCGTCGCGGACCCAGGCGACCAGCTCGGGCTGCTCCTCGGCGATCCGGCGCATCCCGCCCCACGCCTCGTCGCGGGCCTTCGCCATCCGCCAGCGCAGCACCGGGTGCAGCCCGACCGGCACCAGCGACGCCTCGTGCGCCCAGTACTCGAAAAGCTCGCGGGGGCGGCGGTAGGCGGCGGTGTCGAGCAGGGTCGTCGGGTAGGGCCCGAGCCGGCTGTAGAGCGGCAGGTAGTGCGCCCGCTGGAGCACGTTCACCGAGTCCATCTGGATCAGCCCGACCCGGTCGAGGACCCGGCGCAGGTGCCGCCGGGTGGGCACGCCGGCAGGCGCCGGGTCGGTGAAACCCTGGGCGGCCAGGGCGATCCGGCGGGCCTGGGCGAGGGAGAGCGATTCCGGTACGGCCATCGTCGGCGACCCTAATCCAGCGGTACGACACCGGGAGCGGCGACTGGACCGATCGCCCGTCGGGGCATAGAACGGACAGGTGTTCACCATCCGTCGGGAGGAGCCGGACGACGCCGAGGCGATCGCCCGGGTGCACGTCCACGGCTGGCAGGCCGGTTACGCCGGGATCATGCCCGCGGAGGTGCTGAGCCGGCTGAACCCGCGCGCCTGGGCGCAGCGCCGCCGCGACCTCGGCACCGCCGACCCGGAGCACCCGTTCACCACGCTGGTCGCCGAGGACGACGGGGTGATGGTCGGGTTCACCACGTTCGGGCCGTACCGGAACAACCAGGACCGCGGCGACCTCGACCCGGCGCACGGCGAGCTGGTCGCCATCTACCTGGAGCCGGCGCACTGGGGCTCGGGCGCCGCCCGGACGCTGCTCGCGGCGGCCCGCGACGGCCTGGCCGAGCGGGGCTGGACGGCGTACCGGCTGTGGGTGCTGGCCGACAACACCCGGGCCCGCCGCTTCTACGAGCGGACCGGGCACTCACCTGACGGGGACGAGTCCACCTACGCGGTGCCGTTGCACGGTGGACGCGCCCCGATCCTGCTCCGCGAGTTGCGGTACACCGCCGGAGGCTGACCCGGCCGGGACGTCCACGCCCCGCCGCTCACCGCCGGCCGGCGTGAGCCAGCGGCGGATCGGCAGCCCGAGCAGCAGTGCCAGGCTGATCCACACGTACGTGTTGCTGCCGAGGAAGCCGTCCACGCCGGAGAAGTCCTTCTCCCAGGACCAGACGATCCGGCTGCACAGCAGCGCGTACCCGATCACCGCGGCGGCCAGCAGCAGGCGGCGCCGGCGGCTGCGCGCGGGCGCCGCCATGCCGTTGTCGACGAGCAGGATCAGACCCGGCAGCAGCCAGACCAGGTGGTGCACCCAGGTGACCGGGCTGACCAGGCACATCACCGCGCCGGTGAGGGCCAGGCCGGTGGCCTCGTCGCCGGCGGCCACCGCCGCCCGCGACCGCCACGCCCACACCACGAGCGTCAGGAGTACGAGCACCAGCCAGGCGATCGTGCTCGGATGCTGCGGGTCGAGCCGGGCGACCACCCCGCGCAGCGACTGGTTGGAGACGAACGCCAGCTCACCGACCCGGTCGGTGTTCCACAGCGCCTCGGTCCAGAACTCCCGGGAGGCGTCGGGGAAGAAACCGGCCGCCACGAGCGTGGCGACGGCGGCCGCGCCGACGGTGGTCAGCGCGGCCCGCCAGCGGCCGGTGACCAGCAGGTAGACGATGAAGATGCCGGGTGTCAGCTTGATCGCGGTGGCCAGGCCGATGCCCACGCCCGCCCAGCGGCTGCGCGCCGGCAGCAGCCACAGCAGGTCCACCGCCACCAGGAACAGCAGCAGCATGTTGACCTGGCCGAAGTTGACCGTCTCGCGCATCGGCTCGTACGCGGCGGCCAGGCAGAGCGCGACCGCGAGCGCGAACCAACGGGTCCAGCCGGACCGGCGGGCCACCGGGTCCAGCAGCCGCCAGATGACCACGGCGCTCGTCAGCACCGTGGCGGTCACGCTCACCACGATCGCCGCGACCCACGGCAGGTACGCCATGGGCAGCATCACCAGCGCGGCGAACGGCGGATACGTGAAGCCGTACTGGGTGCCGGGGCGCAGGAAGTCGTAGATCTCCCCGCCGTCACGCGCCCAGTACGTCAGCGCGCCGTAGTAGACCTGCAGGTCGAAGAAGCCGTGCCGGACCGCCGCCACGGAGAGGAACACGGTGACCGCCGCGGCGAGCGCGGCCACGGCGACGACCTGCGTGATCGTCCGCCCGGCACCCTGCGCCACAGTCACCCTCCTCGCCCTGCGTAGGCTCACGTGCCATGGCTGCAGGCTACGTCCGGCCCGCGCGTCCCGAGGACGCCGGCGAGATCGCACGCATCCAGCTCGCGACCTGGCGGCTCGCGTACCGCCGGATCCTGCCACGGCACGTGCTCGACAACCTCGACGAGGCGTACCTCGCGCGGCGGTGGAACGCGGCGGTGCAGGAGCCGCCCTCGGGCGCGCACCGGGTGCTGGTCGCCGTCGAACAGGCGGCGCAATCCTATCTGGTGGGGTTCGTCGCCTCCGGTCCGGCCGATTCCGACGCGCTCGCCCCGGACGAGCCGGCCGAGGCGCTCGGATCGGACGTCGCGGCGGTGACCGACCTGCTGATCGAGCCCCGGTGGGGGCGGCGCGGGCACGGCAGCCGGCTGCTCGCCGCGGCCGTCGAGCACTGGCGCGGCGACGGTCTGACCCGGGCGGTGGCGTGGGCGTTCGACGCCGACACGGCGACCCGCAACTTCCTCGGCTCGACCGGCTGGGAGCCGGACGGCGCGACCCGCGCGCTGGACGTGGACGACATGCTGGTCCCCCAGCTCCGCCTCCACGTAGCCGTCTCGGAGGAAGACCTTCCGCCACAGCCCGGTGGCGATCACCCCTGAGGGGGGAGTTCGGCTACCAGCTCGTCGTCCTCGACCGCGCCTGTGGGGTGGAAACCCAGGGACGTGTAGAGAGCGGCGGCGGGCTTGTTGTCGGGGTGGTAGCTGAGGCGGATCGGCTCGCCGGCCTCGGCGAGCCAGTCGGTGAGCGTCCGCACGGTGGCACGGCCCAGCCCTCGGCCCTGCTCGGCGGCGTCGATCACCATTCCGCCGATCCAGCGCGACCCGTCGTCGTCCACTCCCCACATGACGTGGCCGACGACCGTCTCGTCGGCGTAGACGGCCAGCGAGTTCCAGACGTCCGAGCGCATGGTCAGCAGCAGGTAGCGGGCGGCCAGCGCGGCCACGAAGGCACGCTGGTCGTCGCGCGGGGCGACGTCCGCCACGGCCCGCCAGTTGTCGTCGTCCACCGGCCGCAGCGTCACCCGGCGGCCGGCGCGGTCGGAGTGTCCGGAATCGATCATGGAAAGCAGCCTAGGTCCACACCGCCGAGCAGGCCAAACGGTTTCCGGCAGCGGGCCGGGGGCACGCCGCGCGGGTTCAGTCGAGCAGGGCGTCCAGGCCGACCGTGAGACCGGGGCGGCGGGCCACCTCCCGGACCGCGAGCAGCACGCCGGGCATGAAGGACACCCGGTCGTACGAGTCGTGCCGGATGGTCAGCGTCTCGCCCGTGGTGCCGAACAGCACCTCCTGGTGGGCGACCAGGCCGGTGGCGCGCACCGCGTGCACGCGTACCCCGTCGATGTCGGCGCCGCGCGCGCCCGCCACCTCGTCGCGGGTGGCGTCCGGCGCGGGCCCCAGGCCGGCGTCGCCGCGGGCCGCGGCGATCAGCCGGGCGGTGTGGGTGGCGGTGCCGCTCGGCGCGTCCAGCTTGCGCGGGTGGTGCTGCTCGACGATCTCGACCGACTCGAAGTAGCGGGCGGCGCGCGCCGCGAACTGCATCATCAGCACCGCGCCGATGCCGAAGTTCGGGGCGATCACCACGCCCACGCCGGGACGGCCGGCCAGCCATTCGCGCACCTGGTCGAGCCGCTGCCCGGTGAAGCCGGTGGTGCCGACCACCGCGTGCACGCCGTTCTCGACGCACCAGCGCAGGTTGTCCATGACCGCGTCGGGGGTGGTGAAGTCGACGACCACCTCGGCGCCCGCCTGGGCCACCGCGTCCAGGTCGTCACCCTGGTCGACGGCCGCCACCAGCTCCAGGTCGGCGGCGGAGTCGACCGCCTTGCAGACCTCCATGCCCATCCGGCCCCGGGCGCCCAGCACACCGACCCGGGCCGCCTCGGCCGGGCCCTTCTCCCGCACGTCAGTCACGCGGCACAACCTATCCCAATCGGGACGCCCGGCTTCCGGCGGACCGGACCGTGACGCCCGGTCAGGGGCAGGGGGCGCGACGGTCCAACGTGCCGAAGTAGCGCCGCCACTCCTCGCCGGCGAGCTGGGCCGGCGGAACCTCGCACAGCTGTCGGTAGACCCGGTCCGGGTCGAGATCCCAGACGGCGGACACACCGCCGGGGGCGAGAATTCGCGTTCGCCCGAGCGGAAGCGACGCCAGGGCCGCGCCGCCGTCGGGGGTGAACTCCGCGAAGGTGCCCGGCACCGTGGCGAAGGCGGTGAAGATCGAACCAGGATCGGCACGGCGCCAGAGCACGAAGCTGTTCCCTTCGAAGCCACTGCTGGTGGCGACCAGCGTCCGGCCGTCCGGGGTCACGTCGAGGGCGCGACGCAACGAGTCGGCGGCGAGTGCCGGGCCCTCCTGCGGGCGCGCGAGATCGCGAATGTCCCAGGACCGCACACCACCGGCCGACCCGACCGCCAGGGTGTCCGGATCCGTGACCATCACCTCGCCGAACGTGTCGTCCATCGGAATGTCACCCCGCTGTCCCGGATGGTAGGGATCGGTGAGGTCCCACAGCCGGGTACGCGGCCTGCTCCCGGCCTCCCGCACGCTGGTGAACGCCACATGCCGGCTGTCCTCGTAGAGCAATCGACCGCCGGCTGCCGCCCCGGGCAGGACGCCGGCCGATGCCGGCCGGGCCGGGTCCGCGACATCCCAGAGCCGGATGTCGTCCTCGCCCCAAACGCTCAGGGTTCGCTCGTCGAGGAACCACAGCCCCTGCACCGGCTCGGTGGCCACGAAGCGGGCGCGCTCCGCCGGAGCCCTCGGGTCACCGACGTCCAGCAGCAACACCGTACGATCACGCTTGTCTGCCAAGGCGAGGTGACGGCCGTCCCGGCTGGCCACGACGAGGAGGTCGGCTCCCGGCGCGCCGGGCCAGCGCAGATCGGCGGCCGGCATCGGGTGGTGGGGATCAGCGAGGTCCCACAGCCGGTAGCCGGTGCGTTGGCGGTTTCGGCTGATCACGGTCCGGTCGTCGGGCAGAAACACCGCGTTGGGCCAGTCGGCCGGCAGTTCTGCCAGCGGTGCCGGCGGTCGCGCGGTGAGATCCCAGAGCCGGGCACCGGTCTGTTCGTCCGCGCCTGCGGCAACCAATGCGTAGCTGCCGTCGAAGCCGACGGCTTCGCCCGGTACCGGGGCACCGACCGGGTCGACATATCCGTCGAGGGCCGGGACGGCTGAGGACCAGACCCGGATCGTGCCCTCGTCATCGCCGTCGGCCAGTCCCCTCCCGTCCGGGCGGAACGCGACCGCCCGGACGGGCACCGGGCCCGGCAGGCTGTCCAGCTGGCTCACCGACTCGTTGTTCCCCCGCTCGACGCGCCACAGTCGCGCTCCGCCGGCGCTGCTCGCGCTGGCGAACAGTTGGCCGTCCGAGCGGAAGGAGAGCGAGAAGATGTCGCCGATGGCCGGATTGCCGACGCCCTCCGCCTGCACCACTCGGGGCCGGGCCGGGTTCGCGACGTCCCACACGTTCGTCACACCCCCGGCCCCGGCGGCGGCCAGCACGGCCCCCACCGGGCTGAATGCCACTGAGATGGCGGTGCGCACGGGCAGGGCGGCCCGCCGGACCGGCCGCCCTGGGTCCTGGACATCCCAGAGGGTGACCAGGCCACCCTCGGTTTTACCGTCCTCGATCTGGTGTGCCACGGCGAGCGTACGGCCGTCCGGGCTGAACGTCACGCCCTGCAGGCCGCTGGCGCCGATCACCCGTTCGACCGCCAGGCGCGGGTGACCCGGCTCCCGGACATCCCACAGCCGCAGCGTGCCGCGGGCCCCGACGGTGGCCAGCGTTCGCCCGTCCGGTGCGAAGGCGGCCGCGTAGGTCGGCGTCCCGCGGGTGCCCAACATCTTCAGCGGTTCCGGGTGCGCCGGGTCGGCGATGTTCCAGAACCCGAGCGTGTCGACCGACGCGCCGGCCAGCAGCCGGCCGACCGGGCTGACCGCCACCACCGTGTTCTGCTCCCGCTCGATCGTCGCCCGGGCGGCTGGACGCCGGGGCTCGGTGACGTCCCACAGCCGGATCCGGTGGTCGGCGCCGGAGCTGACCAGTGTGCGACCGTCCCGTGTGTACGCCAGGTTGAAGACCGGCTTGTCATGACCGGCCAGCAGTTGCGGACGCGGATCGGCGTACGCGGCGTAGAGCGCCTGGCGCGCCTCCGCCGTGGGTGCGGTGCGGTAGGCGGTGAGGCTGAGCGAGAAGGCTTCCTCCGGACGGCTCTCCCGCATCGCGTTTGCCTGCGCCGCCAGCCGACGCGAGTCGATCTGGGCGTCGAGCCGCTGCGCCCGGGCCCGCTGCTGCCCCGCCACCACGGTGCCGGCGCCAGCCAACAGCACCAGCACGGCCAGCAGCGCGGCGATTCCCCGACGCAGAAGCTGGAGTCGCAGGCTGCGGGCCAGGAACTCGCGTTCCACCCGACCCAACCGGGGCATCTCATCGTCGGGCAACGCCCGACGGACCACGGTCAGTCGCGCTCCGGAGAGCAGATCGCCGCGGTCCCGCCCGCCGGCCACCCACGCCGCCGTCGAGTCGACGATCTGCTGCCGGGCGACGAGCCGGGCCCGGTCCTCGTTGATCCAGGTGCGCAGCCGGGGCCACGCGGTAAGCAGGATCTCGTGGCTGATCCGCACCACCCCGTCCGGGTCGATGCCGACAAGCCGGTGCGCGGCGAGCCGCTCCAGCACCACCTCGGCCGCGGCGACGAAGTCCCCGAGCAGCTCGGCGCGGGGCACCGGCCGGGCCGCGTCGATTCCGTCAGCGCCCACCCGCACCAGGTGAAGCAGGAGGCGACGCGCGGTGACCCGTGCCGCATCGTCGAGCCCCTCGTACGTCTCGTCGGCGGTCTTCGCCACGGCGCCGGTGAGACCGCCGCTGCGGCGGTAACCGCTCACGCTGAGCCGGTTGCCCACCCGCAGACGCCACGTCTCGAAGAGCACGTGCGACAGCAGCGGCAGCGCACCCGGCTCGGGGCCGCGTGGACTCCCCGCGCCCAGCTCGTGCAGGAGCAACTCGGCCAGCCCGTCGCCCAGTTCGAGGCCGGCCCGGCCGGCGGGCCCCTCGATCGTCCGGCGCAATTCGACGCCGCTCATCGGCCCGACCACCACCCGCGGGCCGGTGAGCAGCCCGGCGAAGGCCGGCTCCTCGCTTGCCGGCCCGTAGAAGTCGGCGCGCAGCGCGGCCACCACCACGGCCCGGGGCGAGCCGTCCGGCCGGGGCGCGGCCAACGCGGCGAGACCGTCCAGGAACGCGGCCCGCGCGGCCCGGTCCGCGCCCAGCGTGAACAACTCTTCCATCTGGTCGACGACCACCAGCGACGGCTGGCCGGGGGTGAGCCCGTCGAGCAGCTCGGCGATGCTCTCCGGCGGGCCGTCCGGCGCCGCCCCGACGACCCGGAACAGTGCCGCCACCGGATCACGTCCCGGAGTGACGACCGAGCGGACCACCGGCCAGATCCGGCCGCCGCCGGCGGTCGGCAGGCCGTCGCGGCGGACCGTGGCGATCATCCCGGCGTGCAGCAACGAGGTCTTGCCACTGCCGGACGGGCCGAGCACCAGCATCGGCGCCGAGTCGGCGAGCCGACGGCCGGCCTGTCGCACCAGCTCGGCGGAGATCTCCTCCCGCCCGAAGAAGTCCCGCTCGTCCTCCTCGCGGTAGGGCTGGAGGCTGCGCCACGGGCTCGGTCCGGGCGACGGCGGCTCCGACTCGTCGGCGTCCGGCGGATCGGGCCGGCGGGCCGGATTGTCCGCGAGGACCAGACGGCCGGCGTTGCCGGCGTCGTGCCGGCGGGGCAACGGGCCGCCCCGCGCCCGCAGGACACGGAAGAGATGGTGGTAGGAGTCGTCGAGGGTCAGCATCGGGCCGGCTTCCGGATCGCCCTCCTCGAGGAAACGGAGAAACTCACCGGTGAAGGCGGTGTGTTGCCGGCGTGAGTCGACCGAGGCGAGTTGCTCGGCCGAGCTGAGCAGGTAGACACCGTGCACCGGCGCCAGTTCGCCGAGCGGGTCGGGCGGCGGCGCGGTCAGCCGGGCCCGGCCGGAGTAGCAGCAGTCGAGAACCACCACGACCGACGGCGCCCGGCACGTGCCCAGCGCCTCCCTCAGATCCGACAACGCGTAAGCCTGGTGTGCGGCGAGCCCGGGGACCAGCCGGTCGGTGCTGGAGGCGGCGAGGTACAGCTCGCCACCCGGTCCTCGAAGGCCGTGACCGACATACCAGATCAAGAGCGCGCTCTCGGCCTCCTGCGCGGACGTGCTCACAGCTTGGGCGACGGTGAGCACGTCCGGCGGGTCGATCACCAACGTCAACTGAGCGGCCGGGACGCCGCAGCGGGCGGTCAGGCGGTCGGCGAGTGCCTCGGCGGTGCGACCTGCCGCTGGGACCGACGGCAGGCCCTCGCCGTGGTGCGTGGCCGTGCCGATCACCAGGACACGGACGCCGCGCCCCGCCAGGTCAGCCATGGGTGGCAGCCGGGCGACCCGCCGCGTCTCCGTCGGGTGCCGCGCCGACGGCCGGCCCACCCGTCCCCGCCCCCTGGGGCAGGGCGGCCAGCACCCGGTCCAGCTCGGCCCGTAGCTGCGGCTCGGTGAGGGCCCGGACCTGGTCGGCCTCCAGCCGCACGCGCGTCCCGTCGGGCAGCTCGACCTCGACCCGCACCGCGCCGGTCCGGTGCCGGATCCAGGTGACCAGGGCGGTGGCGAGGGCGGTCGCCACGCTGCCGGGCGCGAGCGCGACGAGCAGGGCGTCCAGCACCGGCCCCAGCGCCCCGGGTGGTGGTGGCGACTCGACCGGCGTGACGCGGCCGCGCAGTTCCGGGGTGCCGGCGAGCCATTCCTCGAGCGATTCGAGCTCGGTGAGCCGGTCGCCACTGCCCGTCACGATCCGTACGTCCACCAGGACCCCCGCCACTCGTACTCCTGAGTGACGGGAGTCTATCCGAGCGTGACGACGACGGTCAGCCCGTGACGGTGAAGGCGCCCTCGTCGAACGGGCCGACCACGGCCAGCGACATCGGCCGGCCGAGCAACTCGGCCGCCAGGTCGTTCACGTCGGCCAGCGTCACCGCGTCCACCCGGGCCAGCAGGTCGTCCACCGGCATCAGGTTGCCGTAGAGCAGTTCGCCCTTGGCGAGCCGGCTCATCCGCGAGCCGGTGTCCTCCAGCCCGAGCACGAACGAGCCCTTGCTCATCCCCTTGCCCCGGGCCAGTTCCGCCTCGGTGATCCCCTCGGCGGCCACCCGCGCCAGCTCGGCGCGGGTCAGGTCCAGCACCTCGTCCACCTTGCCCGGCGCGCACCCGGCGTAGACGGCGAAGACGCCGCTGTCGGCGTACTGGCTGGCGTAGGAGTAGACCGAGTAAGCCAGGCCGCGCTGCTCCCGGATCTGCTGGAACAGCCGGCTGGACATGCCGCCGCCGAGCACGTTGTTCAGCACGCCGAGCGCGAACCGCCGGTCGTCGGTGCGGTCGATCCCCGGGCAGCCGAGGATGACGTGCGCCTGCTCGGTCTCCTTCGGCTCGACGAGCGTGGTGGCCGGCTTGGTGCGTACCGCCGGGGTGGCCGCCCGGTGCGGTGCCGGCGCGGCCGGGTCGGTGTCCAGCGGGGTGCCGCGCAGCGCCTGCCGGACCAGCTTGACCACGGCGGCGTGGTCGAGGTTGCCGGCGGCGGCGATCACGATCTGCGGCGCGGTGTAGCGGCGGCGGTAGAAGCCCTGGATCTGCCGCCGGGTCATCGGCGTGACCGTCTCCTCCGTGCCGGAGATGAGCCGGCCCAGCGGGTGGTCGCCGTAGACGGCGCGGGCGAACAGGTCGTGCACCTCGTCGCCGGGCTCGTCGTCGTGCATGGCGATCTCTTCGAGGATGACGCCGCGCTCGGTCTCCACGTCGGGTGCGGCCAGCACCGAGTCGGCGACCAGGTCGCACATGACGTCGATGGCCAGCGGCAGGTCCTCGTCCAGCACCCGCGCGTAGTAGCAGGTGTATTCCTTCGTGGTGAAGGCGTTCGTCTCGCCGCCCACCGCCTCGATCTGCGCCGAGATCTCCAGCGCGCTGCGCTTGTTGGTGCCCTTGAACAGCAGGTGCTCCAGGAAGTGCGCGGCGCCGGCCTGCGAGCCGGTCTCGTCGCGCGAGCCGACAGCCACCCAGATGCCGAACGACACGCTGCGCATCGCCGGGATCGCCTCGGTGAGCACCCGCAGCCCGCTGGGCAGCACGGTACGGCGGACGGTGCCGCCGAGCGGGTCGTCGGTGAGCGTGCGGGTGACCGCGCGGGCCGCCGAAACCGGCCCGGTCGACGTCACCCCCCGTCCCGTCGAGGCGGCTGACGAACTCACGAGCACCTGCTCTCCGGATGACGAGGAACGGCGGGACGTACGACGGCTCCAGCTCGCGCGGACGACCTGGAGCCGTGGGCCGGCCCGGGTGACGCGCAGGTCACCCGGGCCGGTCGGTGGATCAGCTGTGCCGGGTACGGCGGCGCGGACGGGAGTCGCCGCCGCCCTCGCCACCCTCGGAACGACGCTCGCCGCCCTCGGAACGACGCTCGCCGCCCTCGGAACGACGCTCGCGGTCACCCCGGTCGCGCGGGCCACGGTCGCCGCCGCGGTCCCGGCCCGACGGACGGTCACCGCCGCCGGCCCCGCCCTCGGCCGGCGCCTCGGCGCCCTCCGGGCGGATCTTGTCCAGGTAGATCTTGCCGCGGGCGTCGATGTCCGCGATCTCCACCTCGACCTTGTCGCCGACGTTGAGGAAGTCCTCGACCTTCTCGACCCGCTTGCCGTCGCCCACCTTGGAGATGTGCAGCAGGCCGTCGCGGCCCGGCAGCAGCGAGATGAAGGCGCCGAACGCGGCGGTCTTCACCACGGTGCCGAGGAACCGCTCGCCGACCTTGGGCAGCGTCGGGTTGGCGATCCCGTTGATCCGGTCCACAGCGGCCTGGGCCGACGGGCCGTTTGTCGCGCCGACGTAGATCGTGCCGTCGTCCTCGATGGAGATCTCGGCGCCGGTCTCGTCCTGGATCGCGTTGATGGTCTGGCCCTTCGGGCCGATCACCATGCCGATCTTGTCAACCGGGATCTTGACGGTGGTCACCCGCGGCGCGTAGTCCGACATCTCGGCCGGCGTCTCGATGGCCCGCTGCATCACGTCGAGGATGGTCTGCCGGGCCTCGTGCGCCTGCTGCAGCGCGGCGGCCAGCACGTCCGACGGGATGCCGTCCAGCTTGGTGTCGAGCTGGAGCGCGGTGACGAAGTCCCGGGTGCCGGCGACCTTGAAGTCCATGTCGCCGAACGCGTCCTCGGCGCCGAGGATGTCGGTGAGCGTCACGTACTGGGTCTTGCCGTCGACCTCGTCGGAGATGAGGCCCATGGCGATGCCGGCGACCGGCGCCTTCAGCGGCACACCGGCGGAGAGCAGGCCCAGCGTCGAGGCGCAGACCGAACCCATCGAGGTGGAGCCGTTGGAGCTGAGCGCCTCGGAGACCTGCCGGATGGCGTAGGGGAACTCCTCACGCGACGGCAGCACCGGGAGCAGCGCACGCTCGGCGAGCGCGCCGTGGCCGATCTCGCGCCGCTTCGGCGAGCCCACCCGGCCAGTCTCACCGGTCGAGTAAGGCGGGAAGTTGTAGTTGTGCATGTAGCGCTTGCGGTTCTCCGGGGACAGCGTGTCCACCATCTGCTCCATGCGCAGCATGTTCAGCGTGGTGACGCCCAGGATCTGGGTCTCGCCGCGCTCGAACAGCGCCGAGCCGTGCACCCGCGGCAGCACGCCGACCTCGGCGGTCAGCGGACGGATGTCACGCGGGCCGCGCCCGTCGATGCGGACCTGCTCGCGCAGCACCCGGTTGCGGACCTCGGACTTGGTCAGCGACCGGAACGCGGCGGAGAGCTCCTTCTCACGGCCCTCGAACCGGCCGCCCAGCTCCTCGGCGACCTTGGCCTTGATCCGGTCCAGGGCCTCCTCGCGGTCGGCCTTGCCGGCGATCTTCAGCGCCTCGGTGACGTCGGCGCGGGCCACGCCGGCCACCGCGTCGTACACGTCGTCCTGGTAGTCCAGGAACACCGGGAACTCGCTGACCGGCTTGGCGGCCACCTCGGCCAGCTCGCTCTGCGCCCGGCACAGCTCACGGATGGCCGGCTTGGCGGCCTCCAGGCCGCTCGCCACGATCTCCTCGGTCGGCGCGGTCGCGCCCTCGGAGATCAGGGTCACCGCGTTCGGGGTGGCCTCGGCCTCGACCATCATGATCGCGACCTCGCCGTCCGGCAGGGTGCGGCCGGCCACGACCATGTCGAAGGTGGCCCGGGCCAGTTCCTCCAGGGTCGGGAAGGCGACCCACTGGCCGTCCACGTGCGCGACCCGGGTCGCCCCGATCGGGCCGGAGAACGGCAGGCCGGAGAGCTTGGTCGACATCGACGCGGCGTTGATCGCCACCACGTCGTACGGGTGCTGCGGGTCGAGCGCGAGGATGGTCTCGACGACCTGGACCTCGTTGCGCAGGCCCTTGACGAAGGACGGGCGCAGCGGCCGGTCGATGAGCCGGCAGGTGAGGATGGCGTCCTCGCTGGGGCGGCCCTCGCGGCGGAAGAACGAGCCGGGGATCCGGCCCGCGGCGTACATCCGCTCCTCGACGTCCACGGTCAGCGGGAAGAAGTCGAACGACTCGCGCGGGTGCTTGCCGGCCGTGGTCGCGGAGAGGACGACAGTCTCGCCGAGCTGGGCGACGACAGAGCCGGCGGCCTGGCGGGCCAGCCGGCCGGTGGAGAAGGTGATCTCCCGGGTGCCGAAGGCCCCGTTGTCGATCACGGCGGTGCGGGATTCGGTGCCGAGTTTGGTCTCGGTCATGTGCTGTGGTGCTCCTTCGCGTCGTCGGCCGACGACACGGGAACTGCTCAGGCGGCCGGTCTTCGATCGAAGCGCCCGGGATGGCCGGCGTCGTGCCGGGGTTCCCGGGGGCCACTACCGGAGACCGGTGCTGACCGGCTCCCTCTTCGGGTGTCGCGCGGCCGGGTTCTTCGGTGGTACCGGAACGGGGGAGCAGCCAGGCGGCCACTCCCCCGTCAGGTCATCGACGCAGGCCGAGCCGCTCGATGAGCGACCGGTAGCGGTTGATGTCCTTCTTCTGGACGTAGTTGAGCAGCCGGCGGCGCCGGCCGACCAGCAGCAGCAGCCCACGGCGGCTGTGGTGGTCGTGCTTGTGCACCTTCAGGTGCTCGGTGAGCTCCGCGATCCGCTTGGTCAGGACCGCGACCTGCACCTCGGGCGAGCCGGTGTCACCCTCGGCGGTCGCGTACTCCTGGCGGATCTTGGCCTTGGCTTCCTGGTCGAGCGCCATGTTCTCCCTGTTTCGTGGGTCATTCGATGAGGTCCGGAGCGGTCGTGGTGACCGGTGCAACGGACCGGTTCCTCGCACCCGCGGCGTCGTGCAGGCACGCGAGGCCCCCGTCGGTCAGCCGACGTCTTCGTCAGCTTACCAGCCCTCGGGACGGACGGCCGGTCAAGGTGGTCCGGACGGGTCAGAGCACCGCCCGGCGGGTGCGCTCCACGTCCTCGGCCATCTGGGCCACCAGCGGCTCGATCGCGTCGTACCTCCGCTGCTCACGCAGGTGCGCCACGAAGTCCAGGGCCAGCCGCTCGCCGTACAGGTCGCCGGTGAAGTCCAGCGCGTACGCCTCCACCCGCCGCTCCTGCCCGGAGAACGTCGGGTTGGTGCCGATCGACACCGCCGCGGCCAGCGGTTCGCCGTCGCGGCGCACCAGGCGGGCCGCGTACACGCCGTCGGCGGGCACCGCCGCGTACCTGTGGGTCAGCAGGTTGGCCGTCGGGTAACCCAGCTCACGTCCACGCTGATCGCCGCGGACCACCACGCCCTCGACCCGGTGCGGGCGGCCCAGCGCCGCCGCCGCCGCGCCCACGTCGCCCGCGTCGACGCAGGACCTGATGTACGTGGAGGAGAAGACCGTCCCCCCCTCGGCGACCAGCGGCGCCCCCTCGACGGCGAACCCGAAGGTGCTGCCCAGCCGCTCCAGCAGGGGCACGTCGCCGGCGGCCCGGTGCCCGAACCGGAAGTTGTCGCCGACCACCACCAGTGCGGCGTGCAGGTGCTCGACCAGGACGTCGTGCACGAACGCCTCGGGTGGCAGCCGGGAGAACTCGACTGTGAACGGCACCACGCAGAGCACGTCCACGCCGAGCGCCTCGATCAGCTCGGCCTTGCGGGCCGGCTCGGTCAGCACCGCCGGGTGCGAGCCGGGGCGCACCACCTCGGCCGGATGCGGGTCGAACGTCACCACCACCGACTTGACGCCCAGCTCCCGGGCGCGCGCCACGGTGTGCCCGATGGTGGCCTGGTGCCCCCGGTGCACGCCGTCGAAGACGCCGATGGTGACCACCGATCGTCCCCACCCGCCGGGCGCCGCCTCGTACCCCCGCCACCGCTGCATGCCGTTCCTCCCCTGTCCGCCCGCGCGCCGTTCAGGCCGGGGCCAGCACGATCTCCGCGCGGGCCCGACCGTCCCGCTCGCTGACGATAGCGATCAACCCGCCCGCCGGGTCGAAGACGGCGTACGGACCGGCGATCCCGGCCGGCGTCAGCGGCCCGCCGTGGGACAGCACCCGGGCCTCGTCGGCGGTGGCGTCCCGGCGCGGGAAGAACCGCTCGGCGGCGGCGTCCAGCGGCAGGTTCACCACGTCCGGCGCGCGCTCCTCGAGCTGGCCGAGCGTGGCCGCCTCGGCGAGCGTGAACCCGCCCACAGCGGTCCGGCGCAGCGCGGTGAGGTGACCACCGACGCCGAGCGCCGCGCCCGCGTCGCGGGCCAGCGCCCGGACGTACGTCCCGGACGAGCAGGTCACGTCCACGTCCACGTCCACCACGTCCGGGGTGTCCCGGCGGATCGCGCGCACGTCCAGCCGCGACACGGTGACGCGCCGGGCGGGCAGGTCGACCGCCTCGCCGTCGCGGACCCGCTTGTACGCCCGCTGTCCGTTGATCTTGATGGCGCTCACCGCGCTCGGCACCTGGTCGATCTCGCCGGTGAGCGGTGCCAGCGCGGCGCGTACCGCGTCGTCGGTGACGACGCCGGCCGGGGTGGTCGCGACCACCTCGCCCTCGGCGTCGTCGGTGACGGTGGCCTGTCCCAGCCGGATCGTCGCGGCGTAGCTCTTGCCGACGCCGATCACGTACGTGAGCAGCCGGGTCGCCCGGCCCACGCCGATCACCAGGACGCCGGTGGCCATCGGGTCGAGCGTGCCGCCGTGACCGACGCGGCGGGTACGGGCCAGCCGCCGGATGCGGGCCACCACGTCGTGCGACGTCATGCCGCCGGGCTTGTCGACCACGATCAGACCGTCTGTGCTCACGACCGCCAAGCCTGCCAGACGGTGCGTGATCGGCCCTGCGGGGGATACCGCCCAGCTTCGGCCGGGTGTCAAGATCGTGCGCCAGCGCCCCGTCTGCCCGGGAAGTCCGATGACCGATCACCGCCCCGCCGCCGACCCCCACCCCACCGCAGGCCCGTCGGAGGACGAACTGGGACCGGTGCCCGAGTGGCTGCGCCGGCCCGCGCCCGAGGTGCCGCCCGGCCGCACGGACCGGCTGCGCATCGCGCTCGGCGGGCACTCCGGCAAGCTGCTCGGCGGCGTACTCGCGCTGGCGTTGCTCGCGTTCTTCGGGCTCGTCGGCGGCCTCGGTTACCAGGGCTTCCAGCGCTGGCGCGAGCCGGCGGCCGAGCACCCGACGGTGAGCCTGCCGGTCGGCGAGCAGGCGTCCTCGTCGGCGTCGCCGCCACCGGTCGCCGGCCCGTTCGACGGCACTCCGGCGGCCGGCTTCCCGGAGGGCGCGGCCGGGATCACGCTGCCCCGGGCCAAGCGGACCGGCCCGTTCACCGAGAAGCAGGTGGCCGACGCGCTGACCCGGGTACGCAAGGCGCTGATCACCGCGCGGCTGGACCGCACCTTCTTCACCGCGAGGGACCCGGAGCGGCTGGTCCGCCAGTTCGCCCCGGACGCGCGGGCCGGCGTGCGCGACGACTTCCCCACCGGCGAGGCGGGCACCTACGCGACCCGGCTCGCCCCGGGCGCCCGGCTCACGGCCGACCAGCCCCGGGTCAAGGGCCGGATCAACTACCGGGCGACGAAGGACCGGGACGGCATCCGCATCCTGGAGGTGACCACGAACTTCGTCTGGGCGTACGCGTTCCCCACCACCAGCCCCACGCCGGGCGACGGCGTGGTGGTGGTCCACGACACGGTGAAGTGGAGCATCCCGCACCCGGCCGACGTGACCACCGCCTCCGCCGGGCTGTGGATCGAGCGGGCGGACTCGTACACCTCCAACATCGACTGCGCCGCGCTGGACAAGGGGCTGCTGGCGCTCGGCAAGCCGTCCTTCGGCGGTCCGGCCGACCCGGACCCGGACGCGGTCTTCGACCCGGACAAGACAGTCGACCTGCCGGACACCTGCTGACCGGCCCGGCGGGGCCGTGGATGGGCGGACCCGGCTCGTTCAAGCCCTGCTGACCGGTGTCAGCGGACCGCGCCGACCACCGCCCACGCGCCCGAGCGCATCCGCAGCAGCAGGCCGGCCAGCCGCAGCACCACGAACAGCGTCAGCCCGGCCCAGATCCCGCCCAGCCCGAGTTCGAGCCCGTAGGCCAGCCAGATCGCCGGCAGGAACCCGCCGAACGCGCACACGATGGTGAGGTTGCGCAGGTAGCGCACGTCGCCTGCGCCGATCAGCACCCCGTCGAGCGCGAACACCACGCCGCCGATCGGCTGGAGCGCGACGAACCAGGGCCAGGCGGTCATGGCCTGCTCGCGTACCTGGGGATCGGAGCTGAACCACGACGGCACCACGCCGGCGCCGGCGGCGATGAGCACCGCGAAGGCCACGCCGCACAGCCCGCCGAGCAGCGCGACGCGGCGGGCCAGGAACCGCGCGGCGGCCGCGTCGCCGGCGCCGAGCGCGGCGCCGACGAGCGACTGCGCGGCGATGGCCAGGGCGTCGAGCACCAGCACCGTGAAGAACCACAGTTGCAGGGCGATCTGGTGCGCGCCCACCGCGGCGGCGCCGAAGCGGGCCGCGACGGCGGTCGCGGACAGGAAGCTGGCCTGGAACGCGACACCGCGCACGAGCAGGTCGCGGCTGAGCACGAGCTGCTGCCCGATCACCCGGGGCCGGGGCCGCAGCGAGACCCGCTCGCGCACCAGCGCGCCCGCGAACAGGACGCCGGAGAGCGTCTGCGCCACCGCGTTCGCCACCGCCGAGCCGACCAGCCCGAGCCCGGCCGGGTAGACGAGCAGCGGGCAGAGCACCGCCGAGAGCAGGTTGGGACCGAGCACGAACAGCAGCGGCCGGCGGGTGTCCTGGATGCCGCGCAGCCAGCCGTTGCCGGCGGCGGCGAGCAGCAGGCCGGGCGCGCCGAGCGCCGCGACCCGCAGCCATCCGGCGGCGGCGTCGGCCACCTCGCCGGGGCCGCCGACGAGGGTACGCGCCAGCGCGCCGCCGCCGATGCCGATGGCGACCGCCACCAGCACTCCGGTGGCCAACGCGAGCCAGGACGCCTGCACGCCCTCGGCCACCGCGGCGGCCCGGTCCCCCGCCCCGAAGCGGCGGGCCGAGCGCCCGGTGGTGCCGTACGCGACGACGGTGCCGACCCAGGCGGTCAGCGTCATGACGGTGCCGCCGACGGCGAGCGCGGCCAGCGGCACCCGGCCGAGGTGACCGACCACCGCGGTGTCGACCAGGACGTAGAGCGGCTCGGCGGCCAGCACCACCAGGGCGGGCAGCGCGAGCGCGGCGATCCGCCGGGGTGTGGCGGCGGTGGCGGGGGCGGCAGTCGTGCTCATCGCCGCCGATCCTGGCACGCGCTCAGTAAGGTCCGCAAGCAGCGTGACTACTTACCCACGTCAGTTAGGAGCCGGGCGGCGTCACGCCGCCCGCGCAGGCGCCGCACCGGCAGCCCGGGAGCGTGCTCGGCCAGCGCGGCCAGCACCCGGGGCCGGGAGTCGCGGGGGAAGCGCCAGACATGCGGCAGGAAGTCGAGATCGAGCCGCTCCGGGCAGCCCTCGGGCAGGTCGGGGCGACGCGCTGCGCGATGTGCCCACCGGCGGCGGACGATCCGGACCAGGCAGCGCAGCCGGGAGGTGTCGCAGAGCACCAGCAGGTCGGCGCGGGGCAGCCGGAGATCGAGGGTGCTCGCGTAGTTGCCGTCCATGATCCAGGCCGGGCGGGCGGCGAGCGCGGCCACCTCGGCGCGGAAGTCGGCCGGGGCGGGGGCGGTCCAGCCCGGGCGCCAGTAGTGGCGGTCGAGGTGGATCAGCGGAAGGTCGAGTCGCCGGGCCAGTTCACCGGCGAGGGCCGTCTTGCCGGCACCGGAGGCGCCGACGACCAGGATGCGTCGCACCGGGCGACGGTAGCGCTGCCGGGCGCGGCGGTCGGTCCCGAGCGGCGGTGACGTCGGCGTCGGGCCACGCGTGCGGCCCGGCCGGCGTCACCGCCGGACGGCGTACGTCACTGACGGGTGTCCATCGAGGTCTGCAGCGCGCGGCGCATCTGCTCGCGCGCCTCGTCGGTGGTGGTCTCGGTCCGCGGCTTGCGCTTGCTGGGCATCTGAGGGTCCTTCCAGGGTGCGGACCGCCGGGAAACGGCGGTCCTACGGGCGCCCGGCGCTCCGGATCGGCGCGACGACACATCGCGCCACGACCGGAGGTCGTCGGCGGCTGAACGCCCGGCAGCGGTCCGGGATCACCGGAGCGGCTCGCCTGGCAGCGGGAGCCCGGGTCGGTCTGACCCTGGAGGGAGGCGGGGCCGGGTGCGGCACCACCGCCCGTGACCAGCGCCGCGAAGCGCCGGTCCCGCACCCAAATTAACGTTCACTTTCCAGATGCTGCTCACTGTTCCCGAAATGCGGAAAGATCAATCTCGTCGTCCCGCCTCGGCGAGGGCGGTCAGCGGGCCAGGAAGTGCCAGCCCAGCCACCACCAGAACCCGAACAGGCCGATCCGGCCGACCGGCACCGGGCCCACCTCGTAGCGCATCACGAATGCGCAGACGTCGGCCATCGACGGGATCCGCGAACCCTCCCGGCGCGCGACCCACTCGACGACCGCGAACAGCACGATCGAGACCAGGAACCCGCCGATCGCCAGTGCCCGCATCAACGGCGCACCATTCCCCAGAACGTGGACAGCCACGCGAACCAGGCCGCAGAACGGACCAGGCTGTCCTCCAGCAGCGGATCGGCCAGCCGGGAGAAGGTGGGGAAGTCGTCGCCCGCCGCCATCACGAACGTCGCCCCCTCGAAGACCCCGAAGACGGTAACCGGCACCAGCCACCAGAGCGCGACCGACGGCAACCGGCGCGGTGCCGGACGCCGGGGCACCCGGTTGCTCAGGCCGACCCAGATCAACCCCCCGCCGGTGGTGAGGATGTAGAGGTTCGCCGCGGTCGAGAAGGACGGCATCTGGCCGCCGACCAGGGACAGGCAGATCAGCACCGGCACGGAGACGACCGGCCGGTCCCAGGCCCGGGGCGCCTCGACGGTGAGCTCACGGGGATGATCCATCACCCGATTGTCCTCAGCGTGCCGCACGGCGGAAAGCCCGGCACGCGTCGCGATCCCCCGAAAACGCGCCGATCAGCTCACACCTGCGGTCACCAGCTCGGCGCGGATCCGGCCGACCACCTCGTCGAGCGCCCCTCGCCCCGTGAAACCGGCGGCGAACCGGTGCCCGCCGCCGCCGAGCGCCATCGCCACCCGGCTCACGTCCACCGCGCCCTTGCTGCGCAGCGACACCGCCCATTCCGCCTCGCCCGCCTGCTTGACCACGCAGCTCACGTCCGCCTCGGCCGTGCAGCGCACCGAGTCGATCAACGCCTCCAGCACGTACGCGGGCTGGTCGTGGCGGGCCAGGTCCGCGCGGGTGGCGTACGTCCAGACGAGGCCGTGCCCGGCGGCGGCCGCCGGTTCCAGCGTGGCCCGGCCCAGCACCTCGCCGAAGAGGCGGACCGCGCCGAACGGACGGGTGTCGAAGACCCGCCGGGAGATGTCGCCGGGCCGGATGCCGGTGGCCACCAGGCGCGCGGCCGTCTCGTGCACGGCCGGGGTGGTCGCCTCGAAGCGGAACGAGCCGGTGTCGGTGGTCAGCGCGACGTACAGCCCGGTCGCGATCTCCGCGTCGACCGTCACGCCGAGCCGGTCCAGCAGTTCCAGCGCGACCACCGAGGTGGCGGCGGCGTGCGGATCGACCAGGTTGATCCGGCCGAACCCGCTGTTCGAGGCGTGGTGGTCGAGCACCAGCGAGCTGCCCGCCGTGTCCAGCCGGCCGGCCAGGTCACCCAGCCGGGACTCGCTCGCCGCGTCGAAGCAGATCACCAGGTCGGGATCAGGGTACGCGTCGTCCTGCGGCACCAGCAGGTCCATGCCGGGCAGCCAGCGGAACGGCTCGGGCACCTCCGGCGGGCCGGGGAAGGTGGCCTGGAGATCACGTACGCCGAGCCGGCGCAGGCCCAGCGCGAAGCCGAGCATGCTGCCCAGCGCATCCCCGTCCGGGTTGACGTGGCAGATCAGCAGCACCCGCGCGTCGGCGGGAAGGTCGCGTACCGCCGTGACGGCGGCGGCCCACGCGGTCTCGGTGGGCCCGGCGGCCTCGGTCACCGGCTTTCGCCGGCGCGCGGCTCGTCGTCGTCCTCGTCCTCGTCCTCGGTCGAGGCGCCGTCGGCGTTCTCGTCGTCCTCCTCGACCCGGTACGGCTGGGGCTCGCCCGCATACGAGGCCTTGGCGGCCAGCCGCTGCACCTCGGCGTCGGCGGTACGCGCGGCCGCGAGCAGGTCGTCGATGTGCTTGACCTGGTCCTGCACGTCGTCGAGGACGAAGGTGAGCGTCGGCGAGTGACGCAGCCCGAGCGCCTTGCCGACGGTGCTGCGCAGCATGCCGTTAGCGCTCTCCAGCGCGGCGGCGGTGCTCGCCTGGGCCGTCGCGTCGCCGAGCACCGTGTAGAAGACGGTGGCGTCGCGCAGGTCGGCGGTGATCCGGGCGTCGGTGATCGTGATCATGCCGAGCCGGGGGTCCTTGATCTGGCTGCGCACCACCGACGCGACGAGTTCCCGGATGCGCTCCGCGTGCCGGCGAATCTTTGCCTGATCCGTCATGTCCCCCACCTCCGGGATCACCTTTACCCACGACGACGCCGGATCCCCGTGTGATCCGGGTCGTCGGCCGGAGACGGCGGGCGCGTGGGCGCCGCCGGGTCCGACCGCCCAACGCTGAAGAACACTACCCGCGCCCGGTCGGCGCTCGCGCGGCACGGCCCGAGTGCCGCGCGGTCAGTCGTCCGCGCCGTGCAGGCGACGGCGCACCGACAGCAGCTCGGTCTCCGGGCGGGCGGCGACCAGCCGCTCGCAGGAGTCGAGCACCTCGCGGACGTGGGCCGGCTCGGCGGCCACCACCGCCACAGCGATCTCGGCCCGGCCGTGCAGATCCAGCGCCCCCACCTCGGCGGCGGAGACCTCGAACTTGCGCAGCGCGGCGACGATCGGCCGGACGTAGGACCGCTTGGCCTTCAGGGACCGGGAGTCACCCGGGAGCAACAGGTCGAACAGCGCGGTTCCGGTATACACGGCGAGCAACGGTACGCCGGGCGGCGCGCCCCGGCACCCGATTAAGGCGCGACCGCCACCAGCACGTCCCGCTCGATCGCCTGGTCGACCCGGTGGGCGAAGTCACCGAAGCCGGGGCCGTCCAGCACGCGCAGCCCGGCGTCGGCGAGCACCGCCTCCGCCTGCGCCCGCGGGGCCACGTGGGTGTTCCAGGACACGCCAAGCGCGCCACCGGGGCGCAGCAGCTCCCGCCACACCGGCACGGCCGCGGTGAGCAGCTCCAGCGGGCTGCGGGACAGCCCCTGGCCGGTCCGGCTGCCGTGCGCCACCCCGTACGGCGCGTCGGTGACGATCACGTCGGCGCACCGGGCGCGCAACGCCTCGCGGGCACGGATGGTGTCGGTGTTCAGCACTGTGACCCGCTGTGTGGCGCCGGCCCGGTGCTCGTCCCGCGACGGTGCGACGACGGCCTCGAAGCGGCGGGCGACCAGCTTGCGGTCCCGGCGCACCGACGTGGTCTCCGCGGTGTGCTTGAGCCGCTTGCGGCGCAGCCAGGTACGCAGGAACGCCGCGTACGCCTCCACGTCCTGACTGTCACGCTCGATGCCGATGCCGTCGTAGCCGTACATCAGCGCCTGGTTGAGCGTGGTGCCCCGGCCGCACAGCGGGTCGAGCACCACCACCGGCCCGTCCAGCATCCGGGGCGCGGCGGCGGAGGCGAGCACCGTGACGTTGAGCAGCAGGCGGGTGAACTGCTCGTTGGTCTTACCGGCGTACTTGGGGATGGTGATCAGGTCCGAGTCGTACCGGGCCAGCGGGCGCAGCGGCACCGGCCGCAACAGGTCGTCGCCGACGCGCTCGAACAGCGCGTACGCGGCCGACAGGTTCGCCAGGTGGGCCAGGTCCCGCTCGCCGAGCCCGGGTTCGGCGGTGCCGAACGTCAGGTACTCCACCCCGCCGATCCTCGTCACCTCCGCGTCGGCCGGTACGACGCCGAGCACGCCGGAGCCGGCGAACACGGCCAGTTCGGCGCGGGCCAGCCGGGCCGCCGCGTCGGCGTAGACGCGGTTGGCGGAGGGGGCGAGGAGCAGTGCGTACCGGATCACGCCGCAGATTGTCGCAGCCTGCGGAAACGGCGACGGCCGGGGCCCGAGGGCCCCGGCCGCCGGCCGGTCGTACGCGTGGTTGTCAGGCGCGCGGCTTCTCGCGCATCTCGAACGTCTCGATGACGTCGCCGACCTGGACGTTGTTGTAGCCGCCCAGCGTCAGACCACACTCGAAGCCCTCGCGGACCTCGGTCGCGTCGTCCTTGAACCGCTTCAAGGAGCTGATCGTGAGGTTGTCCGCCACGACCGCACCGTCCCGCAGCAGCCGCGCCTTGGCGTTGCGGCGGATGAGACCGGACCGGACGATACAGCCGGAGATGTTGCCGATCTTGGACGAGCGGAAGACGTCGCGGATCTCCGCGGTGCCCAGCTCGACCTCCTCGTACTCCGGCTTGAGCAGACCCTTGAGCGCGGCGTCGATCTCCTCGATGGCCTGGTAGATGACGGTGTAGTACCGGATCTCCACGCCCTCGCGGTCGGCCATCTCGCGGACCTTGTTGGAGGCCCGCACGTTGAAGCCGATGATCGTGACCGCCTCGGACGAGGCGCTCGCGAGCATGACGTCGCTCTCGGTGATCGCACCCACGCCCCGGTGGATGATCCGAAGCTGGACCTCCTCCGGGATGTCCAGGTTGAACAGCGCGTCCTCGAGCGCCTCCACGGAACCGGAGACGTCACCCTTGAGCACCAGGTTGAGCGAGGTCTTCTCGCCCTCCTTGAGCTGCTCCATGAGCGTTTCGAGGGTGGCCCGGCCACGGGAGTTGGCGAAGGACGCCGCCCGTCGCCGCGCCTGACGCTGCTCGGCGATCTGCCGCACGGTCCGGTCGTCCGCGGCGGCCAGGAAGGTGTCACCCGCACCCGGCACCGTGGTCAGACCCAGCACCATGACCGGACGCGCCGGACCGGCCGAATCGACCGGCTTGCCGTTCTCGTCCAGCATGGCCCGGACCCGGCCGTGCGCCCCACCGGCGACGATCGAGTCGCCGGCACGCAGGGTGCCCTTCTGCACCAGCACGGTCGCCACCGCGCCACGGCCCTTGTCCAGGTGCGCCTCGATGGCCACACCCTGCGCCGGCCCGTCGATGGCAGCGGTCAGCTCCAGCGACGCGTCGGCGGTCAGCAGCACGGCCTCGAGCAGTTCCTCGATGCCGATGCCGGGCTTGGCCGCCACGTTGACGAACATGGTGTCGCCGCCGTACTCCTCGGCGACCAGGCCGTACTCGGTGAGCTGCTGGCGGACCTTGTCCGGGTTCGCCTCGGGCTTGTCGACCTTGTTGACCGCGACCACGATCGGCACGTCCGCCGCCTTGGCGTGGTTGAGCGCCTCGATGGTCTGCGGCATGACGCCGTCGTCCGCCGCGACCACCAGGATCACGATGTCCGTGACCTGGGCACCACGGGCACGCATGGCGGTGAACGCCTCGTGACCCGGGGTGTCGATGAACGTCACCGCGCGGTCCTCGCCCTCGTGCGGGACGTGGACCTGGTAGGCGCCGATGTGCTGGGTGATGCCACCCGCCTCGCCGGCCACCACGTTCGCCTTACGGATCGCGTCGAGCAGCTTGGTCTTACCGTGGTCGACGTGACCCATGACGGTCACCACCGGCGCACGGCTGACCAGGCGGTCCGCCGCGACCTCGGCGTCGAGGTCGATGTTGAACTGCGCGAGCAGCTCGCGGTCCTCGTCCTCCGGGCTGACGATCTGCACGTCGAAGCCGAGGTGCTCACCCAGCAACTGCAGGGTCTCGTCGGAGCACGACTGGGTCGCCGTCACCATCTCGCCCAGGTTGAACATCTCCTGGACCAGCGAACCCGGGTTGGCGTTGATCCTGTCGGCGAAGTCCGACAGCGAGGCGCCACGGGACAACCGGACGACCTGACCCTGACCGCGGGGCGCGCCCGAGGACATGGTCGGCGCCGACAGGTTGTCGAACTCCTGTCTGCGCTGCTTCTTGGACTTGCGGCCACGGGTCGGCCGGCCGCCCGGACGCCCGAAGGCACCCGCCGCGCCACCGCCACGGCCACGGCCGCCGCCACCGGGACGGCCACCGCCGCCGACCGGACCACCCGGACGGAAACCACCGCCGGGAGCACCGCCGCCACCACCGGGACCGCCGCGGTAGCCACCGCCACCGCCGCCGCCACCACCGGGACCGCCGCGGTAGCCACCGCCACCGCCGCCACCACCGGGTCCACCGCGGTAGCCACCGCCACCGCCACCGGGGCCGCCGCCGGGGCGACCCGCGCCGCCACCGGGGCCGCCACGACCCCCACCGGGGCCGCCGGGGCGGCCGGTGGTCGGGCGCTGGCTCGGCATGGACGCCGGGCTCGGCCGCGGCGGCATGGACGCCGGGCTGGGCCGCGGCGGCATGCCGGACGGGCTGGGCCGGGGACCGGCCGCACCGGCGGCCGGCGGACGCTGCTGACCGCCCTGGATACCGAACGGGTTGTTACCGGCGCCACGCGCCGGCGGACGACCGCCGGGCCGGGCACCGGGGCCCTGGCCCTGACCCGGGCCGCCGGGCCGACCGGCGGCCGGGGAACCCGGACGCGGCGGCATGGCGTTCGGGCCGGGACGCGGACCGGGACGGGGACCGCCCTCAGCCGGAGGCTCCCGGCGTACGGTCTCGCGCTGCTGCTGGCGGGCGGCCTGGGCGGCCTTGACCGCGGCCTCCTGCTCAGCCTTGAGCGCGGCGGCGCGCGCCTCGGCGGCCGCCACTTCGATGTCGTGCGCGCTCGCCGGCTTGGCGACCGGAGTCGCCGGCTGCGGCGGGCCGGGGACCGGACCCTTGGGCTTCGGTCCAGGGGTCGGCGCGGACGGACGCCGGGGCGGCGTCGGCCTGGCCGAGACCCGGGGCGCGCCCGGGGTCGGGGTGGGCATCGGGGTCGGTGCCGGGCCGCTCGAGGCGGCTGCCGGCGGGGCGGCGGGCGCCGGGGAACCGGCGGACGCCACGAACGCGTTACGCAGCCGTCGGGCGACAGGCGCCTCGACGGTGCTGGACGCGGACTTCACGAACTCGCCCATCTCCTTGAGCTTGGCGAGAACGGTCTTGCTTTCGACCCCGAGCTCCTTGGCAAGCTCGTGTACGCGGGCCTTTCCTGCCACTGCACTCCTCACTCCGAGGTCGTGCGGGCAGCACCCGCAGCGACCTCACTCCTGCACTTGAAGCCTGGTCATTTCAGGGACTTCATCGTGTGCTCATGTCGGTCGTCCTACCTTGCTAGCGACCCTCGACCGGTCGGGCTTGACCGGTCGTCGGGGGTTGCGCGTCGACGTGCTCCGCAAGCGCACCGGGGTCAGGAACCCCGGTGAGGCGCAGTGCCCGCCCGAAGGCGCGACGCCGCACCGCCTGCGCGAAGCAGGCCGGATCAGGGTGCATGTTCGCTCCCCGACCCGGCAGTATGCGGGCCGGATCGGGCCGGAGGCTGGCGTGACCAGCCTCGTCACCAACCGCGACGATCCGCAACAACTCGCTGGCCGGCGCTCGTTTCCGGCAGCCCACACAGGTGCGCTCCGGCAGCGCGCGTCGTGCCACTGAGTCAGTCTACCCCTAGCTGCCCGAGATCGCGCCGCCCGGCTCCGGTACGTGATCAGCTCCGCCCCGGCCGCCGCCCGGCGCGACGGTCTCCGCGTCGGACCGGATGTCGATGCGCCAACCGGTCAGACGCGCCGCGAGGCGGGCGTTCTGTCCTTCCCGGCCGATCGCGAGCGAGAGCTGGAAGTCCGGGACGGTCACCCGGGCGGTACGGGTGGCCAGGTCGACCACCTCGACCCGCAGCGCCTTGGCCGGCGACAACGCGTTGCCGACGAACGTCGCCGGGTCGTCCGACCAGTCGATGATGTCGATCTTCTCGCCGTGCAGCTCGCTCATCACGGCGCGCACCCGCTGGCCCATCGGGCCGATGCAGGCGCCCTTGGGGTTCACGCCGGGTGTGGTCGACCGTACGGCGATCTTCGTACGGTGACCTGCCTCACGCGCGATCGCGGCGATCTCCACGGTGCCGTCGGCGATCTCCGGGACCTCCAGCGCGAACAGCTTCTTCACCAGCGCCGGGTGCGTGCGGGACAGCGTGATCTGCGGCCCGCGCATGCCCTTGGCCACGTGCACGACCACGCAGCGGATCCGCTCGCCGTGCTGCGGATCCTCGCCCGGGACCTGCTCGGACTGGGGCAGGACGCCTTCGAGCTTGCCGAGGTCGACGCTGACGATGCCCTTCTCCCGGCGCGTCTCGTGCGCCTGCACCACGCCGGTGACCAGGTCACCGTCGCGGCCGACGTACTCGCCGAAGTGCACCTCGTCGGTGGCCTCGCGCAGCCGCTGGAGGATCACCTGCTTGGCGGTCATGGCGGCGATCCGCCCGAAGTCGTGGGGTGTGTCGTCCCACTCCCGGGCCACCGTGCCGTCGGCGTCCATCTCCTGCGCGTAGACCAAGGCGGCCCCGCTCTTGCGGTCGATCTCCACCCGGGCGTGCGGCTCGGCGCCGTCGGTGTGCCGGTAGGCGGTCAGCAGCGCGGTCTCGATCGCCGCGAGGATCGTGTCGAACGGGATCTCCCGCTCGCGCTCCAGGGCGCGCAGCGCCGCGAGGTCGATGTTCACCTCTCCTCGTCCTCCAGATCTTCGTCGTCGGTGTCGTCACCGAAGTCCTCGTCGGCCAGGTCGTCCAGGCGGTTGAACTCCACCTGGACCCGGCCGGGCCCGAGTTCGGCGTACGGGTGTTCGGCGGGGCCGGCGTCGGTCTCCAGCACCACGCGTTCGTCGTCGGCGGCCGTGATCCGGCCGGTGAGCTGACGGTCCCCCGCGTCGCCGCGGACGGTGACCTTGACCAGCCGTCCGGCGTTGCGCCGCCAGTGCCGGGGCAGGGTGAGAGGGCGGTCCACGCCGGGCGAGCTGACCTCGAGCTGGTACTCGCCGGCCACGATGTCGCCACCGGCCTCCTCGGCCGCGTCCAGCGCCGCCGAGACCGCGCGGGAGACGTCCGCCACGCCGTCCAGGTTGATCCCGCCGTCGGCGTCCACGATCACCCGGACCACGTGCCGCCGGCCGGCGCGGGAGACGGAGAGGTCTTCAAGGTCGTAACCGGCAGCGGTGACGACCGGTTCGATCACCTCGCGCAGCCGGTTGCGGCGGGCGGCGAGATCGCCGCGGGGTGCGCCGCTCCGGTCGGTGCCGCGGGGGCCGTCGGACCGGCGGGGCCGCCCGGCGGGCCCCGTCGGCCGGGTGGCACGGCCACGCTGCGTCATTGCGCGCACCTCTCCTGCTGTTGCCACGACCCGCGGGCCGTGTTGTCCGGGCCGGTGCGGGCGTTCGGCCCGTCATACCGGCACGCCACCGGGGCGTCCGCGCCCGGTGGTTGCGCAGAGCGTAACGCTTGTGGCCGTCGACGGACCCGGCGGCGCACCGAGACCCTGGCCCACGAGGCGGCGCGGATGGTGTTGACTCTGTCAGGTGGGGACCGGCAGAACACCATCCAACCAGGTCGGAGCGGGGCATTCCCGGCGCTGGCTGCTGCGCGCCGGCGGGCTCGTGGCGCTCGGCGGCGCGACCGCGCCGCTGACCGGTTGTGATCTTTTCGACCGCGACGAGGAGCCACCGACGCCGGACGCGCTGGAGCCGCTGGCCGCCGAGGCGCTCGCGCTGGAGGCCCGCTACCGGGCCGCCGCCACCGCCGCCCCGGCGCTGGCCGGCCGGCTCACCCCGATTGCCGACGCGCACCGGGCGCACGCCGACGAGCTGCGCCGGGTGATCGGGCGGCCGGCGCCCTCCGGCACACCGGCGGCCGGCACCTCGGCGGGCGCGCCCGCACCCGACACCGTGCTCACCGAGCTGCGCCGGGCTGAGCAGGAGGGCCGGACGAACGCGGCCAGGGCCTGCGCCGAGGCGCCGGCCGAACGGGCCGCCCTGCTCGGCTCGGTCGCGGCCGCGCGGGCCACCCACGTGGAGGCGCTCAAGTGAACCCGACTGCCGACCCGGCCACGGCCCTCTCCGACGCGCTCGCCGCCGAGTACGCGGCGATCTGGGCGTACGGGGTGATCGGCGTGCACCTGACCGAGGCGGCGCGAACCGCGGCCCGCGCCGCCGAGGCGGCCCACCGGTCCCGCCGCGACGCGTTGCTGCTCCAGCTCGCCGAGGGCCCCGGGCAGGTGCCCGCCGACCGGGCCGGGTACGCACTGCCCTACCCGGTGACGGACCGGGCGAGCGCGCTGCGCCTGGCGGTGGAGATCGAGGAGCGGACGGCCGGCCACTGGCGGGCCGCGCTGCCGCACACCACCGGCGCGGACCGGAACACGGCGCTCGCCGCGCTCACCGACTGCGCGTTGCGTGCCACCCGCTGGCGCCGCACGGCGGGCGTGACACCGGTCACCGTTCCGTTCCCCGGCCGCCCGGGGTGAGCGCCGGGCCGGTCACCCGGCGGAATCCTCCGGTTGCATAGCGCATACCAGGTATGCATACTCACGAGCATGTCCATCCGTCACGGCCTGCTCGCCCTGCTCGAACGCGGCCAGATGTACGGCTACCAGCTCCGTGCCTCGTTCGAGGAGTCCACCGGGTCGACCTGGCCGCTGAACATCGGACAGGTCTACACGACGCTGGCCCGGCTGGAACGGGACGGCCTGGTGCGCCCGCTGCCGGAGAACGAGAGCGGGCAGCGGCCGTACGAGATCACCGACGCCGGACGGGCGGACCTGGCGCTGTGGTTCGCCACGCCGATCAGCCGCGCCGACCGGCCCCGCGACGAACTTTCGATCAAACTGGCGCTGGCGCTCACCACCCCGGGCGTCGACGTGCAGGCGGTGGTGCAGACTCAGCGCACCGCCACCATGCGCGCGCTCCAGGAGTTCACCCGGTTGAAGTACACGAGCGACAAGCCGGAGGATCTACCCTGGCGGCTGGTGCTGGACGCGATGATCTTCCAGACCGAGGCCGAGGTGCGGTGGCTCGACCACTGTGAGACGAGCCTGGTCCGGCACCGCCCGGCGCCGATCCGGGCGGTCGACCACAGCGAGGCGGTGGACCGGGCCGGCGACGAAGCCCGCCGGTGACCCGGCACGGGAGGCGCTGATGAACCCGATCGACGGGGTGCTGGAACTACGGGACGTACGCCGGACCCACGGCGCCGGTGAGGCCGCCGTGCACGCACTGCGCGGCGTGAGCCTGACCGTGCGGGCCGGCGAGCTGGTGGCCGTGATGGGCCCCTCCGGGTCCGGCAAGTCCACGCTGCTGGCGTTGGCCGGCGGCCTGGACCGGCCCACCGGCGGCGAGGTGGTGGTCGAGGGCGAGGCGCTGGTCGGCCTCTCCGCCCGCGGGCTGGCCCGGCTGCGCCGCCGCCGCATCGGGTACGTCTTCCAGGACCTGAACCTGCTCGGCAGCCTGACCGCCGTGGAGAATGTGGCGCTCCCCCTGGAACTGGACGGCACCGGCGTACGGGCAGCCCGCCAACTGGCCCTGGCCGCGCTGCGCGAGGTCGACCTGGAGGACCTGGCCGACCGTTTCCCGGACCAGATGTCCGGCGGCCAGCAGCAGCGGGTGGCCATCGCCCGGGCCCTCGTCGGCGAACGCCGCCTGGTCCTCGCCGACGAGCCGACCGGCGCGCTGGACTCCCAGACCGGCGAGGCCGTGCTGCACCTGCTGCGCCGCCGGGTGGACGCCGGAGCGGCAGGGGTGCTGGTCACCCACGAGGCCCGCCACGCCGGCTGGGCGGACCGGGTGGTGTTCCTGCGCGACGGCGTGATGGTCGACTCGACCGCCCCCCTGATCGGCGTCGACCACCTGCTCAGCGGCAGCATCCGGTGACCGGCGGGCGCCTCGCCGCCGCCTACGGGTCGTGGCGGACCGCGCTGCGGATCGCCCGCCGGGAGGCCCGGCGCGCCCGGCGACGCACGCTGCTGGTGCTGGTCATGATCGCGCTGCCCGTGCTCGGCCTCAGCTTCGCCGCGGTCAGCTACGACATGGGGGACCTGACCCGCGCCGAGCGCATCGAACGCCAGCTCGGCGGCGGGGACGTCGCCTTGCGCTGGGACAGCCTGACGCCGGTGAACCAGGACGCCTGGGGCGATTCGGTCTGGCCGGTCCAGGGCGACTGGCTTGCCCGGACCCGTCCGGCGACCGCGGACGAGGTGCGCGCGCTGCTGCCCGAGGGCAGCCGGCTGACCCGCGCGCGATGGTGGATGACGTTCTCGACGCGGGTCGGCCGGCACGTCGAGTCGCTTGAGGCGCGCGCCCTGGACCTGACCGACCCGCTCACCCGGCCGCTGGCCCGGGTCCGCGACGGCCGGCCGCCGGTACGCCCCGACGAGATCGCGGTCAGCCCGGCGGCGCTGCGCAAGCTGGACACCCGCATCGGCGACCCGGTGCGCAGCATCGACGGCACCACGTACCGGGTGGTCGGGGTGGTGGAGTACCCGGACAACCTCCGGGACGTGATCACGCTGCCGGGGGTGACCCCGGAGGGCGCGGTCGGCAGCGACACCTGGCTGGTGGACCTGCCCGGCCCGCTGGACCGAGGGCTCGTCGACCGGCTGAACGCGCAGGGCATCCAGGTCGTCGCCCGCGACCCGCTGCCCTGGCGGCAGGAGGTCACCCACGGCATGCGCATGCCGGACGCCGACGAGGCGGGCGTCGTCGGCGTGGTCGCCGGCCTGGGCCTGCTGGAGGTGGTGCTGCTGGTCGGCCCGGCCTTCGCGGTGAGCGTCCGGCGCCGGCGGCGGGATCTGGCACTCGTCGCGGTGGCCGGTGGCGACGCCTCCCACCTACGCCGGATCGTGCTCGCCGACGGGGTGGTGCTCGGCGCCGGCGGAGCCGTCCTCGGCCTGCTGCTCGGCGTCGGCGCCGCTTTCGCCGGCCGGCCGATCGTCGAGCAGTACGTGCTCGGGGAGCGCCTCGGGGCGTACCGGATCTTCCCGGCCGCGCTGGTGGCGATCGCCGCGACGGCGGTGCTGGCCGGGATGCTGGCGGCGATGGCCCCGGCCTGGACGGCGGCCCGGCAGGACGTGGCGACCGGCCTGGCCGGCCGGCGCGACGCCACCCGGCCACGCCGCCGCTGGCTGCTGGTCGGGGTGGCGCTCACCGTCGCCGGGACCGCGCTCGCCGCGTACGCCGCCGGCCGCACCTCGCAGACCGGCGTGCTGGCCGGCGTCGCCCTGGGCGAGCTGGGGCTGGTGTTCTGCACCCCGACGCTCCTCGGCGTGCTGGGCCGGGCCGGCCGGCTGCTGCCGCTGACCCCCCGGCTCGCGTTGCGCGACGCCAGCCGCAACCGGTCGTCGGCCGCGCCCGCCATCTCGGCGGTGATGGCCGCGGTCGCCGGAAGCGTCGCGATCGGCGTCTACGTGGCGAGCGACGAGACCCGGTCGCGGGAACTCTGGCAACCCGGCCTGCCGCCGGGGAACGTGCTGCTCACCCACTCCGGCGAGACCCCGGCGGACCCGCCGTCGGCAGAGATCGTCGCCACCCGGGCCCGCACGGTCCTGCCCGACGCCACTGTGACGCCCGTCTCCGTACCCGGTTGCGCCGCTCCCGCCGGTGAGAAGGACGACTGCGCACCGTCCGCGATCCTGCCGCCCGAGCAGCGCTGCCCGCACTTCTCCGACGACCCGGTCCCCGACGCGGCCCGGCGCGATCCGCGCTGCGTGAGTCCCTTCCAGGAGCCGGTCGACGTCCATCTGCCGACGCTCGTGGACGACGGCGCCGCGCTGGCCGCGCTCACCGGAGCGCCGCCCGACGAACTGGCCGCCGCGCGCCGGACGCTCGCCGCTGGCGGCGTCGTGGTCACCGACGCCCGGCGGACGGTGGACGGGCAGGCCCAGGTGGAGGTCAACTACAGCTCCGGCCGCTCGCCCACCGGGCGCCTCCTGCCCGCGTACGTGCTGCGCGGCGGTCTCCCGGTCGCCCGGCTGGTGCTCTCCCCCGCCGCCGCGGACACCCTCGGCCTGGCCGCCGTGCCGATGGGCTACCTGCTGGACACGGCCGGCTCGCCCACCGACCGGCAGATCGAGATGCTGACCGACGAGCTGTACGACATCGGGCCTCTGTCGGCGCAGGTGGCGACCGCCGACCCGCCGTCGGACCAGCGCCCCATGCTCCTCCTGCTGGCGGTGGCCTCCGGGGTGATCACGCTCGGCGCCGCCGCGGTCGCCACCGGCCTCGCCGCGGCCGAGGGCCGCCGGGACCTGTCCACGCTCGCGGCGGTCGGCGCCGATCCCCGGGTACGCCGCCTGCTGTCGCTCTGCCAGGCCGGAGTGATCGCGGTGCTCGGCTCCGCGCTGGGCATCGTCGCCGGGCTCGGCTCCGCCGTGGTCGTCCTCGCCGCGCTCAACCAGCGGTACGCGGAGTCCTGGCCGGTGCAGCCGCCGTACCCGGTGACAGTGCCCGGCGTGACGCTCGCCGCGCTGGTCGTGGTGCCGCTGGTGGCGATGGGCGGCGCGGCGCTGTTCACCCGCTCCCGCCTGCCGATCGAACGCCGCCTCGACTGACTGACCGTCCGAGGGATGACGGGGCACGGCGCGGACGGCACACTTGTCGGATGTCAGCCCTGGGATCCCTCACCCGCCGTCTCGGTCACCAGCGTTGGTTCGGCGCCACCATGCGCCTGCTCGTCCCGGCCGACCGGCTGGTCGGCCGGATCACCAAGGGGCGCGTGGTCGCCTTCGGGCTCGTGCCCACGCTGGTGCTCACCTCCACCGGCCGCCGCTCCGGCAAGCCCCGCAGCAACCCCCTGGTGTACGTCCCCGACGGCGACGCCTACGTGGTGATCGGCTCGAACTGGGGGCAGCAGCACCAGCCGTCCTGGACGTTCAACCTGATGGCCGACCCGGCCGCCGAGGTGGACGTCAAGGGGCGCCGGGTCCCGGTCACCGCCGAACAGGTCACCGGCGAGGAACGGGAGCGGTTGTTCGCGCGGCTGGTGCAGGAGTGGCCCGCGTACCGCACGTACGTCGAGCGGGCCGGCGGCCGCGAGATCCGCGTGTTCCGCCTGATCCCGAACGCCTGAGCGACGGCTCACCGTGGCCGGAATCGTGGAGACCTTCGACCGTTGCCGTCCGGATCAGCTGACCTGTGTCGTCGACGCTCTCGCCGACCTGTACGCCCTGGTCTACGCCGAGCCGCCCTACCTCGAAGGCCCGGCCCAGGTCGCCCGGTTCCGGGCCGGGTTGCCCGCCGAGGCGGCACAGCCGGGATTCCGCCTCGTCCTCGCGAGGGAGGGCGAGGAGCTGATCGGAGCGGCATACGGGTGGACCGTGGCTGTCGACGTGAACGCCGAACGGCGTCTGGACGATCCGCGGTGGCGGGTGGCCGAGCGGGTCGGTGACGCCGTCCTGCGGCGGTTCCCGGCCGACGCGCTGGCGGTCGCCGTACACGGTCCGCTCGCGCACGGCGACGACGACGGCGGCGGGGACCGCGAGGTCGGCCTGCTGGTCGTCACCTACCGGCCGGGCGCCGGGCCGCCACCTGCGACCCGGCGGGTGGACGAAGTGCTCGTGGACCTCACGGTGGCCGGGGCGGACGACTACCTGCGCCGCGCGATGACGATCACGTCCGGCTGGCCGCTGGCCGCGGACCGGTACGTCACCACCCGCGCTCTGCACGACCCGACCGGCTGGCTGCGGAAGCTGCGCGACGAGCACCTGGCGCGGCTGGCGCGGGCCCGGCCGGCGGAGTTCACCACCGCCGCGCGGCAGGCGTGGTACCGGGGCAGCGCGGCGCACGCCCGGGCGCTGCGGCTGGCCGAGTGGTACGAGACGGATCAGGCGCTGGTCATGCTCGGCGAGGCGCGGCTGGCCGCCGCGACGGTGCAGGGGCTGTTCAGCCGCACCTACTTCCGCGATTCCGGGGACGCGGTACGACGTACTGGGCTGGCGGGCGCGGACATGACCGAGGTGGGCGCGGCGCTGACCCGCCAGGCCGAGGAACTGGCCGCCCGGGGCCGCCCGGTCGACGGCACCATCGACGACCTGCTGGACGGTTGACGGCCGCGGCCGGCTGACGGTCAGCCGATGCCGCCGCCGACGCCGATCAGCGTGCCGATCAGGTAGGTGGCGCCGGCCGCCAGCGCGCCGAGCAGCAACTGCCGCAGGCCGCTAGTCCACCATGGCCGGTAGGTGAACCGGGCCACCACCGCACCGGCGACGAAGAGACCCACGCCGCCGACGGCGAGCGCCAGCCAGAGGCTGGTGAAGCCGAGCAGGTACGGCAGCAGCGGCACCAGCGCGCCGACGGAGAAGCAGACGAACGACGAGATCGCGGCGGCCCACGGGCTGGGCTGGTCGTCGGGGTCGACGCCCAGCTCCTCCCGTACGTGCACCCGCAGCGCCTCCTCCGGGTTGGCGCGTACCGCCTCGGCGACCTGCGTGGCCAGCTCCCGGGGCAGCCCGCGGGCCACCCAGACGTCGGCCAGCTCCCGGGCCTCCGCCTCCGGGTGGCGTTCCAGCTCGCGCCGTTCCTTGGCCACCTCGGCGGCGACCTGCTCGTTCGCGGAGCGGACGCTCGTGTACTCGCCGAGGCCCATCGAGATGGCGCCGGCCACCAGCCCGGCCGTGCCGGTCAGCACCACGCTGCGCGAAGACACCCCGCCGCCCCCCACGCCGGCGATCAGCGCGATGTTCGTGACCAGCCCGTCCATCGCGCCGAAGACGGCCGGACGCAGCCAGCCGCCGGAGACATCCGCGTGGTGCGCCTCGCGCAGCGCCGCCGGGGTGTCGGTCACGGCAGCGTCAGGATCTCGTAGCCGTCGTCGGTCACGACGATGGTGTGCTCGAACTGGGCCGTCCACCTGCGATCCTTTGTGACCACGGTCCAGCCGTCGTCCCACGTGTCGTACTGGTAGGTGCCGAGCGTGATCATCGGCTCGACGGTGAACGTCATGCCGGGCTCCATCACGTCGGTGGGGCGCGGGCTGTCGTAGTGCGGCACGTAGAGGCCACTGTGGAACGCCTCGCCGATGCCGTGCCCGGTGAAGTCGCGGACCACGCCGTAGCCGAAGCGTTTCGCGTACGACTCGATCACCCGGCCGATGACGTTGATCTGCCGCCCCGGCGCGATGGCCTTGATGCCGCGCATCATCGCGGTGTGGGTCCGCTCGACCAGCAGGCGGGCCTCCTCGCTCACCTCGCCCACGCAGAACGTGGCGTCGGTGTCGCCGTGCACGCCGTTCAGGAACGCGGTGACGTCGACGTTGATGATGTCGCCGTCCTGGAGCACCGTGGAGTCGGGGATGCCGTGGCAGATCACCTCGTTGAGGCTGGTGCAGCACGATTTGGGGAAGCCCCGGTAGCCGAGCGTCGACGGGTAGGCGCCGTGGTCGCAGAGGAACTCGTGCACCACCCTGTCGATCTCGTCGGTGGTCACCCCGGGCTTGCAGTGCTCACCGGCGAGCTGGGTGGCCTGGGCGGCGAGACGCCCGGCCACGCGCATCTTCTCGATGGTCTCCGGCGTCTGCACGTGCGAGCCACGCCACTCCTGGGGACGCTTCTTGCCCACGTACTCCGGGCGTGGGATGTGGGCGGGGACCGCTCGCCACGGGGAGAGCGTGCCGGGGGTCAGCGGCGCACGGACGGTCATTGCTCAAGCCTATCGCCGGGACGGGTGTGCCCCCCGCCACAGGCCCGCCGGGCAGGTTGTTGCCGCGCCGGAAACGCTGTGCCATTGTTGCTCCGTGGATCAAGAGGGCGCGGCGCCCGTCTTCTCCGTGACCGCGCAGGTCGACGGCGGCCAACTCCGCGTCCAGGTGACCGGCCAGGTCGACATGGCGACCGCCGACACCATGTTCCAGACCGCGCTCCGCGAGCCCGCACAGCGGCTCACGCTCGACCTGCGGGCGGTCACCTTCTTCGACTCGGCCGCCATCCACGCGGTGGTCCGGCTCGCCCGACGGTTCCCGGCCGCGCTGACCGTACTGCCCTCCCCGCAGGTCCGGCGCGTGCTGGACATCTCCGGCCTGGGCGAACAGGACTGGCTCGCCGAAGCCTGAGACCGGGCTCCGTCCTCCGGATTCCGGAGGGGCACTCGCCCGTTCGGGTGCCGAAGGGGACGAAGCTGGTGAAGCTGGTGTTCGACGCGGGGCTCTTCACCCTCGCCGAGGACGCGGAGGTCACCCTCTGACAGCGCCGGTATGACCTGCGACTCCACAGACGGGCGGGCGCCTGACCGGCTCGGGCACCCGCCGGTCTAGGAGGCGTCTCCCATGCCGGGCGGCAGGGACGGCCGGGATTCCGGCCGCCTGCGGTCCGACGCGAGGCTCCGCCCGCCCACCTCCCCCGCGGTGTCCGGGGCGAGCTCACGACGTAACGACTCGGCGTCGCGCTTGCGTACCCCACTCGCCCGGATCGTGTTCACCGCGATGATGGTGACGTCGTTCGCCACGTTGATGCCGCTGACCAGCAGGCCGCTGGTCAGCGCCTCCTGGGCCAGGCGGAGGGCCGACATCGCGGCTCGCTGGGAACGGGAGGGCCGGCTGGTGGACGGGGACCAGCCCCCCGTGACGGTCCGCGCGGCCTCGGCGAGACACCGCGCGGCCTCGCCGAGCGACGACGGAACGGGCTCGTCGTCACGGATCGCGCGTTCGAGGTTGAGCGCGACGTCGCGGCACTGCAGCAGGGATCGGATCATGAGTTCGGCGCCGTGCCGCCAGCCCTCCAGCGTGCTCTGGTTGTGCCACCGCAGCGGCGAGATGCGCACCACCTCCTCGGCGGCCGACAGCTCGGTCTCGACTTCCGAGGTGTCGATGCCCCGCAGCGTGTCGAGAACCTGGTGGGCCAGGTCGGCGTTCCGGGTCCGGGCCGCCTCGGCGATGCGGTCCAGTTGGGTGGCCATCTGGTGGAGCAGGGGCCGGCCGGCCCGCCGGATCCGGTAGACCGGGTGCAGCGGCAGCACCACCACCGCGACCAGGAGGCCGACCACCCCACCGACGACGCCGTCGACGAAACGGGGCAGCGCGATGTGGGTATTGGCCGGGAACAGAACGGCGATCACCATCGCGCTGCCGCCGACCTGGCTGACGAACGCCCCCTCGTCGCTGAGCAGGACGGCGAAGAGAAGGGAGATCGTCACGACGACGCCGATCTGCACGTATCCCTGCCCGACCCAGGAGACCAGCAGGTCACCCAGCGTGATGCCCACCGCCACGCCGGCAATCAGCAGCAGCGTACGGCGGAAGCGCTGGCTCACCGAGCTGGCGATGGTGCCGACCGCGACGGCGGGCGCGAACAGCGGTTGCGGGTTGTGGATCAGATCCTTCGCGACCCACCACGCGAGCGCGGCGGCCGTCCCGGACTGCACCGCCACGAGCAGGCTCAGGCGCACCCGCCGTAGCCGCTCCCGGACGGTGGCCCGGCCGGTACGTCGGACCGCTGCCCACGCCGCGCCGACCGGGTCGTGTCGACCGCTCCGAGATCCGCGGAACGACTCACGTCCCATGAGGCAATCCTAGTGATTCCGCCCCGTTTGATCCGCTTTACCCGACAATCCGGCTCGGCCGG
The DNA here is from genome assembly GCF_042871665.1 of Micromonospora sp. NPDC005686. Taxonomy (NCBI): domain Bacteria; kingdom Bacillati; phylum Actinomycetota; class Actinomycetes; order Micromonosporales; family Micromonosporaceae; genus Micromonospora; species Micromonospora sp. NPDC005686. The sequence continues at coordinate 242,625 of NZ_JBIAIY010000005.1, forward strand.
ATCAGTTCTGGTCGGCCAGCCGACGACGCAGCGTCAGCTCGGTGCCGTGCTCGGTACGAGTCACGTCCATCTCCCCGAGCGCCTGGATCAGCGCCAGCCCACGCCCCCGGAAACTCGACCCGCTCGACTCCCGCCAGCGCCCGCTGTCCCGGATCGTCGCCGTGACCGTGCGGTCGGCGATGGTCACCTCCACCTCGATCGTCGGGTCCACCGGGTCGACCGGGTGCTCGATCGCGTTCGCCGCCGCCTCGGAGACCGCCACGGTCAGGTCGAACAGATCGGGCTCACCGACCTGGTGGGCGACGAGGAAGTCCTCCAGCCGCTTACGGAGCACGCTGAGCCGGGTCGGGTCGGCGGGCAGGCGCAGCGCGAAGCGGTTCAGCTCGGTCGCCTCCAGCGCGAGCACCGCCACGTCGTCGTGCCGGGACCGGCCGGCGACCCGCTCGACCACGGCGTCGACCAGGTCCGCCACGTGCCCGCCGCGGCCCGTCGCGTCCGCCCGCAACTGACTCAGACCGGCGTCGATGCCCGCGGTCCGGTCCTCGATCAGGCCGTCGGTGTAGAGCAGCAGCCGGCCACCCGGGGCCAGCTCCCCGTCGACGGTCGGGTAGACGACGCCGGGGATCGCCCCGATCGGCGCTCCGAGGGCCCGATCGTGCAGGAACGCCACGTCCTCTCCGCGGATCACAAGGGGTGAGGGATGACCCGCGCTGGCGTACCGGATCCGCCCGGTGCGCGGGGAGAAGCCGAGGCAGACCACTGTGGCGAAGGAGCCGCTGCCGGCGGAGTGCACCAGCCGGTTGAGCCGGGTCAGCGCCTCGCCCGGGTCATAGCCCTCCAGGACGTACGCCCGAAGCGCGTTGCGGAGCTGGCCCATCGCCGCGGCGGCCCGCACGCCCTTGCCCACCACGTCACCGATGACCAGCACCAGGTCGTCGTCGGGGGTGACCATCACGTCGTACCAGTCGCCGCCGACCTCCACGTCGGCGCTGCCGGGCAGGTAGCGGCTGGCCATCACCGCGCCGGGCAACTGCGGCAGGGTACGCGGCAGCAGGCTGTGCTGGAGCGTGGTGGCGATGTGGTGCTCGGCCTCGTAGAGCTGAGCGTTCTCCAGCCGCACGCCGACCAGCCGGGCCAGCTCGGCCAGCGCCGCCTGCTCGGCGCCGCCACCCTCGCGCCACACCCGCAGCTCGCCGAGCTGCTCACCGGACGTGCCGGTGAGCGGCAGCACCACCGCCGGTTCGGCGGGCATGTCGCCCCCGGCGTCCTCCTCGTGACGCGCCCCGGTGGCGGTGACCCGGACCCGGCCGGCCTCGGCCAGCGTCAGGGCGTGCCGGGCGGCCACCCGTACCACCTCGGCGGTGGACCGGGCCGTGTTGATCGCCACCGCGGCGTCGGCGAGCGCCCGCAGCCGGCGGATGATCTGCCCGCGTAGCTGGCCCAGCTCGACGTTGGCCCGGACCCGGGCCACCAGCTCGTGGCTGGAGAAGGGCTTGGTGAGGTAGTCGTCGGCGCCCGCTGACAGACCGGCGACCTCCTCGGCGGCGCCGGCCCGGGCGGAGAGCAGCACGATCGGCACGTGCCGGGTGGCCGGCTCGGCACGCAACGCGGCGACCAGCCCGAAACCGTCCAGCCGGGGCATCATCACGTCGGTCAGCACCAGGTCGAACGGGGCCTCGACGGCCAGCCGCAGCGCCTCCGCGCCGTCCGGCACGGCCACCACCTCGTACGCCGGGGAGAGCAGCCGTGAGACGTGCTCGCGCAGGTCGGGGTTGTCGTCGGCGAACAGGATGCGCCCGGAGCCGCCCGCCGCGCCGTTCGACGCGGGCAGGCCGACCGGACGTGCCACCGCGTCGGTCCAGGGCGCCGTCTCGGCGACGTAGAGCCGGGCCTGTTCCGATTCGGTCAGCGGAACCGGGGACAGCGCGGCCACCCGGTCGGCGGGCAGGTGCGCGTACCCGAACGGCAGCGTGACGGTGAACGTGGTGCCCCGGTCGACGACGCTGTGCGCGGTCACCGTGCCGCCGTGCATCTCGACCAGTTCGCGGACCAGGGCGAGCCCGATGCCGGTGCCCTCGTGGGTGCGCGAGCGGGCGCCGGCCACCCGGTGGAACCGCTCGAAGACCTGCGGCAGTTCCTCCGGTGCGACGCCGACGCCGGTGTCGGCCACCTCCAGTACGGCGGCGCCGTCGGTGGCGCGTACCCGGACCCGGATCTCGCCGTCGAACGTGAACTTGACCGCGTTCGACATCAGGTTGAGGACGATCTTCTCCCACATGTCCCGGTCGACGTAGACCGGCGCGGGCAGCGGCGGGCAGTCCACCACCAGACGCAGCCCGGCCCGCTCGGTGGCCGAGCGGAACGTGCTGGCCAGCCGGGAGGTGTAGTCGGACAGGTCGGTGGGCTGGTAGCGGGCGGCCAGCCGGCCGGACTCCAGCCGGGAGAAGTCGAGCACCGTGTTGACCAGCTTGAGCAGGCGCAGCCCGTTGCGGTGCATGACGGCGAGCCGGTCGAGGTAGCGGTCCGGCAGGTCCCGGTCGGCGAGCATCTCCTCCATCGGCCCGAGCACGAGCGTGAGCGGGGTACGGAACTCGTGGCTGACGTTGGCGAAGAAGTTGGTCTTGGCGCGGTCCAGCGCGGCCAGCTCGGCGGCCCGGGCGCGTTCCTGCTCGTACGCCCGCTGCTTGCCCACCGCCCGGGAGACCTGCGCGGCGACCAGGTCGACGAAGTCGCGGTAGTCGTCGGTGAACGGCAGCCGGCGCGACATCCCGAGCAGCAGCATCCCGGCCGGCTCGTTCGTGGCGGTCAGCGGCAGCAGGAGCGCCTGGTCGGCGGCGTCCGGCGGCACCGCGCCGGGCAGCTCGGCGGTGCTGATCCAGCGCGGCTCGGTGAACGGCTCGCCGTCGGGCAGGCCGGGCGGCGGACCGGCGACGGTGGCCGGGTCCACGCCGGAACAGCCGCCCGCTACGAGCGTCCCGCGCTCGTCGGGGAACCACAGCGCGCTGAACGGCACGTCGGCGCGGTTGGCGTCGAGCACCCGGGTGACGGCCCGGCCCAGTTCCAGCATGCCCGGCACGTCGCCCAGCTCGTTGCCCAGCTCGGCGAGGGCGCGCAGCCGGCGTTCGCCGAGCACCCGGCCGGTGGTCTCGTTGACGAAGCAGAACACGCCGCCGACGGCGCCGTCGGCGTCACGGATCGGGTCGTACGAGATGTCGAAGTAGACGTCCTCCAGGAAGCCGTGCCGGTTGAGCACGAAGGGATGGTCCTCACCCCGGTAGGCCACGCCGGTGCGGCGTACGCCCTCCAGCAGCGGGCCGAGCACGTCCCAGGTCTCCGCCCAGTGGCGTCGCGCGGACCGGGCGATCACGGCCGGGTGCTTCTCGCCGATCGTCGGCCGGTAGGCGTCGTTGTAGAAGGCGAGGTGCTCCTCGCCCCAGAAGACGACGATCTGGGCGCGGGACGACAGCATGGTGCTCACCGCGTGGGCGAGCGCGGCGGGCCAGCGCTCCGGGCTGCCGAGGGGTGTCGTGGACCAGTCGAAGCCGCGCAGCCGGCCGCCCATCTCACCGCCGGCGTCGAACGCCGCGTCGAGCAGCGGCGGCAGTGACGTCTCGCCGGCCTCCGGAGACGAACGACGGTCGTCCCCGCCCCGCAGGGCCGAGCCCATGTAGCCTCCCGCTCCGGCCATGATCACGACGGTCCGCGATGCTCTTCGCCGACCGTCCCCGCCTACTACCCCGACGGACGAGCAACGTAACGCACCCGCACCGGTAGACGCTGCTCACCTCCGCCTCATCCTGGCGTAACCGACCTGCGGGTGCGACTCGGGCGGTCCCCGGCCGGGGCGACGGGACGGCTGATCCGGCTGTCCCCACCTACGACACGCGTTGTGTGATCTGGCCTACATCGCGGCACGGACCAGCGCGGCCACCGGCCGGGGGTCCGGCTCGTTCTCCGGATGCCACTGCACGCCGAGCACGAAGCGCCGCGCGGGATCCTCCACCGCCTCGATCACCCTGTCGTCGGCCCAGCCGGTGACCGCCAGGCTGCCGGGGTCGGCCACCGCCTGATGGTGGTACGAGTTGACCCGGTCCACCCCGGCCATCACCCGCCCGGCCCAGCTGTCCGGGACGAAGCGCACCGGATGCGACCCGTACACGCCCGGCGCGGGACGGTGCCGGTCGTGCCCGACCACGTCCGGCAGGTGCTGGTGCAGCACGCCGCCGTACGCCACAGCGAGCAGTTGCATCCCCCGGCACACGCCCAGCACGGGCAGGTCGGCGGCGAGCGCGGCGGTCAGCAGCATCGTCTCACCGGCGTCGCGCTCCGGGCGGCTCTCGGTACGCGGGTCCGGCGGCTCGCCGTACCGCTCCGGACCGACGTCCGCGCCGCCTGCGAGCAGCAGCCCGTCCAGCAGCCCCAGCACGTCCGCGTCGGCGTCGTCGGGAGGCAGCACCACGGCCCGGCCACCCGCCGCGGTGACCGCCCGGACGTACGCGTGCGGCACGAGCGTCGCCGGCACGTCCCGCCAGACTGCCCAGCCGGCCGGCTCGACGTACGCGGTGATGCCGATGACCGGCCTACTCACGCTGCTGGCCTGGTTCGCGACTGCGGGGCTCGCAACCCCGGCTCACTCCTCGCGCTCACAGGGGAGTGACGTAGGCGCCGGTGATGCCGCCGTCGACGACGAACTGCGCGGCGGTCATGAACGACGCGTCGTCGCTGGCGAGGAACGCCACCGCGGCGGCGATCTCGGCCGGGTCGCCGAACCGGCCCATCGGCACGTGCACCAGCCGCCGGGCGGCCCGCTCCGGGTCCTTGGCGAACAGCTCCAGCAGCAGCGGCGTGGCCACCGGCCCGGGGCACAGCGCGTTGACCCGGATGCCCTCGCGGGCGAACTGCACACCCAGCTCCCGGGTCATCGCCAGCACCCCGCCCTTGCTCGCCGTGTACGCGATCTGCGACGTGGCCGCGCCCATCAGCGCCACGAACGAGGCGGTGTTGATGATCGAGCCCTTGCCCTGCCGGCGCATGTGCGGAATGACGTACTTGCAGCACAGGTAGACGCTCGTGGTGTTGACCCGCAGCACCCGTTCCCAGGCGTCCAGCCCGGTCTCCAGGATGGAGTCGTCGTCCGGCGGCGAGATGCCGGCGTTGTGGAACGACACGTCCACCCGGCCGTGCCGCTGCACCACCCCGTCGAACAGGTCGCGGACCGCCGTCTCGTCGGCCACGTCGGCGGCCACGAACTCCCCGCCCACCTCCTGCGCCGCCCGGGTGCCGGCGTCGGCGTCGATGTCCACGCAGACCACCCGGGCGCCTTCGGCGGCGAAGCGCCGTACGGTGGCCAGCCCGATGCCGCTGCCGGCGCCGGTCACGACCGCCACCCGGTCGGAAAGCCGTCCCTGCACTGTGATCACTCCTCGGTGCCGATGAACACGTTCTTGACGTCGGTGAAGGCGTGCAGCGCGTCCGGACCCAGCTCCCGGCCGAGGCCGGAGCGCTTCATCCCGCCGAACGGGGTCCAGTAGCGCACCGAGGAGTGCGAGTTGACGCTGAGGTTGCCGGACTCGACGGCGCGGGCCACCCGTACCGCCCGCCCGACGTCCCGGGTCCAGATCGAGCCGGAGAGCCCGTACTCGGTGTCGTTGGCGAGCCGGATCGCGTCCGCCTCGTCGTCGAACGGCAGCACCGAAACGACCGGGCCGAAGATCTCCTCCCGCCAGTGCCGGTCCGCCGGGGAGCCGGCGAGCAGCACCGTCGGGGCGTGCCAGAAGCCGGGGCCGTCGGGGCACGAGCCGGTGAAGGCCACGTCCGCCCCGTCGACGTACCCGGCGACCCGGTCCCGGTGCGCGGCCGAGATCAGCGGGCCCATCTCGGCGGTCTCCCGGGCCGGGTCCTCGACCCGGAACGCCCGCACGGCCGGTTCGAGCAGTTCCAGGAACCTGTCGTACGCCTGGCGCTGGACCAGGATGCGGGAGCGGGCGCAGCAGTCCTGGCCGGCGTTGTCGAAGACCGCGTACGGCGCGGTGGCCGCCGCCTTCTCCAGGTCGGCGTCGGCGAAGACGATGTTCGCGGACTTGCCGCCCAGCTCCAGCGTCACCCGCTTCACCTGGGCGGCGCAGCCGGCCATGATCCGGGTGCCGACCTCGGTCGAGCCGGTGAAGCAGATCTTGCGGACCGCCGGATGGGTGACGAATCGCTCCCCCACCACGCTGCCCTGGCCGGGCAGCACCGTGAACACGCCCTCGGGCAGGCCGGCGTCGCGGGCCAGCTCGGCCAGGCGCAGCGCGGTGAGCGGGGTCAGCTCGGCCGGCTTCAGCACCACCGTGTTGCCGGCGGCGAGCGCCGGGGCGAATCCCCAGCCGGCGATCGGCATCGGGAAGTTCCACGGCACGATCACGCCGACCACGCCGAGCGGTTCGTGGAACGTGACGTCGAGCCCGCCCGGCACCGGGATCTGGTGTCCGGTCAGCCGCTCCGGCGCCCCCGCGTAGTAGTCGAGCACGTCGCGGACGTTGCCCGCCTCCCAGCGCGCGTTGCCGACGGTGTGCCCGGCGTTGCGCACCTCCAGCTGGGCCAGCTCCTCCAGGTGCGCGTCGACGGCGGCCGCGAATCGCCGCAGCAGCCGCCCCCGATCCCCCGGCGCCACCCGACGCCACGTCTCGAAGGCGGCGGAAGCCCGCGCGACAGCCGCATCCACGTCCTCGACGGAGCACCCCGCGACCTCCCCGATCCCTGCCCCGTCGACAGGCGAAATCACCTCACCCACGCGTCCCCCTCCCCCGTCGATCTTGCGGTTGGCGCCCCGGCAAAAGCCGCACAGCACCCCGGCCGAGGGCTGCAAGTACAAGATCGCCGGGACCGAGGTCGAGGGCTGGGGCGCACCGGAGAGGGAGCGGCGCGGCGTCAGAGGCGTTCGAAGCCACGGGTCAGCTCCCAGTCCGTCACCGCGGCGTCGAAGGCGGTCAGCTCTACCTTCGCCTGGTTGGCGTAGTGGTCGGCCACCTCGTCGCCGAACGCCTCCCGGGCCACGGCCGAGCGCTGCCACAGGTCCAGCGCCTCGCGCAGCGTGGTCGGCACCCGCTCGGCTTCCGGGTCGTCGTACGCGTTGCCGGTGCACTCGTCGGCCAGCTCCAGCTCGTTCTCGATGCCGTGCACCGCCCCGGCCACCAGCGCGGCGATCGCCAGGTACGGGTTCACGTCGGCTCCCGGCACCCGGTTCTCCACCCGCATCCCCTGCCCGTGCCCGACCAGCCGCAGCGCGCAGGTGCGGTTGTCGGTGCCCCAGCGCAACGCGGTCGGCGCGAACGAGCCGGGCTGGTAGCGCTTGTAGGAATTGATGTTCGGCGCGAAGAACAGGCTGAACTCGCGCATGGTGGCCAGCAGACCGGCCAGCACCCGCTGCCCGGTGACGCTCAGGTGCGCCGGCCCGTCCCCCAGCATCGCCGACGAGCCGGAGGCGTCGCGCAGCGAGAAGTGGATGTGGCAGGAGTTGCCCTCCCGCTCGTTCGGCTTGGCCATGAACGTGATCGCCATGCCCTCCTGGGCGGCGATCTCCTTCGCGCCGTTCTTGTAGATGACGTGGTGGTCGGCGCAGCGCACCGCCTCGTCGTACCGGAACGCGATCTCGTGCTGGCCGAGGTTGCACTCGCCCTTCGCGCTCTCCGGGGTGAGCCCGGCGCCGGCCATCTCGGTGCGGATGCGGCGCAGCAGCGGCTCGACCCGGGCGGTGCCGAGCAGCGAGTAGTCGACGTTGTACTGGTTGGCCGGGGTCAGGTCGCGGTAGCCGCGCCGCCACGCCTCCTCGTACGAGTCGCGGTAGAGCACGAACTCCAGCTCGGTGCCGGCGTACGCGGTCAGCCCGTGCGCGGCCAGCCGGTCGAGCTGTTTACGCAGGATCTGCCGGGGCGAGGCCACCACCGGGCCGGAGCCGTCCAGCCACTCCAGGTCGGCAAGCAACAGCGCGGACCCGGGCTGCCAGGGTGTCCGGCGCAGCGTGTCCAGGTCCGGGCGCATGGCGAAGTCGCCGTAGCCGCGTTCCCAGCTCGACATCGCGTACCCGTCGACGGTGTTCATGTCGACGTCCACGGCGAGCAGGTAGTTGCAGCCCTCGCTGCCGTGCGAGACCACCTGGTCGAGGAAGTAGGGCGCGTGGAACCGCTTGCCCTGCAGTCGCCCCTGCATGTCGGTGAGGGCGAGCACCACCGTGTCGATCTCACCCTCGCCGACCGCGACGCGCAACTGTTCCAGCGTGAGCGGAGTCTTCCTCATCGACGCGCCTCCATCACCAAGGTCTACTGGCAGAACCGGATCACCGTCAATGCCCCCTGCGGCCACCGTCGCAAACGCGATCGGTCGAGGGCGGAAGCCCACCCGCCCCGTTGAGGTAGGTGAGAACGGCCAGGACGCGGCGGTGGCCGCTGTCGGTCACGGCGAGGCCCAGCTTGGTGAAGATGTTGCCGATGTGCTTGTGCACGCCGTTGTCGGTGATGACGAGCCGGTCGGCGATGGTGGTGTTGTCGTGTCCCTGGGCCATCAGCGCGAGCACCTCGCGTTCGCGGGGCGTGAGGACGGCGATGGGGTCCCGGCGGCGGGCGAGGAGTTGGGCGATGACCTCGGTGTCCATGGCGGTGCCACCGGCGGCCACCCGGCGCAGCGCGTCGACGAACTCGTCAACCCGGCTGACCCGATCCTTGAGGAGGTAGCCGACACCGCCGCCGGTGGTGGCAAGGAGTTCCGCGGCGTACTGCTGCTCGACGTACTGCGACAGCACCAGGACCGGCAGGTCGGGATGCTGTCGACGGGCCGTCAGGGCGGCCCGGATGCCCTCGTCGCGGAACGACGGCGGCAACCGGACATCGACTATGGCGACGTCCGGCCGGTGGTCCCGCACGGCGGTGAGGAAGCCCGCCGCGTCGCCCGCGATGGCGGCGGTGTCGAATCCGACGCTGTTGAGCAGCAGTTTCAGCCCGGTGGCCAGCAGCACGTTGTCTTCGGCGATCACGACCTGCACGGCAGCTCCATGGTGATCGTCGTCGGCCCGCCGGCCGGGCTGTCGACGTCGACGGCCCCGTCGAGCGCGAGCACCCGGCGACGGATTCCAGCCAGGCCGGTGCCGCCCCGGTCGTCGGCGCCGCCGACGCCGTTGTCGGTGATCGCCACCGACAACCGGTCGGCCCTGCGGATCACCGTGATGCCGGCCGCGGTCGCCCGGCTGTGCTTGGTGACGTTGGTGAGCGCCTCGGCGACGGCGAAGTAGACGACGGCCTCCACGGCCGCCGGTACGGTGTCGAGGTCGCCGACGTCCAGCCGGGTCGGCACGCCGCAGCGGGCCGTCACCGCGGTCAACGCACCGGTCAGGCCGCGGTCGGCGAGGATCGGCGGGTAGACGGTGCGGATCACCTCACGGAGTTCGGTCATCGCCTCCTCGGTTCCTTCGTGGGCGTCCCGGAGAAGATCCTCCAGGAGCTGCTCGTTCCGGGGGTTGTCGTACAGCACCCGTCGGGCCACGGCCAGCCGCATGGCGATGGCCACCAGCCGGGCCTGGGTGCCGTCGTGCAGGTCGCGCTCGATCCGGCGCAGCTCCGCGCCGTGCGCGTCGAGCACGTCCGCCCGGGTACGGGTCAACACGGCGACGCGGTCGGCGAGCTGTTCGGCCGTGGAGTGCGACAGCACCGCCAGACAGATCCGGGCGTGCGCGCGGGCGATCGGCGGCAGTGCCAGGTACGCCAGCGCCGCGAGCAGGAGCATCTGTAGGGGCCCGAGGGTGAGAGCCGACGTCCAGCCGGTCACCGGGATGTCGATGAACAGCCGGGGCCGTTCTTCCGGCGCGAACGCCCACCACAGTGGTGTGGCGACCGCGGCAGGCACGAGGTTGCCTACGCACAGCAGCGTGAGCAGGCCGAGCACCGTCCCGGTGAGGGCGTTCACCGGTAGCCAGAGCAGGTCGCGGAGCGTGGCCGGATCGGCCCAGGCCCGGCGGCCCGGCGCGGGCAGGGCGGGACGCGCCGTCAAGGGCGTCCCGAGCAGGCGGCCGGCTCGGCCCCGGTGCCAGTTCGCCCACCTCCGGGCGAGCCTCGGATGGCACAGCAGCGGCAGCGCGAGCAACGTCGCGACTCCGGTGGCCAGTGCCGCCAGCAGGAACACGGCGGCACGCCACACCTGCACCCACCGTCGTCCTGACGTCACAGCATGCCTTTCCGCGTACCGCCGGGGCGGTGTCCCGGCCCGACGCCAAGTCTGCCCGGCGCCTGCCGCCCGGGGCACTACAGGCAGCTGTACCTGAAATCCGGTGGTACGAGGTATCGGCCCGCGTCAACGCCGCTCCTAGCGTCGACGGCATGAGATCGAACAGCAGAAACCCCTCGCTACGACGAGTCGCGTTGGGTGCGGCGGCCGGACTTGTCGCCCTCGGGGTCACGGTCACCGGGCTCGGCCCCGCGGAAGGATCGGCGACCCGTCCGGGCCACCCGGACAGCAGGCTGCAACGGGACACCGACGCGATCCACGCCCTCGGGGTGACCGGCGTCCAAGCCCGGGTGACCGCCCCCCTCGGCCGGCACCTGGTCGCCACCAGCGGCGTCGCCGACCGTGCCACCGGACGCCCGGTGCCACCGACCGGACGCTTCCGGATCGCCAGCACCCGCAAGGCGTTCGAAGCCGTCGTCCTCCTCCAACTGGTCGAGGAGCACCGGCTGTCCCTCGACGACACCGTCGAGCGGTGGCTACCCGGCGTGGTCCGCGGCAACGGCAACGACGGCCACCGGATCACCGTGCGCCACCTCCTGCAGAACACCAGCGGCGTCCACGACGACCTGCCCGGCTACACCACACCCGAGGAATACCTCCAGCAGCGGTACGACGTCTACACACGCGAGCAACTCGTGGCGCGGGCGATGAACCACCGGCCGGACTTCGCGCCCGGAGCGGGCTGGAACTACTCCAACACCGGCTTCGTCCTGGCCGGCATGATCATCGAGCGGGCCACCGGCCGGTCGCTGCGACAGGAGGTCACCGACCGGATCGTCAGTCCGCTCGGCCTGCGCGACACCACCTGGCCCGGGACCTCGCCGTCCCTGCCCCGGCCGCACGCCCGGGCATATCAACTGTTCGAGACCGGTGAGCTGGTGGACGTCACCGAGCAGGTTCTGGTCGACCCGGACTCCATCGTCTCCAGCACCCGGGACCTCGACCGGTTCTTCCGGGCACTGCTGGGCGGCCGGCTGTTGCGCCCCGCACAACTGGCCGAGATGAGACGTACGGTCGGGATCAACGAGGACATCGGCGCGATCTGGCCGGGCGGCCGCTACGGGCTCGGCCTGGTCAGCCGCCCGCTGCCCTGCGGTGGCGTCTACTGGGGCCACGACGGCGGCGACGGCGGCTACATCACCGTCACCGGCGTCAGCGACGACGGCCGGCGCAGCGCCGTCGTGTCCATGTCCGCCTCGCTCGGCGACTCGCTGGACCACCTCCTCGGGCAGCAACGCGGCGCCGACACGCTGATCCAGAACGCGCTGTGCGGCCGGGTGTGACCGGACCAAGCCGCGTGCTGTGAACGAGAGCCCGACCGGCGAGCACGCCGGTCGGGCTCGTTTCGGCGGCAGGCGAGTGCCCAGCTCAGCCGCCGGAGCGGCATGGGCGTAGGCCGTCGAGGACGGCCGCGCCGTACTGCCGCACCTACGCTCCCAGGGCGCCGGCCACATCGTGCAGATGTCGAGCATCGCCGCGGGTGGCGCCCGGCGGCGCGCTCTGGGCCGCGACCAGCAACCGCGACGGCCGCGGCACCCCGACGGCCGGCGACGACCGCATCCTCCGCTTCCCGCTCACCCACCGCCGCCCCACGATCTGACCCCGGGGGTACGCGGACAGCGTCCCCGCGTCAGCCACGAACCCGCGCCCAGGCCAGGAAGCGGCCGTGCAGATCCGGCGCGTGGTCGGGATTCAGCCGGGCGAGGTGTTCCCGCGCTTCGGCCATCAGCCCGCCGAGATAGAGAAGCAGCGCGGTGCGGTTCTCCCGGTACTCGACGAGCAGCGACAGCCGGGCCGGCTGGCAGGGCCACTCCGCCCCGCAGTTGCGGCACCGCCAGAGCGGGCGCATAGGCAGGTGCGGAACCACGCGCCGGCCCATCACCGCAGCCGACGGGCGATCGCACGCGCCTCGTCGTCGGTGAGCGGAAGGAACCAGAAGAACCGCCTGACGATCTCGGGCGGTTCCGGCCCCTCGACGCGGCCACGCAGATCCCGGATCGCGCCGCGTACGAGGAACGCCATCATCCGGATGAGCGCAGCCGGATCGAGCTGATCTCGCGGAATGCGACGCAGGGTGGGACACGGCCACGGCTCCCGACAGCGCTCGCATTCCCAGTCCGGCTGGTACCCGACGTGCCCGATGGCGCTGAGGACACCGACCAGAGCCGTCACCAACGGCCCCCGTTCGCCCGCCACTCCTGCGCCCGTGTCAGACGACCGGGGCTGCCCGGGCGAACCGTGGGAAACACCCGGGTCGGCTCGCGCATCCACGCCGGCAGGTTGCTGCCGGGGTCGCGCTTCGGCAGGGTGGACAGCTCCCGGGTACGGCACCGGAACCATCGGACACGCACATCGGCCTCCTCGTTGTATGGAGGGGGCCGCCCGGCATCGTCGGGACCGGGCGGCCCCGGGCTGGAATCCGCCCGTGCTCGCCTGCGACGAGCGGATCCGCATGCGTGACAGTCTGGTGAGGACACCGCTACGGTCGGAAGGCATCGAGCCTGGTCACGGCGCACGAGTGAAGCACCGGGCCGGCCGGCAGATGTCGAATGAAGTTCACGCACGGACTGTGGAGGAACTGTGGAGGAACCGACCGCCGAGTTGATCCGTGCGCAGCTCCGCCGACTACGGAACGTTGCCGGTCTCAATCAGGAGGAATTCGGCCGGTTGGTCCACTACTCGCCGTCAATGGTGTCCGCCGTCGAAACCGGCAGCCGTCCGTACGACCGGCTCTTCTTGGCTCGTGCCGACGAGGTGCTGAACTCCGGCGGCCTGCTGGTGTCCCTGCTCAAGATGGCCGAACGCGAGGGCTTGCCGTCCTGGCTCCGACCATGGCTCGATGCCGAACGCAACGCTCGACAGCTTCGGTGCTTCCACCCGACTCTCATTCCAGCCCTGCTTCAGACGGAGAACTACGCCCGAGCGGTGATTCGCTGTGACGACCTACTCAGCGATGCCGACGTGGAGAGCCGCGTGGCAGCCCGTATGGATCGCCAGGAAGTCCTGCGGCAGCCATCTCCGCCCCAGCTCATCGCTGTACTCGACGAGGGAATGCTGCACCGCCGCGAAGAGAGCTTCCGCGGCCTGATGGCTCAGCAGATCGAGCACCTGGTCGTCTGTGCCGAGCGCCCGCACATCAGTATCCACGTGCTTCCACTACAGGTCGGGTTGCACATCGGCTTGTCCGGTCCGTTCACTCTGGCGAGAGGCGCGGAGGGCGGTTGGGTCGCCAGTATGGAATGCCAGCTCACCACGAGCGTGATCGACGGCGACGCCGACGTGGCTACGCTTCAGTCGAGATGGGAGATGATCCGGAGTGAAGCTTTGCCCCGCCGGCAGTCTCTCGAACTTCTGAAAGAGGTGGAGACGTCATGGATTTGAGCGGCGCGACCTGGCGAAAGGCGACCCGGAGCGGCAACACCGACTGCGTCGAGGTGGCTGACAACCTGACGGAAGTGGTGCTGGTACGCGACAGCAAGGACCGCGACGGCGCCACCCTCCACCTCACCCCGTCCTCGTGGCGGTCCTTCATCGCACTGGCCAAGCAGATCGGGCCTGCGACCTGACCGACAAGCCGTCGCCGAGATCTCCGGACGGCCCAATACTCACATCGGCTGGACCCAGGCGGCTCGCCACTGGGGGGACGGGTCCGCCCCGAGGCTGGTCCAGTACTCCCGGCCCTCGGCGATCCTCCCGTCGCGCACGGTCCAGAACGAGGCGACCCGGAACACACCCACCCCCTCGTGCGGCACCTCCACCTCGGACACGACCGTGTCGCCCGCCGCCACCACCCGCAGCACCCGGATCGACCAGCCCTCCGGGTACTCGGCGTTGATCCTCACGTAGTCGTCCCGGCCCACGATCCGCTCGGCGCTGACCGGCCACTCCACCACCACGTCCTCGGCCAGCAGCTCGCCGACGCCGGTCCAGTCCCGGGCCTGCATGCGCTCCCACAGCGTGCGTACCACCGCATCCGTCTCCATCGCCGGATCATGGCAGTACCCACCGACAGCTACGACGGCTCGGCGGGTTCCGGCTCCGGTTCGGACTGCTCGACGGTGCGGCGCGGGCCGGTGAACCACTTGCGGGCAGAGGCGTACCACCAGATGCCGACGGCGAGCAGCACGCCGCCGATCGCGATGGGCGCGTAGTTGACAGCCGTCCAGCTGAAGTCGGGGTTGCCGGGCACGCCGGCCGGGACGATCGGCAGCACGAAGTAGATCGAGATGACGGCGATCTCGACCACCGCGATCCAGCCGAGCAGCTTGTAGCGGCGGCCGAGCGTCCACGGGCCGGGGGTGAACCGGTCGCCCATCCGCAGCCGGAGGAAGATCGGGATGATGAAGGACAGGTACAGCCCGATCACCGCCACCGACACCACCGCGTAGAACGCCACCGGGATGCCGCCGCGCTGGTAGAGCGCGGGCAGCGTGAGCACCAGCCCGGCCAGCGTCGCCCCGATGATGGCCTTGACCGGCGTGCCGTTGCGATCGACGGTCGACCAGAGCCGCCAGCCCGGCACCGCCCGGTCGCGGCTGAACGCGTACGCCATCCGCGACATCGACGTCACGCAGCTCATCCCGCAGAAGAACTGCCCGATGGTGGAGATGATGATGACGGCCTTGAAGAAGAACGGCGTCAGCGCGGTCTCGAAGATGGCCCCGGAGAAGCCGCCCGCCTCGTTTATCGCGTCCACGTCGGTCGCCGCGAACAGGAACGCCAGCAGCAGGATCCAGCCGCCCACCGCCGAGTAGAAGATCGACCGCCACAGCCCTTGCGCGGCGGCCTTGGAGGCGCCGCGCGTCTCCTCGGAGACGTGCGCGCAGGCGTCGAAACCGGTGATCGTGTACTGCGTCAGCAGGAAGCCCAGCGGCAGCACGTAGAACCAGAACGCCAGCCCGCCGGTGTCGCCGTCACCGAAGCCGGAGTTGTTGAACCGCTCGGTGAAGACGAACCGGAAGCTCTGGTGGTCGTCCGGGACCAGGACCAGGATCAGCACCACGACGGCCGCGCCGGCCACGTGCCACCAGACCGAGACGTTCTGGAGTACGTCGATGACGCGGTGCCCGTAGATGTTGATCAGCCCGTGCAGCGCGAGGATCACCACGAACAGCCCGAACGTCTGGTGCCCGGTGCCGGCCCAGCCGTCGAAGAGCGCCGACAGCGTCAGGTTGAGGAACGTGGCGCAGCCGTAGTCGACAGACGCGGTCACCGCGACCAGCCCGATCAGGTTGAGCCAGCCGGTGAACCAGCCGTGCACCGGCCGGCCCATGGTCGCCGCCCACCAGTAGATTCCGCCCGCCGTCGGGTACGCCGACACCAGCTCGGCCATGCAGAGCCCGATGATCAGGATGAACAGCGAGATCAGCGGCCAGCCCCAGGAGATCGCCACCGGGCCGCCGTTGTTCCACGCCTGGCCGAACGTGGTGAAGCAGCCGGCCAGGATCGAGATGATGGAGAACGAGATCGCGAAGTTGGAGAAGCCGCTCCACTTGCGGCGCAGCTCCTGTTTGTAGCCGAGTTCGGCGAGTCGCCGGGCGTCGTCGTCCATCGGCTGCTCGGCGGTCGGCGCGGGCGTCGTGGCCACTGCACACCTCCTCGAGGCGATGCTCGTGCGAGTGCTCGCAGTGTGCTCCCGGCCGATCAAGCCGGTCAATACGTACTCCCGTAATTACGTTGTGGCCGGATTCCACCGCGGGCATCATTGTGGGCGTGACCAGGCCCGACCCGACGGGCCGGCACCGGGCGCTCGGCAACGTCCGGTCCGCGGCGGCGCGCGGTGTCCACCTCTCTCTCACTGATGTACGGCGATCGGCCGTACCCTCCGGACACCCCGCGCCGCCGCACCTCTAGACGAACAGCAACCCCGCGACCCACAGCGCGGCGATCATCAGGCCGGCGGTGAGCTCCAGGACCATCGACAGGCCGGCCGCCTTGAGCGCCTGCACGGTGGCCGGCCAGGCCAGGCGGGTGTCGCCGAGCCGCAGCCGCTCGGCGCCGAAGATCCCGCCGACGAAGCCGATCGGCAGCCCGACCACCGGGATGACGAAGAACCCGATCACGCCGAGCAGCCCGCCCGCCAGCAACGACATGGCGGGCACCCCGGTCCGCTTCAGGTTGCGGCCGGGCCAGAGGTACTTGAGCACGGTGCCGCCGGCGGCGATCACGGTGGCGCCGGCGAGCACCACCCAGCGGCCCGGCCCGGCGTCGCCGAACAGCGTCCACACCAGCACGCCGCCCCAGCACAACGGCAGCGCCGGCAGCCCCGGCACCACCACCCCGGCCAGGCCGGCGACGATCGCCAGCGCGGCGACCACGGACACCACGGCCTGCGCATCGGTGAGGCTCACGGTGCTCCCTTACCCACCCAGGCGGGCGCGGATGCCGTCGGCGGGCATGGGGGCGCCGAACAGCCGGCCCTGCCCGGTGTCGCAGCGCAGCGCCCGCAGCCGTTCGGCCTGCACCTCGGTCTCCACCGCCTCGGCCGTCACCGACAGCTCCAGCGCGTGCGCCAGCCGGACCAGCGCGTCCACGATCCGCTCGTCCCGGTGGTCGGCGACCTCGTCCCCGCCGTCACCCCTTATCCCCTCGACGAACGGGCCCGCCAGCTTCACGCAGTGGATCGGCAGCCGCCGCAGGTACGCCAGGTTCGAGTAGCCGGTGCCGAAGTCGTCGATGGCCAGCCGCAGCCCGAGGCCGGCGAGCTGGTGCAGCGTGCGCAGCGGCTCACCGGCGCTGCCCATGACGGCGCTCTCGGTCAGCTCCAGCTGCAACAGCTCGGCGGGCAGGCCGGTGTGCTGCAACGCCTCGGCAACCGTCTCCACGATGGTCGGGTCGTCGGCCTGCCGGGCGGCCAGGTTGACGCTGACCACCGGTGTGGTGTCCGGGTACGCGCGCCGCCACGACTCGGCGTCGCGGCACGCCTGGCGCAGCACCCAGGCGCCGAGCCGGACGATCAGCCCGGTCTCCTCGGCCAGCCCGATGAACCGGTCCGGCCCGATCAGCCCCAGCTCCGGGTGCTGCCAGCGCACCAGCGCCTCGACCGCCACCATCGTGCCATCCAGCAGCGACACGATCGGCTGGTAGTGCAGCACGAACTCGCCCCGGTCCAGCGCGGCGGGCAGGTTGGCGGCCAGCGCGGAGCGGGCGATGTCGGCGGCGCTGCGCTCCGGGTCGTACACCGCCCAGCGCCCCCGGCCCTCCGCCTTGGCCCAGTAGAGCGTGGTGTCGGCGGCCTTCATCAGCTCACCGGCGCTGGTCTCGGCCGTCGGGCAGTCCACGATGCCGATGCTGGCCGACACGGCGAGCTGCTGGTCGCCGACGTGCACCGGCGCCGAGACGGCGGCCAGGGCCAGCTCGGCGACCTCGACCGCGTCGTCGATGCCGCCGTCGGAGTCGACCAGGATGACGAACTCGTCGCCGCCCATCCGGGCCACCAGGTGGCCACGCCCGGCCACGCAGTCGCTGAGCCGGCGGGCGATCACCTTGAGCAGCCGGTCGCCCAGGTCGTGACCGAGGCTGTCGTTCACCGCCTTGAAGCCGTCCAGGTCGATGAAGCAGAGCCCGACGCGCTGGTCCGGGCCCGCGGCGTCGAAGACCGCGCCCAGCTCCTCGAAGAACAGCGTCCGGTTGGGCAGGCCGGTCAGCGGGTCGTGCAGCGCCTGGAAGCGCAGCCGCTGCTGCAACTCGTACCGCTCGGTGATGTCCTCCACCATCGCCACCGTGAACCGGGGCCGGCCGTCGTCGTGCCGGACGAGCGAGACCGCGAGGTCGGTCCAGACCACGCTGCCGTCCTTGCGGTAGTAGCGCTTCTCCACCCGGGCGCTGTCCCGCTTGCCCTCGATCAGCTCCTGGTACAGCTCCCACATCCCGGCCGCGTCGTCGGCATAGGCCAACGCCGACACGTTCATCCGCCGCATCTCCGCGACGGTGTAGCCGAGCATGTCCGCGAAGGACTGGTTGACCTCGATGATCTGCCCGTCGACCCCGGCGATGCCGATGCCGATGACGGCGCCCGTGAAGACCGCCCGGAAGCGGGCCTCGCTGTCCCGCAGCGCCTGCTCGACGGTGTCCCGGGCCTGCCAGGCGGACCGGGCGATCCGCTCCTGCTGGCTGAACACCCGGTCGCGCAGCGCGCGGGCGAATCCGGCGGCGAACGCGCCCTGGAGCAGAGCGATCCGCTCGCGCAGCTCGGGCGACTCCGTCCGCGACGGCAGCACCCACTGCAGGAACCGGTCACCGAGCGCCTGCACCGACCAGTCGAGCACGCCGGGCTCGGTGAGATGCGCCTCGACCAGGGCACGCCCCACCTCCTCCGCCGGGCAGGCGGAGAAGGTGGGGGCGAGCAGGGCCTCGCCGAGCCGCTCGGTGAGCGGCACCAGCAGGCGCTCGGTCTCGGCTGCGCTCAGCGGCACGAACCCGATGCGGCGCACCGCGCGAGCCCACTCGGCGGCGTACGCGGCGGCGCCGGGCCGGCTGACGTCTCCCCCGTCGCTGTCCGGGGCGCGCACGGGCTCAGCCGTCGGCGCGGTCGTGCCGGGCCACGCCGCCGAAGGCGCCGAACCGCTCCGGGTGCTCGTCCACGTCCGACGGCGCGTCGGGCCGCCACAGCGGCATGTGCACCACGCCCGGTTCGAGGATCGTCCAGTCGCCGAAGAAGCCGGTGATCTCGGCCCGCGAGCGCAGCGTGATCTCGGTGGCGGTACGCGCCGACAACCGCTGCGCGTCCAGCATCTCCTGCGGCTGATCCTCGAACGTGGAGTGGGAGATGACCAGGTAGCTGCCGGGCGCGGCGGCGGCGCGCAGCGTGGCCAGGATGTCGGCCGGGCGGTCGGCGTCCGGCACGAAGTGCACCACGCCGGCGAGCAGGATGCCCAGCGGCCGGTCGAAGTCGATCAGGCCGCTGGCGCGGGCGTGCTCCAGGATCAGCTTCGGCTCGCGCAGGTCGGCCAGGACCGCCGTGGCCCGGTCGTTGCCGGCGAGCAGCTCGTGGCTGTGCGCCACGGCGACCGGGTCGATGTCCACGTAGACGATGCGGGCGTCCGGGTCGGCGGCCTGGGCGACCTCGTGCACGTTGCCCACGGTGGGGATGCCGGAGCCGATGTCGAGGAACTGGTCGATGCCGGCGTCGAGCAGCACCCGTACGGCCCGGCGCAGGAACTCCCGCCCGGAGCGCATGGTGGCGGCCAGGTTCGGCGTCATGGCCGCGATCTGTTCGGCGAGCTGCCGGTCGATCTCGAAGTTGTGCGCCCCACCGAGGAAGTAGTCGTAGACCCGGGCGGCGCTCGGCCGGGTCAGGTCGATCTCGGTGGGCAGGCTCTCCGGCGTCTGCATCGCTCGGTCCCCCAGGTCGTCGTCCGCCGTCGATGGCGGATCATGTGGTCCAGACCACTCTAGGCCGGTACGGCCAGGTACGGGAGATCCACTGGAGGCGATGCTGCGCCGCTGTCAGGCGTCCGACTCCAGCAGCAGCGAGATGCCCTGTCCGACGCCGACGCACATGGTCGCCAGCGCCCGCCGGCCGCCCCGGCGGCGCAGCTCCAGCGCGGCGGTCAACGCCAGCCGGGCGCCGCTGGCGCCGAGCGGGTGACCGAGCGCGATCGCCCCGCCGCCCGGGTTGACGTGCTCGGCGTCCTCCGGCAGGCCCAGCTCGCGCAGCACCGCCACCGACTGCGCGGCGAACGCCTCGTTCAGCTCGATCACGTCCACGTCGGCCAGCGACAGGCCGGCGCGGTCGAGCAGCTTCCGGGTCGCCGGGACGGGCCCGATGCCCATGATCCGTGGCGGTACGCCGGCCGACGCGGCGCCGCGTACCCGGGCCAGCGGGGTGAGGCCGTAGCGTTCGACGGCGGCCGCGGAGGCGACGAGCAGCGCGGCGGCGCCGTCGTTGACGCCGGAGGAGTTGCCGGCGGTCACCGTGCCGCCCTCGCGGAACGGGGTGGGCAGCGCGGCCAGCTTCGCAAGCGTCGTCTCGCGCGGGTGCTCGTCGGCCTCGACCAGCTTCGTCTCGCGCTTGCCGGCCGGCACCGTCACCGGGACGATCTCCTCGGCCAGCCGGCCGTCGGCCTGCGCCCTGGCGGCCCGCTGCTGCGACCGGTACGCGAAGGCGTCCTGCGCGGCCCGGTCCACGCCGAACTCGGCCGCCACGTTCTCCGCCGTCTCCGGCATCGAGTCGACGCCCCAGCCCTTGCGCATCAGCGGGTTGACCAGCCGCCAGCCGATGGTGGTGTCGTACACCTCGGCGGTCCGGGCAAACGGCGTGGCCGCCTTCGGCATGACGAACGGCGCGCGGCTCATGCTCTCCACGCCGCCGGCCACCACCAGGTCGGCATCTCCGGCGACGATCGCGCGGGCGGCGCAGGCGAGCGCGTCCAGACCGGAGCCGCAGAGCCGGTTGACGGTGCTGCCCGGCACCTCGTCGGGCAGGCCGCCGAGCAGCGCGGCCATCCGGGCCACGTTGCGGTTGTCCTCGCCGGCCTGGTTGGCGCAGCCCAGGATCACGTCGTCGGTACGCGCCCAGTCGACCGAGGGGTGGCGGGCCACCAGCTCGCGGATGACGTGCGCGGCCAGGTCGTCCGGACGGACCCCGGCCAGGGCGCCGGCGTACCGGCCGATCGGGGTGCGGACTCCGGCAACGAGATAGGCCACTGACATCGCGCGTACGTCCTTCGGGGGTGGGAAGGGGTCGGTCGGCGGGTCGCGGGGGTACCCGGCGCCAGGATATCCGTGACCGGAGCGGATAGGTTTGCCGCATGTCCGGGGCCCAGTTCAGCGCAGAGACAAGCGGCGGCGGCGCGTTCGTCCGCCAGCCCAACCGGTTCACCGGCCGGGTCACCCCGCACTCCACGTCACCGGAGGGCGGCGGGCCGGACGAACAGGGGCGCTGGCCGCTGGAAGCCGGCCGCTACCGGCTGATCTGGTGCCGGGCCTGCCCGTGGGCGCACCGGGCCCGGATCGTGCGCGGCCTGCTCGGCCTGGACGAGGTGATCTCGCTGGGCACCGTCGACCCGATCCGGGACGAGCGGGGCTGGCGGTTCGCGCTCGACCCGGACGGCTTCGATCCGGTGCTCGGCATCGGCTTCCTGTCCGAGGCGTACCTGTCCACCGACCCGGAATACACCGGCCGGGTGACGGTGCCGGCGCTCGTGGACACGCTCACCGGACGGGTGGTCACGAACGACTATCCGCAGCTCACGCTGGACTTCTCCACCGAGTGGCGGCGGTTCCACGCGCCGGACGCGCCGGATCTGTACCCGGTCGAGTTGCGCCCGGAGATGGACGCGCTGATGGCGGAGATCCACCGGGACGTCAACAACGGCGTCTACCGGTGCGGCTTCGCCACCTCTCAGGAGGCGTACGACGAGGCGTTCACCACGCTGTTCGCCCGCCTCGACGCGCTGAGCGAGCGGCTGTCCGGTCGGCGCTACCTGATGGGCGACGCGATCACCGAGGCGGACGTGCGCCTGTTCACCACGCTGGTGCGCTTCGACGTGGCATACCACGGCCACTTCAAGTGCAACCAGCGCAAGCTCACCGAGATGCCGGTGCTGTGGGCGTACGCGCGGGACCTGTTCCAGACGCCGGGCTTCGGCGAGACGGTGGACTTCGACCACATCAAGCGGCACTACTACGCCACCCACGACATGATCAACCCGACCCGGATCGTGCCGCTGAGTCCGGATCTGTCCGGCTGGACCACCCCGCACGGACGTGGCTGAGGACACCGGCCGCCGGATCGCCGCCGCGTTCGCCGCCGTCTGCCTGGCCGCCGGCGTGACAGCGGTGACGATCACGGTGGTCGTCGGCCCCGTTCCCGGCCCCGCCGCGTACGTCAGTGAAGCCGGTGTCACCGACAGCGGGTACGCCGG
Source organism: Micromonospora sp. NPDC005686 (assembly GCF_042871665.1). Classification (NCBI taxonomy): domain Bacteria; kingdom Bacillati; phylum Actinomycetota; class Actinomycetes; order Micromonosporales; family Micromonosporaceae; genus Micromonospora; species Micromonospora sp. NPDC005686. The sequence continues at coordinate 264,743 of NZ_JBIAIY010000005.1, forward strand.
GGCGTACCGGATCGGGATCTTCTCGGTGGCCGCGTCGCTGCTGCTGCTCGCCGGGGCGCTGCCGCCGGGGGTGCGGGCGGCGGCCGGGCTGCTCGGCGTCGGCGCGGTCGCCACGGTGCTCTCCGGCGCCGTCACGTGCAGCGAGGGCTGCCCGCTGCCGCCGTTCGAGGCGACCACGGTGGCCGACCTGGTGCATGGCGGTGCGAGCATCGCGGCGACCGCCGCGGTGGTGCTCGCCATGCTGGCGCTGCTGTTCTCCCCGGCGGCGGACGTGGGGCTGCGGCGGATCGCCGCGGTCGGCGCGGCGGTGGCGCTGCCGGTGGCCGCCGTGGTAGCGGCGGCACTGCTCCTGGTCGGGCGCAGCGCGCTGCTCGGGGTGTCGGAACGGGTGCTGCTGGTCGTGGTCGCCGCCTGGGGACTGGTCACCGCCGGTTACCTGGCTGTAAGGAGCCTCACCGGCGACGGTCCTTCCGTTCCCACCCAGGACGGGAGTAACGTGTCGCGACGATGACCAATGTCTGGTGCCTCACCGAGCGCCTGTACGTCGATCTGCGACGGCAGGCCAGCGGCGTCTGTCCGGCGTAGCTCCACGCCCTGACGCCCGCCTTCCCTCTCCAGACCCTGGACCCGTCCTCATGACCTCCGCCCTGCGCAGAATTCCCTTCTCCGTCCAGATCCTGCTCGGCCTCGTGCTGGGCGTGGCGCTCGGTTTCCTCGCCCGCGCCGCCGACCTCGCCTGGCTGACCAGCACGCTCGACACCGTCGGCGGCCTCTTCGTCCAGTTGCTCAAGCTCGCCGTGCCGCCGCTGGTCTTCACCGCCATCGTGGTCAGCGTGGTGAGCCTGCGCGGCGTCGCCAACGCCGCCCGGCTCGCCGTCAAGACGCTGCTCTGGTTCGCCGTCACCGCGCTCATCGCGGTGAGCATCGGCATCGGTCTCGGCCTGCTCACCGACCCCGGCCGGGGCGTGAACCTGGACCCGGCCGGCGCCACCGCGCCGAAGACCACCGGCTCCTGGATCGACTTCCTCACCGGCATCGTGCCGACCAACCCGGTCGGCGCGTTCGTCGAGGGCAACGTCCTGCAGATCGTCTTCCTCGCCCTGGTGGTGGGCGCCGCCGCGCTGCTGGTCGGCGACGCCGCCGAGCCGTTCGTGGCGCTCAACCGCTCGCTGCTGTCGATCGTGCAGAAGGCGCTCTGGTGGGTCATCCGGCTCGCCCCGATCGGCACGCTCGGCCTGATCGGCAACGCCGTCGCCTCGTACGGCTGGGACCTGCTCGCCCCGCTCGCGAAGTTCACCACAGCCGTCTACGTCGGCTGCGCGCTGGTGCTGTTCGTGGTCTACCCGGTGCTGCTGGCGGTGGCCGGCAAGCTCAACCCGCTGCGCTTCTTCGCCGGCGCCTGGCCCGCCATCGAGCTGGCCTTCGTCTCCCGCTCCTCGGTGGGCACCATGCCGGTGACCCAGCGCTCGGTCGAGCGCCTCGGCGTCCCCCGCGAGTACGCCTCCTTCGCGGTGCCGTTCGGCGCCACCACGAAGATGGACGGCTGCGCCGCCATCTACCCGGCGCTCGCCGCGATCTTCGTGGCGCAGGTGTTCGGTGTGAACCTCGGCGTCACCGACTACCTGCTGATCGCGTTCGTCTCGGTGGTCGGCTCGGCCGCCACCGCCGGCCTGACCGGCGCGATCGTCATGCTGACGCTGACCCTGAGCACGCTGGGCCTGCCGCTGGCCGGGGCGGGCCTGCTGCTGGCCATCGACCCGATCCTGGACATGATCCGCACCGCCACCAACGTGGCCGGGCAGGCGGTGGTGCCGACCATCGTGGCCGCCCGGGAGGGCACGCTCGACCGGGCCGCGTACGACTCGGCCGGCAAGCGCGACCTGATCGAGCCCGCCGAGACCGAGCGGCTCGACCCCGTACCCGCCTGATCCACACTCCTTCGGGTGCGTCTCCCACCGGAGGCGCACCCGAAGCCATGACCGGAGGATCCGAGAATGAGCGCCCTGTTCACCCCGCTGGCCCTGCGCGGCGTCACCCTGCCCAACCGGATCGCGCTGGCGCCCATGTGCCAGTACAGCGCCGGGCCCGACGGCCTGCCCACCGACTGGCACCGCGTCCACCTGGGTTCCCGCGCGGTCGGCGGCGCCGGCCTGGTGATCACCGAGGCGACAGCCGTGGTGCCCGAGGGCCGGATCAGCCCGCAGGACACCGGGCTCTGGTCCGGCGCGCACGTCGACGCGTGGCGGCCGATCACCGCCTTCGTCGCCGGCCACGGCGCGGTCCCGGCCGTGCAGCTCGCGCACGCCGGGTTCAAGGCGTCCACGTACCGGCCGTGGGCGTCGGCGCGCGGCGGCGTGCCGGACGCCGAGGGCGGCTGGACCCCGGTCGGGCCGGGTGACCAGCCGTTCGTGCCGGAGTACCGCACGCCGACCGCGCTGGACGAGGCGGGCATCGCCGCGGTGGTGGACGCCTTCGCCACCGCCGCCGGGCGGGCGCTGGACGCCGGGTTCGCCGCCGTGGAGATCCACGCCGCCCACGGCTACCTGCTGCACGAGTTCCTCTCCCCGCTGACCAACCGGCGCACCGACGGCTACGGCGGCGACCGCGCCGCCCGGATGCGGCTCACGCTGGAGGTGGCCCGCGCGGTACGCGCCGCGGTGGGCGAGTCGGTGCCGGTGCTGACCCGGATCTCCGCGACCGACTGGACCGACGACGGCTGGACCGTCGAGGACAGCGTGGTGCTCGCCGGGGAACTGGCCGCCGCCGGTGTCGACCTGGTGGACACCTCCTCCGGAGGCGCGGCGGTCCAGGCGTCCATCCCGGTCGGACCCGGCTACCAGGTGCCGCTGGCGGCCCGGATCCGCCGCGACGCCGGAGTGCCGACCGGCGCGGTGGGCCTGATCGTCGAGCCCGAGCAGGCCGAGCAGATCGTGGCCGGCGGCGAGGCGGACCTGGTGCTGCTGGGCAGGGAACTGCTGCGCGACCCGTACTGGCCGCACCGCGCCGCCGCCAAGCTCGGCGCCACCCCCACCTGGCCCAACCCGTACACCCGGGCGCTCTGACCGCCCGGAGGCCCGGGCGGTCAGCCGGCCAGGTGGTTCCAGCGGGGTTCCAGGTCGGCCCAGGTGCCCTGGTCGGCGACGGTGCCGTCGATCAGCACCACCACGTGGTCGGCCCGGACCAGCGCGGCCCGCTTGGCGGTCGAGCCGACCACGGTCACCCCGTACTCGCGCAGCGCCGCCCACAACGCCAGCTCCGTGCTGACGTCCAGCGCCGACGACACGTCGTCGGCCACCAGCAGCTCGGTACGCGGAGCGAGCGCGCGGGCCAGCGCCAGCCGCTGGAGCTGGCCGCCGGACAGCCGGGTGCCCTTGTGCCCGATCAGCAGCCCGAGCCCGCCACCGGCCGCGGCCAGGTCGTGTTCGAGCTGCGCGGTCGAGACCGCCCCGGCGGCGTCCACCTGATGGCCGAGCGCGATGTTGTCGGCCACCGTGCCGGAGAGCACCCGGGGCAACTGGCCCACGTACCCGACCTGGTTGGGACGCAGGAACATCTCCGGCTCGGTGACCGGGTCGCCGTTCCAGCGCAGCTCGCCGACGTGGTGCACGATCCCGGCGAGCGCGCGCAGCAGCGACGACTTGCCGGACCCGACCGGGCCGACGACGAGCACCAGCTGCCCGCGCTCGACCACCAGGTCGACGTCGCGGACGGCGAGCATGCCGTCGGAGTGCAGCGCGCCGAAGCCGGACAGCTCCAGGCGGCGCAGCGGGTGCCGGGGCGGCGGCTCGGGCGCGGGCGCGGTGCCCGCCACCAGGTCCAGCCCGGGCACCGGCGCCGCGTACACGGCCGCGCCGGTCATCGCCACCGTCCGCTTCGTCCACACCCGCGCCGACGGGTACTGCGAGACCAGTGACGCGGTGGTCCACGCGAACCAGCGGGCCGCGCCCAGGGTGGAGACGGCCACCAGCGTGGCGCCGGCGGACAGCCCGCCTGTCAGATAGAGCGCCCACGCGCCGATCGGCAGCAGGCCGCTGGCGACCGCTGGGGTGGACCGGGCCCACACCTGCATGGCGATCTCGCGGCGCTGCCGCTCGCTGCGTACCTCGTCCAGCCGGGCGAGGTGACGCAGCACCGGGCGGGTGGCGCCGGCCAGCTTCACCGTCCGGGCGGCGGACAGCGCGGAGACCAGCGCGGTGGCGAACGCGGCGCGCGCCTTCACCGTGCCGGCCGCGGTGCGTTCCAGCCGGGGCCCGAACAGCGTCGCCGCCAGCCCGGAGACCACCATCGTGCCGACGAAGAACAACGCCGGTACGAGACTGCCGGTCACCAGCGTCATGGTGACCACGATGACCAGCGAGATGAACTGGTCCATCAGGTTGTCGGCGAGGTGCACCACCCGGTCGGTGTCGCCGCCCTGGGCCACCACCTCGGCCGGGGTGTGCCCGCTGACCCGTCGCGCGCCGGTCTGCCCGTGCACCAGCCGGGCGCTGATCCGCAGCATCTGCCGGATCCACCACTGCGGGAACCACAGGTTGGTCAGGTACGGCAGCGGCAGCACCACGAGCAGCGCGGCCACGATGCCCAGCGCCGGCAGCCACGGGTCGCCGCCGCCGACCAGGTCGGCCCAGAGCCAGGGCAGCACCGCGCCGTCCATCCCGAGCACCGTCATCACGATGAACAGGCCGACCGAGATCAGGCCGTACCGGGGGTCGTTGAAGCCCAGCCGGAGGATCTCGCGCATGGTCCGCGCGGGGGGCGGGGGCGGCGCCGGTGGCGGGTCGGCGCGCGGCACGGCGACCGGCCGCGTCGCGGTGGCGGCCGGCGTGGCGGGCGCGTCGTCCCAGGCGGGCGCGTCGAGCAGGTCCACGCCGCCGCGCCGGGTGCCCACCCCGGAGTACGCACCGGCGTGGCTGGTGGCGAGTAGCTCGGCGAAGCGGGCGGACTCGCGCAGCGGACCGGCCTCCAGCACGGCCCCGTCGGCCATCACCACCACCTCGTCGCAGCGGCGCACCGAGGAGAGCCGGTGCGCGATGACGATGCCGATCCGGTCGGTGAGCAGCCTTTCGGTGGCCTCGCGTACCCGGTTCTCGGTGACCGGGTCGAGCCGCGCGGTGGCCTCGTCGAGGATCACCACGTGCGGGTCTCGGACCAGGATGCGGGCGAACGCGACGAGCTGTTCCTGCCCGGCGGAGAGCACGTAGCCGCCGTCGCCGAGCCGGGTGTGCACGCCGTCGGGCAGCTCGGCGATCCAGGCGGTCAGGCCCAGCTCGGCCAGCGCCCGTTCGGCGGCGTCCAGCAGCTCCGGGTCGAACAGCGCCACGTTCTCGGCCATCGTGCCGGCCAGGATCTCGGTGCGCTGCGGCACCACCGCGATCCACCGGCGCAGCTCCTCGACGTCCAGGTCGACCAGGTCGGTGCCGCCGAGGAAGACCGTGCCGCGCGGCACCTCCACCGCCCGGGTGAGCACCTTGGCCAGCGTCGACTTGCCCGAGCCGGTACGCCCGACCAGCGCGTACGAGCGGCCCCGGACGAAGTCGAGGTGCACGTCGCGCAGCGCCGGCCCACGGTCGTCCCCGCCAGCCGGGTAGCGGTAGGTGAGCCCGCGGACGGTCAGGTCGCCGTCGACAGGGGCGGCCCCGCCGTCCGGTTCCTGTGGCGACCCGGCGAGCAGTTGCACCCGGCCCCACGCGCCGAACGCCTGCTGCAGGTGCGGCACCCAGCGGGCGATGTGCTCGACCGTCGCGCCGAACGCGATGGTCAGCAGCCAGATCGCGGTGAGCCGGGCGGCGTCGACGCGGCCGGTGGCGAGCGCCCACGCGCCGCCCAGCACCACACCGGCGACGCCGACCCGGACCGCGCCGGCGGCGATCGAGGTGACCCGGGCGGAGAGCCGGAACACCCGGACGCACCGGGCGATCACCTCGGCCGCGCGGCGGGCGTAGAGGCGCAGCACGTACGGCCGGGCGAGGCTGGTGCGCACGTCGTCCTGCCCGTGCACCGCCTCCTCCATCACTGCCGCGAGGTCGGACCACGCCTCCTCCTCGGCCATCCGGGCCGGGGCGATCCGGGCGGTCGGGCGGCGCAGCGTCACCGCGAGCAGGGCGGTGAGCAGGATCATGCCGACGCCCGCGGGCCACCAGACGATGAGGGCGCTGACCGCCGAGAGGGCGCAGACCGCGAGGCCCTGCGCCAGCCGTACGCCGGTGTTCCGCATCTCGGCGGCTACCTGGTAGACGTCGTTGTCGATCCGGTCGAGCAGTTCGCCGACCGGTGTGGTCTCCAGGGTGGACAGGTCCTGGCCGAGCGCGACCCGGCAGAGCCGCCGCCGCACGTCGGCCGACCAGTCGGCGGTGAGCCGGGCCATGATCAGGCCGATCAGCAGGTCGGTGACGACAGCGGCGACGAGCGCCACCGCGAGCACGACGAACCAGCCGGACGAGCGGTGCACCAGCACCGGCCCGGCCAGCGCGGAGGCCGCCGCCTGACCACCGGCGCCCAGCACGATCAGCAGCAGGACCGCCGCCATCCGCCGGGGCGCCGTGGCCCAGAGATCTCGGAGCAGGCGCATGGAGGTCCTCCGGACTCGGATCGGTGGGGGCGGTGCCCTCAGCCTCACCCTTCCGGCGGCCCGGAATCAACCGAATTACCGACCGCTGGTCAGGTCCGGGCGACCCGCCGGACGATGCCGAGCAGCCAGTCCACCGCCACCACCAGCCCGACGCCGAACAGCGCCGAACTCGCGGTACGCACGTCCAGACGGACCAGTGCGCCGAGCGCGTCCAGCGGCGGCAGCCCGTCGACGGCGGCCCGGAAGTCGGCGCTCAGCAGGCCGATGCCGTGCCGCAGCAGCTCCTCGAACAGGACGGTCCTGGACTGAAAGAAGCCCTGTTCGGCGATGAGGTCGACCGCCGCCACGAACCTCTGGCGGGGGTGATCCTCAGAACAGCACTGTGGCGAGCGCGCCCACCGGGCGGAAGCCGCAGCGCTCGTAGACCCGCCGGGCGGGCAGGTTGAAGTCGTTGACGTAGAGGCTCACGGTGGGCGCGATCCGGTCCAGCGCGTCCCGGACCACGGCGGCCATCGCCGCGGTGGCGATGCCCCGGCCGCGCCACTCCGGCGCCACCCAGACGCCCTGCACCTGCGCGGTCCGGCGGGTCACCACGGCCAGCTCGGCCTTGAAGACCACCCGCCCGTCGACGAAGCGGGCGTAGGCGCGGCCGGCGCGGACCAGCTCGGTCACCCGCCGCCGGTAGCCGAGCCCACCGTCCTCGGCCAGCGGCGACACCCCGACCTCCTCGGTGTACATCGCCACCGCCGCCGGGAACAGCCGGTCGACCTCGGTGCCGCGCACCCGGCGCACGTGCGGGTCGGGCGCCACGGCCGGCAACGCGTCCGTGGCCAGCAGCGGCTGATTCGGGCGTACGTCCCGAGCCGGCCCCCAGTGCGCGGAGAGGCGGTCCCAGAGCCCGAGCACCGCGTCGGCGCGGCCCACTATCGAGGAACAGAGCCGGTCCTCGGCGCTCAACTGGTCGGCGAACGCGGTCACCGCCGACTCGGACGCGAGCACCGGGGTCAGGTTGCCGCCCAGCCAGCAGATCGACTCCAGGTTGCGGCGGGCGCCGTACCCGAGGATCCGCGCCTCCGCCCGCCACCAGGCCAGCCCGCGTGCCGACACCCGCTCGGCGACCTGCGCGCCGGCGTACGGGTCGAGATCGAGCAGCCGCTCGACCGCGCGGCGCTCCGACTCCCCCAGTTGGCGTACCGGCATCGTGAGCACGGTTACCAGCCTGCCAGATCCACCCCGGCACACGCGGGCCGACCGGGTACCCCGCTCAGGCAGCCGGCACCGGCAGCGGCTCGGGCGCGGCCGGCCGGGTCCGGGCGGCCCACCGCACCACCGGCGGCACCAGCGCGCCGAGCAGCAGGAACACCACGCCGATCACCAGCCAGCCGGGTACGCCCCACCCGATCGCCAGCGTGGTCACCACCACCGGGGCGACCATCGAACCGAGTTGCATGCCCATGCCGTACGCGCCCTGGTACTGGCCGTGCGCGTGCGCCGGGGCCAGGCCGAAGGAGATGCCCCAGCCGGCCGCCGCGTGCCACAGCTCCCCCACGACGTGCACCAGCGCACCGGCCAGCAGCAGCGGCACCGCCACCGCCACCGGTACGCCGCCGCCGGCCGCGAACAGCGCGCAGGCGACAGCCAGCAGGACGCCGGCCCGGCGGGCGGCCCGGCCCGCGCCGGTCAGGTCCTCGGTGCCGCGCGAGGCGCGGACCTGGAACAGGATCACCACCACCGTGTTGACGAGCAGGCAGACGGAGATGAGCCAGTTCGGCGCCGTGGTGTGCCCGGCGATCCACAGCGGCAGGGCGATGTTGATCAGCGAGAAGTGCATGGACATGAGCCCGTCCAGCACGGTGAAGGCGAGGAACGGGCGGTCCCGCAGCGCGATCAGCCGTGGTCCGTGCGCCGGGGCGGGCATCGGGGGCACCGGCGGGAGCCGCAGCAGCACCGCCGCGGCGAGCACATAGGTGGCGGCGTCGAGCAGGATCAGCGTGACGTACGCGCCGCGGGTGTCGGCGGCCAGCGCGAACCCGGCCAGAACCGTGCCCACCGAGATCCCGACGTTCGTGACCGCGCGCAGGTAGGCGCGGGTGCGCACCCGCTGGTCGGGTGGGACGGCGCCGGCGATCAACGCGCCCCGGGCACCCCGCGTGCCCGCGTCGGCGACCGCCATCAGCACACCGACGAGCAGGAAGCCGGTGAACGAGCGCACCGCGACCAGGGCGGCGGTGCACCCGGACGAGGCGAGCAGCGCGGCCATCTGGAGCCCGCGCGGGCCGAGACGGTCGGCGAGGTAGCCCATCGGCGTGCTCGCCAGCAGGCTGACCAGTCCGGTGAGGGTGAGCGCCACACCGACCTGGGCCACCGTGAGCCCGACCGACCGGGTCAGGAACAGCGCGCTGGCGGTGAGCCACGTGCCCCGCCCCACCGTGTTGACGAGGGTGGAGAGGGCGAGGGTCCGGGACGGGCCCGGTTCGGGGAGCAGGCGCACCCCGACACCCTAGCGAGACGTACGTACGGTTTGCAGCCGGATTTCCTCACCATCTTGTCGGCGATGCATTGCCGATATATCGTTGATGCATCAGCGACACGACGCCAGAAGGAGAACGCTGATGGGCTTCCATCGACGACGGATGCACGCCGCGCACGACGAGATGCACCGCCACGGCGGCTTCGGCTTCCCGCCCGTACCCCCGGGTCCGCCGCCTTTTTCCCCTGGACCGCACGGTCGCGGCCGGGGACGCGGCGGCCGGGGACGCGGACGCCGGCCCAACGTGCGCGGCGCCGTGCTGGCCCTGCTCACCGAGCGGCCGATGCACGGCTACGAGATGATCCAGGAGATCGACTCCCGCACCGGTGGGGCCTGGCGGCCCAGCCCCGGGTCGATCTACCCCACGCTGCAACTGCTGGAGGACGAGGGCGTCATCGCGACCGCCGCCGACTCCGAGGGCGGGCGCAAGCGGTTCGCGCTCACCGAGGCGGGCCAGGCCGAGGCGGCCGACGCGGCGCAGACCCCGCCCTGGGCGGAGTTCGCCGAGCAGACCGTCAACAGCTGGCACGACATCCGCGACGCCGGCGGGCAGGCCATGCAGGCGCTGCGGCAGGTGATGACCACCGGCACCGACGACCAGCGCGCCCGGGCCGCCCAGGTGCTCGACGAGACGCGGCGCAAGCTCTACGCCATCCTCGCCGAGTCCGAGTGAGCACCGCCCGGCTGGTTCGCCCTCTCCCCCCCTCGCCGCCGTGCCCGGCCCTGAGACGGCGCGTGCGGCCGCCCCCGGAGGGGGACGGCCGCACGGCGACGCGGGATCGGATCAGTGCACGGTGACGGTGGCGCCGCCCGGCACCAGTTCGCGCAGTTCCTCGGGGATCTCGGCGCCCATCTCGTCGGCGATCCGCAGCGCCTCCTCGATCAGCGTCTCCACGATCTGCGCCTCGGGGACGGTCTTGACGACCTTGCCCTTGACGAAGATCTGGCCCTTGCCGTTGCCCGAGGCCACACCGAGATCGGCCTCGCGGGCCTCGCCCGGGCCGTTCACCACGCAGCCCATGACCGCGACGCGCAGCGGCACCGGCAGGCCCTCCAGACCGGCGGTGACCTCCTCGGCCAGCTTGTAGACGTCGACCTGCGCCCGGCCGCAGGACGGGCAGGAGACGATCTCCAGGCCACGCTCACGCAGCCCCAGCGACTCCAGGATCTGGTTGCCGACCTTGATCTCCTCGACCGGCGGGGCGGACAGCGAGACCCGGATGGTGTCGCCGATGCCCTCGGCCAGCAGCGCGCCGAACGCCACCGCCGACTTGATCGTGCCCTGGAACGCCGGGCCCGCCTCGGTGACGCCGAGGTGCAGCGGGTAGTCGCACTTCTCGGCCAGCAGCCGGTACGCGCGGATCATCACCACCGGGTCGTTGTGCTTGACCGAGATCTTGATGTCCCGGAAGCCGTGCTCCTCGAACAGCGAGCACTCCCACAGCGCCGACTCCACCAGCGCCTCGGCGGTGGCCTTGCCGTACTTGGCCAGGAGGCGCTTGTCCAGCGAGCCGGCGTTGACGCCGATCCGGATCGGCACGCCCGCGTCGCCCGCGGCCCGCGCGATCTCCTTGACCTTGTCGTCGAACTGCCGGATGTTGCCCGGGTTCACCCGCACCGCCGCGCAGCCGGCGTCGATCGCCGCGAAGACGTACTTCGGCTGGAAGTGGATGTCGGCGATCACCGGGATCTGCGACTTGCGCGCGATAGCGGGCAGCGCCTCGACGTCGTCCTGCGACGGCACGGCGACCCGGACGATCTGGCAGCCGGACGCGGTCAGCTCGGCGATCTGCTGGAGCGTGGCGTTGACGTCGGCGGTGAGGGTGGTGGTCATGGACTGCACCGAGACCGGCGCGCCACCACCGACCGGCACCGGACCGACCATGATCTGGCGGCTGGCCCGGCGCGGGGCCAGCGGCGGCGGCGGTACGGGGGGCATACCGAGACTGACAGCGGTCACTTCAGGCACTCACCTTGAGAAGAGCGTGATGGGGTTGATGACATCGGCGGTGACGGTCAGCAGCGTGAACGCGCCACCGATCAGGATCACCGCGTACGTGAACGGCATGAGTTTGAGGTAGTCGACGCGGCCGGGGTCGGCGCGGCCGATGCGCGCGTAGAGCCAGGACCGCGCCCGTTCGAACCAGGCGATGGCGATGTGGCCGCCGTCCAGCGGCAGCAGCGGCAGCAGGTTGAACACGCCGATGAAGAAGTTCAGCGACACGAACAGCATGAAGAACACCATCCAGGCGTTGTTCTCCACGGCCTCGCCGCCGAGCCGGCTGGCGCCGACCACGCTGATCGGGGTGTCCATGTCGCGCTCGCCGCCGGTGATCGCGTTCCACAGCGCGGGCACCTTCTGCGGGATGCGCTGCATGGCGTGGGCCGTCTGCACTGCCATGTTGCCGGTGAAGTCGGCGGTGGCGCCGAACGCGGCGACCGGGCCGTACTCCACCCGCGTCGGGGTGCTGGGCGAGAGCGCCACGCCGAGCGCGGAGACCGACGAGGCGGCCCCCTTCGGATCGTTCAGCGGCGGGCGCTGCACCGGGGCCAGGTCGACCTTGGCGTCCTGCGACCGGCCGTCGCGCTCGAAGGTGACGGTGGCCGTGCCGGGTGGGGTGGCGCGGACCACGTCCTGCATGTCGCCCCAGGTGGACACCGGCTTGCCGTTCACCGCGGTGATCCGGTCGCCGTCCTTGAGCTGGGCCCGCGCGGCCGGGCTGGCCGGGTCGCCGGACTCGCAGGCGCGAACCTTGTCCACCGTGACGCACGGCGTGAGGGCGACCACCGCCGGTTCGGCCCGGTAGCCGGCCTCGGTGCTGGGAAACTTCGGGTTCGGCAGCCCGACCGACACCGCGATGATCCAGAGCGCGATCAGGGCCAGGGCGAAGTGGGTGATCGAGCCGGCGGACATCACGATCGTCCGCTTCCACACCGGGTAGCGCCACATGGCGCGCTTCTCGTCGCCCGGCTCGACGTCGTCGTCCTGCGGCGTCATTCCGACGATCTTGCAGAAGCCGCCGAGCGGGATGCCCTTGACTCCGTACTCGGTCTCGCCCCGCCTGAACGACCACAGCGTCGGCCCGAAGCCGACGAAGTAGCGCGTGACCTTCATCCCGAACGCCTTGGCGGTCAGCATGTGCCCCGCCTCGTGCAGGCTCACCGAGATGAGAATCGCCAGGGCGAACAGCACCACCCCGAGCAGATAGCTCATCGAGCTCCTTCCACCGACCCGACGATGATCTCCTGGGCGTGCGCCCGTGCCCACGACTCGGCGGCGAGCACGTCCTCGACGGTACCTGGTTCGTCGAAATCGGGAGCGTCCTCCAGCACCCGCTGGAGGGTGTCGACGATGCCGAGGAACGGCAGCCGACCCGCGACGAACGCGGCCACGCACTCCTCGTTCGCCGCGTTGTAGATCGCCGGACGGCAGCGCCCGGCCTCGCCCGCCGCCTTGGCCAGCGCCACCGCCGGGAACGCCGCGTCGTCCAGCGGGAAGAACTCCCAGGTGTGGGCGGCGGTCCAGTCGACCGCGGCGGCGGCGGCGGGCACGCGGTCCGGCCAGCCGATGCCCAGCGCGATGGGCAGCCGCATGTCCGGCGGGCTGGCCTGGGCGAGCGTCGAGCCGTCGGTGAACTCGACCATCGAGTGGATCACCGACTGCGGGTGGACCATCACCTCGATGTCGGCGTACGGCACGTCGAACAACTCGTGCGCCTCGATCACCTCCAGCGCCTTGTTGACCATCGTGGCGGAGTTGATCGTGACGACCGGGCCCATGTTCCAGGTGGGGTGCGCCAGCGCCTGCTCCGGCGTGACGGCGGTCAGCTCGTCGCGCCGCCGTCCCCGGAACGGGCCGCCGCTGGCGGTGACCACCAGCCGCCGTACCTCGCCCCGGGCGCCGCCACGCAGGCACTGCGCCAGCGCCGAGTGCTCCGAGTCCACCGGAACGATCTGGCCGCGGCCCGGGTGCCGCGCCAACGCGGCCTTGACCAGCGGGCCGCCGGCCACCAGCGACTCCTTGTTGGCAAGCGCGAGGGTACGCCCGGCGTGCAGCGCGGCCAGCGTGGGCGGCAGGCCCAGCGAGCCGACCACGCCGTTGAGCACCACGTCGCACGGCCACTGCGCCAGCTCGGCCATCGCGTCCGGACCGGCCACGATCTTCGGCAGCTTGAAGTCACCGGTGGCCCAGCCACGCCGGCTCGCCTCCGCGTAGAACGCGAGCTGGAGATCCTGCGCGGCGGACGCGCGGGCCACACCGACCGCCTCCACGCCCAGCTCCAGCGCCTGTGTGGCGAGCAGGTCCACGTTGCCGCCACCCGCGCCCAGCGCCACCACCCGGAAGCGGTCCGGGTTGCGCTTGACGATGTCGATGGCCTGGGTGCCGATCGAGCCGGTCGAACCGAGCAGCACGAGATCTCGGGGAGTGGTCACCGGCCCATTGTTCCCCAGCGCCCCACCCCGGTTCGTCCCGGAGTGCCCGGCGGCATGATCGACTCCAGTTCGCCGAGGTGGCGGTGCACGGCGAGAAGCGTCGGCGACTCGCTGACCTGCCCGGCCTCCACCTCCGCGTACGGCCGGCGCTCCAGGACGAGGCTACGGGGACGCGATCGTCCCGTCGGGCGCGGTGAGGTGCTCCAGGTGCCCCAATGGCAGGTGCGAGGGCTGCCACTCCAGGAACATCGCGGTGGCGTCGTCGTCGAGCTGGTCCTGCTGATAGGCGAGGACGGCGCGCACCAGCCGGCGCATCGTCTCCGGGCTGGGCAGCCGGTCGTTGAGGGCACGCTCGACGAAGTCGACGAGTCGGTCCAGCCCGAACCGTTCCCCGTCGTCGCCCCGGGCGTCGGTCATGCCGTCGGTGTAGGCGAGGACGCGGTCACCCGGGTGCAGCGCCTCCTCGTGCGCCCGCGGGCGCCGCGTCGACAGATTGCCCAGCCCGAGCGGCAGCGCGGTCGGCCCGGGCAGTGCCCGGACGGCCTTGCCGTCCCGCAGCAGCATGGCGCCGGGGTGGCCGGCGTTGATGATCCGCAGCAGCCCGGTCCGCCGGTCGAGTTCGGCGAGCAGCGCGGTCGCGAACATGCCGGGGTGTTCGGAGCGGACCCACCTGTCGATGCTGATCGCCGTGTCGACCAGGTCGAGACCGGTGCGCCGGGCGTTGCGATACGCGCTGACCACGAGCGAGGCCATCGCGCTCGCCTTGATCCCGTGCCCGCAGGTGTCGAAGAGCCCGACGCTGAGCACGTCACCGTTGAGCGCGTAGTCGAAGATGTCCCCGCCGACGTCGTAACACGGTTCGAGAATGGCGGTGACCACCAGGTCGTCCGTCGCGAAGGTCAGCGGCGGCAGCAGCCCCCACACGGTCTCGGCGGCGACCTGCATCGGCAGGCGGCGGCGGATCCGTTCCACGACGTCGCCGTAGAGCCGGCGGTTCACCAGGACCTGGGCGACGGCGACCGCCACCTCCCAGGCCGGCCGGTCCAGCGCGGGGTCGCCGGCGCGCGGCGACACGATCTCCAGCGCCCCCAGCCGTTCGCAGCCGAGCAGCAGGGGCACCCAGAGCCGGTCCGGGTGATCGGGAGCGCGCTGCACCTGGAGGCCGGTGAACGCCCGACCGGCCAGCGTCGTCTCGATCGTCAGCTCGTCCCGCGGCGCGCCCACGCCGACCAGGGGTACCAACGAGGACTGCGTGTAGTCAGCCAGGTAGATCACGATGTCGCTGGCCCCGATGGTGGGCGCGACCCGGTTCACCAGGAGCGCCAGGTCGTCCGGACCACCCCGGGCGGCGTTGAGGTGCAGCCAACGCGCCGCGTCGCCACCGTTGACCATCCGTGCCTCCCCCGTGTCTCCACCACCGTAGGAGGCCGAGGGCGAACTGCCAACGGCGCGGCTCAGGTCGGGCGTTCGAGGACGAAGGTCTCCAGTTCGACGCCGCCGTACCAGTCGGTGCGCACGCCCACGTGCGTCATGCCGAGCCGCCGCGCCACCGCCATCGACGGGTCGTTCCCGGCCGTCACCACCGCGTACACCCTCGGGGTGCCGGTGGCGAACTCGCGTTCCAGCACCGCGCGGGCCGCCTCGGTGGCGTAGCCGTTGCCCTGCGCGTCGGGGTGCAGGTGCCAGCCGACCTCGATGTCGTCGGTCAGGGTGAGGGCGTCGCGTCCCGGCAGCGGCTTGAGCAGGATGCTCCCGGCCACCGGTCCGCCGCCGCGCGGCTCGATCGCCCACAGGCCCCACCGGCCGGCGTACGGCGAATGGCGCTCCCGCCACGACCGGACCCGCTCGCGCGCCTCGGCGGGGTCGGTCATCCGCCCCTTGCCGCCGCCCAGCCAGCGCATCACCTCGTCCCGGGAGTAGATGTCGTAGATCCGGGCCAGGTCGCCGGGCGACTCAGTCCAGTCCCGCAGCACCAGCCGCTCGGTCATGGCGATCGTCATGCCGCCGGATCGTAATGCGTGGCGCGGGGTCGTACGGGGAACGAGAGGGCGATGGGCGACGGGTGGGATCGGGCGAAGCGGATCACGGCTGCGGCATTCCGGCCGGTCCGCGGCCGGGATCTCTCACTGCACGCCGCCGCCATCACCTTCTACGGCGCGATCGCCGTGGTGCCGGTGGCGCTGCTGGCGATCTGGCTGACCGGGCTGCTCGCCGGGGCGGACCGGGTGCGGCGGCTCACCGGCTACGCGGTCGACACGCTGCCCACCGAGATCGGCGCGCACCGGGCGGTCGCCGCGCTGGTCGAGGCCGGGCTGGGACTGACCCCGCTGCTGGCGCTGGCCTCGCTGCTGCCCGCCTCGCTGTACGGGGAAGGGCTGCGCCGCGCCTTCGTCTCGGTGGCCGAGCCGCGCGCCGAGTCCGGCGCGCTCGTCGGCTGGCGCGGCCGGCTGCTGCTGCTCCCGCTGCTGGCGCCGGCCCCGGCGCTGCTGCTGTCGATCCTGCTGGCGCTGCCACTGACCACCCGGCTGGTACGTCAGGGCGGCTGGATCGGCGCGCTCGGCGTGGTGCTGTCGTTCCTGGCGGTATGGCTGGTGCTCACGCCGGTGCTGATCTGGGTGTTCCGGGTGGTCGGCCCGGCCTCGCCGGACTGGCTCTCCACCGTCGGCCTGGGCTCGTTCACGGCGGCGAACCTGTCCGGCTTCCTGCACGGCTTCGTGCTGTTCTGCTCGCTGCCGCTGAACCTGGGCGTGCCGTTCGGCGGCTTCGACGAGATCGGCGGCGGCGTGGCGGTGCTGCTCTGGCTCTACCTGTTCCACGTGATCGTGCTGTCCGGCTACTCGGCCACGCTGGCGGCGAGCCGGTGGCGGGCCGCCCGGGTGGCGGCCCGCGCCTGACGGCTGCCGGTCAACGCCGGAACGGGCCGCGCACCTCGTACGTGATACCGCCGGTGCCGGCCCGGGCGCCGCTGGTGCCGCGTTGCGAGGAGAAGTAGAACCGGCTGCCGTCCGGGGAGAACGCCGGACCGGTGATCTCCGACTCGGACTGCCCGAGCAGCCGCAGGAACGGGGCCACCACACCGGCCGGCGTGATCACGTTGATCTCCATGTCGCCGCCGTCCTCGGCCACGTAGAGGTCACCGCCGGCGGTGCCGGTGACGTTGTCCACGCCGGTCAGCGGCGCGGCGCCGGCCGGCACCAGCGAGTCGTCGTACGCGAGGTCGAGCCGCTGGTTGACCGCGTCGTACGCCCACACCCGGTTGTCGCCCTTCGTGGTGAACCAGCAGGTGTCGTCGGCGTACCAGCAGCCCTCCCCACCGGCGAACGCCTGCGCCGCGCCGACCTGATGGCGGGTGGGCAACGGGAACCCGTCCCGGTCCGGCAGGTCCCGCCAGGTCACCGCACCGGTGACCTGGCCGTCCGGGGCGCAGAGCACCTGCACCCTGCCGGTACGCAGGTCGCCCCAGGTGTCCGGGATGAACCGGTAGAAGCAGCCGTCCGGCTCGTCCTCGGTCAGGTAGACCACCCGCCGCACCGGGTCGCAGGCCGCCGCCTCGTGCTTGAAGCGGCCCATCCGGGTCCGCTCCTCGCCGGACCGGCCGCCCTCGGGCCAGGTCTCGAACACCCGGCCCAGCGGCACCTCCTCGCAGGACAGCCAGGTCCCCCACGGGGTCGGCCCGCCGGCGCAGTTGACGTTCGTGCCGCCGAGGATCCGGTACGCGGCGACGATCGCGCCGTCGGCGGCGAACCGCACCGCCGAGGCGCCGCCGGCCAGCGGGACCTCCGAGTTGGAGACGTAGATCCAGCCGTCGCCGGACGGGAAGCAGGCGCCGCCGTCGGGCGCCGGGTGCCAGGTGTACGACGTGCCGGCGACCCGCTGGCCGGACCGGGCGATCACCCGGCTGGTGAAGCCGGCCGGCACCTGGAGGCTGTTGGCGTCGGCGGCCAGCAGGTCGCCGTACGGGCCGGGGCCGGGCTGGGCGGGCTGGGCCGGGGCGGCCGCGGCGGCCCAGACGCCACCGGCGAAGGCGGCGGCGCCACCGGCGGCGGTGACGCGCAGGACGGTACGACGATCCATCGGGGGTGACCTTCCCGGAAGCGGTGGGTGTCCCGTCGACGGTAGAACGGAAGTGCATCGACCGCCGCCACTACGGGGTGAACGCCCGGTGACGGCGCTGCCGGGTCAGAGGCTCTCGACGTACCGCTTGGCCTCTGCCAGCGACATGTGCGTGTGCTCCCGCACCACCTTGACCGCCTGGATCTTCTTCCCCCGGTGGAGCAGTCGCGCGGCCTCGGCCCGGACCGCGTCGTCGACGACCGTTCCCGGTGCCGGGGCGCCCGGCGACCAGGTTCCGCCGGAGGAAAGCGCGTCGACCGCCTGCTTCGCCTCCAGCAGCGACAGCCCGGTCTGCTCGCGCAGCAGCTTGACCGCCTCGACCTTACGACCCGCGTGGATCAGGCGGAGCACCTCGGCCTGGCCGCCGCCGGCCGGACGGTCCGGGGCGACCAGGTCCCGGGGGCGGTCGCGCCGCAGCACGAGCAGGAGGAGGAACACCACCACGACGAGCGCCACCGCGAGCGCGACCTGGACAGCCGGGGACATGCCAGGAACGGTAGCGCCCCGCCGCGAGCCCTCCCGCCCGTGCCCGGCCGCAGCTACGCTCCGCGGCATGAGCGAACGCACCGAGCGCAGCGAGGGCCGTGAGCACATGCCCGACCAGCAGCCCATGAGCGACGCGAGTGAGCTGCCGTCCCGCGCCGACGTCGTGGTGGTCGGCGCCGGGCACAACGGCCTGGTCTCGGCGATCCTGCTGGCCCGCGCCGGCCTCGACGTGCTGGTGCTGGAGGCGTCCGGCGTGATCGGCGGGGCGACCCGCACCGAGAACCCGTTCCCGAAGGTGCCGGGGCTGCGTCACTCCACCGGGTCGTACCTGCTCGGGCTGATGCCGCCGGAGCTGCTGGCCACGCTCGACGTGAGCATCCCGGTGCTGCGCCGCGACCCGCACTACTTCCTGCCCACGCCGGGCGGGCTCGGCTCGCCGTACCTGCTGGCGGGCAGCGACGTGGCGGCCACCCGGCGGCAGCTCGCGGAGATGTTCTCCCCCGCCGACGTGGCCGCCGACGACGCGCTGCAGGCCGAGCTGGCCCAGCTCCGGGAGGATCTCGCCCCGGCGTGGCTGGCCGAGCCGCTGCCGGTCGAGGAGACCGCCGAACGCTACGTGCGGCCCGCGCTGCGGCAGGTCTTCGCCGACCTGGTGCGTGGCTCGGTCGCCGACCACCTGGCCCGCTTCGACTTCCGCTCCGAGCTGCTGGTCAGCATGTACGCGGTCACCGACGGCCTGTCCGGGCTGAACGCCGGCCCGGACGACCCCGGCACCGGTCACAACTTCCTGGTGCACAACATGTGCCGCCTGCCGGGCGCGGACGGCACCTGGATGATCACCCGGGGCGGCATGGGCACCGTGTCGCGCACGTTCGCCGAGGCCGCCGAGCGCGCCGGGGCGCGGATCGTGGCCGACGCGCCGGTCACCGGAATCCGGCTGGCCGGGGACGCCGCCGCCGGGGTGACACTCGCCGACGGCCGGGAGGTGGACGCCTCCGTGGTGCTCGGCGCCTGTGACCCGTACCGGCTGATGGAGCTGTTGCCCGACGGCGCGCTCCCGGCGGAGCTGGGCGCGCGGATGGCGGCGGTCCGCAGCCCTGGCACCACACTCAAGCTCAACCTGGCGCTGACCGGGCTGCCCCGCTTCTCCTGCCTGCCGGAGGACGCGCCGAGCCCGTTCGGCTCGACCATCCACCTGCTGCCCGGCTCGGCGTCACTGGTCGGCGAGGGCGGCGAGTCACCGATGGCCGCGCTGCGCGGCATGTGGGCGGACGTGCGGGCCGGGCGGCTGCCGGACGAGCCGACCATCGAGTGGTACCTGCACACCACAGTCGACCCGTCGCTGTCCGACGACGCCGGGCACCACTCGTCGGCGCTGTTCGTGCAGTCGGTCCCCTACGAGCTGGCCGGCACCACCTGGGAGGCCGCGCTGCCCGGCTACGTCGAGCGGCTGATCGCGATCTGCGAGCGGTACGCCCCGGGCGTCGGTGACCTGGTCGCGGACGCGGTGCCGCTGCCGCCGCCCGGCATCGAGGCGCACTTCGGCATCACCGGCGGGCACATCCACCACGTCGACAACACTGTGTCGTTCACCGACCGGATGCCGTACGCCACGGGGGTGGACGGTGTGTACGCGGGCAGCGCCGGCTGCCATCCGGCGGGCAGCGTGATCGGCGCGGCAGGGCACAACGCGGCCCGCCGCATCCTCGCCGACCTGTAAGGAAGGGACCTCTGTCCACACGGCGTCCGGGTGAGCCCGATGGCGCTCACCCGGATGCCTGTACCCGACCGTCAGATGACCGCTTCCCCGGCCGGTGCCGGCGTCCCGGCGTCGGCGCGGTGCGCGCGGATCTTGTGCCCGACACTGGTCAGGCACCGCCCGCTCGCCAGGTCGAACTTCCAGCCGTGCAGCTGGCAGGTGAGCTGGTCACCCTCGACGATGCCGAACCGGCTCAGATCCGCCTTCAGGTGCGGGCAGCGCCGCTGCACCACCCAGCCGTCGAGCGTGATGTCCTCGGCGTCGACCGCCCGCTCGTGCTCGTCGTACCAGCCCTCGGCGTACTGGAGGCGCTCCTCGGACAGGCACTTGAAGAAGGCGTAGACGAACTCGTTGTACTGGCCGATGCGGGCCGCGGAGAATCGGCAGGAGAGGAAGAGGGAGTTGACCCAGTCCACCTCGCCGATGTGCAGCAGGTGCTCGATCAGCGCCCGCTCGGTACGGAACCGGTAGCGGACCTTCTCGTCCGCGTACGGCCGTACCTCCTTGCCCGGGAAGTCCACCACGATGGATTCGACGCTGTCTCCGTCGTAGCCGACCAGGTCGAAGCGGACCGGGCCGCCGACGCCCTTGGCCAGGTAGATCGACTCGTCCAGCAGCGGCTCGATCCGGCGCTTCATCTCGCCCAGCACGTCCACCTCGGGGTGCCGCCAGGACGCCTTCTCGGCCTCGATGACCGGGCGCTTGCGCTCCCGCATCTCCTCCAGGTGGGCGACCTTGTTCGCGAAGAACTCCTCCACCGGCACCGGGTGCGTGGTGGTCGCGCCCTCGGTGGTGATCTCCGAGACGCTGCCCGGCAGCAGCACGATGCCGTTCGTGCCGCCGACCTTGGCGTACTCGGACAGGAACACCGACTGGTCGGGGAAGATGTTGCCCTCGTCGCCGAAGATGTCGTTGAACTGCCACAGCTCGTCGTCGAGGAAGCACGGCGGGCCGGCGATCGGGAAGACGTGGTCGGCCTTCAGGTCGTCGATGTAGCGCCAGGTGCGGTCGAACTGCCGGTCCCGCTTCTGCTTGCCGAACGCCGTCTTCGCCGCCTGCGGCAGCTCGTAGACCATCGGGTACCAGATCGCGCCGGAGAACTGGAGCATGTGCGCGTGTACGTGGCCCAGCTCGGCGAAGACGGTCAGGTCGGTCGGGCGGGCGTCGTTCTGGTTGAGCAGCCGGACGCCGTCGTACTCGACCCAGAGCGAGGAGTCGCCGATCGGGCCGTCGGTCGGGCTGGTCAGCGCCTGAATCATGATCTTCAGGCCGCCGGGCAGCTCCACCACCTGCTCGTTCGGTGCCTTGAGGAACTTCGTGAAGCCCAGCTCCCGGAACTCGTCCTCCATCTCCGAGGTGGGGAACTCGGGCAGCAGCACGGTGGCGTCCTTCGACACGAAGTCACGCAGGTGCTTCGCGTCGAAGTGGTCCCGGTGCAGGTGCGACACGTACAGGTAGTCGACCTGGCCGAGGGCGGCCCAGTCGAGCTGGGAGTTGTCCGGGAAGGGGAACCACGAGGCGAAGTAGGCGGGGTTGACCCACGGGTCGCACAGGATGCTGCCCGCAGCCGTGTCGATCCGCATGCTGGCATGCCCCGTACCGGTCACTCGCACCGCAGTCCTCCTCAAAAAGGCATCAGGTGTACGTCAAGACGCTACCGGAGGCAGTGTGCTCGCCGTCCCGCGACGCCCGGTAGTGGCCTGGGCCCCGACCGGGACAGGACCAACGACCCGGGCCGGCCGGACGGCCCGCTGTCGCCCGCCCGGGTCATCCCCGGCACAGGAGGTCGGACCCTGCGCCGGGCCCGGTTACCGGCGTGCCAGACTGATCGGAGATCCGATCGCGAGGGAAGGACCGACAGTGGCAGGAGACGAGCCGGTAACCGCGCCAGATCAGCACAAGCCCGGACACCGCAAGTCCGGACGGATCGGTGCGGTGCTGTCGGCGGTGGCCTTGGTTCTGATGGGGTTCTGCGGGATCGAGGAAGGCCGGGTGGAGCACATCTGGCTCTTCGGGATCGCCGGGCTGCTGATCGCCATCGTCATCGGCGACGCCGTGCTGCGCCGCAACGGTCTGCGGTCCTGACGCGCGGCGCCCACGGTAGTGCGCGAAGGGCCCGCCCCCTGTCCGGCCTGTCCGGGGGCGGGCCCTTCGTCGTCTCGTGACCGCCGTCAGCGGCCGAGCAGGATGTCCTGCACGTCCTTGAGCGCGGCGTCGACCTCGGCCTCGAAGTAGCCACCGGGCACCAGCCCGAAGCGCAGCGTGTCCAGTTCCTTCGGGCTCACCGGCATCGGGTTGCGCCCCTGCATCCCGCCGAGCAGCGTCTCGAAGAACCGGTCGACCTGGCCCGGGTCGTACCCGCTACCGAACCGGCGGACCTGGAAGCTGCGCCGGATCTGGTCGACCCGGTGCAGGTCGCTGCCGGGCGGGCCGGCCATCGGCGGCCCCACCATCGGCGGACCGGCGGCCGGCGGACCCACGATCGGCGGGCCGGTCATGGACGGGCCCGGGCCGTAGCCGTGGTCCGGCGGACCGTAACCCGGGTCCGGCGGGCCGTAGCCGGGCTCGGGAGCGCCGTAGCCCTGCTGCGGCAGCGCGGGCGGACCACCGGGGCCACGACCACGCAGCTCGCGCTCGGGCATGCGGATCTCGGCGGTCATGTCGGCCCGGCCCCGCCGGCCGGCCTCGAACCCGTCGAAGCGATCCTCCGGGCCGAACGCGCCGGTCCCGCTCTCCGGGCCGTAACCGCCCGGGCCGCTGTCCGGCGGACCGTACCCGCCGGGATCCTTGTCCGGACCGTAGCCGCCAGGGCCGTTGTCCGGGCCGTAACCGCCCGGGCCGCTGTCCGGCGGACCGTACCCGCCGGGACCCTTGTCCGGACCGTAGCCGCCGGGGCCGTTGTCCGGGCCGTAACCGCCCGGGCCGGGCGGCAGACCGCGCGGCGGCGGGCCGCCGTGTCCCATCGGCGCACCCGGGCCCATCGGGCCGGGGCCACCCGGACCGCGCGGGCCGTCGTAGCCACCGCGCGGGCCGTCATAGCCACCGGCGAACGCGCCGGTCGGCTCGTCGTAGCGGCTGCCGTAGCGGTCGGCGGGCGGGCCGGGCTGGGCCGGCATCTGCCGGGGCGGCATCGGCGGCTGCGGCACCGGCGACATGCCCCGGTCGTCGCGCATCGGCGGCGGGCCCAGCCGGTCGGCCATCCGGGGGTCGCCACCGCGCCCGGCCGGTGCGCCACCGCGCTCCTCCAGCTCGGCGAGCTGCCGC
Source organism: Micromonospora sp. NPDC005686 (assembly GCF_042871665.1). Lineage (NCBI taxonomy): Bacteria > Bacillati > Actinomycetota > Actinomycetes > Micromonosporales > Micromonosporaceae > Micromonospora > Micromonospora sp. NPDC005686. The sequence continues at coordinate 287,897 of NZ_JBIAIY010000005.1, forward strand.
TCGACCCGGTCGAGGTGCAGGTCGACCTGCCACTCGTCGTAGCCGTTGAAGCGGACCCGGAAGACGACGTCGTGGACCTCCTGGGAAGCCACGGGCGCGCCGACCGGCTGGCCATCGAGTGTCGCCTCGACCCGGTCCAGGAAGGCGTCGACCTCATCGACCTTGTAGCCCCTGCGGAGCGCCTTACGCCGGAAACGCTGACCCTGACTCGCCACTATGTCTCCTGGTCTCGTACCGCTACGCCGTTGCCGCGCGTGAGTCGCCGTCCGTGTCCTCGGCGGCGGCGAGCTGCCCACAGGCCCCGTCGATCTCGCGTCCCCGGGTGTCGCGCACCGTGGTCGACACACCGGCGTCGCGCAACCGCCGGACGAACTCCCGCTCGACCGGCTTCGGGCTGGCGTCCCAGCGGCTGCCCGGAGTCGGGTTGAGCGGGATCAGGTTCACGTGGGCCAGCTTGCCGGCCAGTAGCCGCCCGAGCAGATCGGCTCTCCACGGCTGGTCGTTCACGTCCTTGATCATCGCGTATTCGATGGACACGCGACGTCCCGTCGTGGCCGCGTAGTCCCACACCGCGTCCAGCACCTCGGACACCTTCCAGCGCTGGTTGACCGGGACGAGTTCGTCGCGCAGCTCATCATCGGGGGCGTGCAGCGACAACGCAAGGGTCACGGAGAGGTCTTCGCTGGCCAGTCGGCGGATCGCCGGCACCAGGCCGACGGTCGAGACGGTGATGTGCCGCTGCGACAGCCCCAGCCCCTCCGGCGCCGGGGCGACCAGCCGGCGGATCGCCGCCACCACCCGCGCGTAGTTGGCGAGCGGCTCGCCCATGCCCATGAACACCACGTGCGACAGCCGCGGCGGCGACCCGGCCACCACGCCGGAGGCGGCCACCCCGGCCAGGTAGACCGCCTGGTCGACGATCTCGGCGGTGGACAGGTTGCGGGTCAGCCCGGCCTGGCCGGTGGCGCAGAACGGGCAGGCCATGCCGCAGCCGGCCTGGCTGGAGATGCAGACGGTCACCCGGTCCGGGTAGCCCATCAGCACGCTCTCCACCAGCGAGCCGTCATGCAGCCGCCAGAGCGCCTTGCGGGTCGCGCCGTCGTCGCAGGCCAGCTCGCGTACCGGGGTCAGCAGCGTGGGCAGCAGCTCGCCCGCCAGCCGCTCCCGGGTCGCCGCCGGCAGGTCGGTCATCCGCTCCGGGTCGCGCACCAGGCGGCCGAAGTAGTGGTTGGAGACCTGCTTGGCACGGAACGCGGGCTCCCCCAGCTCGGTGACGAGCGCCTGCCGGCCCGGCAGGTCCAGGTCGGCGAGGTGGCGGGGAGGCATCGCGGGCCGGCGGCCGCGGGCGTCGGGGTCTACGGAGATCAGCGGGAGGCTCGTCATGGCGCGTCCAGTCTGACACGCTCCCGCCCGGACGCACCCGCCCCTACGTGTCGAATCGCCCCCGGCCGGCCGGGCCGCCCCGGCTCGACGCCGTGATTCACGCCTCAACCCGTCACCGGGACGAAGACCGCGAGCAGCAGGTACGCCACCGGCACGGCGAACAGGACCGAGTCGAGCCGGTCCATCAGGCCGCCGTGCCCGGGCAGCAGGTTGCTCATGTCCTTGACGCCGAGATCCCGCTTGATCATCGACTCGGCGAGGTCACCGAGCACCGCCGCGACCGAGATCGCCATCCCGAACAGTGCGCCCCACCAGGGGGCCACGTCGAACAACGCCCACAGCAGCGCCGCGCTGCCCGCCGCCGCGGCGGTCACCGAGCCGGCGAAGCCCTCCCAGGACTTCTTCGGGCTGATCGTGGGCGCCATCGGATGCTTGCCGAACGACACGCCCGCGGCGTACCCGCCGGTGTCGGAGAGCACCACCGCCGCCAGCGTCACCAGCACGCGCAGGGCCCCGTCGCCGGGTGCCGCCGCGAGCATGGCCGCGAACCCGGCGAGGAACGGCACGTACACCGCGATCAGGGTGGCCGCGGTGAGATCGCGCTGGTAGTCACCCGGCCCGTCGCCCAGCCGCCAGATCATCGTGCCCAGCACCGTGACCAGCAGCCCGAGGCAGAGCGCGTCGGGACCCGCGTACCAGGCCAGACCCACTGTGATCACGCCACCGGCGACGAGCGGCGCCAGCGGCGGGTGGGCGCCGCTGCGGCGCGCCGCGCGGGCCATCTCCCAGATGCCGACGCCCACCGCCGCCGCGAGCACGGCGAGGAACGCCGGCATGAAGAAGAACAGCGGCACCACGACCGCCGCGGCGAGGGCCACCCCGACGCCGATCGCCGCCGGCAGGTTGCGCCCCGCCCGGGACGTCGTCGGCGCGACGCTCGGCGGACGTTCCGCGCTCGCCCGCCGCCGCCCCCGGCCCCGGCGACCGGCCGGCGGCTCGGGCTCGGGCGTCGGCGCGGGCTCGTCGCGTACCGCCGGAATCTGGTCGGTGGGCTCGTCCCGCACCGGCGCGATCTGCGCGGTCGGGTACTCCTCGTCGCGGGTGGGCTCACCCCACGGGCCGTCGTGCTCCGGCCCGGCGGGCCGCCCACGGTCGCCGGCCGGCGGTCCGTCGTACCGGCCGGGGCCGTCGTGGTGCCGCGAGGTCGTCGGGTACGGCCCGGCGTACGTGTCCGGGGCGGCGTACGTGTCCGGGGCGGGTCGCCAGGGGCCGGGCTCCAGCTCGGTGTCCGGCCAGGGCAGGGACGGGGCAGCCGGGCGGTCCCAGCCGCGCGGCTCGGTGCTGCCGTAGGGGTCGGGGTGGGACATCACGCACCGGCAGCCGGTACGAGAGCCACCACATGACGCAATACCAAGACCATCCCCTACCGGCGTGAGACTTCCTGTTTTACCGACCGACGGCCGGGCGACTCCCGCCGCTCACCCGTGGTGGTCGGGAATCGTGCCGAGCCTACTGCACCCGCCGGAGCGCCGAGGGTGTGCGCCGCCGGGCACGACGACGGCACCGGGCCGTCGCCCCGTCGGGGCGACGGCCCGGTGCGGTGCCGTGTGGGGTACGCGGGTGCTCAGACCTCGAGCAACTCGCTCTCCTTGTGCTTGACCAGCTCGTCGACGCCTGCGACGAAGCGCTGGGTCAGGTCGTCCAGCTCCTTCTCCGCGCGCCGGCCCTCGTCCTCGCCGACCTCGCCGTCCTTGACCAGGCGGTCCAGCTCCTCCTTGGCCTTGCGGCGGATGTTGCGGACGGCGACCTTGGCCTCCTCGCCCTTCTGCCGGGCGACCTTGATCATGTCGCGGCGCCGCTCCTCGGTCATCTGCGGCAGGACGATGCGGAGCTGGTTGCCCTCGTTGTTCGGGTTGGCCCCGAGGTCCGAGTCGCGGATCGCCTTCTCCATGGCGCCCAGCTGCGAGTTGTCGTACGGCTTGATGATCACCATGCGCGGCTCGGGCACCGCGATGGACGCCATCTGCGGCAGCGGGGTCGGGCTGCCGTAGTAGTCGATGAGGATCCGGGAGAACATGGCGGCGTTGGCGCGTCCGGTACGGATCCCGCCGAACTCCTCCTTGGCGTGCTCGATGGCACGCTCCATCTTCTCCTCCGCCTCGAGGAGGGTGTCGTCGATCACCGGTCTCCTCGCCTCCTTCTGTCGCTCGTCGTGTGTGGTGCGGGTGCTGCCGTGGCAGAGGGACCGTCGCCGGTCCGGCGGGCCGGTCAGGCCGTGATCAGGGTGCCGATCTTCTCACCGCCGACGGCGCGGACGATGGTGTCGTCGCCCTGCGCGCCGAAGACCAGCATCGGCAGGCCGTTCTCCATGCAGAGGCTGAACGCGGCGGCGTCGGCCACCCGCAGGTTACGGCGCAGCACCTCGGAGAAGGTGATCGAGTCGAGCTTGCTCGCGGTCGGGTCGATCCGGGGGTCGGCGGTGTAGACCGCGTCCACGCCGTTCTTGCTCATCAGCACGACGTCCGCGCGGATCTCCAGCGCCCGCTGGGCGGCCACCGTGTCGGTGGAGAAGTACGGCATGCCGGCGCCCGCGCCGAAGATGACCACGCGGCCCTTCTCCAGGTGCCGGATCGCACGCAGCGGGATGTACGGCTCGGCGACCTGTGCCATGGTGATCGCGCTCTGCACCCGGGTCTCGATGCCCTCCTTCTCCAGGAAGTCCTGGAGGGCCAGGCAGTTCATGACCGTGCCGAGCATGCCCATGTAGTCGGCGCGGGCCCGGTCCATGCCGCGCTTCTGCAGCTCGGCGCCGCGGAAGAAGTTGCCGCCGCCGACCACCACGGAGACCTGCACGCCGCGGCGTACCACGGTGGCGATCTGCCGGGCGATGCCCTGCACGACGTCGGGGTCGACACCGATCGCACCGCCGCCGAAGACCTCACCGGAGAGCTTCAGCACCACCCGGCGGGACCGACCGGGCGGAGGGGCGGTCGGATCTTCCACCGCCAGGTTCCGGTCACTCACAACCTGCGTCATCCGCCCCGCCCCTTCTCCCCGCGCATTGCGCGGCTGTCGCGTACGTGCCCCTGCCGACCCTATGTGACGAGGAGGCCGCGGTGCCTGTCGCGTACACCGGCGGCCTCCTCGTCTACGTTCTCCCCTGTGCCCGGGCCGGAGGGCCCGGTGCGGCGGCTCAGGCCTGGCCGACCTCGAACCGCAGGAAGCGCGTCACCTCGATGCCGGCGTCGGCCAGCACCTGCTTGACGGTCTTCTTGTTGTCGGCGACCGACGGCTGCTCCAGCAGGACGAAGTCCTTGAAGAAGGCGTTTACCCGGCCCTCGACGATCTTCGGCAGCGCCGCCTCGGGCTTGTTCTCCTCGCGGGCGGTCTGCTCGGCGATGCGCCGCTCGGACTCGACGGTCTCGGCCGGCACCTCGTCGCGGGTGAGGTACTTCGGCCGCATCGCGGCGATCTGCATGGCCACCGCACGCGCATCCGAGGCAGCGGCCTCGTCGCTCTTGCCGGTGAACTCGACCAGCACGCCGACCGCCGGGGGCAGGTCCTGGCTCTTGCGGTGCATGTAAACGGTGGTGTTGCCGTCCAGCTTGGCGAAGCGGTTGAGCACCAGCTTCTCGCCGATCTTGGCGGACTGCTCCTGGATCAGGTCGGCCACGCTCTTGCCGTCGATGCTGCTGGCGAGCAACTCCTCGGCGTTGGTGGCGCCGCTGGTCACGCCGTGCTCGACCAACTGCTGGGCCAGCGCGATGAAGGCGTCGTTCTTGGCGACGAAGTCGGTCTCGCAGTTGAGCTCGAGCAGCGCCTGGCCGGAGTGGGCGACGAGGCCGTTGGCGGCGGTACGCCCGGCCCGCTTGCCGACGTCCTTGGCACCCTTGACGCGCAGGATCTCGACGGCCTTGTCGAAGTCGCCCTCGGCCTCGGTCAGCGCCTTCTTGGAGTCCATCATGCCGGCGCCGGTGAGGTCGCGGAGCTTCTTGACGTCCGCGGCGGTGAAGTTGGACATGACTCTCTCTTCGGTGTCAGTGAGGTGGTCTGGGGTGCTGGTTACCCGGTTCCGGGCCGGTTCTGCCCGGCGTACCCGTGGGGGGGGGGGGGGGGGGGGGGGGGGGGGGGGGGGGGGGGGGGGGGGGGGGGGCGGGGGGGGGGCGGGGGGCGGGGGGGGGGGGCGGGGGGGGCGGGCGGGGCGGGGGGGGGCCGGCGGCCCCCCCCGCGCCCCCCCCCCGGGGGGGCGGGGGGGGGGGGCCCCCCGCGACGGCGAGATCACTCCGCGGCGGCGGTCGCCGGCTGCTCGGCGGCAGGCGCGGCCGGCTCCGCGGCGGCGGGCTCCGCGGCAGCGGCGGCGGGCTCCGCGGCGGCGGCGGGCTGCTCGTCGGCCTTCTTCGGCTCCTCGAGCAGCTCGCGCTCCCACTCGGCCAGCGGCTCGTTGGCGCCGACCTGGCCGGCCTCGGGCTTCTCGTCCGCGCCGCGGTTACGGCCGGAACGGGCGATCAGACCGTCGGCGACGGCGGCGGCGACGACCCTGGTCAGCAGCTCGGCCGAGCGGATGGCGTCGTCGTTGCCCGGGATCGGGAAGTCGACCTCGTCCGGGTCGCAGTTGGTGTCGAGCACCGCGATCACCGGGATGCCCAGCTTGCGGGCCTCGTCGACGGCGATGTGCTCCTTCTTGGTGTCGACGATCCACACCGCGGCCGGGAGCTTCTGCATGTCCCGCAGACCACCGAGGGTCTTGGTCAGCTTGATCTTCTCGCGGGAGAGCTGGAGCGTCTCCTTCTTGGTGTAACCGGCGGCGGTGCCGCTCAGGTCACCCAGGGCCTCCAGCTCCTTCATCCGCTGCAGCCGCTTGTACACGGTCTGGAAGTTGGTCAGCATGCCACCGAGCCAGCGGTGGTTGACGTACGGCTGGCCGACCCGGGTCGCCTGCTCGGCGATGGCCTCCTGGGCCTGCTTCTTGGTGCCGACGAACAGGATGCTGCCGCCACCCGCGACGGTGGTGCGGATGAACTCGTACGCCTTCTCGATGTAGTCGAGCGTCTGGCGCAGGTCGATGATGTAGATACCGTTGCGCTCGGTGAAGATGAAGCGCTTCATCTTCGGGTTCCAGCGCCGGGTCTGGTGCCCGAAGTGCACACCGCTTTCCAGCAGCTGACGCATGGTCACGACGGCCATGGTGGGTTACTCCTATTTCGTCCCTGGTTGTCCGTCCGGCCGGTGGCCGGACGCCTGGCGCCCGGTCGCCGGCCAGGGTGGGCCCGGTACGTCAACCGGGACCAGGGAGGCCGTCGCCCCACGGAGAAGACCGTGGAGAGGGCACGCGAGGTCGACCGCGCGAGGCGGTCGCCAGTCGACCAGTGTACGCGCCGTCTCCGCTGCCCGGCCCTCGGGTGCGGAGCACGCCGTGCGGGCCGGCGCTCGCGGGCGTGGCCCGCCGCTCGCCGTGCCGGGGCCCGCGGGCGTTTCGTTCCCCTCAGCCCGCCGCAAGGGCGGCGGCGAGGAAGAGGACCAGCCCGACGGTCAGGTACGCGGTCGGCGGACGCAGCCAGCCCCGGCTGCCGTCGGCGAGCGCCAGCCCTCCGGTGCGCAGCCCGTACAGGCCGGTGCCGAAGATCGGCAGGCCCACCACCAGGAACATGCCCACCACGACGTGTGACGTCGACACCGGGTCACCGAACATGCCGTGCAGCAGCACCCGCACCGCCGGCGCCTCCAGCACCAGCACGAGCACCGCGAGCAGGATCGCCAGCGCCGGGCGCCGGGTCCGGTAGACGCCGTCACCGGGCGGCGGCCCGTCCGGTCGCGGCAGCACCGCGGGCATCGGGCCGGTCGGCATCTCCAGCGGATTCGGGCTCGCCGCCGGCTGGGCGGGACCGCCCGGGCGCTCGCCGATACGCAGCGGAGTGGGCTCGCCGGGGTTCAGCCGTCCCGCGGCGGACGGCTCGGTCCCGCCGTCCGGGCCCGCGGCGCCGGGCGGCGCCGGCTCGACGACCGGGTAGCCGCCGATCGGGCTGAGCCGAGGCTGATCGACGGCGCCGGCGACGCGGGCGTCAGCGCCGCCGGCCGGGTCGCCGCCGTGCGCGATGAGGCCGTACGGGTCGGCGCCGGCCGGGGCGGTCGACGGCGTACCGAGCGGGCTCGCCAGCGGGTTCCCGTGCGCGGCGGTGCCGAGCGCGTCGACGCCGCTGCGGGCCACCGGGCCGAGCGGGTCGGCCGCCGACTCCCGCGCCGCGCGACGAGCGGCTCGCGACCCGGGCAGCTCACCGGAGACCTCCGGGTCGTCCGGCCGCTGCGACCGCCAACTGCTCGTGTCGTCCACCAGCGGATCGGCGGCGGAGTAACGGCCCGGCTCGGCGTACCGGTTCTCACCGGCCCGCTGCTCAGGCGTGCGGTAGTCGTCGTCGCGGTAGCGGGGCTCACCCGCGGCGCGCCAGTCCGACTCGTATCCGCGGTCGCCCCAACGCGACCCCTGCTCATCCTCGGAATAGCTCCGTCGTCCGTCCACGACCGGCACGGTATGCGACACGCACCAGCCGCGCCATTCGGGCACCCGGCGATATCGGCCCAGGTCAGCGCCGATATCGCCGGGTTGCCATCGCACTACTCTGCGTGGTCGCAGGGCGTGAGGGTCCGCTCGTCATGCCTCTCCGTAGCAGATCGGACTCATGATCGTCGTTCCGTCCACAAGCCCACCCCTGTCCACAGGCGACCGGACCGGCCCACTCGTGATCACGGCCGCCGGACGCATCCTGACCGGCATGACGAACCGGAACCGAGCCGTCGGGGCGTACGGCGAGCGGTGCGCGCTGCGGCACCTGATCGAGGCGGGCCTGCGCCCGGTCGCCCGCAACTGGCGCTGTCCCGAGGGCGAGATCGACATCATCGCCTGGGAGGGCCCGGTCCTCGCCATCTGCGAGGTCAAGACCCGCCGTACCGAGCGGTTCGGCTCCCCCGCCGAGGCGGTCGTCCAGGCCAAGGCCCGCCGGCTGCGCGGCCTCGCCGCCCGCTGGCTCGCCGAGACCGGCACCACCGCCGACGAGGTCCGCTTCGACGTCCTCTCCGTCCGGCTCCCGCTCACCGGCCCCGCCCGCGTCGAACACCTCCGCGGAGCGTTCTGACATGGGGTACGCGAAAGTGCTGAGCGTCGGCCTGGCCGGGGTCGCCGGGCACCTCGTCGAGGTCGAGGCCGACCTTGCTCCCGGACTGCCCGCCGTGATCATCTCCGGCCTGCCGGACACCGCCCTGCACGAGGCGCGCGACCGGGTCCGCGCCGCGATCGTCAACTCCGGCCAGAAATGGCCCAACCGCCGCATCACCCTCAACCTGCTCCCCGCCACGCTGCCCAAGTACGGCTCGGCGTTCGACCTCGCCATCGCGCTCGCCGTCCTGGCCGGCGCGGGCGAGCTGCCGCCGGTGGCCCTGGACGCCACTGTCGTGCTCGGCGAACTCGGTCTCGACGGCACGGTACGCCCCGTCCGCGGCACGCTGCCCATGGTCGCCGCCGCCGCTCGCGCCGGGCACACCCGCGTCGTCGTACCCGCCGGCAACGCCGCCGAGGCGGCGGTCATCCCGGGAGTACGGGTGCAGGCCGTCGACACCCTGCACCGGCTCGTCGCCCACGTCCGCCACGGCAGCCCGCTGCTCACCCCACCCGGTCAGGTCCCGGTCGGCGGGCCGGCCGGACCCGACCTCGTCGACGTGGCCGGGCAGCCGCTCGGCCGGCGTGCCCTGGAGATCGCCGCCGCCGGGGGCCACCACCTCGCGCTGCTCGGCCCACCCGGCGCCGGCAAGACCATGCTCGCCGAGCGACTGCCGTCGATCCTGCCCGAACTGGACGACGAGGCCGCTCTGGAGGTGACCGCGCTGCACTCGATCGCCGGCCTGCTGCCACCCGGCGGCGGGCTGCTGCGCCGTCCCCCGTTCCAGGCGCCGCACCACACCGCCACGGTGCCCGCGCTCGTCGGAGGCGGCTCCGGGCTGGCCCGGCCCGGCGCGGTGTCGCTCGCCCACCGCGGGGTCCTGTTCCTCGACGAGGCGCCCGAGTTCAGCAAGGGCGCGTTGGAGGCGTTGCGGCAACCGCTGGAGAGCGGCCGGGTGCGGGTGGCGCGTACCCGCGGCGCCACAGAATACCCGGCCCGCACCCAACTGGTGCTGGCCGCCAACCCCTGCCCCTGCGCGAAGCCCTCGGGAGACGTCGACTGCGAGTGCCCGCCGCTGACCCGGCGACGCTACCTGGGGCGGTTGTCGGGTCCGCTGCTCGACCGGGTGGACGTGCAGGTCCGGTTGACGGCGGTACGCGCGGCGGAGTTGCTGAGCACCGACGCCGCGCACGAGTCCTCGGCCACCGTCGCCGCCCGGGTCGTCGCCGCACGGCACGCCGCGGCCGGCCGCTGGGCGGCCACCGGGCAACGGGTCAACGCCGACGTCCCCGGCCCCTACCTGCGCCGTCCGCCGTGGCACCTACCGGCCCGGGTCACCACGGATCTGCGCCGCCGGCTCGACACCGGTTCGCTGTCCGCGCGTGGCTACGACCGCGTACTGCGTCTCGCCTGGACCATCGCCGACCTGGACGGGCGGGACCGGCCCGGCCGCGACGACGTGGCGGAGGCCATCCAGCTCAGGACGGGAGAGGTCGGGTGAGCGCCGACGACCGCCGGCTGGCGCGGGTCGCGCTCACCTGGCTCGCCGAGCCCGGCACCCGCTCGGTGTACGCCCTGGTCGAGCGGATCGGCCCGGTCGCCGCGCTCGACCTGCTGCTGTCCGGCGAGGCGCCGGACCGGGCGCTGCGGTCGGCCGTGGCGGCACGCGGCGCCGCCGGTGACGCCCGCGCGGTGGCGGCGGAGGCGCTAACCCGCGGTGAACGGCTCGGGGCCCGGCTGGTCACCCCCGAGGACGACGAATGGCCCGCCCAGGTCGAGGATCTGCGACGGCTGACGCTGTCCGGGGCCACCCGGCGGGTCGACGCGGAGACCGATCCGCCGCTCTGCTTCTGGGTACGCGGAGCGTGGCCGCTCGGCGAGACTCTGGCGCGCTCGGTGGCGGTGGTCGGCGCCCGGGCGGCCACCCCCTACGGCGCGCACGTCGCCACCGAGCTGGGCTACGGCCTCGCCGACCGGGAGTGGACGGTGGTGTCCGGTGGCGCGTTCGGCATCGACGCCGCAGCGCATCGCGGGGCATTGACAGCGGGCGGACGCACCGTCGCCGTGCTCGCCTGCGGGGTGGACCGGCCGTACCCGATGGGCAACGCCGCGCTGTTCGACCGCATCGCCGACACCGGCCTACTGGTGAGCGAATGGACTCCCGGCGCGGAGCCGCTGCGCCCACGGTTCCTCATCCGCAACCGGGTCATCGCGGCGGCGACGAACGGCACGGTGCTGGTCGAGGCCGCCGCCCGCAGCGGCGCCACCCAGACACTCAACCGGGCGCTCGGCCTGCACCGGCCCGCCATGGTGGTGCCGGGCCCGGTGACCTCAGCGATGTCCGTCGGCGGGCACGAGGTGCTGCGGGAACAGCCGCGGGCCCGGCTGGTCACGAACGTCGCGCACGTGCTGGAGGAGGTGGGACGCATCGGGTACGACCTCGCTCCGCCCGCGCGAGCGCCCGAACGTCCACGGGACCGGCTCGACGAGGAGGCCACCCAGGTACTGGAGGCACTGCCCCGCCGCCGTGCCCTCGACCTGGAGAGCGTCGCGGCACGCGCGGGGATGGACCTGCGCACCACCATGCGCAAGCTGTCCATGCTGGAGGAACTGGCGATGGTGGTACGCCGCGACGACGGCTACGCCCTCGCACCGCCACCGGCAGCCCACCCGTGAACGCGTCAGTCGCCCTCGAACCGGATCTCGGCGTCGCGGCGCTCGGCGCATCGGTGGACGAGCCGGGCCAGCCGGCGGACGTGGTCGGCCTCCGCCTGCGCCCGGGCCACCTCGGCCAGGCACCGCAGCTCGGCGAGCAGCTGCGCCAGGCGCTCGGCGCCCACTGTCAGCTCACCGAGCGGGTCGACGCGGTCCAGCAGTGGGGTCCGGCCACCGCCGCGGACACGCTTGAGCAGGTCGAGCAGCAGATCCTGCGGGTCCGCCACCACCTCGATCGAGACGTACACGGGTCGGCGGCGGCTGTCGCCCGCGGATACCTGCCGGTAGAGGACGGCGTCCACTCCCACTCTCGGCCCTCCTCGTAGCGGCGTCACCGACGCGGGGACGCGTTCGCCCGATCGCGGCCGGATCGACCTCCGTCGGGGTCGGCTCGGGCCACGCTGCCCGCCGGTCGCCGCACCGGAGCGTGCCGCAGCATGAGTTTCCCCTGTCCAGACCCGCTTCTGCCACCCCACTCAGCGCGCCGGCAGGTAATCGACGCCGGGAGACGGGAACCACGGCCGGGCCGACACGGCGAACGGCGGGGATGGCGGCACGGCGAACGTGGGGCCTCCAGCCTTACGCTGGGGCGGTGACGGCTGTCCGCCTCCCCCGCCGCGAGCGCGTGCGCTCGGGCCGGATGCCGCGGTGAGCAGGCAGCGGCGCGGCACGCGGGACGCGCACGAGGAACTGCCTGCCTCGATGCGCGAGGCGGTGGACGACTTCGCCGACCACCTGTCGCGGGTGCGTAACCGCTCCGTCCACACCGTCCGGGCGTACGTCACGGATCTGGTGTCGCTGCTGGACCACGCGGCCCGGATGGGCTGCGCGGAGTTGCCGGAGCTGGACCTCGCCGTGGTGCGTAGCTGGCTGGCGAAGCAGCGGACCATGGGAGCGGCCCGGACGACGATGGCGCGGCGTGCAGCCGCGGCCCGGACCTTCAGCGCCTGGGCGCACCGGACCGGCCTGCTCGCCGACGACGTGGCGGCGCCACTGGCCAGCCCTCGGGCCCGGCGGGAGCTGCCCACCGTGCTGCGGGCCGACCAGGCCGCCGCTCTGGTGGAGGCCCCGTCGCGGCAGCGCCCGAGCCCGGCCGAGGCCGACCGCCCGAGGGTCCACCTCGACCGCGCCGGGCTCGGACGAAGGGTCGCCGCCGAATCGGCCGGCGACGCGCCGCCCGACGCGGTGCTGCTGCGCGACCGGCTGCTGCTGGAACTGCTCTACGGCACCGGGGTACGCGTCAGCGAGGCGTGCGGCCTGGACGTCACCGACGTCGACCAGGCCCGCCGGGTGGTACGTGTGCTCGGCAAGGGCGGGCGGGAACGCTCGGTGCCCTACGGGGTGCCGGCGCAGCGCGCGCTCGACACCTGGCTGCGCGACGGCCGGCCCGCCCTGGTGGCCCCGGGCTCGGGCCGGGCGCTGCTGCTCGGGGCACGGGGCGGGCGGCTCAACCCGACCACCGCGCGGCGGATCGTGTCCGGCTGGACCGAGGCCGCCGGTGTGCCCCGGGTGACGCCGCACGGGCTGCGCCACTCCGCCGCGACGCATCTGCTCGAAGGGGGCGCGGACCTGCGGGCCGTGCAGGAGCTGCTGGGGCACTCGTCGCTCGCCAGCACCCAGATCTACACGCACGTCTCGGTGGAGCGGCTCCGCGCCGCGTACCGGCAGGCGCACCCCCGCGCCTGACCGCCGCGAGCGCACAGGCAACGCCGGTGGAACACCACGGGTGTCTACGGCGCGCAGGACACCCATCACGTTCCACCCGAGCAGGCGGGGCGGGCGGGCGGCGGAGCGGTTGGCGGGCGAAATCGACCGGGCATGATCCATCTCGGGCTAGGATCGGCGGATGACGGTGCCGCAGCCGCCCGAGCCGATTCCCGGTGCTCGGCTGCTCTTCTCCCTCGATCCCTCCGTCAGCCACCTCAATCACGGCTCGTTCGGCGCCGTACCCATCGCCGTGCAACGCGCCCAGCAGCGCCTGCGCGACGAGATGGAGGCCAACCCGCCGCGGTTCTTCACGCGGGGCCTGGTCGACCGGATCGCCCACGCCCGGCGGCACCTGGCCGCGTTCCTCGGCGCCGACCCGGACGGCACCACGCTCGTCGGTAACGCCACCGCGGGCGCGGCCGTGGTGTTGCAGTCGCTGGGGCTGCGCCCGGGCGACGAGATCGTGACCACCGACCACGGGTACGGCGCGGTGGCGCTGTCCGTCGCCCGGGAGTGCGCCCGTACCGGTGCGGCGTCCCGCACCCTGCCGGTGCCGTCGACCGCCACCGACGAGGAGGTGGTCGAGATCATCCGCGACGGGCTGCGCCCCGGGCGCACCCAGCTGCTGATCGTCGACCAGCTCACCTCGCCGACCGCCCGGCTGTTCCCGACCGCGGCAATCGTCGCGGTGGCCCGGGAGCAGGGCGTGCCGGTGCTGGTCGACGCCGCCCACGCACCGGGCATGCTGCCGGCCACCGTCGCGTCCGTCGGCGCCGACTTCTGGGTCGGCAACCTGCACAAGTGGGCGTACGCGCCACGCGGCACCGCCGTGCTCGTGGTGGCGCCGCAGTGGCGGGAGAGGATCCAGCCGCTCGCCGTCTCGTGGGAGCAGGACAGCGGCTTCCCGGTCCGTGTCGAGTGGCAGGCGACGCTCGACTACACCGGCTGGCTGGCCGCCCCGGTGGGCCTGTTCACGTTGCGCAGCCTGGGCGTGGACCGGGTACGCGCGCACAACGCGGCGCTGGCCGCGTACGGGCAACGGGTCGTCGGGGACGCGCTCGGTGTGGCGCCCGAACGGCTGCCGGAGCCCGGCGGACCGGCGGTCGCCATGCGGCTCGTGTCGCTGCCGCCCGGTGTGGCGACCACGCTCGACGCGGCCCGGGAGCTACGGACCCGGATCGCCGAGCGGATCGCCGCAGAGGTGTCGATCGCCGCCTGGAACGGGCGCGGCTACCTGCGGCTGTGCGGCCAGGTCTACAACACCCCCGACGAGTACGACCGACTGGCCGTCCGGCTGCCCACGCTGCTCGCCCAGGGCTGAGCGGCCCGCGCGCCGACCGCCGACCGGCGCTCGTCGGTCACCGGCGGCATCGGTCACCTGGTGACGTCGCTCAGCCGGCGACGTCGGCGAGACCGCCGGAGACAGGGTGCAGCGGGAGCAGCCGGACACGACCGAGGCCGAGCAGTGCCAGCGGGTCGAGGTATTCCGCGTCGCGGCGCAGCCCCCAGTGCAGGCAGGCCGCCTCGGCACAGCCGGGGTGCCCGGCGAGCAGGGCGCCGACCGGCGTGCCGGCGTCCACAGGGGTGCCGGCGGTGAGCCGGGAGCGGACCGGTTCGTATGTGGTGCGCAGGCCGTCGGAGTGGCCGACGGTGAGCACCGGCCGGCCGGCGACGGCGCCGGCGAACAGGACGGTCCCGGCGCCGGCCGCCAGCACCGGCGCACCCGGCGCGGCGGCGAGGTCGACGCCCCGGTGCCCGGACAGCCAGGGCTGCGGCGGCGGGTCGAACCGCCGCACCACCCGTGGCGTACCGGCCAGCGGCCACCGGAACCGGCCAGTGGCACCCGCAGGCGAACCCGACGACGGCCCGACCGCGAGCGAGTGGGCCCCCGGTCGAGACGACGGTGCCGCCCGGGACGGCACGGAGGCGCCCGGCAGGCAGGCGACGAGGAACAGCACCACCAGCCCGGCCCTGCCGGCATGAGAGATAGAAGGGCGCACGCCGGCCACCCTGCCGCCCCGAGCACCGGCCCGCGAACCCCACCCGACCGGCCTGTGGACAACGCCCGGCTTGTGGACGAGCGCCGAAATCGGAGCGGATCTGCTACGGCCCGCACGCCTATGCTGGCCGGGTGACGAAGGACTGGTACGCCTGGCACAGCGACTACGACCAGCCCGAGTCCGCACTGGCGCGGCGGCTCGCCGAGGTGCGGCGGCGTGTCTCCGACGCGCTGGACGCGGCGCCGTCCGGTCCGCTGCGCGCGCTGAGCCTGTGCGCGGGTCAGGGCCGCGACCTGATCCCGGTGCTGGCCGCCCATCCCCGGGGCGGCGACGTGACCGCGCGCCTGGTCGAGCTGGACCCGCGCAACGCCGATCTGGCCCGTCGCGCCGCCGCCGACGCGGGGCTCACCGGCGTGGAGGTGGTGACCGCTGACGCCTCGCTGACCGACCGCTACGCCGATCTGGCCCCGGCGGATCTGGTGCTGGTCTGCGGCATCTTCGGCAACATCGGCGACGACGACATCCGGGCGACGGTGCGGCACTGCGCCTCGCTCTGCACCACCGGCGGCACGGTGCTGTGGACGCGGCACCGGCGCGAGCCGGACCTGGTGCCGGTCATCTGCGAGTGGTTCGCCGAGGAGGGCTTCGAGCCGGTCGCCGTGGGCAGCCCGGCCGACGGCGTGGGCGTCGGCGCGCACCGCTTCACCGGCACACCCCGCCCGCTGCCGCCAGGGGTGCGGATGTTCCAGTTCGTGGGCTACGACGTGCTGGAGCGGACGGAGCAGCGATGACCACAGTGGACGACGTCAGCCGGCCCTCTCGCCTGGCCGGGCCGGACGAGGCGATCAGCGCCGAGGAGCTCCAGCTCGCCGCGCGCAACCACGGCATCCCGCTGGAGGCGCTGCGGTACGACGTGACCCCGGCGGGCCTGCACTACCTGCTCATCCACTACGACATCCCGGACGTCGACCCGGCGGCGTACGCGTTGAGCGTCTCCGGCGCGGTCGAGCGTCCACTGCGGCTGGACCTGGCGGCGCTGCGCGACCGGCCCCGGGTGACCCACCGGGTCACGCTGGAGTGCGCGGGCAACGGCCGGGCGCTGCTGCGTCCCCGTCCGGTCAGCCAACCCTGGCTGGTGGAGGCGGTGGGCAACGCGGAGTGGACCGGCACGCCGCTGGCGCCACTGCTGCGCGAGGCCGGCCTGTCCGGCGACGCGGTGGACGTGGTGTTCACCGGCGCGGACCACGGGGTGGAGCGCGGCGTCGAGCAGGACTACCAGCGGGCGCTGCCGGTGGCCGACGCGCTGCGCGAGGAGGTGCTGCTGGCGTACGAGATGAACGGCGCTCCCCTGCTGCCGCAGCACGGGGCGCCGCTGCGCCTGATCGTGCCCGGCTGGTACGGCATGGCGCACGTGAAGTGGCTGCGCGACATCACTGTGACGACGGAGCCGTTCGACGGCTACCAGAACGCGGTGGCCTACCGGCTGCGGCGCGACGCCGACGACCCGGGTGTGCCGGTGACCCGGATCGAGCCGCGTGCCCTGGTGCGTCCGCCCGGGTTCCCGGACTTCATGTCCCGCACCCGGGTGCTGCGTCCCGGACCGTGCACTCTGGACGGCCGGGCCTGGTCCGGCCACGCGCCGGTGACCTCGGTCGAGGTGACGGTGGACGGCGGCGAGACGTGGGCGCCGGCGGTCCTGGACGAGCCGGCCGGTGGCGAGTGGGCGTGGCGCCGGTGGTCGGTGAGCTGGACGGCCACGCCGGGGCGGTACGTGCTCGGCGCCCGGGCGACCGACGCCTCGGGGCGTACCCAGCCGGTCGAGCAGTCGTGGAACCGGGGCGGGTTCGCGAACAACCTGGTGCAGCGGGTCGAGGTGGTCGTGCCGGCGGAGTGATCCGGGAGCGTTCCGCCGCCTGCGGTCAGCTCCCGAATCCGGAATCTGCGGGAAGCGAGATGTCGGGCTTTTCGAGCTCTTCCACATTGACGTCCTTGAACGTCATCACTCGAACATTCTTGACGAAACGGGCAGGACGGTACATGTCCCACACCCAGGCGTCGTGCATCTCGACCTCGAAGTAGACCTCGCCGTCGGAGTTGCGCACGTGCAGGTCGACCTGGTTGGCCAGGTAGAAACGGCGCTCGGTCTCCACCACGTAGGAGAACTGGCGGACGATGTCGCGGTACTCCCGGTAGAGCTGCAGCTCCATCTCGGTCTCGTACTTTTCGAGATCTTCCGCGCTCATCGCACTCCGCCTTCCATGACCACATCTTCCCCCACCGACGCCGGAGGTCGCGGCTGCTCGCCCAACGCCACGCCGACGGTACCCCCTGACGCGCCGCCGCGCCCCATCGGCTCGTCTGGGCGGCCGGCGAACACGCCGGGCCCCAGGCCCGGCAGCCCGGCCACGGGCTCGGGCGGCGCCCCGCCGGCGTCACCCGCCGGGCGGCGGGCGCGGGGAGGCCGGCCGTCCCGTCCGGAGACGGCGGCCACGTTCACGTACGAGAAGCGGTGTTCCCGGCAGGGCCCGAGCGCGCGCAGGGCGGCGCTGTGCTCGGCGGTGATGTAGCCCTTGTGCTCGGCGAACCCGTAGCCGGGGAACCGCCCGTCCAGCTCCACCATGATCCGGTCCCGGGTGACCTTCGCCAGCACGCTCGCCGCCGCCACACACGCGGCCACCCGGTCGCCCTTCCAGACCGCCAGGCCCGGCACGTCCAGCCCGTCGACGCCGAAGCCGTCGGTCAGCACGTACTCCGGGCGGGTGGTGAGCGAGGCGAGCGCCCGCCGCATCGCGGCGAGGTTGCACACGTGCAGCCCGCGCGCGTCGACCTCTTCGGCCGGGATGACGACCACGGCGTACGCCAGGGCCCGTGCCACCACCTGCTCGTAGACGCGCTCGCGGGCGGCGGCGGTGAGCAGCTTCGAGTCGGCCAGCTCGTCGATCTCGCCGCGCCGGCCCTCGGGCAGGATCGCGGCGGCGGCCACGAGCGGCCCGGCGCAGGCGCCACGACCGGCCTCGTCGGCGCCCGCCACGTGCCGGAAGCCGCGCCGCTGCAGGGCCCGCTCCAGCGCGTAGAGGCCGCCGTCACGGCGGACCACGGTGCGCGGCGGGGTCAGCATGCGCCGCCTCCCGCCAGTACGGCGCCGAGCCGGCCGGGCAGGTCCGGCGGGTAGTAGCGCTCGGCGCAGGCGGCCAGCTCGGCGACCGGCCACCAGCGGTGCCCGTGCACGCTCGCCCGTTCGACGTCGTTGAAGCCCGCGGTGTCGACCTCCCAGCCCGACACCCGGACCAGGTAGAACTGCTGCTCCTGGCGATACCAGACACCGTCGAACGGGAACTCGACGGTGTCCGACCAGACCGGCGTGCCCAGCTCGGCCGGGGCCAGCCGCAGGCCGGTCTCCTCGGCCAACTCCCGGGCGGCGCCGTCGGCCGGGGGCTCCCCCGGCTCCAGCCCGCCGCCGGGCGTGAACCAGTAGCGGTGGCCCGGCCGGGCCGGATCACTGCCCTCGAACAGCAGCACCCGGTCGGACGCGTCGACCAGCAGCACCCGGGCCGCGCGACGAGGGGTGAAGACAGTCACCGGAACAGCCTGCCAGACGCCTGTGACGAACGACCACGCCCCTCCGCCGCCGGCGCCGGGCCGACGTGCCGGCGCGTGGCGCGGGCCCGCTCAGGGATTGGGGATCCCGTCGAACTGCTCGGGCACGGTGAGCCAGGTCGCGCGGCTGACCGGCCAGAAGATCGTGAAGGCCCGCCCGACGACCTCGCCCTCGGGGATGGTGGCGACGTTGATGTCCTCGCCTGACTGCTGCCAGTGCTCGAGCGAGTCGCCGGACGCCTCCCGGTGGTCACCCATGACCCACAGGCGCCCCTTCGGCACGGTGATGTCGAAGTCCTGGTCGGCGGGCTTGTTGCCGGGGAAGATGAACGGCTCGTCGATCGGCTTGCCGTTGACGACCAGCCGCTCCTGTCCGCCGGTGCGGTCGCAGCAGACCACGTGATCGCCGCCGACGCCGATCACCCGCTTGATGAAGTCCTCGCCGTCGGGGTTGCCGCTCCACTCGGTGGGCGCCTTGAAGACGATCACCTCCCCCCGGTGCGGCGAGCGGAAGTCGTAGACCAGCTTGTTGACAAGCACCCGGTCGTCGATCTTGAGAGTGTTCTCCATGGACGGTGACGGGATGAAGAAGGTCTGCAGCACGAAGGCACGCACCAGCACCGCGACCAGAATCGCCACGCCCAGGAGGATGGGCAGCTCCTTCCAGAAGGAGCTGCGGGGCTTCTCGGTCTGCTCGTCGATCACGGGAGGAGCCTACGTCGCCCGGTGCGGCGCGGTCGTCCCGAACCCGCCAGAACGGTGAGCGTCGCCGCGACCGGAAGGATCAGGACGACCCCGCCGAGCGGGTCGGGATCCACCGGGACCGGCCGGGCCGGCGCGGCCTCCGCGCGCGGCACGCTGGTGAACGTCTCCGGTACGGGCAGGGTGGTCCATCGCTGCGACGGCCAGACGATCATGAAGGCGCGGCCGACCACGTTCTCGATCGGCACCGGCCCCTGACACCGGGCGTCCTGCGAGACCAGCCGGTGGTCCCCCATCACGAAGATCTGCCCCGGCGGCACCACCACCTCGGTGAACTGCCGCGACCGGCACTCCTTGGGATTGGGCGGCAGCTCGACCGGGGAGTCCTCGGAGACGTACGCCTGCTCGTCCAGCGGCACCCCGTTGACCACCACCCGGCCGTCGTCGCAGCACCAGATCTTGTCGCCCGGTACGCCGATGACGCGCTTGATGAAGTCCTTCTCGCCGGGGCGGCTGACGCCCACCAGGTCGCCGAGCGTACGGCCGACCCGGCCGGCGAAGTTGGCCGGCGGCGCGGGCGCCTCCTGGGCGACCCAGCGGTCGGTACCCCGGAAGACCACCACCTCGCCGCGGACCGGATCGCGGACGTCGTAGACGACCTTGTTGACGAGCACCCGGTCGCCGATGAGCAGCGTGTCCTCCATCGACCCGGACGGGATGAAGAACGCCTGGAGCAGGAACGTGCGGATCAGCACCGCGAGGCAGAACGCCACGATCAGCAGCAGCGGCAACTCCTGCCAGAGCGGCATCTGGCGGCGGCCACGCCGGGCCCGTCGGCGCCAGGGGTCGGCGGCGCCGTCCTCGTCAACCATCTGCACCATGCCACTCTCCGGTCCGCGGAAACGACACTACCGCCCGGGAGTCCCCTCGGAGACCCCACGGGCGGTAGTGGACCGTTTCGCACCGTCCGGTCGCGCCCGTACCGACCAGAGTAATGCGATCCGGTCGATACGACATCCGCGCAGCTCGGGCGGCGTGGCGTACGGGAATTCAGTTCGCCGGCTGCTTCTCCCGCAGCTCCTTGATCTTGGCCTTCTTGCCGCGCAGCTCACGCAGGTAGTAGAGCTTGGCGCGACGCACGTCACCGCGGGTCACGATCTCGATCCGGTCGATGCCCGGGCCGTTGAGCGGGTAGGTCCGCTCCACGCCGACGCCGAAGCTGACCTTGCGGACCGAGAAGGTCTCGCGCAGACCGTCACCCTGGCGGCGGATGACGACGCCCTGGAAGATCTGGACCCGGGACCGGTTGCCCTCGACGACCCGCGCGTGCACCTTGACGGTGTCACCGGCACGGAAGTCGGGCAGGTCGGTACGCTTCGACTGGGCGTCAAGGGCGTCCAGGATGTTCATCGCTGCGTCCTCGTGAGGCTCACGGCGCATCGTCAGTCGATGCGCGGATGGGTGATTCTGACCCCCGGGCGACCGGCGAGACCGGCCCCGGCCGAGGGTCCTCGCATCCGCTCACGGCGTGGGCGGATGCGGCAACCCCTCTACTTTGCCACATGCCCCGGTGACGAGGAAAATCCGCCCCGGTCCAGCGCGGCCCGGTCCCGCCCGTCGAGCGTCCCGGGGGCCAGCGCTTCGATCATGTCGGGGCGCCGGGCCGCGGTCCGCAGCAGCGACTCGTCCCGCCGCCAGCGGTCGATCCGGGCGTGGTCGCCGGAGCGCAGCACCTCGGGCACGTCCAGCCCGCGCCAGCTCGCCGGCTTCGTGTACAGCGGGGCCTCCAGCAGGCCGTGCGCGTGCGACTCCTCGTCCAGCGACCCGGCGTTGCCCAGCACGCCGGGCAGCAGCCGGGTGACCGCCTCCAGCATCACCAGCACCGCCACCTCGCCGCCGAACAGCACGTAGTCGCCGAGGGAGACCTCGGTCACCGGCATCCGGCTCGCGGCGTGCTCCAGCACCCGCTGGTCGATGCCCTCGTACCGGCCGCAGGCGAACAGCAGGTGCGACTCGGCGGCCAGCTCGTGCGCCATGGCCTGGGTGAACGGGACGCCCGCGGGCGACGGCACGAGCAGCCGGGGCAGCGTGTGCCCGTCCGGGCTCAGCTCACCGGGCGCCAGCGCGTCCAGCGCCTCACCCCACGGCTCCGGCCGCATGACCATGCCGGGACCGCCGCCGTAGGGCGTGTCGTCGACGGTGCGGTGCACGTCGTGGGTCCAGGTCCGCAGATCGTGTACGGCCAGCCGCAGCGTGCCGTTCGCGCGGGCCCTGCCGATGAGCGACAGGTCCAGCGGGGCGAAGTACTCGGGGAAGATCGACACGATGTCGACGCGCATGCGGTGGCTCCAGCCGGAGGTCGAGAGCTAGAGATCGAGCAGGCCACCGGGCAGGTCGACGACGACGCGACCGCCGGCCAGATCCACCTCGGGCACGATCGTCTTGACGAACGGGACAAGCGCGGTACGCCCGTCGGGACGCCGCAGCACCAGCAGGTCCGACGCGGGCGCGTGGTCGATGCGGGTCACCTCGCCCACGTGCTCCCCGTCCCGGGTCACCACGGCGAGCCCGACCAGCTGGTGGTCGTGGAACTCCTCCGGGTCCTCCGGCGGGTTGACGTCGGCGCTGTCCACGCCGAGCAGCGTGTTGCGCAACGCCTCGGCGACGTCGCGGCCCAGCACGCCCTCGAAGACCACCAGCAGGCGGCCCTGGTGCCAGCGGGCCGACTCGACGGTCAGCGTCGGCGGCACCCGCCAGGCGCCGGGCTCCGACGGGGTCACCCCCGGCTCGGTGGTCAACACCGAACCGGGGGCGAACCGTGCTTCGGGCTCATCGGTGCGCACTTCCACGGTGACCTCACCGCGGATGCCGTGCGGTTTGCCGATCCGGCCGACGACGAGAAGCATCAGTACGAGTCGACGATGTCGACGCGTACCCCACGCCCGCCGATGGAGCCGATCACCTGGCGCAGTGCCTTGGCGGTCCGGCCGGACCGCCCGATCACCGTGCCGAGGTCCTCGGGGTGCACGCGGACTTCGAGGCGCTTGCCCCGACGGGAGTCGACCATGCGCACCCGGACGTCGTCCGGGTGGTCGACGATGCCCTTGACCAGGTGCTCCAGGGCGGGACGCAGTGCCATGTCAGGCCTGCTCGCCGGACTCGGCACCGGTCTGCTCCTCGGCCTTGGGGGCCTCGGTCTTCGGCGCCTCGGCCTCCGGCTTGGCGGTCTCCGGCTTGGCGGCCTTCTTGGCCGGCTTGGCCGGGGTGTCCGCCACGCCGGCGGCGGCCTTCGCCTCGGCCTCGTACGCCGCCTTGCGGTCGGCCCGCTCGGGGGCGACCTTCAGCGGCGGCGGTGCCGGCAGGCCCTTGAACTTCTGCCAGTCACCGGTCAGCTCCAGCAGGCGCTGCACGGCCTCGCTCGGCTGGGCGCCGACCGACAGCCAGTACTGGACCCGCTCCGACTTGACCTCGATCACCGAAGGGTCTTCCTTCGGCTGGTACACACCGACGAACTCGATCGCGCGACCATCACGCTTGGTGCGCGAGTCGGCGATGACGATGCGGTACTGCGGGTTGCGGATCTTGCCCATCCGCAGGAGCCGGATCTTTACGGCCACAGTTGTTTCGCTCCTGTTGCGATCTCACCGGCCCGTTCGGGCGGTGTGGCGGGTGAGCGCCGACCGGCACAGTGGGGTTTGGGCCGGAGACTGCTCGGTGAACTGGCGACGCGCCCGGGTTAGAGGGCGCCGGACGCGCGCCGGATACCAGCGGTCCATTCTGCCAGATGCGGCCCGGAACTCTCACACCGGACCCGGACATCACGCCCGGGGCGGGTCGGGCCGTGACGGAGGACACCGGTTCAGCGCACCGGCGGGCGGTCCCACCCGGGCGGAAATTCGTCCGGTACGTCCCATTCCGGAGGTGGGGTGAAGTCGCACCAGGTGCCGTCGAACGGGAACTCCCCCGCCTCGGCGATCCGGATCACCCGCTCGCCCTCGGCGCGTACCGCCTTCTCGTCGGTCACCCAGTAGTGCTCCGGGAGGGCCAGCCGCTCGGCGAACTCGTCCTCGTCCTTCCACTCCCAGCTCAGGTCCGGACGGACCACCACGTCGAGGTCCTGGTCGATCATGTCGACGCCGGCCACCGTGCCGTCGTCCCAGCGGACGCCGGGCTCCTCCAGGTTGACGTACCAGTTCTGGAATCGGCCCGCCGCGTCGCGGAACCACCAGACGGAGTGGGCGGCGCCCGCCGGCAGGAACTCCAGCACCGGCGGGCCGTTCCACCGCCCCCGAGCGAGCCGGTAGGACGACGTCGCCCACTCGGTGAACGGCACGGCCCGCATGCCCAGGCCGGCGGCTGTCACCTCGTGCGCGACGGGCGTGTCCCGCGCCACCCAGAGCAGCAGCCCACGCTCGTCGTCGGAGACCACCCGGGCCGACCGGACCCAGCCGATCCGGCCGTGCCGCACGTTCCGGTGCATGATCAGCCGCCCCGGCTCGAACCGGCCGGAAGGATCGCCGGGCCGCACCTCAGTAGGCGCGGGCGAGGATCGCCACCAGGTCGGGCTCGTCCTCCGAGTCCGGCACCGAGCCGTCGGCGCGCACCAGGCAGCGGACCGTCACGCCCTGGCCGTTCGCCTCGGCCTCGCCCTCGACGCCGACCGCCGACCACGGCACCCGCGCCCAGCCGGTGGCGGACGCCTCGATCGCCTCGGCAAGCGTCGACACCTCGACGGTGCGGGACCGGCGGAACTCCAGCGCCTGGTCGTGCAGCGCCCGCTGGTCGGCCTCCAGCGCGGCCAGGACCGCGCCGACCACGTCGGCCACCGGCGTCGGGGCCTTCGAGCCGTCCGTACGCCGGACCACCACCGCGTTGCCGGCGGCCAGGTCACGCGGGCCGACCTCGACGCGGACCGGGTAGCCGCGCAGCTCGGCGTCGACGGCACGGCGGCCGAACGCGGTGTCGGTCCGGTCGTCCAGCGCCACCCGCACCCCGGCGTCGCGCAGCGCGTCACAGAGCTTTTGTGCCGCCTCGGCAGGGCCGCCAGGGCCCTCGCCGTCCTTGACGATCATCACGTACGCCTGCACCGGCGCCAGCTTCGGCGGCACCCGCAGCCCGTTGTCGTCGCCGTGGCACATGATCAGGCCGCCGAGCATCCGGGTCGACGTGCCCCAGGAGGTGGTCCACGCGTGCTCCCGGCCGCCCTCGGCCGAGGAGTAGCTGATGTCGAACGCCTTGGCGAAGTTCTGCCCCAGCTCGTGGCTGGTGCCCAGCTGGAGCGCCTTGCCGTCGCCCATCATGCCCTCGCACGTGTACGTGGCGGTCGCGCCGGCGAAGCGCTCCCGGGCGGTCTTCAGGCCGACCACCACCGGGATGCCGAGCACGTTGACCATCAGGTCCTCGTACGCCTCGTGCAGGATCCGCCGGGCGTAGGCGCGGGCGTCGTCCCGGGTGGCGTGCGCGGTGTGCCCCTCCTGCCAGAGGAACTCGCTGGTGCGCAGGAAGATCCGCGGGCGCAGCTCCCACCGGACCACGTTGGCCCACTGGTTGAGCAGCAGCGGCAGGTCGCGGTACGAGTCGATCCACTTGGCCATGAACTCGCCGATGACCGTCTCGCTCGTGGGGCGGACCACCACCGGCTCGGCGAGCTGCTTGCCGCCACCGTGCGTCACCACCGCCAGCTCCGGCGAGAAGCCCTCGACGTGCTCGGCCTCCCGCTTGAGGTAGCTCTCCGGGATGAACAGCGGGAAGTAGGCGTTCTCCGCGCCGGCCGCCTTGATCCGGGCGTCCATCTCGGCCTGCATCCGCTCCCAGATGGCGTAGCCGGCCGGTCGGATCACCATGGTCCCCCGGACCGGGCCGTTGTCGGCCAGCTTCGCCTTGGCGATCAGGTCCTGGTACCAGCGGGGAAAGTCCTCCGCACGGGGAGTGAGCACGCGTGCCATGACCGCACATCCTATGCGCCGTGCGGGGCGCGGATGCGCGGGGGAGCCGGGCCGCGCCGTTTCGGGCGGCGCACCCGTAGACTTCGACGGCTATGGGTGAGACGCGGGACGCGATCGTGGAGGCCGCTCGGGGGCAGACCGTCGCCTACGGCTGGGACCGCGTCCGGATGGGCATGGTGGCTCGCGCCGCCGGGGTCAGCCGGCAGACGGTCTACAACGAGTTCGGCACCAAGGCCGGGCTGGGCGAGGCGCTGGCCCGGCACGAGGTGGACCGTTTCGTCGGCCAGGTCCGGTCCGCACTCGCCGAGCACGACTACGACGTGCGCGCGGCCGCGTACGCGGCGATCCACCGCACCCTCGCCTCGGCAGCCGAGAACCCGCTGGTCCGAGCCGTGCTGACCAGCACCCGGGGCGGTTCGGATGAGCTGCTGCCGTACCTGACCACCCGGTCCGAGCTGGTGCTCGCCGAGGCCGCGGCGGCGCTGCTGAAGTGGACCGGCGCACGCCTGCCGGACGCCGACCCGGCAGCTCTGGCGTTCGCCGCGGACAGCGTCGTACGCCTGGTGGTGAGCCACATCGTGCTGCCCGGGGGGCCGGTCGACGAGACCGCCGACCGGCTGGCCGACGTGGCGGTACGCCTGTTCCTGATGGCGGCGGCGAAGCGCTAGGCCGGCGGCCGGTCAGCGGACGATTCGGCCGCGCAGCACGATCCGGCTCGGCGTCCGGACCACCCGCAGGTCGCGGCGCGGGTCCTCGGGGTAGACCACCAGGTCGGCGAGGCCGCCCTCGACCAGCCCGGGGAAGCCGAGCCACTCCCGGGCCCGCCAGGACGCGGCAGCGAGCACGTCCGGCGCGGACATCCCGGCCTGCTCGTGCAGCAGCAGCATCTCCTCGGCCGCCAGACCGTGGTCGATGCCGCCGCCCGCGTCGGTGCCCACGTAGATCGGCACACCGGCCTCGTGCGCGGCCCGCACCACCTCGGGGAAGCGGTCGCGCAGCGCGAGCATGTGGTCGGCGTACCCGGGGAACTTCGCCCGTGCCTGCTCCGCGATGTGGCCGAAGGTCCTGATGTTGATCATCGTGGGGACCAGCGCGGTGCCCTGCCGGGCCATCAGGTCGATCAGGTCGAGGCTCAGCCCGGTGCCGTGCTCCACCGAGTCCACCCCGGCCCGCACCATGATCTCCACCGCCGACTCGGAGAACGTGTGCACCGCCGCGCGTACCCCGGCAGCGTGCGCGGCGGCGACCGCCGCGGTCATGGTGTCGGCGTCCCAGGCCGGCGCCAGGTCGCCCACTCCCCTGTCGATCCAGTCGCCGACCAGCTTGACCCAGCCGTTGCCGGCCGCGGCCTGCGCGGCGACTGTCGCGGCCACCTCGGCGGCGCCGACCTCCACGCCGATGTCGCGCAGGTAGCGCTTCGGCGGGGCGACGTGCCGGCCCGCGCGCGCCAGTCGCGGCAGGTCCGCCTCGTCCTCCAGTTCGGGGTACGGGTACGGCGAGCCGGCGTCGCGGATGGCCAGCACGCCCGCGTCCCGGTCGATCCGGGCCAGTTCCCGGGCCTGGTCGAGCGAGGTGATCGGGCTGCCGCCGCGGGCGATGCCGATGTGGCAGTGCGCGTCGGTCAGGCCGGGCAGCACGAAGCCGCCGTCGGCCACCGTCTCGGCGCCGGGCACCGGTTCGAATGTCACCCGGTCGCCGACCAGCCAGACGTCCCGGACCTCGTCGTCGGGAAGGAACACACCGCGCACGTGCAGAGCCATGTGCACAGTCCTACCCGATCAGTCCTCCTCGCCGGCGAGCAGGTCGTTGCGGCGCGCGGTCAGCGCCGGAAGGTCGACCGAGACCTTCCAGGGCCGCTCGGTGACGAACACATCGTCTGTCTGACCGACCTGCTTGTACTCGAGATTGGCGCCGAGCACGTACTCGGTCAGCGTGATCTTCTCCTTGATGGGGTCGAGCACCCAGTAGGAGCGGACGCCCGCGTACGCGTAGACCCTGGCCTTGTCGTACATGTCGCGGAAGGTGGAGGTCGGCGAGATGACCTCGACGGCGAGCACCGCGTCCTCGACCGGCAGCGGGCTCCGGTTGGCGTTACCCCGCACGACCGCGACGACGTCCGGCCGGGGCTCGTTCCGGTGGTCGACCCGCATCGACAGGTCGATCCCGACCTGGTACTCCTTCGGGCAGTTGACCTCCAACGCGAGCAGGAGACGGACACACATGTCCTGGTGCAGCAGAGTGGGCGACGGCACGATCAACCTTCCGTTGATCAGTTCGTACGGAAGGTCCTTGGGCAGTTCGCCCAAGTCGTCGACCGTCCACTCGTGCCGCTCCGGCAGGATCGGGGCCGCGGTCATTGACATCTCCTTTTAGGGGGCGACATCACCCTAAGAGACAGCGATGTCGCCCGCCGTCACCGACACGCTAGCGGGGACCCTTGTCGCCGCCCTTGCCGAGCTTGTTGAAGTCGATCTTCGGGAGCTTGAAGCCCGGCGGCAGGCCCTGCCCACCGGCCAGGTCACCCGGGTCCAGGCCCGGCGGGAGCTGCGGCATCCCGCCCGGGAAGCCGCCCGGCATCCCGGCACCGGTACGCGGCCGCCCGCCACCCTTGGTGCCCTTGCGCTTGTTCTTCGGCGACTTGGTCGCCTTGCGCCGGCCACCGCCGGGCAGGCCCATCATGCCGCCCATCTGCTTCATCATCTTCTGCGCGTCGGTGAAGCGGTTGAGCAGCTGGTTGACGTCCATGACGGTGACGCCGGAGCCGTTCGCGATGCGGGCCCGGCGGGAGCCGTTGATGATCTTCGGGTTGGTGCGCTCGGCCGGGGTCATCGACCGGATGATCGCGGTGACCCGGTCGAAGTGCTTGTCGTCCAGCTCGGCGAGCTGGTCCTTCATCTGCCCCATGCCCGGCATCATGGCCAGCACGTTGGCGATCGGGCCCATCCGCCGGACCGCGATGAGCTGATCGAGGAAGTCCTCCAGCGTGAAGGTCTCCCCGCCCATCAGCTTGGCGGTCATCTTCTCCTTCTGATCGGAGTCGAAGGCCGCCTCGGCCTGCTCGATCAGAGTGAGGACGTCGCCCATGCCGAGGATCCGGCTGGCCATCCGGTCCGGGTGGAAGACGTCGAAGTCCTCCAGCTTCTCGCCGGTGGAGGCGAACAGGATCGGCTGGCCGGTCACCTCGCGGACGGACAGCGCGGCGCCACCGCGGGCGTCGCCGTCGAGCTTGGACAGCACCACGCCGGTGATGCCGACGCCGTCACGGAACGCCTCGGCGGTACGCACCGCGTCCTGACCGACCATCGCGTCGATGACGAAGATGACCTCGTCGGGCTGGACCGCGTCGCGGATGTTCGCGGCCTGCTGCATCATCTCGGTGTCGATACCGAGCCGGCCGGCGGTGTCGACGATGACGATGTCCCGGGCGGCGCGGCGGGCGTGCTCGATCGAGTCGCGGGCCACCTGCACCGGGTCGCCGACGCCGTTGCCGGGCGCCGGGGCGTACACCTCGACGCCGGCCCGGCCACCGAGCACCTGGAGCTGCCCGACGGCGTTGGGACGCTGGAGGTCGGCGGCGACGAGCAGCGGCTGGTGGCCCTGGCTCTTGAGCCAGCGGGCCAGCTTGCCGGCGAGCGTCGTCTTGCCGGAGCCCTGGAGGCCGGCCAGCATGATCACCGTCGGCGGGTTCTTGGCGAACTGGAGCCGCCGCCCCTCGCCGCCGAGGACGTTGATCAGCTCCTCGTTGACGATCTTGACGATCTGCTGCGCCGGGTTGAGCGCCTGGGAGACCTCGGCCCCGCGCGCCCGCTCCTTGACGTTCGAGATGAAGCCCTTGACCACCGGCAGGGCGACGTCGGCCTCCAGCAACGCCATCCGGATCTCGCGCGCGGTGGCGTCGATGTCGGCGTCGGTGAGCCGGCCCTTGCCGCGGAGCTTGGTGAAGATCCCGGACAGGCGGTCACTCAAGGTGTCAAACACGCGAACATCCCGTTTGTCGTTTTCGGCGGGCACATGCTGCCGGGCCGGTGGTCCAGCCCACCGATAGGGTAGCCCGCCGCCCGCACCCCCGCTCCGGCCCGGCCGCCCACGCGCCCGCTCCGTCCGAGGGCGGGCCCGGCCGGGGTCAGGACACCACCAGGCCCGACTGGTACGCGAAGACCACCAGCTGGGCCCGGTCCCGCGCGCCGAGCTTGACCATGGCCCGGCTCACGTGGGTACGCGCCGTCGCCGGGCTGACCACCAGCCGCCCGGCGATCTCGGCGTTGCTCAGGCCCTCGCCCACCAGCGCCACCACCTCGCGTTCCCGGTCGGTGAGCGACCCGAGCCGGGGATGCGGGCGCGGCACCCGGGCCGGCCGGGTGGCGAACTCCCGGACCACCCGGCGGGTCACCGACGGGGACAGCAGCGCCTCCCCCTCGGCGACCAGGCGGATCGCCCGCAGCAGGTCGGCCGGACGGGTGTCCTTGGTGAGGAAGCCGCTGGCGCCGTGCCGGAGCGCGTCGAAGACGTACTCGTCCAGCTCGAACGTGGTCAGCACCACCACCCGGGTGCCGGCCAGCGCCGGGTCGCCGACGATCCGGCGGGTGGCCTCGATGCCGTCGACGCCGGGCATCCGCACGTCCATGAGCACCACGTCGGGGCGTTCCCGGCGGGCCGTCTCCACCGCGGCGAGCCCGTCGGCGGCCTCACCGACCACCGACAGGTCGTCCTCACTGTCCACCAGGGCGCGCAGGCCGATCCGGACCAGGTCCTGGTCGTCGGCGAGCAGTACGCGGATCATGCGGCCTCCCGCAGCGGCAGCGTGGCGTGCACCCGGAAGCCACCGGGCGCGGCCGGCCCGGCGCTGAACGTACCGCCGAGCGCGGTGACCCGCTGGCCCATCCCGGCGAGACCGGACCCGCCGGACGGCTCCAGCGCGGCCTCCCGGCCCCGGCCGGTGTCCGTCACCTCCACCGTCACCTCGCCCGGGGCGTACCCGACGCGGACCGCGGCGGTGGCCGGGCCGGCGTGCCGCAGGACGTTCGTCAGCGCCTCCTGCACCACCCGGTACGCGGCCAGGTCCACCGCCACCGGCAGGGCGAGCGGCGCGCCGGTCACCTCGACGGTGACCGGGACCCCGGCGCCGGCCAGCCGCTCGCGCAGGTGCGGGAGCTGGTCCAGCCCCGGCGCCGGCGCGCGTTCGTCGGCGACCTCCTCGCGCCGGACCACGATCAGCGTGACCCGCAGCTCGTCCAGTGCCTCCTTGCTGGTCCGGCTGATCGCGGTGAGCGCCGCCTCGGCCTGTTCGGGCCTGCGGTCCAGCAGGTGCAGGGCGATCTCGGCCTGGAGGTGGATCGCGGCGAGCCCGTGGCCCACCACGTCGTGCACCTCGCGGGCCACCCGCAGCCGCTCCGCGTCGGCCAGCCGGCGGGCCTCGTCGGTCCGGTTCCGGGCGGCGGTCTCCCGGCTCAGCCGCGCGGTGACCCCGGCCGCGAACGGCACCACCACCCACGCGGCCACCGGCATCAGCCCGACCAGGCCGGGCGAGCGCGCGCCGAACAGGACGTAGGCCAGCAGCGCCGCCAACGCGCCCGCGCCGGCCACCGACGCGTCGCGCACCGGCCGGTACGCGGCCACCGTGTAGACCGCGACGAAGAACGAGAGCAGGATCGGGCCGTACGGGTAGCCGAGCACCAGGTACGCCGTGGTCGCCACGGTGACCACGGCGAGCGTGACCAGCGGCCGGCGCCGGCGCACCGCCACCGCGAGCGCGGCGACCACCACCAGCGGGTAGGCGCCGGGGCCCGCGTCCACCCCCTGGTTCACGCCGGCCGGCGCGGTGCCGGCCAGACCGATCGCCAGCAGGGCCACGGTGAGCAAGGCGTCGGGCCACCGCCGTTCCCGGTCCATGTCCCCTCCCCGTCCCGGCTCAGCCGATGTCCCGCCGGCGCAGCAGCGCCGCGCCGGCCGACGCGAAGACCACCAGGTACACGGCCACCACCAGGGCCGCCCGTCCGCCTCCGACGACTGCGGCGACACCGGGCGTGTCCCCGGGCGCACCGAGCGCGGCGGCCAGCGACCCGGCGTTCGGGCCGGGCAGCCCTTCCTGTGCGGTCGCCACCCAGTCGACCAGCGGGGCGGCGATCGCGGCGAGCAGGTTCTGCACGGCGAGCATCCACACCAGCCCCAACCCGACCGGCAGCGCCACCGCGCGCAACGCGACCGCGAGCACGGCACCGAGCATGGCCCACATCGTGGCGATGAGCCACCCCGCGCCGACGCCGGTGAGCAGGTCGCCGGCCGACGGCCAGCGCACCGGCTGCGCCTCGGCGGATGCGACGAGCACCGACGCCACCGCGCCGACCGCGAACACCGCC
Source organism: Micromonospora sp. NPDC005686 (assembly GCF_042871665.1). Taxonomy (NCBI): domain Bacteria; kingdom Bacillati; phylum Actinomycetota; class Actinomycetes; order Micromonosporales; family Micromonosporaceae; genus Micromonospora; species Micromonospora sp. NPDC005686. The sequence goes on from NZ_JBIAIY010000005.1 coordinate 319,450, forward strand.
AGCACCACGGCGAGCGCGGCGACCGCGAGGACGAGCAGCTTGCCCGCGTACACCTGGAGCCGGGTGGGTCCCTGGGTGAGCACCGTCTTCCAGGTCCCCCAGGCGTACTCGCCCCCGACCGTGAGCACGCCGAGGATCAGCAGGATCGCGCCGAGGAACACCGGCAGGCCGCCCAGCGAGTTGCCGACCAGGTGGTCGGGGAGCATGGCGGGCAGGGCCCGGTCCGTGTTCGGGCCGTCCGTGCCGCCGGCCACCCCGGCGTACGGGAAGACGTAGGTGAAGATCAACGACAGTGCCAGCGTGATGCCCAGCAGCAGCCAGGTGGCCGGGCGCCGGACCAGCTTGACCAGTTCGGCGGAGAAGCTACGCGACATCGGCCGTACCCCTCTCCACCAGCTCGAAGAAGACCTGTTCCAGATCCCGGTCCCGGTGCCGCAGCTCGCGTACCGCCAGCCCGGCGCCGACCAGCTCGGCGTTCAGCCAGGCCGCCCGGTCCGGCTCCACCGACAGGTCCAGCCCGCCGTTGACGACGCGGACCCGGTCGGCGCCGACCAGCTCCCGGGCCCGGGTCACCGCCTGGTCGAGCGGGTCCGCGAGCACCCGCAGGCCGGCCGAGCCGCACAGCTCGGCGACGCTGCCCTCGGCCACCATCCGGCCGCCGGCGATCACGCCGATCCGGTCGCAGATCTGCTCGACCTCGCCGAGCAGATGACTGGAGACCAGGACCGTGCAGCCTGCCGCGCCGAGCCGCCGGATCAGGGTCCGCATGTCGGCCATGCCCGCCGGGTCGAGGCCGTTCGTCGGCTCGTCCAGGATCAGCAGGCGCGGGTCCTTCAGCAGCGCGGCGGCCACCCCGAGCCGCTGCTTCATGCCCAACGAGTAGCCGGTGTACCGGTCACCCGCGCGGCCGGTCAGGTCGACCAGGTCGAGGACCGTCGCGATCCGGTCCGCGCCGACCCCGGCGTAGCGGGCCAGCACACGCAGGTTGTCCCGGCCCGACAGGTACGGGTAGAAGGCCGGCCCCTCGATCAGCGCGCCGACGCCGGTGAGCCGACCGGCGCCGGGGGTGCGGCCGAGCAGCCGCACCGTCCCCGCGCTGGGCCGGACCAGGCCGAGCAGCATGCGCAGCGTCGTGGTCTTGCCGGCGCCGTTGGGGCCGAGGAAGCCGTACACCTCGCCGGCCCGGACGGTCAGGTCGAGATCGCGTACGGCGGTCAGGCCGCCGTACCGTTTGCTGAGCCCTTGGGTCTGCACTGGCAGGTTCATGCCGTCGAGCGTCGCGCCGACGACCGGGCGGCGCGTCGGCCCGTCGGCGGCTCCCGGCGTACGTCAGCGGACGTAGCTCTGTCAACAGTGGCCCCTGCTCCACCGGAGGCGTCGAGAAGGGCCCTTCCCTACACGGCGCCCAGCACGGCGGCCTCGATCCGGGCCCGTTCCTCGTCCGAGGGCCCGCCGCCGACCAGGTAGAACGCGTCCACCACGTCGCCGCCCAGCGTCGAGATCCGGGCCGCCCGCACCTGGGCGCCCGCCTCGTCCAGCGCACAGGTCACCCGGTACAGCAGCCCGGCCGCGTCGGCGGCCCGCAGCTCCAGCAGCACCGCGTCGGTGGCCGCCTCCCGGTGCCAGACCACACGGGGTGCGGCGCCCTGGCTGCGCGCGGCCAGCGCCCGGCCGCGCAGCCGCTGGATGACCGAGACGTCGCCGCCGACCGCGCGGCGCAGGTCGGCGCTGAGCGCGATCGGGTCCGGGGCCAGCCCGTAACGCGGCTGCACCCGGCACTCGACCAGGGCGCGGCCGTCGACTGTGGCGGCGTCCGCGGAGATCACCTCCAGGCGGTGCAGCGCCAGGCACCCGGCCACCGTCGCGAGAAGCCCGCGCCGGTCGGCGGCGGCCACCGACACCCGGTCCTCCCCCAGGTGTACGACAGGCAGTGGCCCGGCCACGAGCGCCGGGTCCGGGGCCGGCGGGGCGGGCACCACGCCGGTGTCCAGCGTGGTCCGCACCCGGCTCACCAGCTCGGCGATCAGCCGGCCCTTCCAGCCGGACCAGGCGGCCGGGCCGGTGGCGGCGGCGTCGGCGCGGACCAGGGCGTGCAACAGTTCCAGCGTGCCGGTGTCACCGACGCGCTCGGCCACACCCGCGACGGTCTTCGGGTCGGACAGGTCGCGCCGGGTCGCCACGTCGGGCAGCAGCAGGTGCAACCGGACCAGCGTGCCGATCAGCTCCGCCTCGTCCGGCGGCAGGCCGATCCGGGTGGCGACCGCCTCGGCCAGCGGCGCGCCCACCGTCGAGTGGTCTCCCTCCAGCCCCTTGCCGATGTCGTGCAGGAACGCGCCGAGCAGCAGCAGGTCGGGTCGTTCCACGTCGCGGGTGTGCCGGCTCGCCTCGTACGCGGTCTGCACCAGGTGCCGGTCGAGCGTGAACCGGTGCACCGGGTTGTGCTGGGGCAGGCTGCGCATCCGGGTCCACTCGGGCAGCCAGCGGTCGATCAGCCCGTACCTGTCGCAGGTCTCCCAGGCGGGCACCAGGCCGGGACCGGCGCCGAGCAGGGTGATCAGCGCGTCGCGGGCCGCCGGCGGCCAGGGCGCGGGCAGCGGCGGGCAGTACGCGGCCAGCCACTCGCAGGTGGCGCGCGCGATCGGCAGCCGGGTGGTGGCGGCAGCGGCGGCCACGCGCAGCGACAGGCTCGGGTCGGGGCGGGCCCCGATCGCGGTGCGGGCGAGCACCAGTTCCCCGTCCTGCTCCACCACGTCCCGGGCGACCGGGCGGCGCAGCGGACGGCCGGGCGCGGCGCGGTGCCGGCCGGAGCGGAGCCGGTCGGCGGCCCGCCAGGCGTCGTCGAGGGCGTGACTCACGGTGCGGGCGTCGCCGGCCACCAGCCGGAGCAGCGCGTCGCCGTCCTCGGCGCCGAGGAGCCGCGCCACGCCGTCGCGTTCCTGCGCGACCACGCGGTCGCCCCGGCGGCCCACCTGCTGGTGCAGCGCGTCGCGGGTGTCCAGCAGCCGCCGGTGTGCCGCGTACACGGCCGGGCGGAGCGCGTCGGTGACCCCGGCGGTGGCGATGGCGCGCAGGATGCCCACGTCGCGCAGCCCGCCGGCCGCCTCCTTGAGATCGCCTTCGAGCAGGAACGCCAGTTCGCCGTGCGCCTCCCAGCGGGCGGTGGTGATCTCGCGCAGGCCGGGGAGCTGACGGATCGCGGTCCGCCGCCAGTGGTCCGTGGCGGTGCGGGCGAGCTGGTCGGTGAGCGCCGGGTCGCCGGCCACGTGCCGGGCGTCGAGCAGTCCGAGGGCGACCTTGACGTCGTCCTGGGCCACCGACAGCGCCTCGGCGACGGTACGCACCGAGTGGTCCAGCCGCAGCCCGGCGTCCCAGATCGGGTACCACAGGGACGCGGCCAGCTCGTCGATGCCGGGCACCCCGGCGTGCAGCAGCACCAGGTCGAGGTCGCCGTAGGGGGCGCACTGGCGGCGGCCCAGCCCGCCCACCGCGACGAGCGCGACCCCGTCGCGGTCCGGGAAGGCCCGGCGCAGCCAGGCGTCGAGCGCGGCGGCCCGCGCGGTCCGGGCCGCCGCGCCGATGCCCGCGGGAACGCCGACGACCTCGTTGACCACCGCCGGACCCCCGGAGGGGCCGGTGGCGGTGGTCAACGAGGTCATGTCGGCGGATCCGGCGATCAGAGGGCGTCGAGCCCGCGCTCGCCGGTACGCACCCGGACGACCTCCTCGACGCCGGTCACCCAGACCTTGCCGTCGCCGATCTTGCCGGTCCGGGCGGCGCCGACGATCGCGTCCACGATCTTGTCGACGTCCATCTCGTCGGTGAGCACCTCGACCCGGATCTTGGGCAGGAACTCGACCGTGTACTCGGCACCCCGGTAGACCTCGGTGTGCCCCTTCTGCCGGCCGTAGCCCTGGACCTCGCTGACCGTCAGCCCGGCCACGCCGAGGGCGTGCAGGGCCTCCTTCACCGCGTCCAGCTGGTACGGCTTGATGACCGCGGTCACCAGCTTCATGTCCAACCCCTCCATCCCAGGAACGTTAACCGGCGACCTTCTCGCTTACCGGCGCGGACTCGTCGGTCTCGACGGCGGGCTCCGTGGCCGGCTTGCCGGCGCCGATCCCCGCCATCGCGAACGCGCCACCGCTGCTGCCCGTGGTGGGCGACAGGTCGTAGCCGCTCTCCGCGTGCTCGGCGATGTCGATGCCGTCGACCTCGGCCTCGGCGGAGACCCGGAGGCCGATCGTCTTGTCGATCACGAAGCCCAGGACGAAGGCGACCACGAAGGAGTAGACGCTGACGATCAGCGCGCTGAGCGCCTGCTTGCCGAGCAGCGTGGCGTCGCCGCCGACGAACAGGCCGTCGGTCTCCACCAGCGAGCTCACCGAGGCGGTGCCGAACAGGCCGATCCAGAGGCAGCCGATCCAGCCGCCGACGAAGTGCACGCCGACCACGTCGAGGGAGTCGTCGTAGCCGAGCCGGTACTTCAGGCCGACCGCGAGGGCGCAGACCGCACCGGCCACCACGCCCAGCAGCACCGCTGCGGCCGGGGTGATGAACGCACAGGCCGGGGTGATGGCGACCAGACCGGCGATGGCGCCGGACGAGGCGCCGACCAGGGTCGGCTTGCCGTCGCGCACCCACTCGACCACGATCCAGCCGAGCAGCGCCGCGGCGGTGGCGACCTGGGTGTTGATGAACGCCAGCGCGGTGACCCCGTCGGCGGTCAGCTCGGAGCCGGCGTTGAAGCCGAACCAGCCGAACCACAGCAGCGCGGCGCCGAGGGCGACCATCGGGACGTTGTGCGGCTTCATGCTCTCGCGCGGCCAGCCGACCCGCTTGCCGAGCACGAGCACCAGCGCGAGCGCCGCGGCGCCGGCGTTGATGTGCACAGCGGTACCACCGGCGAAGTCGATCGCGCCGATGTCGCCGCCGATCAGCCCGCCGCCCCAGACCATGTGGGCGACCGGGAAGTAGACCAGGGTGGCCCAGCCGAACGCGAACAGCAGCCAGCCGGCGAACTTCACCCGGTCGGAGAGCGCACCGCTGATCAGCGCCACGGTGATGACCGCGAACATCATCTGGAAGGCGATGAAGACGTAGATCGGGATGCCCGTCTCGCCCCACAGGTCGTTCTCGCCGACGAAGGTCTTGGTGCCCAGGTACTGGCCCAGGTCACCCCAGAACTTGCCGCCCTCGCCGAAGGCGACGGTGAAGCCGTAGAAAAGCCACAGGATGCTGACGAGCCCGATGGACGAGAAGCTCATCATCATCATGTTCAGAACGCCCTTGGACCGGTTCAGTCCGCCGTAGAACAGCGCGAGACCGGGGGTCATGAGCAGCACGAGGGCAGTCGAGACAAGCAACCAGGCAGTGTTCCCGGTGTCGATCTCCACGCTGCCTCCTCTCGTTGTCGTATTCCTCCCTCCGGCTGAAGACCTGGCAGCATCGCCCGTCAGCCGGTTGCGCGGAAGCTTTGTCGCCGGCTGTTTCCTTCAGCGACACCGCGCGATTTCCGACACGTGACGGGTTGTTTCCGGCGTGTGAAGAACGCCGATCTTGCTCAGCGGAGCGCGGCCTCCAACTGGTGCCGCTCGTAGTCGAGCAGCCGCAGGTCGCGCATAGGGCGACGCAGGTGGCCCTTGTGGACGATCCGGACGAACGCCGGCTCACCGGCCGCGGCCATCCGCCGGATGCCCTCGACGTGGTCGACGATGCGCTTGCGGATGGTCCGGATGAGCCGGTGCCGGTCACGCGGGATCAGCCCGTACGCGTCGGCGAACAGCCGCAGCCGGCGCGGCCGGTCCGGGTGCTTCCAGCCGAGCGTGATCGAGTCGCGGTCCGAGAAGATGGGCACCCAGGTCCAGGCCGCGTACGCCACGTCGTAGATGCGGGCGCCGGGCGAGGCGAGGTCGAAGTCGATCAGACCCAGCGTGCCGTCCGGCCGCCAGATCACGTTGTGCGGCGCGGCGTCGTGGTGACAGATGACCTCGGTGTCCGGCGGGGGCGGCCCGAAGGAGCGCCAGACCGCCCCGGGCGGCGGGGTGAAGCCGTACTGCGCGTCGTGGAACATCCGCAGCATGGTGGCCACCGTGACCAGGGCCTCGTCGGTGACCCAGTGCGGGGCCAGCGGGTACTCCCCGCACTCCCCCTCCAGGTACGACAGGACCTCCCGGTTGCGCTCGTCCATGCCGAGCGCCCGGGGAGCGCCGGTGAAGCCGACGTACTCCAGGTGGCGCAGCAGCGCGTGCACGGAGGGCGTCCACGGGCCGGCGTTGCGCCGGACCGTGTCTCCCACACGGACCACGGTGCTCACGTTCCCGCCGTGCAGCGGGATCTCCTGCGAAGTCACGTACGGTCTCCCGAGGCGTGGCGACGGGTGGCTGGGGTCGCGCCACCCCGCGTAGGCGCGATCGTCAGTCGTCACGGGAGAGGCTACGCGTCCCGGGCGAGCGGCTCGGTGCCGAGCAGCGCGTCGACGAACTGTGCCGGGTCGAACGGGGCCAGGTCGTCCTTGCCCTCGCCGAGGCCGACGAGCTTGACCGGGATGCCGAGCTTGCGCTGCACGGCGATCACGATGCCGCCCTTGGCCGTGCCGTCGAGCTTGGTCAGCACCACGCCGGTGACGTTCACCGCCTCGGTGAAGACCCGCGCCTGCTCCAGCCCGTTCTGGCCGGTGGTGGCGTCCAGGATCAGCAGTGTCTCGTCGATCGGGCCGTGCTTCTCCACCACCCGCTTGACCTTGCCCAGCTCGTCCATCAGGCCGATCTTGTTCTGCAGCCGGCCGGCGGTGTCGATGAGCACGGTGTCCACGCCGGTGTCGATGCCGCGCTTGACCGCGTCGAACGCGACGCTCGCCGGGTCGGCCGCCTCGGGCCCGCGGACGGTCTCGGCGCCCACCCGGCCACCCCAGGTCTCCAGCTGGTCGGCGGCGGCGGCCCGGAACGTGTCGGCCGCGCCGAGCAGCACGCTGCGGCCGTCCGCGACGAGCACCCGGGCGATCTTGCCGCAGGTGGTGGTCTTGCCTGCGCCGTTGACGCCGACCACGAGCACCACCGCCGGGACGCCCTCCTTGGGCGCGGTACGCAGCGAGCGGTCCAGCGTCGGGTCGAGCGCGTTGACCAGCTCGGCGGCGAGCAGCGCCCGCAGTTCCTCCCCGGTACTGGTGCCGAGCACCCGGGTCCGCTCACGCAGCCGGTCGACGATGTCGCGGGTGGCGTCGATGCCGACGTCGGCGGTGATCAGGCTGTCCTCGATCTCCTCCCAGGTGTCCTCGTCCAGCCGATCGCGGCTGAGCAGGCCGAGCAGGCCCTTGCCGAAGACGTTCTGCGAGCGGGACAGCCGCGAGCGCAGCCGGACCAGCCGGCCGGCGGTCGGCTCCGGCACCTCGACCGGGGGCGCCTCGACCGGAGGGGCGGGCGGCGCCTCGACCACCACGCCGGTGGTGAGTTCCGCCTCCGGGGCCTCGACCGGCGGGCCGGCCAGGTCCTCCTCCGTCCGGGTGTCGACCTCCGTGCGCGGCAGCGGTGGCTGCGGGCGCCGGCGCAGCCGGGGCACCACGAGGCTCAGGCCGCCGATGATCAGCACGCCGAGCAGGGCGAGAGCGACGAGGAGGTATTCCGTCATGCCCGAAATCCTGTCAGATGGCGGCGACGGCGTCCCACTCACCGCCTCGGCACGCGAACAACCTGCGGGTACGCTCGCACCGGAAGGCGTACCGCAACCGCCGGCCGGGTAGGAAACAGCCGAAACGATCTTGTCGGAGGTACGTGGTGCCCGGTTCCCGCCTGCTCATCGGCCCGCTGCTGCGCCGGGTCGTCGACACGCGGGCGACCGTCTGGGTGGAGACAAGCTCGCCCGCCGTGGTCACCGTCCGCACCGCCGACGGCGCCACCGGCAGCGCGCCCACCTTCTCCGCGTACGACCACCACTACGCGATCGTGGTGGTGACCGGGCTCACGCCGGACAGCACCACGACCTACGACGTGCTGATCGACGACGAGGTGGCGTGGCCGCTGCCGGAGTCGTCGTTCCCGCCCAGCGTGATCCGGACCCGCGCGCTCGACGACGCCGACCAGCCGGTGCGCCTGCTGTTCGGCTCCTGCCGGGAGACCACCCAGCACTCCACCGCCCGCCGGTTGCCGCCGGACGCGCTGGACGCGTACGCCCGGCGGGTGATGGCCGCGCCCGACCAGGCTGTGCTGCCCGACCTGCTGGTGCTGCTCGGCGACCAGGTGTACGCGGACGAGACCTCGCCGACCGTGCGGCGGCTGCTCAAGCGGCGCCGGAAGCGGCCGAAGGACGCCCCGGCGACGCAGGTGGTCAGCTTCGACGAGTACACGAAGCTCTATCTGGAGTCGTGGCGCGACCCGGAGATCCGCTGGCTGTTCTCCACCGTGCCGAGCGTGATGATCTTCGACGACCACGAGGTGATCGACGACTGGAACACCTCGCAGTCGTGGCGCGCGGACATGCGCGAGCAGCCATGGTGGGCCGAGCGGATCCGCAGCGGCCTCGCCTCCTACTGGATCTACCAGCACCTGGGCAACCTCAGCCCGGACGAGATCGCCGCCGACCCGGTGTACGCGAAGGTGATCGCCGCCGAGGACGCCACGGGCGTGCTGCACGAGTTCGGCGAGCGGGTCGACAAGGAGGCCGACCTGGCGCACGACACCGAGCGTTGGCGGGCCGTGCAGTACCAGTGGAGCTACGCGCTGGATCTGGGCCGCACCCGTCTGGTGATGCTGGACAACCGGTCCAGCCGGGTGCTGCTGCCCGGCAGCCGGGCGATGCTGCCGCCGGGCGAGTGGTCGTGGTTCCTCGACCAGGCGCACGGCGAGTACGACCATCTGGTGGTGGGCAGCTCGCTGCCGTGGCTGCTGCCGCCGGGCATCCACCACGTCGAGGCGTGGAACGAGCGCCTGGCCGACTCCAGCCGTCCGTGGGTGGCCCGGATCTCCGAGCAGATCCGCCGGGCCCTGGACCTGGAGCACTGGGCGGCGTTCCGGCGCTCGTTCGAGGCGCTGGGCGAGCTGTTCGCGCGGCTGGGCAGCGGCACCGCGCCGCGCACCGGGGCGCGGGTGGGCGCCGGGCCGGCGTACGCGCGACCGGCGTCTATCAGCGTCCTCTCCGGCGACGTGCACCACTCGTACGTGGCGCGGGCCCGGTTCGCCGACCGCGACGTCCGTACGCCGGTGCACCAGCTCACCTGTTCGCCGATCCACAATCAGGTGCCCGCCGGCATGCGACCGCTGATGACGCTGGGCTGGAATCCGGGGCCGGCCGGGGCGACCCGGGCGCTGGCGCGTTCGGCCGGGGTACGCCGCCCGTCGGTGCGCTGGCGGAAGCTGGCCGGGCCCTACTTCGGCAACGCGGTGGCCACGCTCACCCATCAGGGGCGTAAGGCGGCCGTGGTGGTCGAGGGCACGACCAGCGACGGCGAGCTGCGACCGGTGGCGCACCAGCAACTCAGCGACGGGGCTTGAGTAACCTTCTGGGCGTGGACGAGACGCTGCGCGCCGTGGAGCACGAGTTGACCGCGTTGCTGCGCCGCGGCCGGGCGCTGTCCTGGGAGATCGCCCGCGAGGTCCACCCGAACCTGGAACCGAACGCGTACGGCCTGCTGCTCTGGCTGCGCCGCTACGGCTCGATCCGGCTCACCGACCTGGCCGCGAAGCTGGGCATCGGCAAGGGCACGCTCAGCCGCCAGATCGGCGGTCTGGAGGCGCTGGGCCTGGTCCGCCGCGACCCGGACCCGACGGACCGGCGGGCGGCCCAGCTCAGCCTCACCGAGGAGGGCACCCGGCGGTTCGACGCGGCCCGCGCGGCCCGACTCGGACAAATCCGACGATCGCTGGAGAGCTGGCCGAAAGAGGACGTGGCGGACCTGGCCCGGCTGATGCACAGGTTCAACGAGTCGTTCTGAGCCCACGGCGGGGAACAATCCCGGCCCGGCCGAGGTTCTTCCTCAAGATAACGGCTCTTATGGTTGCCCGAGGCAACCTTCTCCCCCGCTCCGGAGGCACCCCACGATGACTCAGGCGACTGCGCCCGCGCGGACGACCGCCGTCGACATGTCCCACCGGCAGATCCTGGAGGCGCTCTCCGGCCTGCTGCTGGGCATGTTCGTCGCGATCCTCTCCTCCACCGTCGTCTCCAACGCGCTGCCGCGGATCATCACCGACCTGCGCGGCGGCCAGTCCGCGTACACCTGGGTGGTCACCTCGACGCTGCTGGCGACGACCGCGACCACACCCATCTGGGGCAAGCTCTCCGACCTGTTCAGCAAGAAACTGCTGGTGCAGCTCTCGCTGGTGATCTTCGTGCTGGGCTCGGTGCTGGCCGGGCAGGCGCAGACCACGGGCGAGCTGATCGCCTGCCGGGTCGTGCAGGGCGTCGGCGCGGGCGGCCTCACCGCCCTGGCCCAGGTGATCATGGCGACGATGATCGCCCCACGTGAGCGTGGCCGCTACAGCGGCTACCTCGGCGCGGTGATGGCCGTCGGCACCATCGGCGGGCCGCTCATCGGCGGCGTGATCGTGGACACCTCCTGGCTCGGCTGGCGCTGGTGCTTCTACGTCGGCGTGCCGTTCGCCGTGCTCGCCCTCATCGTGCTCCAGCGGACGCTGCGCCTGCCGGTGGTCAAGCGCGAGGTGAAGATCGACTGGTGGGGCGCCACGCTCATCACCGCCGCCGTCTCACTGCTGCTGGTGTGGATCACCCTGGCCGGCGACAGGTACGACTGGATCTCGTGGCAGAGCGGTGTGCTGGTGGCCGGCGCGGCGCTGCTCGGCGCGCTCGCCGCCCGGGTCGAGACGCGGGCCGCCGACCCGATGATCCCGCCGCGGCTGTTCCGCAACCGCACCATCACGCTCGCCGTGATCGCCAGCATCGCGGTCGGCGTCGGCATGTTCGGCGCCTCGGTCTTCCTCGGGCAGTACTTCCAGATCAGCCGCGGCGCCAGCCCGACCATGTCCGGCCTGATGACGCTCCCGATGATCGGCGGCCTGCTGGTCTCCTCCACGGTGGTCGGCCGGATCATCACCGCCACCGGCCGCTGGAAGAGCTGGCTCGTCATCGGCTCGGTGCTGCTCACCGCCGGCTTCGCGCTGATGGGCACCATGCGCGCGGACACCCCGTACTGGCACCTCGCCGTCTTCATGGCCCTGATCGGCCTCGGCGTCGGCATGAGCATGCAGAACCTGGTGCTGGCGGTGCAGAACACGGTCCACCCGGACGACCTGGGCGCGGCCAGCTCGGTGGTGGCGTTCTTCCGCAGCCTCGGCGGCGCGATCGGCGTGAGCGCGCTCGGCGCGGTGCTCGGGCACCGGGTCACCGGCTACATGGCCGACGGCCTGAGCCGCCTCGGCGTACCGGCCTCCGGGTCGGGTGGCGGCGGGCTGCCGGACGTGCACACGCTGCCCGGTCCGATCCGGACGGTGGTCGAGGCCGCGTACGGGCACGCCGCCGGTGACATCTTCCTGGCCGCCGCCCCGTTCGGGCTGCTCGCCCTGATCGCCGTGGTCCTCATCCGGGAGGTGCCGCTGCGCCGCTCGAACGCCGAGCCGGTCCCCGCCGTACGGGAGACGGCCGAGGCGCTCCACGCCGGAGGGCGGGACTGACCATGGGCGCCGCGGAACGCGAACGGTACGGTCCGCAGACCCGGCCGCTTCCCTACGAGCGCGGTACCGACGGGCCACGGGTGGTGCTCGTCGGCGTGGACGGCAGCCGCACCTCGATGCGGGCCGCCGCGTACGCCGCCGGACTGGCCCGGCGGCAGGGCGCCACGCTCGTGGCGGTGTTCGTCAGCGCGCCGGCCACGTACAGCGCGATGCTCTCCGGCGTGGTGGCCGGGGCGGTCCAGCAGACCCACGACGAGCTGGCCGACGAGCTGCGCGCCGAGTGCCGGCGCGGGGCCGAGGAACTGGACCTGCCGGTGACGTTCCTGTGCCGCCGCGGCGACGCCTACACCGAGCTGTGCCGGGCCGCCGACGAGCACCGGGCCGACATGGTGGTGGTCGGCTCGTCCGAGCAGGCCGGGCACAGGCTGGTCGGCTCGGTCGCCGCCCGGCTGGTCCGCACCGGACGCTGGCCGGTCGTCGTGGTGCCCTGAGCGGTAAACGCCTCGCGAGGTGAAGAGGCCCCGCCTAGCATGTACGCCCATGACCTGGACCGCGCCCAAGATCGACCCCCGCCACGAGCCCTACGTCGCCGACGAGCGCACCATGCTGCAAGGCTGGCTCGACCTCCACCGTGACACCCTGCAACACAAGTGCGCCGGGCTGACCGCCGAGCAACTGCGCACCCCCAGCGTGGAGCCCTCCGGGCTGACCCTGCTCGGGCTGGTCCGGCACCTGGCAGACGTGGAGCGGTGGTGGTTCCGCCACCGCGCCGCCGGCCTGGACCTGCCGGACCTCTACGACTTCAGCGTCGACCCGGACGCGGACTTCAACGACATCGCCGACGCCGACCCGGCCGAGGCGTTCGCCACGCTGCGCACCGAGATCGAGGCAGCCGACCAAGCGGTGGCCGGCCTGCCGCTGGAGCACACGTTCCTGCGCCGACGGCGCGACGGCGGCACCGACGAGATGAACCTGCGCTGGGTGTACGTGCACATGATCGAGGAGTACGCCCGGCACAACGGCCACGCCGACCTGATCCGGGAACGCGTCGACGGCGTCACCGGCGGCTGATCCGGCTCAGTACGCCAGCGCCGCCCGCAGGTAGCGCAGGTCGGCCGGGCCGCTCCAGCGGTGCGCGGACAGGCCCGCCACCCGGGCGCCCGCCACCGCGCGGTCCTCGTCGTCGACGAACAGCACCCGCCCCGGCGGCGTACCCAGCGCCTCGCAGGCGGCCTGGAAGTACTCCTTGGCCGGCTTGTGCACCCCGACGACCGAGGAGTTGACGATCACGTCCAACTCGTCGGTCAGGCCCAGCGCGGCCAGGTCGGCGTCGAGCAGGTCGGTGGCGTTGGTGCCCAGCCCCACCCGGATGCCCGCCGCCCGCACCTCGCGGACGAACGCCAGCACCTCCGGGTCGACCTCGCCGCGGTAGCTCTGCCACTCCGCAACGGCCGCACGCGCCCGATCCACGCCGACCGCGGGGGTCAGCGCGTCGGCGACGCTCATCATCCACTGGGCGTGGCTGACCTGGCCGGTCAGCACCGGCTGGAGCATTCCCCAGGACATCGCGATCTCACCGAGGACACCCTCGGTCAGCCCGTACTCCCGCTCGACACCCGCGGCCACCGCCGGATCCCAGCGGCGCAGCACGCCGTCGAAGTCCACCAGGAGCGCCGTGGCGCGTTCCCGACTCACTCGCTCGTCACCTGTTCCTCGTCGTGGGCCCGGTTGAGCCGCTGGCTGATCACCTGGGTCACGCCGGCACGCATTGTCACTCCGTAGAGCGCGTCGGCGATCTCCATGGTCCGCTTCTGGTGCGTGATCACGATCAGCTGGCTCTTCTCCCGCAACTGTGCCAGCAGCGTGATCAGACGGCCCAGGTTCACGTCGTCGAGCGCCGCCTCGACCTCGTCCATGATGTAGAACGGGCTGGGCCGGGCACGGAAGATGGCCACGAGCATCGCCACGGCGGTCAGCGACCGCTCCCCGCCGGAGAGCAGCGAGAGCCGCTTGATCTTCTTGCCCGGCGGGCGGGCCTCGACCTCGACACCGGTGGTGAGCATGTCCTCCGGGTCGGTGAGAATCAGCCGGCCCTCGCCGCCCGGGAACAGCACGGTGAAGACCTGCTCGAACTCCCGGGCGGTGTCCTCGAACGCGCTGGCGAAGACCTCCAGGATCCGGTCGTCCACGTCCTTGACCACGGTGAGCAGGTCGCGCCGGGTGGCCTTGAGGTCCTCCAGCTGCTCGGAGAGAAACTTGAAGCGCTCCTCCAGCGCGGCGAACTCCTCCAGCGCGAGCGGATTCACCTTGCCCAGCAGGGCCAGCTCCCGCTCCGCCTTGGCAGCCCGCTTCTCCTGCACCGGCCGCTCGTAGCGGACCGGTTCCGGCACCGGCCGGCCGTCCTTCTCGGCCAGCGCCACGTCCGCGTCGGTGGGCGGCACGAGCTGGCCCGGGCCGTACTCGGCGACGAGCGTGGCCACGTCCAGCCCGAAGTCCTCGGCGGCCTTGGCCTCCAACTGCTCGATGCGCATCCGCTGCTCCGCGCGGGCCACCTCGTCGCGGTGCACCTGACTGGTGAGCCGTTCCAGCTCGGCGGCGAGGCGCTTGGCCGCGCCGCGTACCTCGGACAGCTCGGCCTCACGGGCGGCGCGCTCGCGGGCGACGGCGTCGCGGTGTTCCTCGGCCCGGGCGATGGAGACGGCGAGCCGGGTGAGCGCCTCGCGGGCGCCGCCGACCACGGCCCGCGCGATGTGGGCGCCGCGGGTGCGGGCCGCCCGCCGGGCGGCGGCGCGCTCCCGCGCCGCACGCTCGGCCGCGGCCTGCCGGGCCAGCGAGTCGGCCCGCCCGGCGATCGAGGCCACCCGTTCCTCGGCGGTACGCACGGCGAGCCGGACCTCCATCTCGTTCTGCCGTGCCTGCGGCACCATGGCGGCGAGCTGGTCCCGCTCCTCGGTGGACGGTTCGGCGTCGATCGGGGTGGCCTCGGCCAGGCGCAGCCGTTCCTCCAGCTCGGCGAGCGCGGCGAGGTCCCGTTCCCGGGCCGCCTCGGCGCGTGCCCGGGACTCGCCGAGCCGGTCGGTCTCCGCCTTGGCCGACCGGGCTGCCGCGCCCAGTTCGGCCAGCCGGCGCGCGGCGGCGTTGCGGTGACTCTCGGCCTCCCGCTTGGCTGCGGCGGCGTGCTGCACCGCCTCCTTGGCGGCGGCCACCTCGGCGCGCGCCTCGGCCAGCTGTTCCCGCAGCTCGGCTGCGGTCCGCTCGGCGGTGGCCCGGTTGGCCCGCGCCTCCTCGACGGCGGCCTGCACCTCGATGAAGCTGGGCGCCTTCGCCGACCCGCCTGCCGCCGCGTACGCACCGACCACGTCGCCGTCGGGGGTGACCGCGCGCAGCTCCGGGTTGGCGGCGACCAGCGCGGACGCGGCGGCCAGGTCGTCGACGAGCGCCACGTCACGCAGCGCCCGGTGCACGGCCGGGCGGATCGCGGCCGAGCACTCCACCAGGTCGGGGGCCCAGCGGGCGCCCTCGGGCAGCTTCGGGCGCAGCGCGTCTGCGGGGCCGTCCATGCCCGGTCCGGCCGGGCTGCCGACCAGCAGCCCGGCCCGGCCGGCGTCGGAGATCTTGAGCAGCCGCATCGCCTCGACCGCCTCGTCCACGCCGCTGACCGCCACTGCGTCGGCCAGGCCGCCCAGCGCGGCGGCGAGCGCCGCCTCGTCGCCGGGCGCGACCGTGAGCAGCCCGGCGAGGCTGCCCAGCAGGCCGGGCACCTGGTCGGCGCGGGCCAGAAGCTCACCGGCGCCGTCCTTGCGGCGCAGGCCCATCGCGAGCGCCTCCTCGCGGGCCTTCCAGGTCGCGGCGTCCTTCTCGGCGGCGCGCTCCCCGTCGGCCAGGCTGCGCACCGCGGCCTGGGTCCGCTCGTGCAGGGCCACCACCTCGTCGTGGCGGGCGTCGAGGTCGGCGTTGTCCCGGTCGGCCTCGGTCGACTGCTCGGCGACCGCGTCCAGGTCGGCCTGCGCCCTCTCGGCCCGGCCCATCGCGTCGGTGTGCGCGGCGGCGAGCCGTTCGATCTCCTCACCGGCGCTGGTGGTCCGCGCCCGGGCGGAGTTCACCTGGCCGGTCAGCCGGGCCAGCCCTTCACGCCGGTCGGCGATCGCCTTGGCGGCGGCGACCAGCTCCCGTTCGGCGGCGGCGAGCTGGCGTTCCAGTTCCTGCCGGTGCTCGACCGCCTCGGCCAGCCGGATCTGGTCCTCGGTGAGCGCGGCGCGCAGCTCCTCCTCCTGCTCGCGGATCCGCCGCGACTCCGCCTCCAGCTGCTCCGGGTCGCGCCCGGGGCGCTCGTCGTCCCCGGCGGCGCTGAGGTGGCGCAGCCGCTCCCTGGCCAGCTGCTCGATCGAGCGGAACCGCTCCTGCAGCGCGGAGAGGCGGTACCAGGTGTCCTGCGCGGCGGCGAGCAGCGGTGCGTCCTCGGCCAGCGCCGCCTCCAGCTCACCGAGGCGGCCCTGCACCTCGCCGTGCTCGGCCTCGATCAGCTCGCGCCGCTCGCGCAGCGCGGTCTCGTCGGCGATCTCCCTGTCCAGTGTGGTCCGCAGCGTGTGCAGGTCGTCGGCGAGCAGCCGCAGCCGGGCATCGCGCAGGTTGGCCTGGATCGCGGCGGCGCGCCGGGCCACCTCGGCCTGCCTGCCCAGCGGCTTGAGCTGGCGGCGCAGCTCGGCGGTCAGGTCGGTCAGGCGGTTGAGGTTGGTCTGCATCGCGTCGAGCTTCCGCAGCGCCTTCTCCTTGCGCTTGCGGTGCTTGAGGACGCCCGCCGCCTCCTCGATGAACGCCCGCCGGTCCTCCGGCTTGGCGTGCAGCATGCCGTCGAGCCGGCCCTGCCCGACGATGATGTGCATCTCGCGGCCGATGCCCGAGTCGGAGAGCAGCTCCTGGATGTCCAGCAGGCGGCAGGAGTCGCCGTTGATCTCGTACTCGCTCTCGCCGGAGCGGAACATCCGGCGGGTGATGGAGACCTCGGTGTACTCGATCGGCAGCGCGCCGTCGGTGTTGTCGATGGTGAGGGTGACCTCGGCCCGGCCCAGCGGCGCCCGCCCGGCGGTGCCGGCGAAGATGACGTCCTCCATCTTGCCGCCACGCAGCGCCTTGGCGCCCTGCTCACCGAGCACCCAGGCGATGGCGTCGACGACGTTGGACTTGCCGGAGCCGTTCGGGCCCACCACGCAGGTGATCCCGGGCTCCAGCTTCAACGTCGTGGCGGAGGCGAAGGATTTGAAGCCCTTCACCGTCAGGCTCTTGAGATGCACCTTCTCGATCCTCGTCCGGTGGCCGCCGTACCGTCGCCGGCTGCGCGGACCTGGTGAACCCGCAGACTAACCCGGGAGAGGGACGCCACCGCCACGCGACCCACCCGCCGTCGGCGGTGTCCGCTTTCCGCCCGGCGTCGGGGAACGGAACCGAAATGCATGATCACAATTACTGGGCGCAATTCCGTACGGCTCCGCAAGATCGGGAATTGCGGCGGCGGCGACGAAAAGGGTACGAACATGGCTGCGCGCCGGCACTTTGCGTGTCGGCGCGCTTTTCGGTGTGGTGCGTTTCAGTTTTCCGGTGACTGAAGATCAGGTCAGCGCGGGCTCGGCCAGACGGAGGAGGTCATCGGCCTCCGCCGCTGCCGCCGCAAGCCGATCGTTGTCGGCGCGCAGACGCGTGATCTCGAACTCCAGTGCCTGAACCCTGGAACGCAGACGGGTGACCTCGTCGAGCAGACGCCGGTCGGGCGCTGCACTTACGTGGCCGTAGAGGGCCTTCGCCATGCTGAACTCCTTGATGTGCGCTGCCGGAAAGGCCGGCCAACGCGCGCCCATGATGTTCGCGGCTGCCATTCCCACTGCACGGGACATGGCTGGGCGCGACTGGCGACACCTACATATTGAGCCGAAAACCCCTCCGGCGTCAAGTTGACCAAGGCCGTAGATCATCTCCACGTCGGCCGGTCCACTCGTCAGGGGGTCGCCAGAAGGCGCGGACACGCTCTGTCCGGACGCCTTTACTGTACGCCCGGAACGCGCGAACGCCCTACCCTCCGCACCGGCTTCGCCTTAACTCTTTCTTAGCCACGTTGCCGCAGCTCCGAACGCGCCCGTAGCGTCACCCCGGCCCGCAACCGACCCGTGGAGGGGACAGGCGTGTACCGCTGGAACGACCCGATCGAACCGGAGGGCGCCCCTCGACGCCCCGAGCAGCCGACCGACGAGGGTCCGGCGTGGCTCAGCGACCGGCCCGAGCCGCGGTCGTCGTACCTGTTCGGCGACGGTGCACAGCAGCCGCCCGCCGGTCACGGACGCGCCGGCTACGCCGCCGAGGACCACCGCCCCGAGAGCACGCCCCCGGCCTATGGGCCGGCCGGCTCCTACCCGCCGCCCCGCGACCGCTGGAACGGTGAGGAGCAGCCCACCGCCGCGTGGCAGGGCGAGCAGCCCACGTGGCAGGGCCGGGAACAGCCGGCGGCGTGGCAGGGCCAGGAACAGCCCACCGCCTGGCCCGGTCACGAGCAGCCGGCCGGCGGCTGGGAGCAGCCCACCGCGACCTGGCAGCCGGCCACCGACACCCCGGCCGACGAGCGGCGGCGCCCGAAGCGGCGCCTGTCCCGGCCGCTCGTGATCGGCGGGGCCGCCGCCGCGGCGACGCTCGTGGTGAGTCTCGGGGTGGGCGCCGTCCTGCTGCCCGGCGGCGACCAGGGCACGAAGCGCACCTCCGCCGACGCGCCGGTGGCCGCCGCGCCGCAGGCGCCCGAGGGCGCCGAGGAGGCACCCGCCGACGCGCTCGCTCCGGAGTCGGCCAGTCCGTCCGCCGTACCGACCACCGCCGCGCCGAGCCCGACGAAGAGGGCCACGCCGAAGTCGAGCCGCAGCACCGCGCCGTCGCGGCAGCAGGAGCGCAGCAGCGCCCCGGGCGGCGGCTCGTCGAGCGGCGGCACCGGGAGCACCGGCACCAAGGCCGCCGCCACGACCGGGCTCAGCGCCGAACTCCAGCAGGTCGTCACGATCGTGAACCAGGAGCGGGCCAAGGCCGGCTGCAAGGCGCTGACCGTCAACGCCAAGCTGAACCTGGCCGCCCAGCGGCACAGCCAGGACCAGGCCGACCACAAGAAGATGGACCACACGGGCAGCGACGGCAGTCAGCCCTGGGACCGGGTCAAGGCTGCCGGCTACTCGTACAGCATGGTGGGCGAGAACGTGGCCTGGAACTACCAGACCCCGGCCGCCGTCATGGAAGGCTGGATGAACTCCGAGGGCCACCGGAAGAACATCCTCAACTGCTCGTACACCCAGATCGGGGTGGGCGTGGCGCGCAGCAACGGGCCGTACTGGACGCAGGTCTTCGCCACCCCGCGCTGACCACGCGTCGTGACCGGCCCGGCGCTCGTTGACCCATCGGGGGCGGCGCCGGGCCGCCCGCGTCCGGGGAGCTGTCGATGCGGATCCGGCCGGTGTGGGCCGTGCCGCGCTCCCGGCCGGCCCGCGTCCGCCGACGTGGTCCGCGCCGGGGCGCAGCGCTCGCGCTGACCGCCCTGCTGCTGGTCCCGGTGCCGGCCTGCCGCCGGCCGATCACCCCGCCCGGTGCGCCCACGCCCTGGCCGGCCGCGCAGGCCGGCCGCTGGCGTTGGCAGTGGCAGCTCACCACCCCGCTGGACGTCACAGTCGACGCCGACGTCTTCCTCCTCGACCCGGTGGCGGCCACCTCGGCCGAGACCGCCGCGCTGCGCGAGCGGGGCCGCCGGCTGGTCTGCCACGTCCGGGTCGGCACGTCCGCCGCCGACGAGCCGGACGCCGCCCGCTTCCCCGCCGCCGTGCGCGGCGCCGCGGTGCCGGGACGACCGGGGAGGCGGTTCCTGGACGTACGGCGCTGGGACGCGCTCGCGCCGGTGCTGGCCGACCGGTTCCGGCTGTGCCGCGGCAAGGGGTTCGGCGCGGTGGCCCTGGCCGACGCGGACGGCTACCGGCACCGCCCCGGCTTCCCGCTGGACTTCGACGACCAACTGCTGTTCAACCGCCGGCTGGCCGGGCTGGCCCGCGGGCTGAGCCTCTCCCCCGGCCTGGTGGACGACGTGGCTCAGGTGGCCGCGCTGGCCCCCGACTTCGACTTCGCGGTCAACCAGGAGTGCGTACGCCGCCGCCAGTGCGCGAAGCTGCTGCCGTTCGTCGACGCCGGCAAGCCGGTCTTCCACGTCGAGTACACCGGCGAGCCGGCGGACTTCTGCGTCACCTCGGTCGGCTACGGCTTCGCCTCGATCCGCAAGGATCGGACGCTGGACGCCTGGCGGGAGCCGTGCGCGCTGCCGTGACGCCTCGGCGCCCCCGCCCGTCGGGAGCGGGGGCGCCGAGGTTCGGGTCAGTGGGTGGTCGCGCCGGTGCCCGGGGTGGTGGTCTCACCGCCGCTCCCGGGCATGTCGCGGAGACCGGATGTCCCCCGGGGGCGGCCCGGGCACCTGGTCAGCCGGCGCCGACCAGCTCCGGTGCCGGGGCGGGCGGCGGCCCGACCGCCGGGGCGGCGGTACGGCGGCGCATGAAGCGCGGCGCCCACCAGTTCGCGTCGCCCAGCAGCGTCATCACCGAGGGCAGCACGACCGCGCGGATGATCGTGGCGTCCAGCAGGATCGCCGCCGCCAGGCCGATGCCGAGCTGCTTGAAGTCGATCGTGCTGAGCGTGGCGAAGATGGAGAACACCGCCACCATCACCACCGCCGCGCTGGTCACCACACCGGCCGACGAGATGATGCCGTGCGCCACCGCCTCCCGGTTGGGCATGCCCCGGTCGACCGCCTCGCGGATCCGGCTGACCACGAAGACGTGGTAGTCCATGGACAGTCCGAACAGCACCACGAACAGGAACAGCGGCAGCCAGGTGACGATCGCGTCCATCGAGGTGAAGCCGAGCAGCCCTTCCGCCCAGGTGCTCTGGAAGACCAGCACCAGCAGCCCGTACGCGGCGCCGGCCGAGAGCAGGTTCAGCACGATCGAGGTCAGCGCCACCACCACCGACCGGAACGTCCACGCCATCACCAGGAACGTCAGCGCCAGCACGAACGCCGCGACGATCGGCAGCTTCGCCCAGATGTGTGCCGCGTAGTCCTCACTGGCGGCCACGCCGCCGCCGACCGCGTACTCCACGCCCGGGATGCCGCCGAGCGTCGCGGGGAGCAGGTCCTCGCGCAGCTCGTGCAGCGACCGGGACGCCTCGTCGGAGCGGCTGGCGTGCGGCGTGGCCACCTCCAGCACGGACACCCGCCGGTCCGCGGACACCTCGATCTCCGGGCCGTCCCCCTCGGCCGGCGCGAAGAGCGGGTCGGCGGCGGTGCGGCCGGCCAGGTCGGTGAGCGCGGCCCGCACCCGGTCGGCCTGCTCGGCCGGCGCCCGCACGGCCACCGTGTGGCTGGTGCCGTTGCTCGGGAAGGCGGCGGTGAGCCGGTCGTACGCCTGCATGGCGGCGGTGGTGCGCGGCACGTCCTCCGGGCCGGGGAACTTCAGCTTCATGCCGAGCGCGGGCGCGGCGAGCGCGAGCAGCAGCGCGACCGAGATCAGCAGCGTGGCCACCGGCGCGCGCAGCGCCGGCTTGAGCACCGCCGGCCAGAAGCGGGGCCGGGTCGGCTGCCCGTCGCGCGGGGCGGTGAGGCGCCACAGCAGCGGCACCCGCGGCCGGTCCACCCAGCGGCCGAGCTTCGCCAGCAGCGCCGGCAGCACGGTCAGCGAGCCGATCACCGCGACCGCCACCACCAGGATCGAGCCGACCGCCAGCGAGGAGAAGATCGCGTCCTGGGCGAGCAGCAGACCGCCCATCGAGATGATCACGGCGGTGCCGGAGACCACCACGGCGTGCCCGGAGGTCTCCGCCGCGATCTCCACCGCGTCCAGGCCGGACCGGCCCCTTGCCCGCTCCTCCCGCTCCCGCCGCACGTAGAACAGCGAGTAGTCCACGCCGACCGCCAGGCCGATCAGCAGGATGACGCTGGCGGTGGTGTCGGTGGCCGGCACCAGGTGTGAGGCGAGTGTGGACAGACCCATCGCGGCGGCCACCGAGGAGAGCGCCAGCAGCACCGGCACCCCGGCGGCGATCAGTGCGCCGAACGCGATGATCAGGATGGCCAGCGTCACCGGCAGGCTGAGCAGCTCGGCGCGCTTGAAGTCCTTGCCGAGCGTGTCGTCGAGCGCCTTGTCGATGGACGGGCCGCCGACCTGCTCCACCCGCAGTTGCGGGTGCGCGTCCTGCACCTTCGCTGTGGTGTCCCGCAGCGGCTGCACCCGGTCGCCGGCGGTGCCCGGGTCGCCGGACATGGTGATCGGCACCAGCAGCGCGCTGCCGTCGCGCGACGGCATCGGCGTACCGATCGACGCCACGCCGTCGACCTGCCGCAGCCGGTCCGCCGCGTCCTGGGCCGCGGCCTTCGCCGCGGCCTGGTCGAGCGAACCCGAGCGGGCGGTGATCAGCACGTTCTCGGTAGCCGGCCGGTCGAACCCGCCACTGTCGACGATCAGCTGTGCCCGTCCGAACTCGCCGATCGCCTGATCCTCGTCGGTGGCCTCGTTCAGCCCGGCGGCGCTGCCGCCCACGAAACACACCGCCACGAAGACCACCCACAACGCGATCGCGCGCCACGGATGCTCCGCACTCCACCGTGCCAGCCGCACGGTCACCGGTCGCCTGCCCATGTTCCGGGTTCCACCCTCCTGATGCCGGCCCTGCGCCGACGCAGGATGACGCTAGGCAGGCGGTAGGGCCGCGACATCGGGGAACGGCCCCCGCTCGTCCCCGATCCGGCGGGCGCGGTCCGCGCGGCCCGGAACGGCCGTACGGACCGGGCGGAAAAGGGCATCTCCGGGTACGCTCCGGCGCGTCTCCGGGGACCGTCCGGCGATGCACACCGGCGCAACCCCGAATCGGCTCGGGGTCATCCCCGGAGGGTGCCCCTGGGCCGGGGCTGACATCGCGGGCAGCTGTAGGAGGAGCGGTTCATGAACGCCTCGCGCCGGATCGGCGCCCCGCAACGCGGGCAGGGCTCCCCCTCCCGGCCGTACGCGTTGAGCGACCGGTCGAAGTAGCCGCTCTCGCCGTTGACGTTCACGTACAGCTCGTCGAAGCTCGTGCCGCCCTGCTTGATCGCCTCGGCGAGCACGTCCCGGACGTGCCCGAGTAGCCGCAGCGCGGCCGGGCGGGTCAGCGCGTCGGTGGGGCGGGCGCCGTGCAGCCTCGCCCGCCACAGTGCCTCGTCGGCGTAGATGTTGCCCACCCCGGAGATCAGCGTCTGGTCGAGCAGCGCGCGTTTGACCTCCGTACGCCTGCGGCGCAGCGCCGCCACGAACGCCTCGTCGGAGAACTCCGGGTCCATCGGATCCCGCGCGATGTGGGCGATCTCGGCGGGCAGCTCCGCCCCGTCGGCGGACACGGACAGCCCGCCGAACGTGCGCTGGTCGACGAAGCGCAGCTCCGGCCCGTCGTCGGCGAACCGGAACCGGACCCGCAGGTGCAGCTCGTCGGCCGCGCCGACCGGCTGCAACAGCAACTGGCCGGACATGCCGAGGTGACCGATCACCGCGTCGCCGCTGTCCAGCGGCAGCCACAGGTACTTGCCCCGGCGGCGTACGCCGGTGATCGTCCGCCCGGCGAGCACGTCGGCGAAGTGCGCGCCACCCGGCGCGTGCCGGCGTACCGCCCGGGGGTGGCGCACCTCGACGGCGGCGATCCGCCGGCCGATCACCCACTGGGCCAGCCCCTGCCGGACGGTCTCGACCTCGGGCAGCTCAGGCACGGCCGGCGCCCGCCTCGACGTCCGCCTCCTCCTGGGCCTGCGCCTCGGCCTCGACCCGCGCCGCCGCCTCGGCCTCGGCCTGCTCGTTCAGCGTCCGCCAGGCCGACTCGGCCGCGCGCTGCTCGGCCTCCTTCTTGCTGCGTCCCTCCGCGCCGCCGTAGCGGTTCCCGGCGACCACCACCCAGGCGGTGAACGTCTTGAGGTGATCCGGTCCGGTGCCCTCGATCCGGTACTCCGGCACGCCCAGCCCGAGCGCGGCGGTCAGCTCCTGGAGGCTGGTCTTCCAGTCCAGCGCCGCGCCCCGGCCCGCCGACTCGGCCATCAGCGGGTCGAACAGCCGGTGGATGACGATGGCCGCGGTGTCCAGGCCGTACTGGAGGTAGATCGCGCCCAGCAGCGCCTCCAGCGTGTCGGCCAGGATGCTCGCCTTGTCCCGTCCGCCGGTGGCCTCCTCGCCCTTGCCCAGCAGCAGGTACGCGCCGAGCCCGTCCGGGCCCAGGCCCCGCGCCACGTCGGCCAGCGCCCGCATGTTGACCACGCTGGCGCGCAGCTTCGCCAGTTGCCCCTCGGGCAGGTCGGGGTGGTTGTGGAACAACGCGGTGGTGATCACCACGCCGAGGACCGAGTCGCCGAGGAACTCCAGCCGCTCGTTCGTGGGCAGGCCGCCGTTCTCGTACGCGTACGAGCGGTGGGTGAGCGCGCGTTCCAGCAGCTCCGGGTCGAGCGACACCCCGAAGGCCGTCTCAAGGTGGCCGACGGGAGCACGCCGCCGCTTGTCGTTGGTCATGGTGCTACCTCGGTGTCGTGTCGGTCAGAAGTGAGATCGTGCGGGATGTCGGCGAGCAGGGTGCGGACCGTCCCGGCGGCGTCGCGGCGCCACAGGTGGGCGGCCAGCGCGATACCGGAGGCGACGTCCTCGGAGCCGGCCGCGCCGTGGCACACGACCACGGTGCCACCCACCCCGAGCAGGGCGGCGGCACGCGGGGCGCCACCGCGCGACGGTGGGCCGCCGGCCATGGCGTACGCGCCCTCGATAGCCTTGAGCAGGACGTTTCCGGTGAAGCCGTCGGTCACCACGACGTCGGCGCGGGCGCCGAGGGAGATGTCGTACCCCTCGACCAGGCCGACGTAGCGGCCGTCGCAGGGCAGCGGCGCGGCGGCGAGCGCGGGTGCGGCGGCGCGGCGCAGCCGGTCACCCTTGCCGGTCTCGTGGCCGACCGAGAGCAGCCCGACGCGGGGCGCGGTGAGGGCGTGCGCCACCGACGCGTAGGCGGCGCCGAGGAGGGCGTGCCGGGCCAGCGTGGCGGGGCCGGGTTCGAGCGTGCCGCCGACGTCGAGCAGCACCACCGGTCCCTCGACGGCGGGGAGCGTGGCGGCGAGCGCGGGCCGGCGTATTCCGGTCCAGCGGCCGAGGCCGAGCGCGGCGGCGGTGACTGTGGCGCCGGTCGAGCCGGCGGAGACGACGGCGTCGGCGAGCCCGTCGCGGACGGCCTGCACGGCCGCGCGTACCGTGCTCTCGCCGCGGCCGGCGGTGGGATGGTCGGCCATGCCGACGACGGCCCGCACCGCGCGGACCGTGACCCGGGCGCGCTGGGCCGGGTCGAGCGCACCGATCAGCTCGTCGGCCACCTCGATCGGGCCGACGAGCATCAGGTGCAGGGCGGGATCCGTGCGTACCGCTCGCAGAGCGCCGTCAACCACGACGGCGGGAGCATCGTCCCCGCCGAGGAGGTCGACGGCGATCCGCGCGGTGCCCGGCTCCGACGGTCCGCCGGCCGGAAGCCGGTCGGCGGCGGAGGGAGCCGGGGCACCGGGCGAGAGCCTTGGTGCGCGCGTCACCCGACCGGCGGTCGGGGACGTCACTCGGCAGCCGGGTCAGACCTCGAGGACCTGGCGGCCGTTGTAGGTGCCGCAGACGGAGCAGGCGGCGTGCGGCAGCTTGGCCGACTTGCACTGCGGGCAGGCCACGGTCGCCACCGCCGAGGCCTTCCAGTTCGCCCGGCGGGCGCGGGTGTTGCTGCGCGACATCTTGCGCTTGGGGACGGCCACGGTTCTTACTCCTCTGTACGGGTCAGTTGCGTCAGGCTCGCCCAACGCGGGTCGACCTGCTGATGGCTGTGGTCGGCCGGCAGATCGTCCCAGTGCACCCCACACTCGGGGCACAGCCCTGGGCAGTCCTCCCGGCAGAGCGGGTTGGTCGGCAGCGCCAGCACCACCGCGTCCCGCAACGCCGGCTCCAGGTCGATCAGATCGCCCTGCATCCGGCCCACCTCGTCTTCGTCGGCCGTGTCGTCCGTGGTGCTGTTCTCGTACGCGTACAGCTCCTGGATCGTCACGGCCAACGAGTCGTCGATCTCGCGCAGGCAGCGCCCGCACTCGCCCTTGACGGGACCGGTGACGGTCCCGGAGACGAGCACGCCCTCGGACACCGACTCCAACCTCAGGTCGAGGTCGAGGTCCGCGCCCTCCGGCACGCCGATCAACTCCACGCCGAGGTCCGCCGGTGCCGGCACGACCCGCTTGTGCGTACGCAACGCGCCAGGTCGGCGCGGCAGTTCCCTCGTGTCGAGGACCAGCGGCGACCTGGGGTTGAGTGTGCTTGGCGAGTGTTTGGGCATAGTCAGACTCCGGCCGTCGAGAGGCCGACAAAGAAGGTTACCTGGCTGGGGGGCGGACCGTCGAACCGGGGGCTCACCTCCGGCCCGGCGGCAGCCGGCTGTCGGCGACCGGCCCGCGCGCCGCTCAGAAGGGTAGCGGGCGGTCCGTCTCGTCCCCGCCGAAGGTGCCGATCTCGCGCAGCGCGTGCATCTTGTCCCGGCCGCGCTCTATCGAGGCCAGCGCCCGGGTGAGGAACTGCTCGAAGTTGGCCAGCGCGGTATCGACGTAGTCGTCGACCTCCTCGCGGAGGCGCTGCGCCTCGGCCCGCGCCTCGCCGATGATCCGCGCGCCCTCGTGCTCGGCCGAGACGGTGATCTCGTTGACCGAGACCAGCCGGGCGTGTTCCGCCTCACCCTCGCTGATGATCCGGTCGGCCTCGCGCTTGCCGGCCTCCATGATCTTGTCCCGCTCCTCCAGCAGCGCGGCGGCGCGGCGCAGGTCGGCGGGGAGCTCCGCGCGCAACTCGTCGAGCACGGCGATCATCTCGCCCCGGTCGACCATGCAGTTGTTGCGCGACATCGGGACGGAGCGGGCCTGCTCCACCATGGCGATCAGTTCGTCGATGCGATCGAGCGGGTCCACCGGTACCTCACTCCTGTCTTCGTCGGCCGCCCTCCATCATGCGGCCTGCGCCCGGCTTCGGCGCTGCAGACATCATGTCGCGCCGGAGCCACAAGCACCCCACCCGCCCCACCCGCGCGTCTCCCTCCCGCCCCCGCCCCCACCCCGGCGGGCGGGGGCGGGGGTCAGGGGCGGAGGCGGGCGGAGAGCTGCTCGCGGACCAGGTCGGGAACGTGCGCGGAGATGTCGCCGCCCCACTTCGCCACGTCCTTGATCAGGCTGGACGAGATGAACGAGTAGAGCGGGTTGGTCGGCATGAACAGCGTCTCCACGCCGGCCAGGCCGATGTTCATCTGGGCCATCTGCAACTCGTAGTCGAAGTCGCTCACCGCACGCAGACCCTTGATCAGGACACTCGCCTGCTGCGCACGGCAGAAGTCGACGAGCAGGCCGCGGAACGACTCCACCCGGACGTTGTCGTACGAGGCGGTGACCTCCTGGAGCATGGTGATCCGCTCCTCGACCGTGAACAGGCCCTGCTTGGACTGGTTGATCAGCACCCCGACGATCACCTCGTCGAAGAGCCGGCTGGCCCGGCCGATGATGTCCAGGTGTCCGTTGGTGACCGGGTCGAACGAGCCCGGGCAGACCGCACGTCTCATGATCGGCGACCGTACCAAAGAGTGGTCTCGCCGTAACGCCTGCTGCGCTCCGGAGTGACACCTTCCACCCACGTGACCGGTCCGGTACGGCTGGACCGCTCGACGACCACCAGGGCGTCCGGGGCGAGCCAGCCGCCGTCGACGAGCGCCGCCAGCATGGCGGTGATCTCGGAATCCGGCACCGCGTACGGCGGATCGGCGAACACCACGTCGTACGGCCCGCCGTCCGGACCTGCCGCCAGCACCGTGGCGACCTTGCCGGTGACCAGGCGCGCGGCCGGCGCGGCACGGAGCGCGGCGATGTTCTCCCGGACCACCCGGGCGGCCCGCGCGTCGGACTCGACGAGCAGCACGTGTGCCGCGCCCCGGGACAGCGCCTCCAGACCGACCGCGCCGGAACCGGCGTACAGGTCGGCGAAGCGCGCCCCGTCCAGGTCGACGTGCGACTGCACGGCGCTGAACAGCGCCTCCCGCACCCGGTCGGAGGTCGGTCGGGTGCCGGCGCCGGGCGGCGCGGCGATCCGCCGGCCGCCGAGCGTGCCGGCCACGATCCGGGTCACCGTCGCCCTCTGCGCATGCCCCGACGCTACGCGACGCCGCGAGGCGCGAACGACGTACCCGGCGCGACGATCAGTGACTCGATGTACATCAACGATCTCAAATGCATAACGGACCCTTTACGACCTTTCGATCACGGTGACGCCCGCACTGTCGATCTCGCTAGGGTCTGGCCCGATTGCCAGGCGGACGCGTGGCTTCGGTTCCTCCGCCCGGTCTCTCCCATCCTCCCCTCGTCAGGAGTAGGCGTGAACCGTCTCCACCTCCGGCGTGCCGCCGCCCTCACCGCCGGCACGCTGCTCGGCCTCGCGGGCGTCGCCACCGTCGCCGGCCCGGCCGCCGCCCACCACCCCGAGCCGTCCGGCAGCTACTGCGCCGCCGCGAACGGCACGGTCACCGTGACCTGGTCGGTGATCAGCAGCGAGACCGACATCTCCGGCCGGATCACCAGGCTCGAATCCACGGTGCCCGGCGCGATCGGCGGCGGACTGGCCGTCGGCGCGGAACTGAAGCCGGCCGGCCAGGGCCCGCTGACCGGCACCCAGACCCACACGTTCTCCGGCCCGATCCCGGAGCTGAAGCTGACCGTCGGGGCGCACTGGGAGCGGGGCCGCAAGTCGCACGACGGCGAGCGGACCGTGACGGCCCGCCCGGAACGGAACTGCGCGGCGCAGAGCCCGTCACCGTCGCCGTCGCCCAGCACGCCGCCGAGCGCCGGCCCTTCGCCGAGCACGCCCGTCTCGCCGACCCCGACACCGTCGGCGTCCGTCCCGCCGAGCCCGTCCGTCCCGTCGAGCCCGTCCGTCCCGCCCAGCTCTCCCGCCCAGCCTGCGGAGCCGATCTTCAAGCTGGACCAGGACTGCGACTCGATGACCTTCGTCGTGGAGAACCCGGCCGACGGCGTGCCCTTCACCGCCACGCTCACCACGGAGAAGGGCGTCACCAGGAAGCTCGTCTCCGAGCCGGGCAGGACCAGCTCGGTCGGGTTCGACGCCTACCCGGGCCTCAAGGTCACGGTGAAGTACGACGTGGTCGAGGACGCGGAGACCATTCCGTACGCCCAGCCGGACGACTGCTCCGGCCAGGGTGGCGGCCTGCCGGTGACCGGCCCGGCGGCGGGTGCCGTCGCCGGTGGCGCGACGCTGCTGCTGGCCGCCGGCGCGGTGCTGTTCGTGCTGGCCCGCCGCCGCCGGATCCGCTTCACCGCCTGATCCCCACCGAGGGGGGGGGGGGGGGGGGGGCGGGGGGGGGGGGGCGCCGCCGGCCGCGGGGGGGGGGGGCGGCCGCGGGGGGGGGGGGGCGCGCGGGGCGGCGGGGGGGC